>JAFQQF010000031.1 GCA_017411385.1 Ruminococcus sp.
AAAAAAGCTCAAGCATATATTTTGATGCGTAGCGAGATGATAAGGGGGATTCGTATTGATTGGTCATATTGAGTTCTCCTTATTTTCTTATTATTATGCTGTCTCTTTCAGGTCCTACTGAAACATAGGTTATCGGACAGCCGATGGCTTTTTCAATGAATGTTACATATTCCTGTGCCTGTTTCGGCAGTTCTTCCCAAGTGCGTACGGATGAAACGTCACATTTCCAGCCGTCAAGGTATTCAACAACAGGCTTTGCGGATTTTAAGGCAATAGGGAAGGGGAAACGGTCTGTTTTTTCGCCACTGACAAGGTAATGTGTGCAAACGGGAATTTTATCCATATAACTCAGAACATCAAGCTTGGTAAGTGCAATCTCGGTTGCACCCTGTACCTGAACACCGTATTTTGTTGCAGGTAAATCAATGGGGCCGACTCTTCTCGGTCTGCCGGTTTTGGCACCGTATTCAAACCCTGCTTTGCGAAGCTCTTCCGCTTCATCGCCAAACATCTCGCATACAAAAGGACCTTCACCAACACAGGTTGAGTATGCCTTTACAACACCCACAACATCGTTGATTTTTGCCGACGGCAAGCCCGAACCGATGGGTGCGTATGCCGCCGTAGTGTTTGACGATGTTGTGTAGGGGTAAATTCCGTAATCAAGGTCTCGCAGAGAACCGAGTTGAGCTTCAAAAAGAATGCTTTTACCGCTTGCCTGTGCTTCTTTCAGAAATGCACCTGTATCACACACAAAAGGCTTGATTTTTTCGCAATAGTCAGAAAGCCACTCATCAAGCATTTCTTCCGTATAAGGCTTTGCACCGTATACTTCGGTTAAGGTGAGATTTTTCCATTCTGCCAAATCAGCGAGATGAGCTTTAAGCTCTTCAGGATAGAAAAGCTCTCCTGCAAGAACTGTTTTCTTTTGGTACTTATCGGAATAAAACGGAGCTATTCCTTGTTTTGTTGAACCATATTTTTTATCCTTGAGTCTCATTTCCTCAAGCTCATCCAAATCGCGGTGCCAAGGGAGCAGGAGCGATGCACGGTCGCTTATTTTGAGATTTTCGGGGGTAAGCGAAACTCCCTGTTCCATAACATCCTGCATTTCGTTCCAGAGATTTTCGGGGTCAAGAGCAACGCCGTTTCCGAGAATATTCACGACACCTTCTCTGAAAATGCCGGACGGAAGAAGGTGTAAGGCAAATTTTCCGTGCTCATTGATAACGGTGTGTCCTGCGTTCCCGCCGCCTTGATAGCGGACTACAACATCATAGTTTTCAGTCAGCAAATCAACCATTCTGCCTTTTCCTTCATCGCCCCAGTTGATTCCGACTATTGCACAGTTTGACATTTCAAATCCTCCCTTATATATGCTGCTCAAGGCGTTTCATGACCTCTGCATAAGCATCTTCAACGCCACCCAAATCACGGCGGAATCTGTCCTTATCAAGCTTTTCTCTCGTTTTGGTATCCCATAAGCGGCAGGTATCGGGGCTGATTTCGTCGGCAAGAACTATTGTTCCGTCAGCAAGTCTGCCGAATTCAAGCTTGAAATCAACAAGTGTAACACCGCATTCAGTCCAGAAAGCTTTCAACTGTTCATTAACTCCAAAGGCATATTTTTTGATTGTTTCTATTTCTTCGGGTGTCGCAAGTTTCATTGCAATTGCGTGATATTCATCCATAAGAGGGTCACCCAAATCATCGTTTTTATAAGAAAATTCAATGGTAGGAGTTTCAAACACAAAGCCTTCCTCCACTCCGTAGCGTTTGGAGAATGAGCCTGCTGCAATATTTCTTACAATCACTTCAAGGGGTACAATGGAAACCTTTTTAACCAGAGTTTCCCTTTCTGAAAGTTCTTTGACAAAATGAGTGGGAATACCAACTCGCTCAAGCCTCTGCATAAGAAGGTTGCTCATTTTGTTATTGATAATGCCTTTGCCTGCGATTGTTCCTTTTTTTAAACCGTTGAATGCCGTTGCATCATCCTTATAGGAAACAATCAAAAGCTCGGGGCTATCAGTCTTAAAAACTTTTTTCGCCTTTCCTTCGTAAAGCTGTTCTTTTTTTGTCATTTCAGTGTACCTCCGTTCAAAATTAAAAAAAGGCAATGACACCTTAATGAATAAACATCAAGACGCCATTGCCTATATCCGCTTGTTTAATTTTCGATAAAAAAAAGGCAGAGACACTTCGAGAATCAAACTCAAAGACGCCTTTGCCTTTAATGCAGATATTATACTCCAACAGACGGCAATTTGTCAACCTCTGATAAAAGATTATTTTTAATACTCACAGCTTCCGGGTGTTCTGTGGAATGGAATAACATCACGGATATTCTCCATACCTGTTACATACATAAGCAACCGTTCAAATCCCATGCCGAATCCTGAATGGTCGCAGCCGCCGTATTTGCGCAGATTCAGATACCACCAAAGACTTTCTTCGGATATGCCGAGCTCATCCATTCTGTTTTTAAGTAAATCATAGCGCACTTCTCTTTGACTGCCGCCCATAAGCTCTCCCGCACCGGGAACAAGAAGGTCAACTGCAGCAACGGTTTTGCCGTCATCATTCTGATACATATAAAAAGCCTTAATATCCTTTGGCCAATCATAAACAAATACAGGTGCTTTGAAATACTTTTCCGTAAGATACTTTTCGTGTTCCTTGGCAATATCCTGACCGTATTCGGGCTCAAATTCAAAATTTTCTCCCGCTTCTTTAAGGATACGGATCACTTCTTCGTGACGAACTCTCACAATTTCTGACTCGGTAACAGCTTTCATTCTTTCCCGAAGCGGAAGATTTGTGTATTTTTCAAGAAACGCAAGCTCATCGTCACACTGCTCCATGATATATGACAGCACACTTTTCAGAAAATCCTCTTCAACATCCATCAGCTGCTCCAAATCGCAGAACGCCATTTCAGGCTCAATCATCCAGAACTCAGCCATATGAGTTTTGGTGTTGGAGTTTTCTGCACGGAATGTGGGACCGAATGTATATACATTTCCGAATGCCATTGCAAACACTTCTGCTTCCAACTGACCCGTTACCGCTAATGAAGTATGGAGTCCGAAGAAATCGTTTTTATAGTCGGGCTTGTTACCGTTTGCTTCGAGCGTAGTAACCGTAAAGGTGTTTCCCGCACCTTCGGCATCGTTTGCCGTTATCAACGGTGTATGCACATAGAGAAATCCCTGCTCGGTGAAATATCGGTGAACTGCCTGTGCCGCCACGCTTCGTATTCTGAATACTGCCTGAAAAAGTCTCGTTCTCGGTCTGAGATAAGCATTTTCTCTCAAAAATTCAACCGAATGGCGTTTCGGCTGCATAGGATAATCTTCGGGGCAGTCGCCGAGAAGATCTATTTGCGAAACATTAAGCTCAACCGTCTCATTCTGAAAGCCTTGTCTTACGGTTCCTGACGCTTCAACGCAGGAGCCGTTGCGAATTGACTTGATTTTTCCGTCGACATCACTCTCGGCAGAATATACAAGCTGCAGGGATTTGAAGCAGCTGCCGTCATACAGCTCAATAAAGCCCATATTTTTCTGCTTGCGGTGGTTTCTTACCCAGCCTCTTACGGTGACTTCTTTTCCGATTTGCTCTTCGGATTTTTGAAATAAATCTTTGATTTTTATTCTTTTTTCAATACTCATTATAAAAGCACCTCTTATTTACCGCTGTCGCCGTAGTTTGAGAGAACTCTGGCTGACGGGTCGTTTACATTGCATCCTTCCCACTCTTTGTTGGGCATCCAGAAATCTGCAATCATTTCTGCCTGATCGGGATAATATTTTTCAAAAAGCTCTCTGTAAAGAAGAGATTCCTTCGTAAACGGCTGTGCGTGAGAATATTTTGATTTTTTCACTTCATATTCCTCATCTGTGTAACATGTTTCGGCGTATTCTTTAAGATAATCCACCATTGAATGACCTACAGCATCCGAAAATGCAGCCTTTTCACGCCACAGAATTTCATCGGGAAGATAATCTCTTTCAAAAGCATGACGGAGAAGGTATTTTCCCTTTCCGTATTTATTAAGTTTTTTATCGGGGTCAACAGACATAACATAATCAACAAAATCAAGGTCACCGAAGGGTACTCTTGCTTCAAGAGAGTTTGATGAAATACACCTGTCTGCACGAAGAACATCATACATATGAAGCTCACGGATTCTTTTTTGCGCTTCTTTTTGGAAAGCACGAGCATCGGGGGCAAAATCGGTATATTTATATCCGAA
Organism: Ruminococcus sp.; assembly: GCA_017411385.1. Classification (GTDB taxonomy): domain Bacteria; phylum Bacillota; class Clostridia; order Oscillospirales; family Acutalibacteraceae; genus Ruminococcoides. Next base: position 4,259 of record JAFQQF010000031.1, read on the forward strand.
AAGCTCATCCGAAATTTCTCCCGTAAGCAAAACTCTTATATCGGTCTGTTCATGAATTGCCTTACAGATAAGATACATTCCCATGCTTGCTCTGATTGTCGTTATATCGTAAGTTCCGAGAATATAAATGACCTCTTCAAGAGCATCAAGAACATCATCCTTTGTTATGATGATTTCCTTATGCTCGCTGCCGATATAGTCCGCAACCTGCTTTGCATATTTAAGGTCAATTGCATCCTCGCTCATACCGATTGCAAATGTTTTAATGGGCTCGCTGCTTTTCTTTGCAGCTACAGCGCATACAAGAGAGGAGTCCAGTCCGCCCGAAAGAAGAAAGCCTACCTTTGCATCGGCAACAAGTCGCTTTTCAATGCCCGCAACAAGCTTATCGTGAATGTTCCTACAAACGGTTTCAAGATCATCGTTGCATACCTTTTTGACCGCCGCTATATCTCGGTAACAGATAAATTCTTCATTTTTATAATAGCATCCCGGAGGAAACGGCATTATTTTATCCGCAATGCCGACAAGGTTTTTCGCTTCGCTGGCAAAAAGAATATCTCCGTTTTTATCGTATCCGTAGTAAAGCGGTCTGATTCCGATAGGGTCTCTTGCCGCTATGTATTCCTGTTTTACCCCATCAAATATAACACAAGCAAACTCAGCATCGAGCATCGCAAACATATCTGTGCCGTATTCTTTATAAAGCGGAAGCAGTATTTCGCAGTCGCTCTCGCTTTTAAATGAATATCCTTTTTTTATTAAACGGTCTTTCAGCTTTTCAAAGCCGTAGATTTCACCGTTACAGACAACATAGCTTCCGTCAAGCTCAAACGGCTGCATTCCTTCGGGGTGCAAGCCCATAATTGCAAGCCTGTGGAAACCTACAATCCCCTTACCGGTATCGATTATTTTAGTATCATCAGGCCCTCTTGAAATGGTTTTGTCAAATCCTTTTTTAAATTCATCGGCAGCTGCCTTACTGCTGCACCAGCTCATAATTGAACACATAATATCACTATCCTTATATAAATAATAAAGCACTACGAGCCAAGGCAGTTTTTTCAACTGCCTTGGCTGCAATCAAGCGGGGTCAATCCCAAGTTGTAGTGTTTTGAGAATATTCGCTGCAAACTTCATCTTTTATCGAAAGAAAAGCCTTTTCGTACATCGAATCAATTTGTTTTCTTTCAAGAAGCATATCCGGAGTCTGCTCTGTGAATGTCATGTGAGAAATAAATTGAACTTCTGTTTTTTGCATAAGATTATGCTCCTTTCACAAATTTATATTTATCATTCAACATCCTGAAGTGCATCATAGCCTTCTTCTCCGGTTCTGACCTTAACAGCATTTTCAACATCATAAACGAAAATCTTACCATCTCCGATGTGTCCCGTATAAAGAATCTTTTTTGCTGTTTCAATTACCGAACGAACGGGAACCTTGCTGACTACAATATCAACCTGCACCTTTGGAAGAAGATTTGCTTCAACCTGAACACCCCTGTAGTATTCGGGTTTACCCTTCTGAACACCGCAGCCGAGAACATGAGATACCGTCATACCTGTAATACCTATGTTCATCATTGCGGTTTTAAGAGCTTCAAACCTTGATTCTTTGCATATAATTTCCACTTTCGTCATTTTAGGGATACTGTTATCAAAGGTTGGAATCTTTTTTACGGGTATCGCCTCTGCAACGGGGACATCGCCTGTAACCTCAATCGGCTTATCTTCATCAGCAACCGTCGTGTCAGGAAGCATTGCAAAGCCGGCATAAGCGGTGAGTAAACCATGTTCCGAAACATCAAGACCTGCAAGCTCGTCTTCAGGCTCTGCACGAAGTCCTATCGTATGCTTGATAGCAAGAAAAACAACGGTAATCACAACCGCAACGTAACCTGCAACCGAAACCACGCCTAAAGACTGAACTCCGAGAAAATGCAGACCGCCGCCATAAAACAAGCCTTTTTCGGTTGAAACACCGGTTGCGAAAAATCCGGTAAGAATTGTTCCGAGTGCACCGCAAACACAGTGCACGGAAACCGCTCCGACGGGGTCATCAATTTTTGCGATTTTATCAAAAAATTCAACCGCAAAAACAACTGTAACACCACAGATAAGTCCGATTATCGCTGCACCTACGGGACTTACCGCATCACATCCGGCCGTTATTCCGACAAGACCTGCAAGAGCTGCGTTGTATGTCATTGAAACATCGGGCTTCTTATAGCGAATCCAGGTTACGATGAGTGTTATGCAGCAGGCAACTGCAGCCGCAAGATTTGTATTGAAGAACACAAGACCTGCGCTTTCAACAAGCTCGTCGCTGTCCATGCCTAAAGTTGAAGCACCGTTGAAGCCAAACCAGCAGAACCATAGAATAAATACACCGAGAGCCGCAAAAGTCAGATTATGTCCGAGAATTGCACGAGGCTTGCCGTTTTTATCGTATTTTCCTATGCGGGGTCCGAGAATTTTTGCACCGATAAGAGCACAAACTCCGCCTACCATATGAACCGCTGTTGAACCGGCAAAATCGTGGAATCCAAGTTCACTAAGCCATCCGCCACCCCAAATCCAATGTCCTGAAACAGGATAGATAATGAGAGAAATTGCTGCCGAATAAATACAATATGCGCTGAATTTTGTCCTTTCAGCCATGGCTCCCGAAACAATCGTTGCCGAAGTAGCACAGAAAACCGTCTGAAATATCGCAAAAGCCCAAAGCGGTACGCCTTCAGGTAATATATTGCTGTAATCACCCAGAATAAGAGGGTCTATTCTGCCGAACAAAGCTGAACCGCTTCCAAACATAATTCCGAAGCCGACAAGCCAAAAAGCAGGCGTTCCTATACAAAAATCCATAAGATTTTTCATCAGTATGTTGCCTGTGTTCTTTGCTCTCGTGAAACCGGCTTCACACATTGAAAAACCTGCCTGCATAAAAAATACAAGAGCTGCGCCGATAAGTACCCATATTGTATTAACCGCACTGTATGTCATAAAAATCATTCCCTTCCTTTTTACTTCACGCCGAAAAGAAGGTCGCCGTAAGTCGGGAACGGCCAATACTTTTTAGCTGTTATTTTTTCTGCTTCATCACAAGCTACTCTGAGCTCACACATTCTGACGAGAACCGAATCACGGATTGTGTTTGCTTCTTCACCTATGTTTTCGGCTTTATGAAGAACAACCAGAGCATCCTCAAGCTCATCCGCCTTTTCTGCTATTCTGTCGGTCAGTGCCGAAAGCTTTTTAACAAGACCGCATTCATAGCTGCAGGCAACGCTTTCATCAAGAGCCTTCTTTGCCGCAGCAGATTTTGCAAGCTCTGCAGCATAAGCTTCAACTGCAGGAGCAATTTCTGTTTTTGCCATATCCGCCATGGTATTTGCTTCAATAACAACCGTCTTACAGTAGTTTTCAAGAGTAATCTCATAGCGGGAGTTAAGCTCTGCTTCGGAGAAAACACCGTGAGAGGTAAGCATCTGAACATTCTTTTTATCAAGAAGATGAGGCACGCAGTCGGGAGTTGTACGGTAGTTCAGAAGACCTCTGTTTTCGGTAGCTTCTTTAATCCACGCATCATCATAGCCGTTACCGTTGAAAATAATATTTTTATGGTCTTTGATTGTTTTGCGAATCATTTCGTGAAGAGCGTTTTCAAAATCGGTCGCTTCCTCAAGTCTGTCGGCATAAACCTTAAGGCTCTCCGCAACTGCGGTGTTAAGCATAATATTTGCACATGCAATGCTGTTTGATGAACCGAGCATACGGAATTCAAATTTATTGCCCGTGAACGCAAACGGAGAGGTACGGTTTCTGTCGGTAGTATCTCTGTTGAACTTCGGGAGAACGTCAACGCCCAGCTTCATCTGCGTTTTTTCTGCGGCATTGTAAGGAGTGTCAGCCTCAATGGCATCAAGAATAGCAGATAATTCATCGCCAAGGAATATAGATACAACTGCGGGTGGCGCCTCATTTGCACCTAATCGGTGATCGTTGCCCGCCGTTGCAACAGAGATACGAAGTAAATCCTGATAATCGTCAACCGCTTTGATTACCGCACAGAGGAAAAGAAGAAACTGTGCATTTTCATAAGGTGTTTCACCCGGAGAAAGAAGGTTAACACCTGCATCGGTTGCGAGTGACCAGTTGTTGTGCTTGCCGCTGCCGTTTACGCCTGCAAAAGGCTTTTCATGAAGCAGACAGACAAGTCCGTGCTTTGCCGCGACCTTCTGCATAATTTCCATAGTCAGCTGATTATGGTCGGTTGCGATATTTGTGGTTGTATAAATAGGTGCCAGCTCATGCTGAGCAGGAGCAACCTCGTTATGTTCTGTTTTTGCAAGAATGCCGAGTTTCCAAAGTTCATCATTAAGCTCTTCCATATATGCTGCAACTCTGGGCTTAATTACTCCGAAATAATGGTCATCCATTTCCTGACCCTTGGGAGGCTTTGCTCCGAAAAGAGTTCTTCCCGTAAAACGAAGATCCCTTCTCTTTTCATACATTTCCTTGTCAACAAGGAAATATTCCTGCTCGGGTCCTACCGAAGTGCGTACACATTTTACAGTGTCATTGCCGAAAAGGCGGAGAATACGGAGTGCCTGCTTATTGAGTGCTTCCATTGAGCGCAGAAGCGGAGTCTTTTTATCAAGTGCCTCACCGCCATAAGAGCAGAATGCAGTGGGAATACAAAGTGTTTTTCCTTTGATAAATGCATATGATGTGGGATCCCATGCGGTATATCCTCTGGCTTCAAAGGTTGCTCGCAGACCTCCCGACGGAAATGACGATGCATCAGGTTCGCCTTTTATGAGCTCCTTGCCCGAAAACTCCATTATTACTCCGCCGTCGGGTGACGGTGAAATAAAGCTGTCATGCTTTTCGGCAGTAATGCCCGTAAGAGGTTGAAACCAATGTGTGTAGTGGGTTGCACCGTTTGCAACCGCCCAATCTTTCATTGCGTCTGCAACTGCATTTGCAACACCGATATCAAGCTGTGCACCCTCATCAATAGTCTTTTTCAATGAATTATAGACCTTTGATGAAAGTGTTGCTTTCATAACTCTGTCATCAAAAACAAGACAACCAAAATAATCCGATACTGTTTTCATAATAAAACCTCCTGAAAAAGAAGCAAAGGCGCCTTCGATGGTAAACATCAAAGACGCCCTTGCCTTTATATTAATATCCTTCTATAAATTAAACGATGCCCTGAGAATTCATTGCATCAACAACCTTTTCAAAGCCTGCAATATTTGCACCGACAACATAGTTACCGTCAAACCCATATTTTTTTGCAGCAGCATCAAGGTTGTGGAAAATATCCTTCATAATGTGCTGAAGTTTATCGTCAACCTCTTCAAACGACCAGCTGAGTCTTTCGCTGTTCTGTGACATTTCAAGAGCTGATGTTGCAACACCGCCTGCATTTGCAGCTTTGCCAGGAACAAAATAAACTCCGTTTTTCTGAAGATACTCGGTTGCTTCAAGCGTTGCAGGCATATTTGCTCCCTCGCAAACTGCAATAACACCGTTTGCAACAAGTGCTTTTGCATCCTCAAGATCAAGCTCATTCTGAGTTGCACAGGGAAGAGCAATATCCGCTTTGATGCTCCATACTCCCTTGCCTTCATGATATTCAGAATTCGGTCTGTATTTCTTATATTCGGTAAGCCTTGCACGGTTGACTTCTTTGATTTCTTTAAGCGCTGCAATGTCAATACCTTCAGGGTCATAAACCCAGCCTGTTGAATCGGAAGCAGTAACAACCTTTGCACCGAGCTGATGCGCTTTTTCAATCGCATAGATTGCGACATTACCCGAACCCGAAACAACAATAGTTTTACCCTTTATATCTTCGCCGTTGCATTTAAGCATTTCTTCGGTTATATAGAGAAGTCCGTAGCCCGTAGCTTCGGTTCTTGCAAGCGAGCCGCCGTAAGTTAAGCCTTTACCGGTGAGAACACCTTCAAAAAGACTGCGTACTCTTTTATACTGACCGAACATATAACCGATTTCTCTTGCTCCCGTTCCGATGTCGCCTGCGGGAATATCGGTATATGCACCTATGTGTTTGCAAAGCTCTGTCATAAAGCTCTGGCAGAAAGCCATAATCTCTCTGTCTGATTTGCCTTTGGGGTCAAAATCCGAGCCGCCTTTACCGCCGCCGATCGGAAGTCCGGTAAGAGAGTTTTTAAAAATCTGCTCAAAGCCAAGAAATTTTATAATACCTAAATTAACCGACGGATGAAGTCTTAGACCTCCCTTATACGGTCCGATTGCACTGTTGAACTGAACTCTGTAACCGGTATTTACATGAGCATTTCCGTTATCATCTATCCAGGGAACTCTGAATTTAATCTGACGTTCAGGGTTAACCAGTCTTTCAAGAAGGGCATCTCTTCTGAACTGTGCTTCATTTGCATCAACAACAACACGGAGAGATTCAAGCACCTCTCTGACAGCCTGATGAAATTCGGGTTCTGCAGGATTTTGTTTTATAACCTGTTCAATTACTTCATCAACATATGACATTGATATTTCCTCCTTTAAACAGAAAAAAGGCGTCTCTAAGGGGATTAACCCTTAAAGACGCCTTTGCCTTTATGAGTCGCATTATACACCATCAAAATTTGTTTGTCAAGCATATTTTTGCAACTTTTTTTGAGAAAATTTCATTTTTGTCGTGAAATTTCATTTTATGCTTGACAATTTGAAGGATTTGGTATATACTTCTTGCAAATGAGCAAAGGCGTTCATTTCAATTCGGACAGATGTCCGGGCTGAAATGAACGCTTTTTTTATTATCCCGAAAGGAAGAATCAATATGATTAAGGAAGGTCAAGTGAGAATACCTTCAGGCTGTGCCATTGCCGCAGTTATATCTAAAGAAGGAAAAAAGATGAGCGGTGAAATGATAACCGAAGCCATGAAACCGATGCATGACCGTTCCAACGGACTTGGCGGCGGTTTTGCGGCTTACGGAATCTATCCCGAATATAAGGATTTTTATGCTTTACATATGTTTTTTGACAACCGTGAAGCAAGGAAAGACTGCGAACGGTTTTTAAAGGAACGGTTTGAAATTGTAAAATCCGAAATTCTTCCTACAAGAAAAATTCCTGCAATTACGGATGAACCCGTTATCTGGAGATATTTTCTTGCCCCTCTTAAATCCATGCTTGCCTCCCTGCAGCTTGATGAAAAAGAATATGTTGCAAGAACGGTAATAAAAATCAACTCCGAAATGAAGGGTGCCTATGTTTTTTCAAGCGGTAAAAATATGGGAACTTTCAAGGCTGT
>JAFQQF010000027.1 GCA_017411385.1 Ruminococcus sp.
GAAAGATACATCAAAGCTATTAAGGAATACGAAATTCTTTTCTGTCAGGATGAAATAAGTATTTTCAGTGCTCCCGGCAGAAGCGAGGTTTGCGGTAACCACACAGACCATCAGCACGGCAAGGTGCTTGCAACATCTGTTAACCTTGACATTATCGCGGTAACCGCCAGAAACAACAGCAATATAGTAAAGGTTGTGTCAAGCGGTTTCGATATGATAACCGTTGATATCAACGATTTGGATATCAGAGAAAACGAAGCAGGCAATACAGAGAGCCTGGTTCGCGGAGTGCTTAAGGGACTTAAAGACAGAGGCTATAAGCTGGGTGGTTTCAATGCTTACACTACAAGCGATGTTCTTGTGGGCTCAGGCCTTTCTTCATCTGCGGCGTTTGAAAATGTAATCGGCACAATAGTTTCCGGACTTTTCAATGATATGAAGATTGACGCCATTACCATTGCTCAGATTTCTCAGTTTGCTGAGAATGTTTACTTCAAAAAGCCTTGTGGTTTGATGGATCAGATGGCTTGTTCAGTAGGCGGTATGATAAACGTGGATTTCAAAAATCCCGAAAAGCCTATTGTAAATAAGATTGAAGTTGATTTTGAAAAGTACAACTACAGTCTTTGCATAGTAGATACAAAAGGTTCTCATGTTGACCTTACAGATGATTACGCAATGATTCCCCTGGAGATGAAGAAGGTAGCCAATTACTTCGGCAAAGAGGTTTTAAGAGATTGCGATGCTACTCAGTTCTATCTTCACCTTGCACAGATTAGAAAGGTTGCAGGCGACAGAGCAACCCTTCGAGCATTCCACTTCTTTAAGGAAGAACTCAATGTAGAAAATGCAGTAAATGCTCTGAAGAAGGACGACTTCGATACTTTCCTTTATATTATCAAGAAGTCAGGTAACTCCTCTTTCAAGTATTTACAGAATGTATATACCAACAGAGATGTTCAACATCAGAATGTTTCCGTTGCATTAGCACTCAGCGGCGGACTTCTTCTGGACCACGGCGTATGCAGAGTTCACGGCGGAGGCTTCGCAGGTACTATTCAGGCATTTGTTCACAACGATTACGTTGAGAACTACAAAGGCTTTATTGACGCAGTATTCGGTGAAAATTCCTGCCACGTGCTTAAAATCAGAAAACACGGCAGTATCAAGGTTATTTAAGGAGAGATAAATATGAAGGTTCTTGTTCTTGGCGGAGCAGGTTACATCGGCTCCCATACAGTATATAAGCTTATCGAAGAAGGTCACGAGGTTGTGGTTTTCGATAACTTCGAAACAGGTTACCCCGAGGCAGTACACAAAGACGCAAAGCTTTACAAGGGCGACTTGAGAAACAGAGCGGAAATTGATTTTGCTCTTGACAGTGAAAAAGACATCGACGCGGTTATTCATTTTGCAGCTAACTCCTTGGTGGGAGAGAGTATGAAGAACCCCCTCAAGTATTACGACAACAATGTATACGGCACAAAGGTGCTCTTAGAGTCCTTGGTGGCACACGGTATCAAAAACATTGTATTTTCCTCCACAGCGGCAACCTACGGCGAGCCTGTACACACACCGATTTTAGAGCGTGACCCCACTAACCCCACCAACTGTTACGGTGAAACAAAAAGAGCAATGGAGAGAATGTTCTACTGGACAGAGGTTGCGCACGATATCAAGTATGTTTCACTTCGTTACTTCAACGCCTGCGGTGCTCACATAAGCGGCAATATCGGTGAGGCTCACAACCCCGAATCACACCTGATTCCCATTATCTTACAGGCGGCAAACGGTACAAGAGATCACATAAGCGTTTTCGGTACAGACTACGACACACCTGATGGCACATGTATAAGAGATTATATTCACGTAACAGATTTGGCTCAGGCTCACATCCTTGCAGTTAAGTATCTCCTTAATGGCGGTGAAAGCGACATCTTTAATCTTGGTAACGGCGTAGGCTTCTCCGTTAACGAAGTAATTGAAACCGCTAAAGAGGTCACAGGCAAAAACATAAAGGTTGTGTATGAAGGCCGCCGTGCAGGTGACCCGGCTACACTGATTGCGTCAAGTGCAAAGGCAAAGATGGTTCTTGGTTGGAAGCCCGAATTTGACAATTTAAAGACAATAATCGAAACCGCTTGGAAGTGGCACAGC
>JAFQQF010000032.1 GCA_017411385.1 Ruminococcus sp.
AGTGCAACCAAAACCTCAATCAATACTGCTCCCTTTTTCATAGGATCAACCTCCTGATAGAGCAATATAGTTGCTTCTGAGACCTGCCGGGATATCTTGTTCTCTCAAAACACTGATTTCCCCGGTGATTCTGTTATAGTAATAGTCGTATGAGCTTCCTTTTGACGGCACAGTAACCGCGTTTGAATCACCTGTGTAGAGTTTAATAACCGCAAGACATTCTGCTTTAGTCTGCGGATAAATACCCTTACCGGAATTCGAAAGCGCGGCAATCTCATCACTGCTCATATTTAGTTCTGAGTTGATTTTTACCCTTCCGTTTTCTTCAAAGGTGACTCTTTTATTTGGCACTCGAGCAAAAGCACCATAATCATTCAGTCTGTAACTTTCAATTGCCTGGGTATAGACCAAAATCATGGCGTTATCGGCTTTGTCACGGCTGTTTTCATCTGCTCTTTTCAGCACGGGGACCGATATTGTCGATAAAATGGCCACTATACCGAGAACACACAGAAGTTCGACTAAAGTAAAACCTTTTTTCATATGTCCTCCGCGAAAATCAGGCTATCTTCGGGAGCACAACGCTCCCGAAGACTCCTGAATATATTTGGCTGCAGCGGTGTCGCTGCTTAAGATTTAGGAACCGCTGCCTACTTTGTCATTAGCAGTGTCAGTGGTAAGGTTAATCCATACGGTGTTGTTATCAAGGGCATTACCCTTAGCATCAATACCGTTCTTGTACTGTGCGTTCAGGTCAGCTACGGTAGCTTCGCTGTCAGCAAATACAACTGCGCCGAGGCTCGGGCAATAGAAGAAGCTCATAGTCTTCTGCTTAGGCTCGAAGGACTCACCCTTGATCTGGGTGTAGTTGGAAATAACGGCCTTAACCATAGCCTCACTGGTAGGATACTTGGTACGATAATCGATACTGCCGACAGTAGCACTTTCAACAGTGCCGTCTACGCCCTTTTCGAAGAGCTTAACAACTTCACGGTCAGTTGCGTCAAAGTCCGCATCTACGGTCGTGATTGTGTTGGAAACACGGCCGGCAACGGGATCGTCGTCGTCAACGGTACCGGAGTTAACCTCAGCGATATAAAGCTCGTACTCACTTACCCAACGGGTAACTGCGTTGGTCATCTCTGCTGCGTTCTGGGTGTCGGTGGACACGTTACCCTTTTCGATAAGGCCGGCAACGCTGGGGATGGCAACTGCGGCGAGCACCGCGAGGATACCGATTACAACCAAGAGTTCCACAAGGGTAAAACCCTTGCGCTTAGAATTACTTTTCTTACTTTTAGGGGTGGATTTAAAAAATCTCATGTCGATGATTCTCCTTGTTACTTTAATATTGATAGGTAAAGGTCAACACACGTAGGGCCTATGAGCATCGACAAATAACTTCCGATGCAAAGATACGGTCCAAACGCAATTTCGCTCTTCCAATCGTGGGTTTTTTTGAATTTCAAGATTATCGCCGCAAAGCAACCGATCACAATACCGGCAAACGCGGCGAACAAAACACCTTTTATTCCAAGTAGAACACCGACTGCAGCCATTAACTTAACATCGCCGTAGCCCATCACACCGCAAAGTGCGAAGACCAGGAACGGAATGCTGACGCATACAGCCCCAATCAGCGATGAAAGATAACTACCCTGGTAAATCATCATGGCAATACCGATGAGTCCAATTAAGAGACTCGCAAAATCGGATATTTCCATTGTTTTGAAGTCCAAAAGGGCAATTTCAAACAAAATACAGCTTATTGCACAATACGCAAAGCCCTGAACGCTTACTCCGTACATGATCAACGGGATAATTCCGAAGACAGCTGTAAAAAACTCAATTCCAAGACAACGAAGAGGTATTTTCTTTTTACACTTAGAGCATCTGCCTCTTAAAAACAGATAACTAATAATCGGAACCAATTCGTAACCTTTTAGAGTTTTTCCGCAGCTCTCACAATGAGATCTCCCCTTTATGATCGATTCTCCTTCGGGTATACGTTCAAAACATACACCGATAAAACTTCCGATACAGGTGAGTGCAAAAAACATTAAAGAATAGATAACAATATCCATAATTCACCTCAAAAATCTCAGGGATTTGCTTAGGAAAACATTATTATTAAATTTTGTAGACTTCACTCACCTCCGGCTTTTCCTGAAAAAAGGATAAAAAAATACAGACCTCCTACTGATCGAATGATATAACCGCAATCAAAAAGTGAGTCTGTTCACATATCATAAGTATTTAGTTGTATTATTTTATCAACCGATTTCCCGCATTCCTGCTTCATACACATCAACAAGCATTGAAGCATACTTATTGAAATCAGCTTCAGACGTCTCTTCAGCGCAGGTTAGCTGCGAAAGAGCGCAATACAGTAATCCTCTTGCTACATCGTGATTAAAATTCTGAATCTTCTTTCTTATGCACTCAATAATGCAGGATGCAAGGATTGCCACCGCCAAATCATGTTCATCGGCGTAGATCTCGGAATTCTTTTTTACTTCATCCATTACAATAAAATGTTCAACAACTGTTTCGCAACACTTGAACACCCTATCGTTTAATCGGCCGTTCATTCTTCGTTCGGATCTTCAAGCGGTTG
>JAFQQF010000033.1 GCA_017411385.1 Ruminococcus sp.
ACTCGCTACGCTCGCTGTCATTTTGGGGCAGAAAAATGGTGGATTTGCCTTGTTTTTTAGTCAATTATCCGCTAAAATTTCGGTGACCGCAATTTTGAGGCATCCACTTTTCGGTGACTGTTTTTTTTGAGGCAATACGACCGGAAAGCTCCCCAAACAGTCACTAATGGTGCCCAAACTGCCCTAGCCCGGATGGGGGTGCGGGAGAAGTCCGGTAATGAGTCCTTCCCCGTATGCCGCGATGAAACAAAAAAGAGGTGCTTTTCGGTGTTGTAGGAGGCATAATACCTGTGAAACTTAACTACAAACAACACTTAACGATGATGAAAAGCACTCAGGAAGATTGTATTGCTCCCTCTAGAAAAAGCAAGCACATAAATGAATCAGAGCGTCAGCAAATTGAACATTGGAGGCTTAAAGGTGTGTCCGTTGCTGAAATTGCGATGCTTCTGCAGCGTCACCGCTCCACCATATACCGGGAACTTAAAAGAGGAACCGTCATAAACAAAAGAAGCGACTTGTCTGAGTTTTCGGTCTATCGGGCACAACGCGCTCAGGATGACTATACACGCAATAGTGGTGCCGGGGGGCCTTACCTGAAACTTTCGTGGGATTCAAAAGAAGCTAAAAGATTATGAGAGCTCATGACAGTCAATAAATTATCTCCTTATGCGGCTGTTGAGGTGGCACGGAGAGAAAAACTCAACATCAATTTCTCTTCTCGAAGCATTTTCAACTACATTCATCAATATAGCTATCCCATAACATGTGAGCAGCTTCCCATGAAAAACAAAAGAAAAAAGGCAGCAAATCAAGCTCTGCGAGGTTGGCACACAACAATGTTAAGGGCGATAGTATAGAGAAGCGTCCGCCTGAAATAAACGAGAGGAATGAAGACGGGCATTGGGAAATGGATCTGGTTGTAGGTGCAAAGGGGGGCAAAAAGGTTCTTCTGGTGCTTACGGAACGCAAAACTCGCTATGAATACATTGTTTTGTTGAAAGATAAGAGTCAGAAAAGCGTTATCCAAGCACTTAACAAGATGGAGCGACAGTATGGAGCAAGGTTGTTCAGAGAAACATTCAAAAGCATCACTTGCGATAATGGTTCCGAATTTCTTGATTCCCAATCCCTGGAGAAGTCGTTATTCAATAAGACCAACAGAACCAAACTTTATTACGCTCATCCATTTTCATCATTTGAACGAGGAAGCAACGAGAATGCAAACCGTTTCATCAGGCGCATATTACCCAAGAAAACAACTTTCGATACGCTTACTCAAAACGATATCAACAGTATGGCCGAATGGATGAACCGTTATCCACGTCGTATCTTCAACGGACAAGCTGCACGCACAAAGGCACGCATCGAAAACCTTCATTTTATCAAATTTGCTGCTTAATCAGAAGAAAAAACTCCTATTGTCGCATTTGGTCTTGCAATTCAGCGCTATATTTTGCACGCTTACTTTTTCTTTGAGCCATCTCTCTATTTGCTTTCGCTCTGTCAAATTTAGAGGCTTGCCTTTTTGTGAATGTTGTGTAGAATCCTCTTGGGTGCTTTTCATCTTAGTAACGTGTTGTTTTTATTGTTTTCAACGGCATTATGCCACCTGCAACACC
>JAFQQF010000034.1 GCA_017411385.1 Ruminococcus sp.
CGAGCCGATGAACCTGCAGGTTCTCCCGCTTCCGAAGACCGAGGGAGAGGATCTGCTTGTAACGCAGGCAGGCGTTGGTCTTTGTGCATATAAAACTACCGAGCAAAAAGCGGAAGCCGCTGCCGTATTTGCCCGTTGGCTCACCGAAAGCGAACGCAACCTTGAGTTTGTTGCTTCTACCGGATATATGCCTGTAAACAAGGACTCTTTTGACAAAATCAAAGACTACGACTTTACGACCGATGCATACAAAAATCTTTACACCACGCTCAATACGGTGAATGACACTGCAACTGCTGTCAGAGAGCCGTCCTTTGTCGGTTACTATGCAAAGATCAATCCTTTGTATGAGAAACTTCGTGAACTGCAACCCCAACTTGCAGAAAGATATAGAAACGGTGAAGATGCCCATGCGCTTGCTGCTGAAACTTGGGAGTTTTTCAAATCTGTTAAGTAAGGCGGTGATTGTATGAAATTGTTATCCGGCTTTGCTGAGAAAAAACAATCTATGAAGCGAAAACTGTTCGGATATATGTTTCTTCTTGCGGTGTTGCTTTTGGTTCTGCTGTTTGCGGGATTACTCTTAATCGGACAGTTTACCGGTATAAAACAAAAAACATATGAAACTTTGGATTTTCAAGCTACTGTATTTGAAAGGCAGATTGATTCCCATATTGACGGATTGGCAGTAATGGGTATCCAGCTTTCAAGCGATACTACAACCGCCATCGAAAACTATCTGAAGGATAACCGCATAACATTTTCCGATTTGAATAATTCGGAAAAGAATGTAACAGGTGTTCAAGAAGCATTGTTCGATATACTCAAACATAAGCTGTTGGAAACCGATTGCTCCGGTGCTTTTATCGTACTGGATGCGTCGGTAAATACATCCGTTGAAAATGCGGTGCAATCCCGCACAGGTCTTTATCTGCAACATAGTTCCTTGGATTCCTCCGATAACGGCATTTTGCTTTACAGAGGGCCTTCCGATCTTGGCAAAAAGCACGGGGTTATGCCACACAGAAAATGGCGTTTGGAGTTCAGTACGGATTTGTTTCCTAACTATGCTCAACTGATAAAAGGTTCGGAGTTGCCGCTACAATGTTCCTATCGAATTTCCGATGTGTTTACATTAACCGGCACTTCGGAAAGAGCTATCTTATTCACACTTCCAATTATAGGCGATGACGGAGCGATATATGGTTTGTGCGGATTTGAGATAAGCGAAAGTTATTTTAGGCACGTATTCAGCCAGCCTACTAATTTAGATCACGTTGTCTTTGCCGTGAACAGCGGTAGTGACGGCATAAAAAATGCCGCTGACTCTTTCAGTTGCGGCATTGCAAACGGATATTACTTAGCACCTAAAGGAGAATTCACTACTTCTTCCTTTGGAAACGGTTTGACCTTGTTTGAGGGAAACTCCACTTCATATATCGGAGTGACAAAGCAAATCAAACTTTGCAAAGATGATTGCGACTTTTCCATATCGGTACTTATTCCAAAGCAGGATTACAACAGTTGGTCCGCGAATAATACCGTGCGGATTATACTGCTTATGCTTCTTCTCGTTACGGC
>JAFQQF010000035.1 GCA_017411385.1 Ruminococcus sp.
GAGGGATATATGGGCAGGATAAATCATCCTGCAAGACAAAATCACAGAATTATTCCTCTGACCTTAGAGGGCAAAGAGTGGTTTATGCAGTATTCACCTTATGTATACTATAACGAACACTGCATTGTATTCAGCGACAGCCATTCGCCCATGGTAATTGATAACTTCACATTCAAAAAACTTTTGGATTTCTCCTCACTCTTTCCCCATTACCTTATCGGTTCAAATGCCGACCTTCCCATTGTGGGCGGCTCAATCCTTAGCCATGAGCATTATCAGGGTGGCAGATACGAGTTCGCCCTCAATAGGGCAGAGGTAGAAAGAGAGTTCTCGGTAAAGGGGTTTGAGAGTGTAAACTGCGGAATAGTTAAATGGCCTATGTCGGTTATAAGACTTAAAAGCGAAGATAAAGAGAGCCTTATCGGTCTTGCTTCTCTTATCCTCGAAAAATGGAGAGGCTACACAGACGAAGAAGCCTTTGTGTTTGCCAATACACAGGGCGAGCCTCACAACACAATAACTCCCATAGCTTTCAGACAAAACGGAATGTTCGTGTTGGATTTAGTGCTTAGAAACAACATAACCACCGATGAACATCCTTTGGGAGTTTTTCATCCTCATCAAAAGCTTCATCACATTAAAAAAGAAAATATCGGACTTATTGAGGTTATGGGTCTGGCGGTACTTCCTGCAAGACTTAAAAACGAAATCAACCTTATGAAAGACGCAATCCTCAAAGGTGAAGATATAGAAGAAATTCCTGAAATCAGCAGCCACGCTCAGTGGGTGTATGAGTTTATGGAAAAGTACGACACAGTAAATGAAGAAAATATCGACGAGATAATCAAAAAGGAAGTCGGACTTGTTTTCCTTGAAGTATTAAAGGACGCAGGCGTATTCAAGAGAACACCGGAAGGTCAGGCAGCCTTCGACAGATTTGCAGCAACTCTTTAAGGAGGAAAAGGTATGGCAGCAATTATCAGTTATTTCTACGGAACGAACTCCGCAGGAATCCAAATCAAGTATTACATAGTAGAAAATAAAAGCGGTGCAAGAGTGGTGCTCAGCCAGCTTGGTGCTTCCGTAGTGTCCATTATAGTACCCGACAAAAACGGCAAAATGAGAGATGTAGTTTTAGGCTACAAGGGTATAGGCGGTTACGAGACTGACGGTGCATATTTCGGTGCAACAGTCGGAAGGTGCTGCGGAAGAATCCGAAACGGTAAGTTTAAGCTTAATGGTCAGGAGTTTAACCTTCCCATAAATAACGGCCCCAATCATCTTCACGGCGGTGTTAAGAGCTTCAGCCGAAGAGTATGGGATAGCCGTGTACAGGATGACGATGTGATATTTACCTTGAATGTTCCCGATGGTGACGAAGGTTACCCCGGAAATATGACGGTTATGGTAAGGTTCAGCTTTGACAATGAGAATGTACTGACAATAAATTACAGTGCAATTTCAGATAAAGATACACTTTGTAACATCACAAGCCATTCCTACTTTAACCTGGATGGTCACACAGGCGGTTCCATAAATGAGCATACCTTGAAGATAAACGCAAACAGTTACATTCCTGTTGACGAGTTTTTAATCCCCACAGGCGAAATTCGAAATGTTACAGGTACACCTTTTGATTTCAGAAAGGGCA
>JAFQQF010000001.1 GCA_017411385.1 Ruminococcus sp.
AGACAGTAGATATCAAGGAAGGCATTGTAGATAACGCAGGCTTCTACTGTGAAGAAGAGGTTGACGGTAAGATTACTGTTGGTACATATACATATAGTGATCCCGTAACACCTACAGATGCACCTACAGACGCACCTACAGACGCACCTACAGACGCACCTACAGTAGCACCCACAGATGCTCCTGCATCTGATGATGAGCCTACAGTAGCACCCACAGAGGCACCTACAGATGCTCCCACAGAAGCACCTACAGCTGCTCCTACAGAAGCACCCACAGTTGCTCCTACAGATGCACCCACAGATGCTCCTACAGAAGCTCCCACAGATGCACCTGAGCTTGTAGAGTCTGACTATGACCTTATGGGTTCCTTCAACGATTGGAACGGTCAGGCACTGTACGTTGTTGATGATGCAACAGTAGCATTGACAATCGAGCTTGCAGCAGACGAGTATACATTTAAGATTAAGACCGGTGATACATGGTACGGTAACGACGGTACTATCGAAGGCGAATGTGACAACTGGGGCTTCCGTACTACCGCAGGTGACTGTACTCTTAAAATTACAGAGGCAGGCGAATACACATTTACAGTAACTGTAAATGATGCAGAACGTCTTGGTGTTACAATCACAAAGGCAGCTGATGTAGAAGATCCCACAGAAGCACCTACAGATGCTCCTGTTGACGAGCCCACAGATGCTCCTACAGAAGCACCCACAGCTGCTCCTACAGAGGCACCTACAGAGGCACCTACAGAGGCACCTACAGAGGCACCTACAGAGGCTCCCGGATACACAGCTTACTTTGTAAACTCCGGCAAGTGGTCCAAGGTTAATGCTTATGCATGGAGCCCTGAGAATGCAACATGGCCCGGCGTAGCAATGACTAAGACCGGTGAGAAGGCTCCCAACGGTTCCGATGTATACTCCATCACATTTACTACTAAATACTCCAACATCATCTTCAATGACGGTTCATCACAGACAGAAGATCTTACATTTGAGGCCGGCAAGTACTTTGATTTTGCATCAGGCAAGTGGTACGCAAGCCTTGATGAGATTTCCTCTGCACAGCCCACAGGCTACACAGTATACTGTGTAAACTCCAAGAACTGGTCAAAGATTAATGCTTATGTTTGGAATCCCAACGGTGCAGGCTGGCCCGGTTCAGCAATGACCAAGACAGGAGAGAAGTCTTCTAAGGGCTATGATGTATATTCCTTTACATCTGTTCAGAAGCACGGCAACGTTATCTTCAACAATGGTTCATCTCAGACCGATGATCTTACTTTCCAGGCAGGTCAGTATTTTGACCTTGCATCCGGCAAGTGGTATACAAGCCTTGATCAGATTTAACAGGTTGAAGTTTTGCTGAAAACTTAATAAACATAGGGACAGGCGATTGCCTGTCCCTTTTGTTTTGTCTGCAGGTTTATTCCAAAATAAAAATCTATTCTTTATTTTCGCTCAATATGTGATATAATATGAAAAAAGGGGGATTTCAGAATGCTTCTGTATGATATTACAAGTGATATTATGACCGCGAAGGTTTATGAGGGGGACCCTGCACCTGCACTTCAATACATAAGTCAGATTGATTCTGGGGATGACTATAATCTGTCGCAGTTTAGTATGTGCAGTCACAATGGCACCCACATTGATGCACCCTACCATTTTGACCCTGACGGCGAAAAAATAGGAGATATGAGGCTTTCAACCTTTTACGGCAAGTGTACAGTTGTCAGCATCAAGGGCATTCTCACAGGTGAGGATATGGAAAAACTTCTGCCTTACTGCAAAAAACGCTTGATTCTTCATGGTGAGGGAGAGGCGTTTATCTCTCAGAGTGCGGCTGTTGTCATTGCTGACAGCGGAATTGTCCTTGTGGGTACAGACGGTTTATGCCTTTCAACTGCTTTTGACGAGATGCGGGTGCACCTTGAGTTTGCCCGAAAGGGTGTTGCTATTCTGGAGGGACTTGACCTTAAAGGTATTAAGGATGGTGAGTATACCCTCTGTGCTTTTCCGCTGAAGATGTCGCAGGCGGAGGCGGCTCCTTGCCGTGCGATTCTTATGGAGCAGGAAAAAGGCTTCTGATTTATATATTTTTTTGGAGGAGTAATGTTTGAAAA
This sequence comes from Ruminococcus sp., assembly GCA_017411385.1. Taxonomy (GTDB): domain Bacteria; phylum Bacillota; class Clostridia; order Oscillospirales; family Acutalibacteraceae; genus Ruminococcoides. Next base: position 2,135 of record JAFQQF010000001.1, read on the forward strand.
AGTTTGCAATTTTTGATTTAGACGGAACCTTGGTTGACTCTATATATGATTTGGCAGATTGTGTAAATACTGCATTGAGAACCCATAATCTTCCGGAAAATACGCTCAAAGAATATTATTCTTTTGTTGGCAATGGGATAGAGAACCTGATTCGCACATCAATGAAGGAGCAAGGCTCAAATGATGAGCTTTACAAAAAGGTTCGAGCAGACTTTGACAAGGAATATGCCCTTCATAGTAATGATAAAACCTGCCCTTATGAAGGAGTGACACAGCTTCTTGAAGAACTCAGTCAAAAGGGGATTGAAACTGCGGTGCTCACCAATAAAGCCGAAGAGTTTGTATATGCAATTCTTGCAAAAGCTTTTCCTTTTCATAAATTTTCATTTGCTTGGGGACAGCGTGAGGGGCTTGAGCGTAAGCCCTCACCTCAGGGACTTCTGAAGCTTATTGAGGAATCGGGCTTTGCAAAGGAGGATTGCATCTACATCGGTGACAGCGAGGTTGACGTGGAAACTGCAAAAAATGCAGGCGTGGATTTAATATGTGTGCTGTGGGGATTTCGCAGTGAAGCACAGCTTATAGCTGCAGGAGCAGAGAGGATGGCTTCAAATACAGAAGAACTTTTTAAAGATATTATTACAATATAAATGTATAGAGTGATTTGTAATGAAAAGAAATTATCAGAAAGAGCTGGATGCTCTCGTAGAGAAGAATTTAAAAGAATGTAAGGTACCGAGCTTGGTGCTACACAGCTGTTGTGCACCCTGTTCAAGCTATGCTCTGGAATACCTGTCTGACTTCTTTAATATAAATGTTTTATATTACAACCCAAATATTTCTTCAAAAGAAGAATACCAACTGAGGCTTTCTGAGCAAAAAAGGCTTATAGCTGAGCTTCGTGTGAAATATCCTGTAACTCTTACAGAGGGGGAGTATGAGCCTTCTGTGTTTTATGCTGTGGCAAAGGGCTTGGAGCATTGTCCCGAGAGGGGCGAAAGATGCCTTAAGTGCTACCGACTAAGACTTGAAGCCGCGGCACGTCTTGCAAAGGAGCAGGGGGCAGATTATTTTGCCACAACTCTTACCCTGAGTCCGCTTAAAAGTGCTGAGAGTATAAATGAAATCGGCGAAGAGCTCGAAAAAGAGTATGCAGTGAAGTATCTGCCAACGGATTTTAAGAAGAAAAACGGCTATAAGCGTTCCATTGAGCTCAGCCGTATACATAATCTGTACCGCCAGAATTTTTGCGGATGCGTGTATTCTAAATAAGGAGATACTGATTTACTCTGGATATAATCACCTTTAAACAGATAACTTGTTGTATTTAGCCAAGTTTTCAAGTGGTTTTTGAGAGTACAAAAGCACGAAAAAATCACAGTTGTGTAATAAATGTCTGCCAAATTAGACGTAAATTTGTAACTTTTTAATATAAAAGCTAAAATATCACCACACTTTGCAAGAAAAGATACTACAAAAAACAGGAAATTTAGCTTAATAAAACGCAAGAAATAACAAGATTTGTATAATATCAACAAAAACATACCTTAGTTTTTGGTTATAAAATACTTGATTTTTTGCATTATATGCTTTATAATGATAATGCTTAAAAAAGCATAATTTTAAAAGGAGGAACTATTATGTCCAAAACAAAGAAGATAATCAGCCTTGTTCTTGTTGCAATGCTGGTTATGGCAATGGCAACAGTTGCTGTTGTTACTACTTCTGCTCTTAGCGAAGGCGAAGTATACACAGTAGCTGGTCAGGCAGGTCTTTGCGGTTCCGATTGGAATCCCGCAGACTCTAACAACCAGATGACCTGGAATGCAGACGCTAGCGTGTATGAGAAGGTTTACACCAACGTTGCTGCTGGTACTTATAACTACAAGGTAGTAAGAGGTACTGAGTGGGGCGATGCATACACAGAGCTTGGTCCTGCAAACAGCATGGGTGACGACGGCGTTATCGTTGTTGATGCTGACGGCTCTACTGTTACACTTACTTTCAACGGTAGCCTCGTAGTTATCAAGGTTGAAGCAGGTAGCGATGTTCCCACACCTACAGATGCTCCCACACCTACAGACGCTCCTACACCCACAGATGCTCCTGTAGTAGGCGGTGACACAATCACTGTTTACTTCACAAACAACTGGGCTTTCTTAACTCAGAATGTTTACTGGTGGGGCAGCACAACAGGTGAGAATCCCGCTGAGTTCCCCGGTGTTGCAATGACATTTGTTGAGAAAACTGAGCTTGGCGAAGACATCTACTCCGCTGAGATTCCTGCAGACGTTGCAGGTCTTGTATTCTCCGGTGCACATGATCAGCAGCCCGATGTTATCAGACAGACTGTTGACATCACAGAGGGTATTGTTGACAACGCTGGCTTCTACTGTGAGTCTGAGGTTGACGGCAAGATCACTGTTGGTACTTACACATATGAGGCACCCACAGACGAGCCCACAGCAGCTCCCACAGATGCTCCCGTAGTTACAGATGCTCCCACAGACGCTCCTGTAGTTACAGATGCTCCCACAGCAGCTCCCACAGATGCTCCTACACAGGCTCCCACAGTTGAGCCCACAGAGGCACCCACAGATGCTCCTGTAGCAGGCAACGGCATCACAGTTGACGGCAAGGTATACGATGTAAAGGTTGGCGACGTTGTTACTTACACAGTAGATGTTACAGCAGCAAGACTCTTCGAGAACATTCAGGCAGTTGTTAACTACGACGCTGACAAGCTCGAGCTCAAGCTCGTTACTTCTACTGATCCCGACCTCACAGACCTTGAGTTCCAGGCAGCAACATACTGCGAGAACATCAACGATGGTCTTATCTTCAACCCCGGCATCGAGGGCGCTGTTAAGTTCAACGCTTCCAAGGTAGCTGGTTACAACTTCAAGTCTGAGAAGACTCTTATCTACCTCACATTCGAGGTTAAGGATGCTTCCGCTTCCACAATTGGCATCGCTATCGAAGAGATGACAATCAAGGGTGACGGCTCCGAGTCTTACTTCGCAAACGGTCAGGCTGTTATCACAGACGGTATCTCAGTTGTTCAGAAGCTCGACGCTCCTCAGGCTGAGAAGCCCACACAGGCACCTACACAGGAGCCCACAGCTGAGCCCACAGTAGCTCCCACACAGGAGCCCACAGCTGAGCCCACAGTAGCACCTACACAGGAGCCCACAGCTGAGCCCACAGTAGCACCTACACAGGAGCCCACAGCTGAGCCCACAGTAGCTCCCACACAGGAGCCCACAGCTGAGCCCACAGTAGCTCCCACACAGGCTCCCACAGCTAAGCCCACAGATGCTCCTGTAGATCCTACAAAGGCTCCCACAGCTGTAGTAGATCCCACATCTGATTCTCAGACAGCTTCCAGCACAACTGGCGGCACAGGCGCTCCCAACACAGGTGCAGCAGCTTACATCTACGTTGTAGTTGCAGTTCTTGCTATGGCAGCTTGCGCAGTAGTTGTTCTCCGCAAGAGAGTTAACGGCTAATTGCTGAATAAAAAATAGATAATTAAATCTAATTATTATGCTTTTTCGCCCCTTCGGTTCGCCGAGGGGGCGTTTTTTGTTACTACGCAAATGAAGGATGTTGCTATGCAAACAAAGGATGTTGCTATGCAAACAAAGGATGTTGCTATGCAAACAAAGGATGTTGCTATGCAAACTGTTGCTATGTATACGACGTTACTATGCAAAGGGTGGTCTTTCTATGCGAACGATATTGCTACGCGAACGATGCCACTACGTAAATAGTGATGCTATGTAAAGAATGTTGTTACGCAAGCAATAATGCGATGCAAAAAGGGATACGCGTAAACGATGTTGCTAGGCAAAAGACGTTGCTGTGCATATGATTTGAATTCTGCCGAACTACTGATAATGCTGGGATATTTGAGCTTGCTGTTAGTTTGAACACCTCTGCTTTCACATAAAAATCATAATTGCGTTAAAATACGTGATTGTATTTTCCTTTAAGATGTAGTATAATACTTATGTTTGGTCGGCTTGCGACCTATTAACATTACATATTAGGAGAGTTATTATGAAAAAGTTTTCTAAAATCATCCTTCCTTTAATGCTGACTGTGGTGCTTGTTTGCTTGTCAATGGTGAACACCTTTGCCGCAGAGGTTCTTACAGTTAACGGCAAGGAGGCTGCTGTAGGCAGCGAGGTCACCTACACCTTCTCAATCGGTGCTGCTCAGCAGAGAATTTGCGGCATACATATGGTAATCTTCTTTGATCAGGACTTGCTTTCCCTCAAAGAGGTTAACACTGATAACCTTGGCGGTGGCACAATCGTTAATGACAACAAGGGCAACAACGGCAGAATCATCGTAACAAACAGCTTTGTTAACGGTACCTCGGGTCTTGACTGCAAAGAGTCAAAAGACATCGTGACTGTTACCTTTGAGGTTATTAAGGAAGGCACAACCGATATTACATATTATATGCCTTATCTTTACGACATCGACTCTGTAAACATCTACGATTACACCTTTACCTGTGACCTTGCTGTTGACGGTCAGGCTGTGATTGAGGATGTTGCTCCTCCCCTTGAGGATGTAGCTCAGCTTCAGGATTTCGGCGATGCAGGTGACTTCGAAAATAACGAAGCAGGCACAGGTTCCGGCGAAAAGCCTGTGGCTCCTTCCGTTCAGAACACACCACAGGGTTCCTCCCAAGGCTCAGAGGGCAAGGGCGAGGGCTCAGGCATTGTTATTCCTATTGTTTGTGCAAGCGTTATCCTTGTAGCAATCATCGTTCTGGTTGTTGTTAAATCTGTCACATCTAAAAAATCAGATAATGATGGTGAACAGTAATCAGCTGTAATATACCAAGCCTTTCTCTGTAAGTGAGGAAGGCTTTTTGTTTTGCGATTGGTGAAAATGATTGTTTGGATAATTAGCCTCAATAAGCCCTCTTTAGGGAGGGAGCCAAAAGAGTCCTCCTCCGAGAGGAAATTCCACTGCTAGGGGAAATGTCGGCTTTGCCGACAAAAGGGTTGCCGTCTTTGCAGAAGAGGTGGCTGTGCGAAGCACAGACGGGAGGAGTGGGTTTTGAAGTAAGAGGGAAGAAGTAATAGGTAATAGTTTGACTCCCTCAGTCAAAACCTAGCGGTTTTGCCAGCTCCCTCTGGGAGGGAGCCTCATTGGGGTTGGGGAAGGAATCACTCCCTCAGTCAGCTTCGCTGACAGCTCCTCGGTGAGGGAGCCTCATAAGGCTTGATATAATACTTAATTAGCAAGACATAAGATAAAAACTGTGCTGTAAAAAGTCAAAAACCATCTTGATTTTTTATATAGCATAGTATATAATATAAATGCCGAAAATTCATTCGGTAGAATAGTACTATTTTATTAGGAGGAATTGAAAATGTCCAAAAAAATCATTAGTGTTCTTTTGGCACTCGTTATGGTCCTTGCAATTGGTACTGTAGCATTGGTATCAGTTTCTGCTGATCTGGCATCTCTTCCTGAGAAGCCCGACAACACAAAGAGATACTTCTTCTACATGCCTGATCAGTGGCTCGATAACGACTACGCTGAAACCGCTGGTATCTACTGGTGGGAAGGCACAGATGCACACTCTGCATGGCCCGGCATCGAGGCTAACAAAGCAGATCATCACGGCGTTTACTACTACGATGTTCCCTCAGATGTTACTAAGATCATCTGGAACAACCTTGTAGACGGTGGTAGAGAGCCTTCTCTTCCCATCTATCAGGCAGCTGTTCAGACAGTAAACGTTTCCAGTGAGTACTACGATCCCGGTGACAGCGATGTTTACCCCGATGGTATTCCTGAGGAGGAAGGCTTCGATGGCATGATCTACGTTACTGACTGTGCACAGAAGAGCTACGATCCCTTTGGCGGTAAGCTCACATACGGCGGCGAGTGGTACTACTACTACGGCGACGGCGAGTACGGCACAGCTAAGAACAAGGCTGACGCTGAGGTTGTTTACTCTGATCCCGCTTTCAACCTTGATGAGTACGTAACTGATCCCGGTGATGGTCAGCCCACAGGCGAGCCCACAGCAGCTCCCACAGAGGCACCTACAGCTGAGCCCACAGAGGCACCTACAGCTGAGCCCACAGAGGCACCTACAGCAGCTCCTACAGCAGCTCCCACAGTTGAGCCCACAGAGGTACCCACAGCTTCTCCCACAGAAGCTCCCTCCAACACTGTTATCACAGTTGGCGGCAAGGATTATCCTGCACAGGTTGGCGACACTCTTACTTACACAGTAGATGTTACAGCAGCAAGACTCTTTGAGAACATTCAGGCAGTTGTTAACTACGATCCTGAGAAGCTCGAGCTTCAGCTCATCACATCTGATGATCCCGACGTAGCTGACTGGGAAGTTCAGGGCCCTGAGTACTGCAAGAACCTCGATGGCGTTATCTTCAACGCTGGTATTGCAGGCACAGTTAAGTTCAACGCTTCCAAGGTTGCAGGTTACAACTTCAAGACTGAGGCTAACCTCATCACTCTTACATTCGTAGTTAAGGAAGATGCAGCTTCTGAGATTGCTATCTCCATCGAAGAGATGACAATCAAGGGCGGCAACGATTCTTACTTCACAAACGGTCAGCCCGCTATCACAGAGGGTATCACTGTTACAGAAACACTCACAGGCAACACTGTTCCTGTAGAGCCTCCCACACAGGAGCCCACAGAGAAGCCCACAGAGGCTCCCACAGCTGCTCCTACAGAGAAGCCCACAGCTGCTCCCACAGAGAAGCCCACAGCTGCTCCTACAGCTAAGCCCACAGATGCTCCTGTTGATCCTACAAAGACACCCACAGCTGTTGTAGATCCTACATCTGATTCTAATGCTCCTGCTTCCAGCACAACTGGCGGCACAGGTGCTCCCAACACAGGCGCAGCAGCTTACATCTATGTTGTAGTTGCAGTTCTTGCTATGGCAGCATGCGCAGTAGTTGTTCTCCGCAAGAGAGTTAACGGCTAATTGCAGTTTTAAAAGATAATATATAATTAGTTCCTATTTCTAATTATTATGCTTTTTCGCCCCTTCGGTTCGCCGAGGGGGCGTTTTCCTTTTGTGTTTATCATAAGATATTTTACTTCTGCATAAGATACTATGTATAAATATGTGGGAGGCGGATGTGCTTGTGTAAAAAGCTTAAGGTTTTTATTTGTGCTGTGCTTGGAATATTCCTTGTTTCCTTGGGTGTTTTTTGCTTGTTTACGAGTACAAGAAGCAATGGATTTCCTACTAAACATGCGGCACTTGCGGCGGCGGCTTTGGCTTTGCCTGACGGTGGCTACAGGCTTGCTCAGGTTTATGGGAATGACTCCACGGAACCCGACGCATCATCCTCTGAGTACAGCACAGAAGAGGTAACCTCCCCTGAGCTTCTGACAACAGCAACTATTGATGAAACGGTGTTTTCTGAGGATTCTTCACTATATGCTGATGAGGTGCAGCTGCCTGTGGTGGAAACTCAGTACTCCGACGGAGATTTGGGCTTTAATAACTTTTTTGTGAAGAATACAACAGGCTTTTCTCTGGATATTGAGAAATATCTTAATCGACCTTTGGATTGTCAGATTGAGAAGACAAAGGATGTGCAGGTGCTTATTGTTCACACCCACACCTGTGAAAGCTACCTTACTTATGACGAGGGTTATTATCACGAAAGCTTTTATCCAAGAAGTGAAAATCCTCAAAGGAATATGCTCAGAGTCGGCAGAGCAATTGTTGAAGGGTTAGAAGCGCAGGGAATAGGTGCGGTGCAGGCAACAGAAATCCACGACAGCCCTGCTTATGACGGCGCTTATTACAGAAGCTATGACACAATTATGAAATATATCGAGAAATACCCAGATATTAAGGTTGTACTTGATGTGCACCGAGATTCTATCAGCTACACAAACTCAGGTAAGGTTAAGCCGACCTTTACATATAACGGACAGAAGGGTGCACAGATTATGATTATGGCAGGCTATGACCCTGACGGCTCCTATGATTTTCCTTTTTGGGAGGAAAATCTGACCTTTGCTCTGAAGCTACAAGATGCCTGTGAGAATATGTACCCCGGTATGACACGGCCCTTATATTTCGGAAACTTTGCATATAATATGAGTGTTAACACAGGCTCTCTGCTTATTGAAATGGGTACGGATGTTAATACTTTGCAGGAGGCTGTGTATACAGGGAAATTGCTTGCAAATGTGTTGGCTAAGGTATTGCAAACAGGCTGAGCATTTGCTATAATAAATTAATAATAGGGAAGTATGTGTGTTTGGAGTTTTGAATTAAATGAAAAAGACAAATTTTTACAAATCACTTATATTATTGTTGCTTTTCTTAATGATGCTTTTCTCAGGCTCAATCTCTGCTTTTGCAGAAACCACAGCACCTGAGGAAACTTATGCTATTGAATCCTTCGTTGAGGAAACTACAACACCTTTTGTTGAGGACCTTACAGAGAGTGTGACTGACACTACCGAAGGGTTAACAGAGGATGTAACCGAGGAAGTAACAGAGGCTACAGAGCCTACCACAAGACCCGAGCCTACTTATCCCGAGTCTTTACCTGAGATTTCTCAGACGGACATTGTAATTCCCCCCGTTATTGGGGAATTGAAGGAAGAAAACGAGCCCGCACTCTTTTGGGGCTTTGTTGCTTGGATTTGCATTGGTGTGGGTGCGGCAGTTATACTGGCGGTTCTCCTCACCACAAAAACAAAGGCTTATCGCTCAGGCGGTAAAAAGAGATACTCCACAGGTGACAAAATCTCGGGCAAAAAGCGACTGCTGAACGACCAGTACTACAATAACAAACGCAAATAATATGAAAATTGGAAATCTTGAAATTAAAGGCTATGCATCCTTGGCACCTATGGCAGGGGTTGCAGACAGAGCTTTCCGTGAGCTTTGTACCTCATTCGGTGCCTGTATGTCTACCACGGAAATGGTCAGCGCCAAGGGTATATCTTATAACAGCAAAAAGAGTGCTTCACTTATGGAAATATCTGATGCTGAACGTCCCTGCGGTGTCCAGCTTTTCGGTTGCGAGCCAGATACTATGGCTTACGCGGCAGAGTTTTCACTCAGGTATAATCCTGATTTTATAGATATAAATATGGGCTGTCCCGTGCCTAAGGTGAACTCTATCGGCTGCGGCTGTGCTTTGATGCAAAATCCTGATTTGTGCGGACAGATAGTAGCGGCTGTGAAAAAGGCTGTTGACGTGCCTGTTACGGTGAAAATCCGCAAAGGCACAGACTCTCAGCACATAAATGCAGTTGAGGTAGCCCTTGCTTGTGAACAGGGCGGTGCTTCTGCGGTGGCTGTTCACGGCAGAACAAGAGAGCAGATGTACAAGCCTTTTGCTGATTATGATATTATACGTCAGGTTAAAGAGGCGGTGCGAATTCCCGTTATAGGCAATGGTGACATCTGCACAGCAAAAGATGCTGTGAGAATGTACGAGGAAACAGGCTGTGACCTTGTGATGGTAGGCAGAGGTGCACTGGGAAACCCTTGGATTTTTGCTGAAATTAACGCCTATATGGATGGGGAGGTTATGCTCCCCGAACCCACTATTTCTCAGCGTCTTGACATTATGCGCAGGCATATTGAAAAGCTGTGCGAGTACAAGGGCGAGAATGTGGGAATGCGTGAAGCCAGAAAGCACGTTGCTTGGTACATAAAGGGTCAGCACGGTGCGGCGGCACTGCGAAATGAAGCAGGTAACCTCCGAACTCTGGAGGATTTTTATACATTATTAAAAAGAGTTGCAAAAACTCACCAAATATAAGGAATGGAGCAGAAAATTATGGACGTTACAAAGAACATCGAGCTGGTTGCTCAGTTTGACAAGGAAGTAGCAGAGGCTATGGATGCTGAGTACCGCAGACAGTGCAGAAACATTGAGCTGATTGCATCAGAGAACATCGCATCTCCTGCAGTTATGGCTGCTATGGGCACAGTTCTCACAAACAAATATGCAGAGGGATATCCCGGCAAGCGCTACTACGGCGGTTGTCAGTGTGTAGACGTGGTTGAAGAAATTGCAAGAAAGCGTGCTTGTGAGCTCTTCGGTGCAGAGCATGCAAACGTTCAGCCCCACTCAGGTGCTCAGGCTAACCTTGCTGTTTACTTTGCAATCCTAGAAGCAGGCGACACAGTTATGGGTATGAGCCTTGCTGAGGGCGGACACCTTACTCATGGTTCACCTGTTAATATGTCCGGTAAGATTTACAACTTCGTACCCTATGGTGTAGACCCCGAAACTCACGTTATTGATTACGACAAGGTTCTGGAAATTGCAAAGGAGTGCAAGCCTAAGCTCATTGTTGCAGGTGCTTCCGCATATCCCAGAGTTATCGATTTTGCTAAGTTCAGAGAGATTGCTGACGAGGTTGGCGCATATCTTATGGTAGATATGGCTCACATTGCAGGTCTTGTAGCTGCAGGTGTTCATCCCAATCCTGTTCCTTATTGCGATTTTGTTACAACAACTACCCACAAGACTCTTCGCGGTCCCCGTGGCGGTCTTATCCTTTGCAAAGAGGAGTTTGCAAAAGCTGTGGACAAGGCTATTTTCCCCGGTTCTCAGGGCGGTCCTCTGGAGCACATCATTGCCGCAAAGGCAGTTTGCTTCGGAGAGGCTTTGTCTGACGACTTCAAAACCTACGGTGAGAATATTGTAAAGAACTGTAAGGCTCTGGCTGATGCTCTTGTAGCACGCGGACATAAGCTTGTAAGCGGCGGCACAGACAACCACCTGCTCCTTCTTGACCTTCGTGATTCTGAAATCACAGGCAAGGAGCTTGAGGCAAGACTTGACGAGGTTAACATCACTGTTAACAAGAACACAGTTCCCAACGAGCCCAGAAGCCCCTTCGTTACCAGCGGTATCCGTATCGGTACAGCAGCTGTTACAACCCGTGGCTTCGGTGTGGAGGAAATGGAGAAGATTGCCGAGCTTATTACAATGGTAATCGAGGACTTCGAAGGCAACAAGGAGAAGTGCATCGCTGAGGTTAAGGCTATCTGCGACAAGTATCCTCTTTACGCATAATATAAATTTTTACAGGGCAGGGCTGAGGCTCTGCCCTAAACATATTTGAATGGAGTGGGTGTTATGTCATCACCTCTTGCTGACAGAATCCGTCCCGATACTCTAGACGAAATAGTAGGGCAGAGGCACTTGCTTGCAGAGGGTAAGCCTCTCAGGCGGATTATTGAAAGCGGCGAAATTCCAAATTTAATATTTTACGGTCCCAGCGGAGTGGGTAAAACAACGCTTGCGACTTATATTGCCAGAAAGACCAATAAAACTCTGAAGAAGCTAAACGGCACCACAGCTTCTACAGCTGATATTCGTGCCATTGTGCAGGAGCTCGATACCTTCTCGGGCTTTGGCGGAATATTGCTGTACCTTGATGAGATTCAGTATTTCAACAAGAAACAGCAACAGACTCTTCTGGAGTTTATTGAGGATGGCAGAATAACCCTCATTGCTTCCACTACGGAGAATCCTTACTTTTATGTTTATAACGCCATTCTCTCCCGAAGCACGGTCTTTGAGTTTAAGCCTGTTGAGCCTTCGGACTTAGAGCCTGCAGTAAGACGTGCGGTAAAAATCCTTGGTGAAGAAAAACAGGGCAATATCGAAATTACTGATGAGGCTGTAAAACATATCTGTGCTTCCTGCGGCGGCGATGTGAGAAAATCTTTGAACACAGTGGAGCTGTGTGCTCTGTCTGCAAATGAGGTTGACGGCACAAGGGTTATCGACATTGAACTTGCACGACAGCTTTCTCAGAAAAGTGCTTTTCGCTATGACCGCGACGGTGACGAGCATTATGACATTATCTCGGCTTATCAGAAGAGTATGCGAGGCTCTGATGCACAGGCGGCACTTCATTACTTGGCACGACTTCTTGTGGCGGGGGATTTGCCCTCTGCCTGCAGACGTCTTATGGTGTGTGCCTGTGAGGATGTGGGACTGGCTTATCCTCAGATTATCCCTATTGTCAAGGCTTGTGTTGACATTGCACAGGCGGTGGGGCTGCCTGAGGCAAAGCTTCCTTTGGCGGATGCTGTGGTTTTGGTTTGTCTGGCTCCCAAGTCCAATTCTGCTCATGATGCCATCGCGGCAGCGTTTGCGGATGTTGAAGCGGGGAAATCGGGACCTGTGCCAAGGAACCTGCAGAATAAGCACTTTGACGGAGCGGACAATACAAATCCCGGACAGTTTTATCAGTATCCCCATTCATTTCCCGACCACTATGTTTCTCAGCAATATCTGCCAGATAATCTGAAAGACGTTGTATATTATGAGGCAGGAGATAATAAAAACGAGCAGGCATTCAAGGTGTATTGGGATAAAATCAAAGGTAAATACGGAATGTAATAAATATATAAAAACAGGAGGCATTGTCCTCCTGTTTCTTTTTGTCAGAAAAGCTGTAATTCTGTTGACTTTACTGTGAAAAAAACGTATGATTGAATTAAGATAAGGAGGCGTTCCTATGAAAACAAAAAGTGTTAAAATCTTATCCTTTGTGCTGGTACTGTTGCTTGTATTAACAGCTCTGCCTTTTTCTGTTATGGCAGACTCCTTTGTGGTAGCAGGGGAGAAGTTTGATTATGAGCTTAATGAAGAAGGTACATACACAATCACAGGCTATGACGGCGAGGACGAGGTACTTCAGATTCCTGCATACATTGATGATATTGCAGTAACCGAGCTTTCGCCTCACTCTTTATATAATGATATTGAGGGTTATAAGCTGATAATCCCCGAAACTATCAAGAAGATTGGCGGGAATGCTTTGACCTGCAGTAACCTCACAGAGATAGAGGTGCACCCCGACAATGAATTCTTCTGCGACGTTGACGGTGTGCTTTTTGATAAAGACGTTACCACGCTTATATACTATCCCGAAGACAGAGTGGAGCTTTCTTATACTGTGCCTTCGACTGTTACCGAGATAGGAGCTTATGGATTCCATTACGGCGGACAGCTTGAAAAAATCACATTACCCGAGGGGCTCAAAGTATTGGGAGAACGTGCCTTTTATTTTGTTGACACCCTGAAAGAGATTAATATGCCCGAAACCTTGGAATCTATCGGCTCAGGAGCATTTATAGGCTGTAGCGAGCTTATAGCTGTTCGTGTTCCCGATAGTGTTACAGAGCTTGGATGGGGTGCTTTTGATTCCTGCACCAATCTTCAGAGTATATATTTTGGAAGCGGAATACAGAGCGTGAATAACGAGCTTCTTACAGGTTGTTCATCTCTTATGAATATCACTGTAGCCGAGGACAGTCAGGTGTTCAGTGTTGAGGATGGAGTGCTTTTTAACAAGGACAAAACTGAGCTTATCAAATACCCTAGTGCAAAAGCAGATAAAAACTACACCGTTCCCGCTACTGTAAAAACCATCAAGACAGAAGCTTTTTCTCACGTTACTCAGCTAGAGAATATTACCATTCCTGAGGGTGTGGAAACACTTGAGGAGTCGGCTTTCTGGAGTTGTGATGAATTAAGATTTGTCAAGATACCGGACAGCGTTACATCTATGGGCTACGGCTTTTCAAATTGTAAAAAGCTTGAGCGTGTTTTTATAGGCAAGAATGCTAATGTTATAGATATGCACTCCACATTTGCAGACTGTGATTCATTGATTGCAATTGACGTGGATGAAGAAAATCCCTACTGTGCATCGGTGGATGGTGTACTTTATAATAAGGATGTTACCAAGATAATCAAGTTTCCTAAGGGCCTTGATATGAAGTCTTATAAGCTTCCTCTAACTGTTAAAGAGGTTTATTATCCTGCTTTTGCAGATCAGGAAGACTACTACGATGAGTTTTATGAAAATCTGGAAATTTACGTTGACGATTGTCTTTTAGAGTATGATTATCAGGATAAGGGGAATATTGTTGTAAAGACAGGTACCCGTGTTATCGGTTCTCATGCTTTCTGGGCAGAAAGCCAGATATGGGGAATTTCTCTGCCTGAGGAGATAAGATACATCGGAAGTATGGCTTTCAGTTGCATGGATATGCTGCAGGCAATTTATATTCCTGCAGGTGTTAAGTATATAGGTACCGATGCTTTCTGGGTAAGTGATATTTGCTATGACATTTATTACGGCGGAAGTGAGTCCCAGTGGAAGAGTATTGAAAATATTGAAAATGCAGAGATTCCCGAGTATGCTACCATTCATTTCAACAGCGAGGGCAATGAGTTTGTAAACCCTGTTTTCCCCGAGGATGAGTATGATTACGAATACTCTAACCCTGAGCTGGGCATATCTGTTTTTACAGATACAGATGCGCAACTGAATGCAGATAACATTACAAGCGAAGAGCTGGTGGCTTCTGTGGATGAGCTTCTTCCCAAGGCTACGGTTGAGGCTGTATACGAGATTAATCTCAGCCGCGATGGCGAAGAGATTCAGCCTGAGGACAGGGTCGTTGTAAAAATCCCAACAAACAACAGATTTGCCAGAGTCTACAGAATGGAAGAGGATGGCACGCTGACTGATATGAACGCAGAATACAGAGGAGGGTATCTTGTGTTCTACACAGACCATTTCAGCCTCTATACTCTTGCACAGAAGGTTGCCTCTTTATATGAGTGCGGTGATGTGAATATGGACGAAAACGTTAATATCAAGGATGCTACTGCCGTTCAGAAGTACACAGCTTCGCTGATTGAATTGGAGGATGGGGTGCTGAGCTTCCTTGCTGATTTTGATAAAAACAAAGAGGTTAATATCAAGGATGCAACCTCCATTCAGAAATTCATTGCAGGACTTATCTAGAATATGGTGAAAAATTATCTTGTATAATACAATCGTTTTAAAGGTACAGGGCAGAACGCTGCCTTGTACCTTTTTTGCTTTTGACAGGATAAAATATTTCTCAATGAGTTGCCGAATTTTGACAATCACGGAGAAATCCCATAAATAGTAAGTTTTTTTACGTTGTTAATTTCAACATATCGCATGTATGGATAAAAAAAGGCTATGCATCACAACCAAAAGTGGAACGAAAACATTGTATATTAATAAAGTGCAATATTTCTAATACAGAAAAATAATTCCTGTAAGATTTTGTATAATTAGTATGACTGATAGTATGCGGTAATATTATCTGCATGCTATACAATTTACTTCAAAAGAAGGAGGAATTTTTATGGTAAGAAGAAAGCATCGACTGATGTCGCTTCTGCTTACTGTGCTTATGGTTCTGTCCCTTGCAACAATTGCAACAACAGCTTCTGTCAGTGCAGCAAATGGCGACACGGTCTATTGCCAGAACGACAAGAACTGGGGCGAAGTTTACTGCTACATGTGGACTGACGACTCCAACAAGAACGCCCAGTGGCCCGGCGTTAAGATGACAAAGGGCGAGGGTAATCTCTGGTCCTACAAAGTTACCGGCGATTGGGGAAACATCATCTTCAATAACGGTCAGGGCGACCAGACAGGTGATATGACTCATCAGGGTAACGGCAGTTGCTACAACAACTCAAACGGCAACTGGTCAAAGATTGATACTCCTGAGCCTTCCAATCCCACCAATCCCACCAATCCTACCAATCCCACAACCCCCACACCTTCAAATCCCACTCCCTCTAATCCTACAGGTAAGAACGTGGTTTACTGCAAGAACGAAGCAGGCTGGGGCAAAGTAAGTATTTACATGTGGACAGACGGACAGGGAGATAACAAATCATGGCCCGGCGTTGACGCAACAAACATCGGTGACGATGTTTGGATGCTTGAGTACGACAAAGACTATGCAAAGATTATCTTCAACAACGGCAGCGACCAGGCAAAGACCGGCGACCTTGAACATCCCGGTTCAGGTTATATCTACAACAACAGCAATGGTAAATGGGATATTTATGACCCCACTATGCTCCGTATTGTCAGCACAAAAGCTAACCCCGACTCTCCTCAGTACACAGGCGTTGACGTTAAGCTTTCAATTGAGGCAGCAGGCGGTGAAGGAGCTCTCCTTTATAAGTTCTCTGCAAACAGCACAGTTATCAGCGATTATTCCGCTAACAGCTCTGTTGTGTGGACTCCCACTCAGGCAGGCAATTATACAATCAAGTATGAAATAAAGGATGAAACAGGCAACACAAAGTCTGAAACCGCTTCCTTTACAGTTAAGGATATCACTACTGAGAAGGCTCCTGTTGTTCAGAAGGTTGATGTTACTCCCACAAATGCTCAGAAGAATGAAATTCAGAAGGGCAAGGAGGCAACTGTTGATATTACAGCAGGCGGCGGTAAGACAGGTACAAACCTGCTCTTCTATAAGGTTAAGATTACCGACCCTGCAGGTAATACAGCAAACGTTCCCTACTACACAACAAAGGACGTTTACAAGTTTACACCTGCTACTCTCGGTACATATACAATCGAAGTTTCAGTTCAGAACTCAGATAACACAACTGAGGTAAGAACCTACGAATACGAAAGCGTATCTGAGCTTTCAGCACCCGGTGAGCTTTCATTAAGCCTTAAGTCTGCAGGTAAGACTCAGGTAGGTTCTACTGTTACTGTTACAGCTTCTGCTTCCGGCGGTACTGCTCCCTACACCTATCAGTTTAAGGTAGGCGGCCAGATCGTTAAGGCTTACTCTTCTGCTTCTTCCTATGCATTGGAGCTTACTAAGGCAGGCAACTATGTCGTTGAGGCTACAGTCAAGGATGCAGCAGGCAAGACAGCTACGAAATCTGTTACAATAACAGCAACTTCCGCTGATAACCCCAATCCCAGTAACCCCTCTGGATCTGTTGATATGGCAATTAAGGGTGACGCAGACTGTGACACAGCAGTAAATATCAAGGATGCTACAAAGATTCAGAAGCACCTTGCTTCCCTCGAAACCCTTTCAGCACAGGGTGCAATTAACGCTGAGGTTGACGGTGACGGCAACATCACTATCAAGGATGCAACTATGATTC
This sequence comes from Ruminococcus sp., assembly GCA_017411385.1. Classification (GTDB taxonomy): domain Bacteria; phylum Bacillota; class Clostridia; order Oscillospirales; family Acutalibacteraceae; genus Ruminococcoides. The sequence continues at coordinate 19,132 of JAFQQF010000001.1, forward strand.
AGAAGCACATTGCAGGTATGGATGTAAATTGGTAAGGAGGAATAAAAAATGAGTAAAATAAAAAGAATATCCGCATTTATACTCGTTTTCATCCTTACTGTTTCCATAGGTATAGTTGGTGTTTATGCCGCTGAGGAGGATTTGGCTGATGTTTCAGCTGCTTCTGACAAAGCCGGCATTACCGTATACTTTAAATGTGAGAATAAAACTCCCTATGTTTATTACTGGAATGCATTGCCTCAGAATATTGAGGTGGAATATCCCGGTGTCAAGATGACACTTGATGCAAGCCAGGAAGGTGGAAACTGGTATAAATACACCTTTGAAAATTCCACAAAGATCAATATGCTTTTTACAGACGGAACCGCTGAGCTTGATGGCCAGCTGTCCTCTGAGCTTTCACGTACATCAGGCGAATGGTGGTACAAAGACGGCAAGTGGCGTGGCAGAAACCCCGACCTTCCCGATGAGTACGACCCCTCCGATATGCGTGAGGACACTATCTATTTCGTAATGACAACCCGTTTCTATGACGGCGACAAGGGTAACAACGTTTTTTGCTGGGATGACGGACAGGCAGGAAATGCTCCTGTAGATAGTGAAGGAAAAATAATCTATGATCAAGGCGGTGACCATGCATGGCGAGGTGATTTTAAAGGCCTTGCCGATAAGCTTGATTATATCAAGGCTTTGGGATTTTCCGCTGTATGGATTACTCCTGTTGTAACAAACGCATCGGGTTATGACTACCACGGCTACCATGCTATGGACTTCTCAACCGTTGATGTTCGTTACGAGTCCGATGATTTCACTTACGAAGATCTTATTCAGGCTGCACACGACAAGGATATGAAGATTATTCAGGACGTTGTGTGGCAGCACACGGGTAACTTTGGTGAGGCTTTCTTCTGTCCTGTGTTCGAGAAGGACACAAACAAGAATTTGGGAAATCTTGAGGAATGCATGGTTCCCACAGATTTGCTCCTTGATACCTTCGGACTTTCTTCTCCTGAAGAGTATTATGCTCAGCAGCCCTTCCTACAGTATCAGCAAAGACTTGGTATGATGAAAGACTTAACATATCCCGGCGAGGTTGGAAACAGCAAGGGTACACATCCTGATGATTCCGACTACGATATAATAAAGCTTTCTTCAAGTGATACCTACAACGTAAATAACTACTATCATTCAGGTTATTGGCAAAGTCCCAACTGGGATGACTGGACAACAAAGTTCTGTCAGATTGCAGGTGACTGCGTAGACCTTAATACAGAAAACCCTGCAGTAGCAGAATATATTGTAGATTGCTATTCCAAGTACCTTGAAATGGGCGTAGACGGCTTCCGTGTTGACACAGTGCGCCATATTCCCAGACTTACTCTGAATATGATGTATAACACTCAGATGCACGATGCTGCAAAGGACGCAGGTAACAACAACTTTATGATGTTCGGTGAAATCTGCACAAGATATACTCAGGTTTGGTACAGAGATCACGCTGAAGAGTCAACTCCTTACTACACATGGGCCGAGTCCAACAGTAAGTGGGCAAAGGCTTGGAGTATGGATACTACCCGCGAAGCAATCAACAATAATATGAATCTGGTGTTTGACCATTACCGCGAAGAAGATAGCGTTCACGATGAGCCTACATCACAGAACGCTTTCCTCAATGGTATTACCTATCGTACACCTGATACCTCCAGAGCATCAGGTATGACAGCAATCGACTTCCAGATGCACAGAATGTTCGGTAATGCACGTAATGCTTACGGCATTGCACTTAGCAGTGACAAGTATTACAATGATGCGACTTGGAACGTAATGTATGTTGATTCTCACGACTACGCACCTGAACAGCCTCAGGAATCCACAAGATTCTCAGGTGGCACACAGGCATGGGCTGAGAACCTTTCGCTTATGTTTACATTCCGCGGTATTCCTTGTGTGTACTATGGCTCTGAGGTTGAGTTCAAGAAGGGTGCACCCATTGACGTTGGTCCCAATGCTCCACTTGAAACAACAGGCCGTGCATACTTCGGCGATTACCTTGAGGGTACTGTTACCGCTACTGATTTCTCAGAATTCACAGCCTCCGGTAAGGTTGCAGAAACTCTGAACTCAACACTTTCAAAGCACATTGCAAAGCTCAATGCTGTTCGTCGTGCTGTACCTGCTTTGCAGAAGGGTCAGTATACAACAGACTCCAAGTACGTATCCGGTAATATGGCATATGTCCGCCGCTTTACAGATGCTAAGGAGGGTATTGACAGCTTGGCACTTGTAACTGTTTCCGGCGGTGCAACATTCAAGGGCATACCCAATGGAAAGTACATTGATGCTATCACAGGTGATGTTCAGAATGTTACAAACGGAACGCTCACGGTTCCCTCTATCGGCACAGCTAACGCAAGAGTTTACGTTTGTTGTGCATCAGGTTTCACAGGCATCACAGGTGCTGTTGGTGAAACAGGTCTTACTTACCTTAAATAATCATTTCTTTTAATACTGCATAGCATCGCAGTACAAATCTCTGCGATGCTATGCGAAATAACAAACCTTAGCCTGTAAGGCTTAAATTAAGAAAAAAGGAGGATAGATACCGATGAAGCATATTAAGTCCATTGTAGCTCTTGTGCTTTGCTTTGCTCTTTGCCTTGGTATTGGTGTAGTTGCTGCATTTGCCGCTGAAGAGGAAGTTGCAGAAACAGGTGCTGCAGGTATAACTATCCATTATTATCACGAGGGCGGTGTTCCTTACCTTTACTACTGGAACACTATGCCTCAGAACATGGAAACTGCTTATCCCGGTGTTAAGATGTCAGCAGATACTGCATCAGGTGCAAACTGGTATAAGTACAGCTTCCCCACATGTTCAAAAATCAATCTTATGTTTACAGACGGCTCCAACAAGCTTTCAGGTCAGCTCACTTCTGAGCTTACCAGAAATGCTGCAGGCGACTGGTACTACAAAGACGGCAAATGGAGCAAAACTCCCAATCCCGATCCCGTTACACGTACAGACTTCCGTGAGGAGTCCATTTACTTCGTAATTACAACCCGTTTCTACGATGGTGACAAGGGTAACAACGTTTTTTGCTGGGATGATGGAAAGGCGCAAAACGCTCCTGTAGATAATAATGGAAATATATTATTAAATCAAGGCGGTGACCATGCATGGCGAGGCGACTTTAAGGGCCTTGCTGAAAAGCTGGATTATATCAAAGCTCTTGGTTTCTCCGCTATCTGGATTACTCCCGTTGTAGAGAACGCTTCAGGTTACGACTACCACGGCTATCATGCCTTTGACTTCGGCAAGGTTGACCCAAGATATGAGTCCTCCGACTTTACATATCAGGACCTTATTGATGCTGTTCACGAAAAAGGCATGAAGCTTGTTCAGGACGTAGTTTGGAATCACACAGGTAACTTCGGCGAAGCTTGGCTTGAGCCTCTCTTTACAAAAGAGTACGACGAAATTCAGGACCTTAGCTATGCCAGCAGTATGAAGGTTAAGCCCGGCTCAGCACTTGCACAGCATTATCCAAACTATGACAACCTTGATGCCGGTCTTCAGTTCCAAGCAAGACTTGACTGTCTGAAAGCTCACAAGAGCGGTCCCAATAGCCAGCTCAACAAGAAGGAGCACTATCACCGTGAAACAGGAATGGGTTATGAATCACCCATTGAGCAGCAGGGCTCTATGGCTGGTGACTGCGTTGATATCAACACAGAGAACCCAGAGGTTGCAAAGTACATCACAGATACATACCTTGAGTATGTAGATATGGGCGTTGATGCTTTCCGTCTTGATACAGAGAAGCACATCAACCGCTGGACTCTCAACAGTGCTTACTTCCCTGCATTCCAGGGCATTAAGAACTTCTACATCTTCGGTGAGGTTTGCTCACGTGTTCGTGAAACATGGAACCACAATATCCCCTCATCTTCACCTGCGTTCTTCACATGGAAAGAAACAAGCTCTGCTTGGATTGGCAACTGGGATACAACAAGCCCCACAGCTAACATTCAGAAGTCTATCAACCATTACGAGGCTTACAATAACCCCAATGGTGCTCCCACTTCTTCCAATGCATTCCTCAATGGTATCAAGTACCACACACCCGACTACTCCAAGTCCAACGGCACAGGTGTTATCGACTTTACAATGCACTGGAACTTCGAGAATGCATACAATGCTGTAAGAGCAGGTTATGCTGAGGACCAGTATTTCAACGATTCCACATGGAACGTTATGTATGTTGACTCTCACGACTACGGTCCCGACGGTATGGAGAAAACACGTTACAGTCAGGGTACACAGGCTTGGGCTGAGAACCTGAACCTTATCTTCACCTTCCGCGGTATTCCCTGTGTATACTACGGCACTGAGATTGAGTTCTGTAAGGACCTTCCCATTGACGTTGGTCCCAACGCTCCCCTTGCAAAGACAGGCCGCGCATACTTAGGTGACCATCTTGAAGGTACAGTTAATGCAACAGATTTTAGCAAGTACACAGCTTCAGGTACTGTTGCAAATACTCTGAACTCCACTCTTTCCAAGCATCTCCAGAAGCTTAATGCTATCCGCCGTGCTATACCTGCTCTGCAGAAGGGTCAGTATACACACGATGGTGCATATGTTCAGGGGGGAGAGATGTCTTACATCCGTCGTTACACAAACGCTTCTGAGGGCGTTGACAGCCTTGCTTGCGTAGCAGTAACAGACGGCGCAACCTTCAAGAACCTTCCCAACGGCAAGTACATTGATGCAGTTACAGGTGATGTTAAGAACGTTACAAACGGTACACTCACGGTTTCCTCCACAGGTAGAGGTAATATGAGAGTATACGTTTGCTGTGCATCAGGGCTTCACAGGAATCAGTGGCGCAATCGGTCCTGCAGGCCAGACTTACCTTAAATAATTCCTACTAAATAAATCCTTTAGAATTCAGCGTACTGGGAAATACTCAGTACGCTGATTTGTATGCTTCCCCTTAAGGAGGGGCTGTGTATTATAGTAATGTGTCTACACCTTGGAGCAATCCTTAGGTTTTGGCACAAGGGGTTGATTTGTGTAAAAATAAGCCCTTCATTTTTGTGCAAAACGATGCAACTAATATTTGTAAAAAGTATTGCAGTTTTGAAACTTTTGTAGTATAATCATTGATGACGAGTAGAATCTCGAGATATTTTTTAGGAGGTACAATCCAATGCTTAAGAAAATTCTTTGCTTTGCTATGATTCTTGTTATGGTAGCAAGCATGGCTGTTATCGGCGTTTCCGCTGCTGACACCAAAGTTTACTTCGAAGTTCCCGAAGACTGGAACAACTACAAGTTCGTATACTGCCACATCTTCCCCTATGGCGGCGGCGATCCCCTCGCTAACTGGCAGTCCAAGAAGGAGCAGGCAACTCTCGTTGAGGGTCGTCTTTATTCCTACGATATCGTTGCTAAGGTTAAAGGCCTTGAGGCTGGCAAAACCTACGGTATCATCTTCAGCCTTGACACAGGTATGGAAACATACACAACTCTTATGACAACAGCTTGCTACGGCGACACACTTTACTGCAACGACACATTCTATGAGAATCCTGTTGACTCTTCAAAGACTAGCCGTGCAGCATTCTGGAAGAACCACTCTGCTTCTGAGTACGGCCCCCTCATGCAGGTAACATCCATCGGTAACATCGTTGGTACTTGCATTGCTCCCGGTGCAACAGCTAAGTCCATGTTCTCCGACTTCCTCGCAAACAGCTTTGACGATGCTCAGACATACTCCGGTAAGGACGATCAGGCTATCATCGACGATATCGCAAAGATCCTCGGTCTTTCTCAGGATACAGTTGAGAGCCTCATCAAGGAGTCCGGTATCACTTGTGGCTGGGAGAAGGCTAAGTCTGAGGCTCCCAAGGAAGATCAGGCTATCAACAAGGACGCTATCGCAACAGGTCAGGAGACAACAATCGTTTACATTGCACTTGCAATGATGCTTGCTTCTGCAGCAGTTGTTTTCTTCGCACGCAAGAAGAGAGTTACTGAGTAATCATAACTTCTGATTGTGAATTCTTAATAAGAATTACAAAACCTCCCAAGGCAGCTTGGGAGGTTTTTTGTTTTGATAGTGCACGGTGTCCTCGGGGGGTGCAATCCTCGTAGAGATGGTGGCACGACACCTTGATATATCTTACCTTGTGTAAAATAGAATTGTGTAGGGCAGGGGCTTGCTCCTGCCGTAGGCTATGTAGGGGGGATATTCACTAAAGTTTGCAAATCCTGTAGAGGGCAACACCTCGATGCCTTGCAAAAGCTCTCTTTACACAAGGGAGCCTGTATTTTTGTGCAAAAAAACAGAACGTCTTTTAAAAGACGTTCTGTTGCTGTTTTGTGTGGTTTTAATTGTAAGCTTTATCAGAATGCACACTTCTCTGTAAGATAAGCTGCAAGCTCGGAGATAGGCATTCTTACCTGCTCCATTGTGTCACGGTCACGGACTGTAACACAATTGTCCTCAAGAGAATCAAAGTCATAGCAGATTGAGAAGGGAGTTCCGATTTCGTCCTGACGGCGGTAACGCTTTCCGATAGAGCCTGCATCGTCAAACTCAACAGGGAAGTGCTTGGAAAGCATATCTGCAACCTCCTCTGCCTGCTCGGAGAGCTTCTTGGAAAGGGGAAGCACTGCTGCCTTGAAGGGAGCGAGTGCGGGGTGAAGTCTGAGCACAACTCTTGTGTCACCCTCAGAAACCTCCTCCTCGTCATAAGCCTCTGTGATGATGGAGAGGAAGAGTCGCTCAACACCCAGAGAAGGCTCGATAACATAGGGGATGTAGCGGGAATTGTCTGTGGGGTCAAAGTACTCCATAGATTTGCCTGAAACTGTCTGATGCTGTGTCAGGTCGTAGTCTGTTCTGTCAGCAATACCCCAAAGCTCACCCCAGCCGAAGGGGAAGAGATACTCAAAGTCAGTTGTTGCTTTTGAATAGAAGCAAAGCTCCTCAGCAGAGTGGTCGCGGAGTCTGAGGTTTTCTTCCTTGATGCCTAAGGAGTACAGGAAGTCACGGCAGAATGAACGCCAGTAATCGAACCACTCAAGGTCTGTACCGGGCTTGCAGAAGAACTCAAGCTCCATCTGCTCGAACTCGCGAACACGGAAGATAAAGTTACCGGGTGTAATCTCATTACGGAAGGATTTGCCAATCTGAGCAACACCGAAAGGAACCTTCTTACGGCTTGTACGCTGAATATTCTGGAAATTTACAAAGATACCCTGTGCTGTTTCGGGTCTGAGGTAAATCTCACTCTTGCTGTCCTCTGTAACACCCTGGAAGGTCTTGAACATAAGGTTGAACTGACGGATGTCAGTAAAATTATGTTTACCGCAGTTGGGGCAGGGGATGCTGTTATCCTTAATGTACTGCATCATTTCCTCGTTGCTCCAGCCTGCAACGTTTGTGCCGTCAAAGTCCTCAATGAGGTTATCTGCTCTGTGACGTGTTTTGCACTCTTTACAATCCATCAGAGGGTCGGAGAAGCCGCCAAGGTGACCTGATGCAACCCAAGTCTGAGGATTCATAAGGATAGCAGAATCCAGAGCAACGTTGTATTTGTTTTCCTGAACGAACTTCTTCATCCAAGCGTTTTTGATGTTAGCTTTGAGCACTGCACCCAAGGGACCGTAATCCCAAGTGTTTGCAAGACCGCCGTAAATCTCACTGCCGGGATATACAAAGCCTCTGCCTTTGCAAAGTGCAACGATTTTTTCCATTACTTTTTCTGTGTTTTTCATAACTGTACCTCCGTATTTTAGAAAATACCATACCTAAATATAGTAATACATTACTTAAAGCTTGTCAACCGAAAAGGGGAAATATTCCGACAATAACTGTATTTTAAGTACGAGCTGAGCTTGACTTTATTGACTTCAAGTGTCGGCTGTGATATTATAGAGATAATAAAAATATCTTTAAGTGCAGTACAGCGATGCTCACAAGGTATGTTTTTGAGTGTGTGAACTGTCTGCTTTTGCGGGCAGTTTTTTTGTTTATCTTTGAGGTGGTTTTATGAATTTTAAGGCAAAGATACTGTCAGAGTCGGATATTGACAGAATTCTTATCCGAATCGCTCACCAGATATGCGAAAAAAACAGTGGAATTGAAAACTTGTGTCTGATTGGAATCCGTACCCGCGGAGTACCTTTGGCACACAGGCTTTCTGAGTATATAGGCAGGATTGAGGGAGTGTGCCCCGAGGTGGGTGCCTTGGATATAACCCTGCACCGTGACGATATTGCAAAGGGCGGTGCTCCTGTTGTGTCCTCTACCGATGTGCCCTTTTCAGTTGAGGGAAAGACCGTGGTGCTTGTGGATGACGTAATCTACACCTGCCGTACTGCAAGAGCCGCACTTGATGCTGTTATGACCTTGGGCAGACCTGCACGTATCCAGCTTTGCGTGCTTATTGACAGAGGTCACTCTGAGCTTCCTATCCGTGCAAACTTTGTAGGCAAGAACATTCCTACCTCTCAGGAGGAAATTATAGCTGTAAGGCTTAAGGAGCAAGACGGTGAGGATTCCGTGAGCATTTTTGCAAAGTGATACGTTTTGCACTTGACAAAATCGGCACAAGGGTTTACAATACAATCAAACAAAACAGGGGTGCTGACGGCAAGTCGGCTGAGATTGAGAATGAATGTGCTTCTCTGACCCTATAACCTGATACGGATAATGCCGGCGTAGGGAGTAGATTCACTGATATTATCAGCACTGCAGACCGGTATGCAGTGCTGTTTTTCTTTTCTGAGAAAATATCTTCTGTTTTGTTGAATATATTTTATTGAGGTGGTTTGATGAAAGAAAACAAAAACAACTCAAAATCAACTAAAAACAGAGTTTTGATGTTGACAGAGAGTGCGGCAATGATTGCGTTTGCAACGGTGCTGAGTATTGTGAAAATTGTTGATATGCCTTACGGCGGTAGCGTTACTGCCTGCAGTATGTTGCCTCTGCTGATTATCTCTTACAGATACGGCACAAAGTGGGGCTTGCTTACATCCTTTACCTACGGCGTGATTCAGATGCTTTTAGGTATGGATAATCTGACTTATGCAACCTCTTTCTGGGCTGTGATTGCCATTATCCTGTTTGACTATTTGTTTGCATTTGTTGTACTGGGTTTGGGTGGCCTTTTTAGAAAGCTTACTAAAACACAGGGTCAGGCTCTGTGCACAGCGGCTATTGTAACCGGCCTCTTGCGTTATCTGTGTCATACTGTTTCCGGTTGCACAGTTTGGGCAGGAATGGCTCTGCCCACAAAGGAGGCACTTATCTACTCATTATCCTATAACCTTACATATATGCTTCCCGAGATAATCGTGCTGGCTGTAGGCGCTGTGCTTGTGTCAAGACTTCTTGATTTCTCACAGACAGATATTAAGAGAATTGTAGTGAGAAAGAGCACTTCTGTTGTAGCTGTAATCCTTTCGGCAGTTGCAGATGTTGCACTGGTTGCGGCTGTAATTGTGTCAATTGTATTTATTGCACCCTATCTTCAGGCGGAAGACGGTTCGTTTTTACTCAAGGGAATTCTCCTTGTAAACTGGACACCTGTGCTTATAACTCTTCTTTGCGGTGTTGCCGTGTTTGCAATTCTCTTTGTTATTTCCAATGTAATTAAGAAGAAAGCAGTAAAATAAGCATTAAGAAAACAGGCAACGTGTGAAAACGTTGCCTGTTGATTTTTTATATGAACTTTTCGCAGATTTTAAGGAATTCTCCTTTGAAAATATCCTTGTCATCTTCTGTGTAGAAATAATGGGTGGAGTGTTCAAGAGCGATGACGTTGATGTTGGGGTGTTTTCTGAGGATTTTCTCCGACTGGTTTGAAACTAATTCATCGTGCCTGCTTTGAAAAGCCACGGCAGGCGGAGTAATCAATGAGAGCTTTTTGCGAGTGTCGTCTGCTTTTACAAAAAGCTCAATAAACCTTGGCAACCACTTAGGATAAAGCCACAGCCTTCTGTCAACCTCAATTCCGTAGGCATCCCTTGCGGCAACCTCATGGGCTTTATCCTCTCTTACCTTATCAAAGATAACACGGTAAGAGTGCATGGCAGCGTTGTAGGTTGTTCGGGGAGTAAGGGGCACATTGAGCAGATAAAGCTGACTTACTCTGTTTGGGTGCTTTATAGCAAGGTCAATAGACAGCAGTGTGCCCATTGAATGGCCAACCAAAATAACGTTTTTGTGATTCTCTGTAAGGTCGCAAAAACACTTTTCCGCCTGAGCTTCCCACTTTTTCATAGAGGTTTGGGCAAAAGCTTCAATGTCCTTGCCGTGACCGTCAAGCACCAGATTGTGCACAGAAAAGCTCTCAGGCACCAAGGGGAGCAAATCACGGAAGTGATAGGGCGTGCCAAGTATGCCGTGAATGAAGAGCACGGCGGTTTTGGCATTGTCTACTTTTCTTATGTATTCATTCTTTGTCATAAAGACACTTCCAGAAGAAAGAATTATGCGGCGTTAACTTTTCTGAGCTTTTTACACTCTCTTTCGAATACTTTGAGCATATATTGCTTTTCGTCTTCGTTATACAGGTAATGAGTGCTTTCCTTGAATGTGAAGGTTTTGATATTGGGATTTTGCCTTAAAATCTCTTCGGAGCGGTTTGATACCAGCTCGTCGTGAACAGACTGAAAGGCTATGCACTTGGATTTTAACAGAGGGAGCTGTTCAATAGTATTCTTAGCTTTTATGAAGAGCTCGCGGAATCTGGGAATCCAACTAAGATAAAGCCACAGACGTTTGTCGGGAGTAACACCGTAGGTTTCGCTGGCAGCTACCTCGTCGGGGTGGTCTGGGCGAACCTTGCTGAATATTACACGCATAGCGTTGCAGGCGAATTTAAAGGTGCAGCGGGGAGTTAAGGGAGTGTTCACCAAGAAGGGAAGCACAACCTTTTCTGTGTGCTTAAGTGTAAGGCTTAAAGCAAGCAGAGATCCCATTGAATGACCTACAACAATAATATTTTCGTGAGTTTTTGCAAGCTGAGAGAATGCTTCTTCTGCCTGAGCCTCCCACTTTTTCATAGAGGATTTTGCAAAATCGAGGACACCCTTGCAATGACCGTCAAGGAGTATGTTGTGCAAGGTGAACTCCTTGGGTACCAAGGGCAGAAAATCCAAAAACTCATTAGGTGTGCTCATAAAGCCGTGGAGAAACAGCACCGCGGTGTCAGCACCTTCTACATCTCTGATGTATTCCTTTCCTATCATCTTACCTCATCCTTTTGTTTAATCAGTCAAGTTTATTCATTACCATACCCGTAATCATCTTGGGATAGAAGTATGTGGATTTCTGGGGCATCTTTTCGCCCTCTGAAGCTACATCACGGATTTCTTCAACCTTGGTGGGGTTGAGAACAAAGGAGCACTGAGCCACGCCCTCGTCAACTGCACAGAGTGCTTCCTCAAAGAACTTGGTGTAAGTCAGGTTAATCTGCTGTGCCATGTTCTCTTTATCAATGCCGAAAATCTGCTCTAAAATAAGAGTGTGCAGAACTGTAACATCAAGGCTTCTGGAGGCTTTTGACAGCTCGGGCAGAAGCTCGTTCATAACTGAAATGTCCTTGAGAGTGAGCAGATACCACTCACCCTTTCCTGTGTAGAAGCCAAAAGCTTTTTTGCCTTGTTTATCTTTATCTGCAAGGATTTTCTCCATATTTTCGGTGTCGGTGTATTTTTCAACATCAAAGTAAGCCTCGCACTTTGCAAGAACTTCTGCTTTGTCAAATGTTTCGAGGTCGCGGACAAGTCTGTGAGTGGGGAACACCACAAGACCGGGGTGACCCATATCGCAGAGGAATATCATCTGATAGTCGCAAGCATCGCCCTCTTTTGCGATGCCCTTCTCTCTGCACCAGTTGCGGTAGTTAAGAGCGGTTTCATAGCGGTGATGTCCGTCTGCTATGTAGATTTTTCTGTCATCAAAATCTGCACAGAGCTTTTCAATAGCATCCTTGTCGGTAACAATCCACAGACGATGAGTGATGTTGTCGTCATCTGTGAAAGATAAATCACATTCTCTTTCGGAGAGTGCATCAATGGTGGACAGGGAAGTGTGTTCCTCGTCCATATAAAGACCGTAAATCTGGCTGAAGTTACAGTTAGTAGCCTTCATAAGATTGAGTCTGTCTTCCTTGGCTTTGGAGAGAGTGAACTCGTGAGGGAGTACAACACCCTTAGAAAACTCCTCAACCTTAAGACGGCAGATAAGACCCTTGATGGATTTACGCTCACCGTAGGCGGTGAATTCCTCTTCGTAGATGTAGAGTGCATCCTCGGCTTCGCGGATAAGGATGCCTTTATCCTCCCACATTTTGAGAACTTCACAAGCGGTAGCGTAGGGATTTTCGCCTTCCTTTGGAAGCTCCAGACGGATTATGTTGTTTTCGTTTTCAGCAAGATACTGAAGCCTCTGAGCTTCGGAGATAATATCGTAAGGGGGACAGCAGATAGATTTGATACAGCCTGCTGTGTTTGTGTCAAAGCGTAAGCCCTTGAAGGCTTTAATCTGTGCCATAGTGAACCTCCGTAATTAATTTAATCACATACATATATATTATATCAATTATGAAGATTTATTGCAACTATAAAAGATACAAAAATTTCACATAAAAGCTATATCGGATATAGTGATTTTTTGTTTTTCAGAAACAGGCTGCTATACTTTCTCTTGTTATGCCTTTTATCATTTTAGGGCTGGAGTCCCTGATGTCGCCACTACGGGTAAAATCAAAAGGCAGGCCATCAGTACTATCATATATACAAAGCCTATTGTCCTCGCATGTTGCGGTGTGCATCGTGTAGAAGTTTCATCAGCGCTCTCCTTAAAAATGATTCACCGAATCATTTTTACCTTCGGATACAGCGACTTTGCGCTGTATCCTCGGCACAGTCGCCTCGAGTCCCTGATGTCGCCACTACGGGTAAAATCAAAAGGCAGGCCATCAGTACTATCATATATACAAAGCCTATTGTCCTCGCATGTTGCGGTGTGCATCGTGTAGAAGTTTCATCAGCG
>JAFQQF010000036.1 GCA_017411385.1 Ruminococcus sp.
AAGCCTACACCGAATTTTCAAAGGAGGTGTTAGCCGATGGCAGGAAGAAAGAGCGACTTCACTCTGCCCAAGTTCGATGATATTTTCTCGACTCAGGAAATGAGAGATGATGAAAAGCTCGCCAAAATCCGAGATATTCCCATTGAGCTGATTGACGATTTTCCCGAACACCCTTATAGGGTTCAGTACGATGAGGATATGATGCAGCTTGCAGAGAGTATCAAAGAGCGTGGTGTTATCACACCTGCTACTGTTCGTCAAAAGGAAGATGGCAGATATGAACTCATTTCAGGTCACAGAAGAAAACGAGCAAGTGAACTTGCAGGATTTGAAACCTTGAGATGTGAAGTGGTTGATCTAACGAGAGATGAAGCCATTATTTTAATGGTAGAGAGTAATTATCAACGAACACAGCAATTACCTTCGGAAAGAGCATTTGCATATAAAATGCGACTTGATGCTTTGGCACGACAAGGAAAACGCACAGATTTAACTTGTGCAACCGAGTTGCACAAGTCGGACGGAAAGAAAAGTCGTGATACGGTTGCCGATAAAAGTGGTGAAACTGTACGCAGGTATGTCCGATTAACTTATCTTGTTCCTGAATTGCTCGATTTAGTTGATAACTCAGTCATTAAAGAGAAGGACTCTCTGCAAATGGCATTAAAACCCGCAGTAGAGCTTTCATATCTTAATGAAGATTGTCAGCGTGATGTGGTTGAAGAAATCGACTTGAACGACTGTACCCCTTCCCACGATCAAACAATCCGTATGCGAAGGATGTTTGAGCAAGGAAAACTCACACCTGAAGCTATCCAAGCCATTATGTCCGAACAAAAACCAAATCAGCGTGAAAAGATAGTCCTTCGTGATGAACGAGTGCGAAAGCTCATTCCCAAGAATGTCCCACTCAGTCAGACGGAGGACTTTATCTGTAAGGCATTGGAGCATTACAACAACTTTTTGCGAAAACGTGCAGAGCGTGACACAAGGTAGCAGGAGTATAAATTTTTCGTTCCCCTTTCTCACACTCTAACCCCTGATTACAAGCTAACTTACCGAAAAAGATATATACTATCTCCCTGAATAAACTATCTCAAAAGTATATGTCTTTCTCATAAAGAAATGGCACAGTTTACACTTGAAGGAGGTGGTTGCTATGATTTAAGTTTGCCCTCGTAAATTCGCACCTTTGTCGGAGTGAGAAAAACTCCGTACAATGTGGGTAGAAAAGCAAAGGAGCGTGAGTTTATGAGAAAGCACATTTTACCCATTCTGCTTGTTCTGTTGATGGTGTTGCTTGTGGGATGTTCGCAGACAAACGAGCTGCCAAAGGACACCGAAATCAGTTCTTCTTCGGTTGGTGAATTTTCGGAGCTAAAACAAGACGAAAACTTAACTGATGAACCGACTTTCACCGTAACTGAAAGCACCGCTTCATCGACCGAAATTGAAGTTGTTACAGAGCCTACCGAAAGCCGAGAAAATGAGGACAAAAAGCCTACTGCTTCTTCGGTGAGTAAACCAACGGAAGAACCTGAAAAAGCACCGGAAACAAGCGAAACCAAGCCTGCTCAGTCACAAACTGAAAAGGCTGAACCCGAAAAGAAACCCACAGAAACACAACCCGTTAAGCAACCGGAAGAAATAATACCCGAAACAACCAAGCCTGAAACTACCGTACCGAGTACGGAGCAGACAAAGCCTACGGAAGATTCCAAACCCAACCCCGAACCTGAAACACAAGCACCTGAAACAACAGAGCCGCCCAAAGCCTTTGATATTGACTATTGGATCGGCTTTGCAAAGAACTATGCACAGAGCAAAGGTCTTGTTTTGGATACTGCCGCAGTCGATTGTTGGGACAATCCTATCCGAGCAGGTTCACATTGTATCTACCTCGAAAGAGATATACAGAGCCGTTTGAACCGATATGCAAACGATGAAGATATAACCGATGTATGGATTTGGGCAGAGTCAGTCGGCAATAATTGTTACGATATTTATATCGGCTATGCTTAACAAAATATTCTAAGGAACGCACCGTGAAAAATCGGTGCGTTTTTCTATGTCAAAAGGAGGATTACCTGATGAAAAAAAGTATTTTCAAGAAAGGCACATCGGCGTTGCT
>JAFQQF010000037.1 GCA_017411385.1 Ruminococcus sp.
AAGGCGCATGACACAGATTCCGGTATCAAAGCGGTATATGTAAACGGATATGAGTTTAAGGAATTTACCAACGGCGTATTAAATATCCGATTACAGCAGTTTGACGCAGGGTATCAGTATTTTACCATTCAGGCAATGGATAATGCCGGAAATATGTCGGAAGTCTATAAGACAGCCAATCCATACTACACTGACCCGGAAACGGATGATGGCACACAGGAAAACCCGGCTGAACAGCTTCCGGTCAGTGCTAAGCCTACCAATCCTTCCTCTGCTACCGGACAGGTAACAGAGCATACCAAAACAGACAGTAACGGAAATACCGTGTCAGAAAGCAATAGCCTTGCAGAGCAGAAGAAAGCAGCCATGAAAGAAGCTGCGGAAGCAGAAAAGGCAGAAAGTACGAAGTCTGAAACAGGAAAAGAATTTTATACCATTCAGACAAAGACAGATAAGGTCTTTTATTTAATCATCGACAGGGACGGCGATGAAGAAATGGTATATTTCCTCACAGAAATTTCCGAAAATGACTTGCTCAATGCAACAGAGGATAACAGCGAGGTTCTTCCTCAAAATTCTGCTGCACTGGAGTCTGCAATCCCGGTAAGTGACGGAGCATTATCAAATAATAACGTGGAACAGGAAATGGTAGAAGAAACACCGGAGCCTGAAAGCGTGGAAGAAAGCACAGAGGAAGTGGAAGAAACACCTATTGCAGAGGAAAATCCACTTGGTACATATCTTGTGCTTGGTGTATTTGGCGGGATTGCTATTGGAGCCGGTTACTATTTTAAGGTAGTAAAAGGTAAAAAAGAGGACTTCCTTGATGAAGATGATGACGAGGAAGAAGAGGAAGAAATCTTTGAAGATGACGAAGAAGAAACAGACGATACCGAAGATGATTTTTTAAGTGAATAAGAACAGATTAAGGAGGATAAGACCAATGGATAAGAAACAGATTATTGAGGTTGTAAAGAAGCGTAAAACGCCGATTATTATTGTTACCCTTGCGTTGCTTGCGGTAATTGCATTTGCATTTTTATTTGGCAGTGTGGAAAGACAGGGAAAAGAGCAGCAGGCTCTTTCTTTGGAAGAACAGGAACAGCTTACCGATATGACTACCTATTTGGATGAGATTGATTCAGTGGTGGTAGCCAATCAGGAACGTCTTGCAGAAGCTACCCTGTTTCAGTCTGATACAGAACAGATTTTAAATACCTTTAAGGAAAGCCTTTCAGTGCTTGAAAAGGATTTGACAGAGATTGAAACTATCATCAATAACCATACGGAAATTGAGAGTACCGCAAATAATGAAATTACTGCATCCCTTACGGCATTAGCTGTAAGTCAGCAGGAAATCAAAACACAGATTAACACGGTAAATACTTCCATTACGGCAATTCTTTCTGAAATCAAGGCAGAGAACGAAAGCAACTTTGATACTACTTTTGAAAAGCTGGAGAAGTTACAGAGTGACCTTGAGCAGACACAGAAGGATGCAAAGAGCTATTATGACAGCCTGACAGAGCTGATTACCTTATTACAGGAAGAAAACAATGCTCAGTTTGAAGAACTGACCAATACACTTCTTACTGCACAGGCAGACCTTACAGAACTTTTGGAAAACAGTTTTGAAGCAGTGCAGTTAAAGCTCGATGAGGATTTTATGGCTTTAATGGAAAAGTTAGACAATCTGCATGAGCAGATCATGGATACCACAGTTTCCATTACAGACCTTCTTACCCTTATGGAAGAAGCCGATGAGAGCAGACAGGAAGAAATCAA
>JAFQQF010000002.1 GCA_017411385.1 Ruminococcus sp.
CAATACTAATAGGTCGAGGGCTTGACCACAAACGACAATCTCAGGATTTGTCAGTCTTTGGTCTTTATTTGAAATTTATCTCTCTTATCTCACTCTTTATTCAGTTTTCAGGGTGCATGCCCTAATTTGCACCATTAGCTCAGTTGGTAGAGCACCTGACTCTTAATCAGGGTGTCCCGGGTTCGAGTCCCTGATGGTGCACCACCTGGCTCGTTGGTCAAGCGGTTAAGACACCGGCCTCTCACGCCGGTAACGGGGGTTCGATTCCCCCACGAGTCACCATTGAGGTAACTCCTGCATAATATGTGCAGTAATTACATATAATATAGTTGGTGTTGATGACGTAGGGGGTCCACCTGTTCCCATTCCGAACACAGAAGTTAAGCCCTATAGTGCCGACAATACTTGGCTGGTGACGGCCCGGGAAGATAGGAAGATGCCAACATATATATTCCTCCATAGCTCAGTCGGTAGAGCACTCGGCTGTTAACCGAGTTGTCGTTGGTTCGAGTCCAACTGGGGGAGCCAAAAATCCCGTTCACGAAAGTGGGCGGGATTTTTACTTATTACCCTTTCACTCTTCACTTTTCACTAAAAAATTGAACGGGATTTTTGGAAAGTAAGAAGTAATAGTGAATAGTGAAGAAGTATTGTGGCTTTGCCGCTTTTATGCTATAATACACATAGAGGTGATATTATGAGAAAGATTCTTTCTGTTTTGTTGGTTTTTGTATTGTCTATTTCGCTTAGTGGTTGCGCATTGTTGAATGTTAAAATGGAGGAAAATATTGATTCCACAGAAAACGCACAAAATTTTTATGATAAAGTAAATGAAAGCAAAGTGATTTTAGATTTGGTAGCAACGGATGTTTGCGCTGCTTGGAAAGATGCATCATATGATTATAATTTATCTACTAAGGATGTTAATGACGCGATTGAAAAAGCAAAAAATGTACATAGTGATAACATTACAAAGATAAATGAGCTTGATAAAGAGATTCGTGATTTATTTGATAAAGCAAAAGATGAAATGAAGGAATTTTCCGCTGAAATTGCACTTAAACAGGTTATGACAGCATATTCTGAATATAAGGATTCGATTCTTAATGCTAATGAGGCACTAGACGCAAGCGGTTATATTGGAGTTTCCTCTGCAAAAAGTTCTCTCGATAGAGCTTTGCAAGATTTATTTACAGAATTATGAAATCCTCGGTTTTCAACCAGTTCTTTTTCGGATACGAGAGCTAATAAAGAACACATCTGTTTGGATGTGTTCTTTTTTTGTTTTATTAGTTTTTATCTGTTTGGTTAACAGCCGATGCTGTAAACTGATTTGAGCCTGATCGCCGCCAGTGGCGGATACAGGGAGGGCGAAAAGGTACAGCGGTCAAAACCGCGAATGCTGTTAAGCTTATATGGATTTCTGAGATGGCGAGAAGCTAAGATTTGATAAATTCAAAATTATGATTTTGGGCACCGCAAGAGAAGTAGTCGTTGATTCGTGTGGGATTAGGGAACAAATGAGAAATTGTTTGGTCAGTGTGTTTTTCTTGTGTTTATACTGCATTTATGTTATTATGCAATTAAGGCGGTGACGATATGGAAATTAAAGCTACGTGTACTTTTGATTTGAAATCCATAAAAGCTTTGGCACATTTGTCAATGTTTAAGAAAGCGAATCCTAAGAAGAGTATAATTTTGTGGACTGTAATTTATGCTGTGTTGATTGCAGTTATAGCACTTGAATTGATATTGATCGGTTATGATTTTCTTCTTGTTGTTCTGCTGTGTGTATCTGCTTTTCTAATCTTATACAGGTTATATATGTTCTTTTTAGTACCTTTAATCCGGTATAAGAATTTAGGCATAGTAAAGGGTGCTGTTAACGAATATATATTTACTGATGATTTACTTACGGTTAAAACAACCGGCAAGGAATATAATAGTGAGGGAGCATTTAGATATATAGTGTTTCTGAGGGTATGGGAAACATCAGAATATTTGTTTATATATCCGAACAAAAGACAAGCTTACCTTGTTGACAAATCTTCAGTTTCTGATTGCGAACTTGAGTTGATACGAGAAAAATTGACTTCCGTAGACAACATTAAATATATTCGTTGCAATTATTGAAGTGTATATACTTAAAGATGATCTAAACTCCCGAGAATATCGGGAGTTTTTTTCTTTCCATTGACTATAAGCTTATAATTTGATAGAATTTATACATCTTTTATTACAGGAGTTTTTTATGGAACGTGAAAGGCTAGGCAGTCGACTGGGGTTTATTTTACTCAGTGCAGGCTGTGCGATAGGCGTAGGAAATGTGTGGAAATTTCCGTGGATGGTAGGACAGTACGGCGGTGGCGCCTTTGTATTGATTTATCTTATCTTCCTGTTTGTGTTGGGACTTCCTGTTATGGTGATGGAGTTTTCTTTGGGCAGAGCAAGTCAGGCAAGTCCTGTTATGCTTTATCAGAAGCTTGAGAGGCCCGGTCAGAAGTGGCACATTCACGGATATTTAACTCTTATTGCTAATGCTTTGCTTATGATGTTCTATACCTCAGTTGCAGGTTGGATTTTGTATTACTTCATAAGCTTTTTAAGCGGTAAGATGACGGGTATTAGCAATGAAGCTTCTGCTAAACTTTTCACAGATATGCAGACAAATCCTGCTGTTATGGTAGGATTTATGGCAATTGTTGTTGTGCTGGGATTCTTGATTTTGTCATTCGGACTGCAAAACGGTGTTGAGCGAGTGACCAAGTATATGATGCTTTTATTGCTTGGATTGATGGTTATTCTTGCAGTTAACAGCTTTACACTTTCGGGTGCCAAGGAAGGTCTTACCTTCTATCTGAAGCCAGAGCTTTCAAAGATTAACGGCTCTGTTGTGGTTGGTGCGATGAACCAAGCCTTCTTTACTTTGAGCCTTGGTATCGGTTCTATGGCGATTTTCGGAAGTTACATCGGCAAGGAACGTTCTCTTGTGGGTGAGAGCGTTAATATTCTTGTGCTTGATACCTTCGTTGCTATTACAGCCGGACTTATTATTTTCCCTGCTTGCTTTACCTTTGATGTGGAGCCTGCGGCAGGCCCCAAGTTACTTTTTGTGGCTATGGCAAAGGTGTTCAATAATATGACAGGCGGCAGATGGTGGGGCTCACTTTTCTTCCTGTTTATGTTCTTTGCGGCGATGTCAACGGTTATTGCTGTGTTCCAGAATATTCTGGCTTCTGTTCAGGAACTTACAGGCTGGAAGCGTGCAAAGTCCTGTATTATCTGCGGTAGCGCAATACTTATTCTTTCTTTGCCCTGTGCATTAGGCTTTAATCTTTGGTCATCCTTTACTCCTTTTGAGTCGACCTCAACAATTCTCGATTTAGAGGATTTTATTGTATCTAACTGCTTTTTGCCCTTGGGTGCTCTGTGCTACGTACTGTTCTGTGTAAGCCGTAAAGGATGGGGCTTTGACAACTTTATGGCAGAAGCCAACGCAGGTAAGGGATTGAAGCTTAAAAAGTGGATGAAGCCGTATCTGACTTATGTGCTTCCTGTAGCTATTGTAATAATATTTATTATTGGAATATTCACCTATCCATTTGCAGATGATTTTACTCTTTGGGGATGGATGAAAAGCTTAATCTGATTTATATGAAGCAGACTCTGATGAAGTTTCATTTGAGTCTGCTTTTTTGTTTGACAAATAATGAAGTTTTTTATATTCTTATAAATATAAGTTTGGGTATGATTTTTATGGAGTTATTATGACTAAAAAGAGAAGTACAAAAATTGAATGGGGAATGATTGGAGCGATATTTCTCCTTGCGTGGCCTACGATGCTTGAAGAGCTTATGCACACAGCTGTTCAGTACATAGACACCGCTATGGTAGGTTCTCTGGGCACTCAGGCGACGGCTGCTGTGGGCTCAACCACAACGGTTAACTGGCTTGTAAATTCCAGCGTTTCCGCTTTGGGAGTAGGCTTCCTTTCGTTTATTGCTCGTTCCTTAGGTGCAGGTAAAAAGAAGCTTGCACGCAGAGCTTCGGCACAGGCGGTGCTTGCGGTGCTTGTGGTTGGTGTTGTTTTTACAGCGCTTACACTTTTGCTTAGTTCCTTTGTACCTGTTTGGATGCAGGTTGACAAGGATATACAGAGCCTTGCGGCAAGGTATTTTTTTATACTGTATTCTCCTATGCTTTTTCGTGCGGCGAGCATAATCTTCGGCACGGTTTTAAGGGCGGCAGGAGATACAAAAAAGCCTATGCTTGTGGGTGCCTTGGTGAATATTATAAATGTAATACTTAACCTTCTGCTTATTTATCCTATCAGACAGATTAGCGTGTTTAATTACACGTTTACTGTGTGGGGAGCAGACTTGGGAGTTGAGGGTGCGGCTATTGCAAGTGCAGTAGCGTTTGCAATCGGCGGTATTCTAATGACAATTGCTTTGTTCAGACACAATGAAATCTCCCCCAAGGGCTATTCGGTAAAGCCCGATAAAGAAATTCTGAAGCCCTGCCTTAGGGTAGCACTTCCAAATATGCTTCAAAGGTTTGCCACATCCTTCGGTTATGTTGCTTTTGCTTCAATGATTAATTCCTTGGGAGATATATCAACAGCGGCACATACCATTGCAAATACCGTTGAATCAGCCTTCTATATCCCCGGTTACGGTATGCAGACTGCGGCGGCTACTATGGCAGGCAACGCCTTGGGAGCAAAGGACAACAAGCGTCTTTACAGCTTAGCAAGGATGATTATGTTTATCGAGGTTGTGCTTATGATTATCTCGGGAGGCTTGTTGTTTGCTTTCGCACCGTCTATGATGAGCATTTTTTCAAAAGACAATCAGGTTATAGTGCTTGGTGCGATAGTACTGAGAATGGTTGCGGTTTCCGAGCCCTTATACGGGGTTTCTATAGTTATTGAGGGTATGCTGCAGGGACTTGGCAAAACTCTGACTCCCTTTGTGTTCAACATAATCGGAATGTGGGGAGTGCGAATTGTGGGAACCTTTGTATGCACTCAAATTTTTGATGAGGGACTTGTGTCGGCTTGGGGATGCATGATACTTCATAATCTTTTGTTGTTTACAATGTTTCTTGTTCATTGGCGTAGGGGTAAATGGAATCCTTTGGCAGAAGAAAAATAGAAAATTATCCTTATGATGTATGGAAACTGAAATTTGATGATTTGTTGATTTTTGCAGGATTGATATTCAAAACTTGCATTTTGTGAATTTTGGTGCTATAATAGTTCCACTATGTTTGAAAAGGAAGATGTATATGTCAAATATCTGGCACGACATTGCTGCAAAAAGAATTAAGCCTGATGACTTCGTTTGTGTTATTGAAATTTCCAAAGGCAGCAAGACAAAATATGAGCTTGATAAGGAAACCGGTTGCATTATTCTTGACAGAATACTTTACACTTCAACCCAGTATCCTGCAAACTACGGATTTATACCCAAAACCTACGGCGAAGACGAAGACCCCCTTGACGTTCTTCTGCTTTGTTCTGAGCCCTTGGCTCCTCTTACTCTGGTGCGTGCATATCCTATCGGCGTTATCACTATGATTGACAATGACAGATGTGACGATAAGATTATTGCCATTCCCTTCGGTGACCCCAGCTACAATCAGTATGAGGATATTTCCGAGCTGCCTGTGCACATTTTTGAAGAGATGAAGCATTTCTTCAAGGTTTATAAGAATCTGGAGAATAAAAATACCGCTGTAAACGAAGTCAGCGGCAGAGAAAAAGCTCTGGAGATTATTCGTAAGGCAAGAGCCGATTACAAGGAAATCTTTGGTTGATAAAGATTTAAGGTAAAATGAAAGCCTGCTTCTTTTTTTTGAAGCAGGCTTTGTGTTTTGTTAATCATTCGGCGTCAGTGTCAACAACCTTTGATGCATCCACATCTATCACGGACTCGTTTTTCTTTATAAAGCTCTTTGCGATTTTTGACAGAGCCATAACAGAGATTATGTCCCACAATGCATTTACCACAAGAGAAATTCCGATGAACAGCATAAGCCATTTGGCGGCAGTAAAAGGGTTAAAGAAAACTATTGCACCGAGGGTTATGGAGATTACGGCACCCAGAAGTGAGATGTACCAGTACTTTGCCTTGAGTCTTAAAAAGTCCACAGCATATTGAAGCTTCATAACGCCGCTGACAATAAGCACTATAGCAAGAACGGCAAAGAGGAATGTTGTGAGCATATCGGGGTTTAGGACAAAGAGTATGCCAAAGCCTATGAGAGCAGCACCTTGCACCAAAGCAAAGGAGCCAAAGGACTCTATTTTGCCGGAAGCAAAGTAGGTGATGAGCCTTACAAGTCCCCAAACACCAAGAATTGCACCGATTGCTATGCAAATGATATCCCCTGATTCTTCAGGGAAGATTATCATAAGAACTCCCAGAACAAGAAGTGCTACATCGATAAAGGCAATTTCTTTTTTTGTGTTTTTTGAGGCGGCTTTAACCTTCTCAGTAAATTTCATAATTTGTCACATCCTTTTATGTTTATACAGTTTTTACCTGTGAGTTAATTATACAATTTTGTCGCGGTAAAGTCTATGGTGTTTTAAAAAATATTTTGCCTTGTTTTCAACTAAATATGATTGTGAAAGTCTTGATTGTGTGGTATACTTAGAATATAATGTGGTAGTTTGCGAGTTTTACGCAGAAACTATGAGTTGGTATACAGGAAAGGAGAAAAGGGTATGAAAATTTTAAGTATAGAGTCTTCCTGTGACGAAACCGCCGCCGCTGTGGTTGAAGACGGCAGAAAGGTGCTTTCTTCCGTGGTGGCTTCTCAGGTGGAGGAGCACAGACTTTACGGCGGAGTTGTTCCCGAGATTGCATCCCGCAGGCACGCTGAAGCTATTTCTTCTGTGGTGAGAGAAGCACTCGCACAGGCAGAAGTTACACTTTCGGATATTGATGCTATAGCAGTCACCTTTGCACCCGGACTTATAGGTGCCTTGCTTGTAGGTGTGAACTTTGCAAAGGGCTTGTCCCTTGCAACAAATAAGCCTCTGATTCCCGTGCACCATCTGCGTTCTCATATTGCCGCCAATTACATAAGCTTTGAAGAACTCAAACCTCCTTTTCTTTGTCTTGTGGTGTCCGGAGGTCATAGCCATATAGTTATGGTGGAGGATTACACAAAAATGCGAGTGATTGGTGCAACCCGTGACGATGCAGCAGGCGAAGCCTTTGACAAGGCGGCACGTACAATGGGTATGCCTTATCCCGGCGGTATCGAGCTTGACAAGGTGGCAGAGGAGG
The DNA here is from genome assembly GCA_017411385.1 of Ruminococcus sp. GTDB lineage: Bacteria > Bacillota > Clostridia > Oscillospirales > Acutalibacteraceae > Ruminococcoides. The sequence continues at coordinate 7,302 of JAFQQF010000002.1, forward strand.
GTGACGATAATGCATACGCCCTGCCTCATCCCACGGTTGCAGGTTCACCCTATGACTTCAGCTTCTCTGGGCTTAAAACAGCGGTTATAAATCTTCTGCACAATGCAGAGCAGAAGGGTGAGGAAATCTGCAAGGAGGATTTGTGTGCTTCTTTCAGAAGGGCTGTTGTAAATTGCCTTACAGATAACCTTTTTAAGGCGGCAGAGGATTTGGGCGTTCAGACCATTGTTGCCGCCGGAGGTGTTTCTGCCAACAGACTTTTACGCCGTGAGCTTGAAAGACTCTGTGCTGAAAAGGGCTATAAGCTCTATGTGCCCGAGTTATCCCTTTGCGGTGATAATGCAGCTATGGTAGGATCTCAGGGTTACTATGAATTCTTAAGCGGTAACATAGCTCAAACAGACCTGAATGCTGTGGCAACCCTGCCCATAGATTATCAGTAAATGCTTTTGTGAAAAATGATAAAAAATTGTTAAAAGTTTAACAGATATATAACAAAAAATATATTGCTAAGAATAAGGCTTTATGGTACAATATATATGACTTTAGGTCAATTTCAGTAAATACACCGAAAGGAGTTTTATTAATATGACAAACAACAAATCAGTTATTAAATGGCTTGACGAAATGAAAGCTCTCCTTACACCTGATGAGGTAGTATGGATTGACGGCAGCCGTGAGCAGGTTGAGGCACTTCGTGCACAGGCTTGCGAAACAGGCGAAATGATTAAGCTCAATCAGGAGAAGCTCCCCGGCTGTTACCTCCATCGTACAGCTGTTAACGACGTAGCTCGTGTTGAGGGCAGAACTTTCATCTGCTCCAAGAACGAGGAAGACGCAGGTCCTACAAACAACTGGATGGATCCCCAAAAGGCATACGAGATGCTCTTTGACATTGCTCGTGGCAGCTACAAGGGCAGAACTATGTATATCATTCCTTACTCCATGGGTCCCATCGGCTCACCTCTCTCTCAGATTGGTATTGAGGTAACTGACTCCATCTACGTTGTACTCAACATGGATATTATGACTCGTACAGGTAAGGCTGTACTTGATACACTTGGCGACTCCGAGGACTGGGTTAAGGGTCTTCACTCCCGTTGCGATATCGACGAGGAGAAGAGATACATCTGCCACTTCCCCGAGGATAACTACATCATCTCTGTTAACTCCGGTTACGGCGGTAACGTTCTTCTTGGTAAAAAGTGCTTCGCTCTTCGTATTGCTTCCTACCTTGGCAAGCAGAACGAGTGGATGGCAGAGCACATGCTCATCCTTGGTATCGAGGATCCCGACGGCAACGTAACATACGTTTCCGCTGCATTCCCCTCCGCTTGCGGTAAGACAAATCTGGCTATGCTTATTCCTCCCGAGGGCTACAGAGCAAAGGGCTACAAGGTTTGGACAGTAGGCGATGACATCGCTTGGATGCGCAAGGGTCCTGACGGCAGACTTTACGCAATTAACCCCGAGAACGGCTTCTTCGGTGTTGCTCCCGGTACAAACGTTAAGTCCAATCCCAACGCTCTTGCTTCAACTCAGCAGGGCACAATCTTCACAAACGTAGTTCACAACCTTGATGATAACACAGTTTGGTGGGAAGGCCTTGATAAGAATCCTCCCACAAATGCAGTTGACTGGATTGGCGAGCCCTGGAACGGCAAAGAATCTGACAAGAAGGGTGCTCATCCCAACAGCCGTTTCACAGCTCCTGCAAAGAACTGCCCCTGCATCAGCTCAGAGTTTGACTCAACTCAGGGCGTTCCGATTTCCGCAATCATCTTCGGTGGCAGACGTGCACAGACAACTCCCCTTGTTTATCAGTCAAGAGATTGGAACAACGGTGTATTCGTAGGCTCCATTATGGCTTCTGAAACAACAGCTGCTGCTACAGGTGCTGTTGGTGTTGTTCGCCGTGACCCCATGGCAATGCTTCCCTTCTGCGGTTACCACATGGGTGACTACTTCAAGCATTGGATTGATATGGGTGAGGTTCTCGGTGAGAAGGCTCCCAAAATCTTCAACGTTAACTGGTTCCGTCTTGATGACGAGGGCAACTTCCTCTGGCCCGGATTTGGCGACAACTTCCGTGTTCTTGAGTGGATTGTTAAGCGTTGCAACGGTGAGGCTGATGCTACCGAAACAGCTATCGGTTACGTTCCTGCTGCAGAGGATATCAACCTTGAAGGCCTTGATATGGACATCGACGTTCTCAAGAGCATCCTCGAGGTTGACAACGAGAAGTGGCTTGGCGAGGCAGCTGGCATTGAAGAGTTCTATCAGAAGTTTGGCGACAGACTTCCCAAGGAGCTTGCAAATCAGCTTAATGCGCTCAAGGAAAGACTCAGCAAGTAATTGCTATAATATTAAATCAAAAGGGACAGCTCACTTTGCTGTCCCTTTATTTCCATCAGAAATTTAGGTGTGTATATGAAAAATCGCATTATTGCACTTGTTTTTCTTTTAATGTTTTTATTGAGCTTATGTGCTTGTAATCCTTACAAAGAGCCTGTAGATGAAACTAAGGAATCTTCTCAACTACAGACTGAGCCTGAGGAATTTGAGGGCTACAACAGGATTGACTCAAGCCTCTTTGATTTCAGTACAGGCTTGTATACAGAAGCCGAGCTTACAAAAGGCTATGAGAGTCTTGAAACCGATGCTCAAAGAGAATGCTATAGGCTTCTTGAAAAAAACGTGTATTATATATCTGAAGATGCAGATGCTTCAGAATACCACATTAAGCCTGTTACCTTGAAGAAAGCAAAGCTGAGCGAGGCAGAGCTTCACCTTGTAATCTCTGCTTTTGCTTTCGATAATCCTCAGGTTTTTTGGATTGATAGCAGCTTTTCTTATTATGCTACTTCTGCTGAGCTTTACTTGCAGCTTGCCTCGATTATGAGTGCTCAGCAGGTGGTAGAGGCATCTGGCGAAATGTATTCGAAGCTTCGCGGTATTTTTTCTGAGCTTCCTGCAAATCTTTCTCAGTTTGACAGAGAGCTGTTTGTTCACGATAAGCTCATAGAAGTCTGTGAATATGCAGACGACGAAGTGCTTTCAGAGGATGATGTCCGCGTTTACACAAGCCTCGGCGCCATAGTTGACGGGGTTGCCGTTTGTGAGGGCTACAGCCGTGCGACTCAGCTTATGCTCAGCCTTGTAGGCATTGAGAGCTATTATGTTTACGGCAGAGGTAACAACGAGCTTCATATGTGGAACAGTGTGTGTCTGGATGACGATTGGTACTATCTGGATGTAACTTGGGATGATAATGGGGAGGAGGCATCCTACAAGCACTTCAACATTACCACCGAGCAGCTGCTCTCAAACCGCAGTATTCTGCCTCTTTATAGTGAACTGAAAGAGGAGGAGATTGTAGGTGAGAATTCTATGGCATTGAATTTTAACCTCTACGTTCCTAACTGCAGCAGTGATTATATGAGCTTTTATTCCTACAGTGCGGTGACTGTTACAGGCTTTGATGAAGAGAATCTGGGCAATATCGCACAGGCTATGGCAGATGCTGTAAACAGCAACAAGGATGCTGTTTATCTGTATATAGACCCATATTACCTTGACTTTGAATATGCAAGTGACAACTTGTTTTACAGCGGTGACTATGCAATCTTCTCTTGTATTGAAAGGGCAAACGAGATGCTTGTAAACGATACAATCAGTAATGAGTATGTGTCTACAGAGGAGTCGGCAGAGCAGTATATGATTACTGTGTATATTGAATATTAAGGGTGATACCTATGATTATTATGGCAGTTGACCTTGGCAAAGCAAGAACAGGCATTGCCGCTTCGGACAAAACAGAATACTTGGCTTCTCCCGTGGCAGTAATCTCTGAGCACAAAAGAGAGGTGCTCCTTGAGAAGGTGGCAGAGAAAGCCAAGGAAATCAAAGCGGAACTTCTGGTGGTGGGGCTTCCACGCAATATGGACGGCTCAGAGGGGGAAAGTGCTCAAAATGCCCGTGCTTTTGCCAGTGAGCTTTCAGAGCTTACAGGGCTTGAAGCTGTCCTTTGGGATGAACGCTGTACTACCGTCACCGCCCACGGATATTTAAACGAAACCAACACCAGAGGTAAAAAACGCAAGGCGGTTATTGATGCTGTGGCGGCAACGGTAATTCTGCAAAGCTTTCTTGACAGCAGGAGATAACGCCTATGTGTCCTTATGTGTATCTGTTCGGACTGGAGTTTCCTGTTTACGGACTTATATCCCTGCTTGGTATTCTGGTGGCAGGAATTGTGGTTTTTGTTCTTGCAAAGAAAAAAGCTCTTGATTTTTACGACCTACTTTTGACTGCACTTATTGGCGGTATTGGTGTTTTTGCAGGAGCACATATTCTGTATGCTTTAACTCGTACAGGTGATATTATCTCGGCTTTTTCTTACTACCATAGCTTTGAGAATAAATGGGATTTTGTCAGATATGTATTTGATGTAGCAAGCGGTATGGTGTTTTACGGCGGACTTTACGGCGGACTGCTTGCAGGCTTTTTGTTTATCCGCAAGAAGCGTTATCCTGCAGATAAATTTGCAGATGTGTTTGCAGTAGTTATTCCTCTTTTTCACGCGTTCGGAAGAGTGGGGTGCTTTTTTGCAGGCTGTTGCTATGGAATAGAATGGGAGCACGGCATAGAGGGCAGAGTTCTCTCTGCAGGTGTCAGGGAGCATATTGGCAGGTTTCCTGTGCAGCTCTTGGAGGCTTTGTGCCTTTTGATTTTGTTTTCACTTTTGCTTTTCCTTTTATTTAAAGGAGGAAAGTTTGAAGGAAAACTTATGCCGATATATTTAAGCTCTTATGCTGTTTTGAGGTTTTCTCTTGAGTTTTTGCGAGGGGATGAAATCCGCGGTCACTTTCTTATGCTTTCCACCTCCCAATGGATAAGCCTTATTACCCTTGCCGGTGTGACTTTGTATCTTATAATCCGTCGCAGAAAAAACAAAAATCAATAATGTTAAATCAGCCTTTTCCTTTTTCGGAGAAGGCTTTTTTATTTTCTGAAAATGTTGATTTATTTGCCTTATAGTAATATAATTATCATAGGTATATATGTGATTTTTCGCATCTCTTTTACTCTTATTATTTTTGGGAGGAATAGAAATGGAATTGGATATAATAAAACGTACATGGGCAGAGGTTGACCTTTGTGCTTTGGAAGAAAACTTCAAGGCAATCAGAGCCCATATCGGCAAAGATACAAAGCTTTGCTGTGTTGTCAAGGCTGACGGCTACGGTCACGGTGCGGTTGAGGTTGCAAAGCTATATTCCTGTCTTGGAGCGGATTTCTTTGCAGTTTCCAATATCGACGAGGCATTGGAGCTGAGAGAACACGGCATCAAGGAGCCTGTGCTTATTTTAGGCTACACTCCCGTTGCTTTGGCACTCACCCTTGCGGAGAATAATATTACTCAGGCTGTGTACGGACTTGACTATGCAAAGGGTCTTTCCGAGGCGGCACAGATTGCAGGGGTTGAGCTGGATGTGCACATCAAGGTTGACACAGGAATGAGCAGAATCGGCTTTATGTGCCAGTCTTTCCCTGAGGATAACGCTTCAATTGATGAGATTGTAAAGGCTTGCTCCTTGCCACACCTTAACACCCGCGGTATTATGGCACACTTTGCTGTTTCCGATGAGGGAGAAGAGGGCAAGGAATATACTCTCAGACAGCTCAGAGCTTTTGAGCACACGGTGCAAGCCCTTGCCCAAAGAGGCATTTCTTTCGAAGTTGTTCACCACGCAAACAGCGGTGCTGTGGAGTATTATAAGGACTCATATATGTCGCTTGTCAGAGCAGGAATTATTCTTTACGGACTTACTCCCAATCCCTCTCTTCCTTCTGAAATTAAGCTCAGACCTGCACTCACCCTCAAAACTACAGTTGCTTTTGTTAAAAAGCTCCGCAAAGGCTCAACCGTCAGCTATGGCAGAACCTTTGAAGCGAAGGAGGATATGGTGGTTGCAACGGTGCCTATCGGTTATGCAGACGGATACTTCCGCAGTCTTTCTGACAAGGGATATATGACTGTCAAAGGGCAGAAAGCAAGAATTCTCGGCAGGGTTTGTATGGACCAGACTGTGATAGATGTAACCGATATTGAAGATGTAAAAATCGGTGATGAGGTTGTGGTGTTCTCAAACGGTGAGAATAACACACCTACTGCAAATGAGCTTGCTGCCCTTACCGATACAATAAATTACGAGATTGTTTGTGCAGTTTCAAAACGTGTTCCTCGCGTATATCTTAAAAACGGGGAAATAGTGGATGTGATGTATAAATTATGAGATTATTAGCAGTAGACGGCAACAGTATTCTGAACCGTGCATATTACGGAATCCGCCCCTTGACCACAAAAGACGGGCAGTACACCCACGCGATTTACGGATTTCTGACTATGCTGGAAAAAATAAAGGCAGATACCAACCCCGAGGCGGTAGCCATTGCCTTTGATTTAAAAGCTCCAACCTTTCGTCACAAAGCATACTCAGGCTACAAAGCCACAAGAAAGGGTATGCCCGAGGAGCTAGCTTCTCAGGTTGAACCCTTAAAAGAGCTTCTCACTCTTTTGGGCTATTCCATTGTAAGCTGTGAGGGCTACGAGGCTGACGACATTCTGGGAACCTTTGCAAGAGTGTGCGAAGAACAGGGCAACGAATGTGTTATTGCAACAGGAGATAGGGACTCCCTCCAGCTTGTGTCCGACAAGGTAACCGTGCGTCTGGCTTCCACAAAGCAGGGAGCTCCCACGGCGGTTGTGTATGACAGGAAAAAGGTTATGGAGGAGTATTCTGTTGAGCCTGTGCGTCTTATTGACATAAAGGCTTTGCAGGGAGATACCTCTGATAACATCCCCGGTGTGGCAGGTATCGGCCCCAAGGGTGCTTCTGACCTTATCTCAAAATTCGGAAGCCTTGACGGAGTGTACGAAAACATCGACTCACAGGAAATCAGAGAAACTGTGAGAAAAAAGCTTATTGCTGACAAAGAGAATGCTTATCTCAGTCTTATGTTGGGTGAGATTTACCGCAAGGTGCCGGTTGATACCTCTCTTGAACACTACAAGGTGAATATGACCGATGCTGACAAGGCGGCAAGATATATGGCACGTCTTGAGCTTTTCAAGCTTATTGACAAGTTCGGACTCAGAGAAGTAGCAATTTCGCAAACAGAAGAAACCTCAGAGGCTGTCTGTGTTAAGGTGCAAAAGCCGGAGTCCCTGCAGGAGCTTACAAATGTCACAGGGGCTGTAGCTGATGCAGAGTTTACAGAAGGAAGCTTTGCGAAGCTGTATGTGTATACAGACGAAAAGGTGTTTGTCACCGAGGATGAAAAGCTCTTTTGCGAGTATCTGAAAGCTAACGTTAAGAAAGCTTTTTACGACAGCAAGCCTGTGTATGCCTTTGCAGATAAAATGGGCATAGATATGGCTTTGGTTGAGTTTGATGTTTCTCTTGCGGCATATTTGCTCAATCCCTCGTCTTCTGATTATTCTCCCGAAAGACTTTGTGCAGAATACAGGGTGGATTTGCCTAAGGTGGAGGCAGAGAATGCAGAGATTGTAGAGCCTGCTTACTGTGCTTTGCCTGAGCTTTCAAAAAAACTCAGAAAAGAAATCGAAGATAAAAACCAGAAAAAGCTTCTGGATACAATTGAAATCCCCCTTGCACGCGTACTTGCAAAAATGGAGAATTCAGGCTTTGCAGTAGACCGCGAGGGAATTGAAAAATACGGAGAATATATCTCAGAAAAGCTTGCGGATTTTGAGCAGGAGATTTATACCCAAGTGGGCTACGAGTTCAATATAAACTCTCCTAAGCAACTGGGAGTGGCTTTGTTTGAAAAATTAGGTCTGCCTGCAAAGAAAAAGACCAAGAGCGGATACTCCACAAATGCTGACGTTCTGGAGGATTTGAGGAATTATCACCCTGTGGTGGGACTTGTCCTTGAATACAGAACCTATGCTAAGCTCAAATCTACCTACTGTGAGGGACTTTTGAAGGTTATAGCCGAGGACGGCCGTATTCACTCAAGCTTTAATCAGAAGGAAACCCGAACAGGCAGAATCAGCTCCACAGAGCCTAATCTGCAGAACATTCCCGTTAGAACTCAGCTTGGCAGAGAACTGAGAAAGTTCTTTGTGGCAAAGGAAGGCTGTGTTCTGGTTGATGCTGACTATTCTCAGATTGAACTGCGAGTGCTTGCGGATATTGCAGGGGATGACAATATGCGCAAAGCTTTCCTTGATAATACCGATATTCACACAGTGACCGCTTCCGAAGTTTTCAAGATGCCTGTTAATATGGTGACATCTCTGATGCGAAGCCGTGCAAAGGCGGTTAACTTCGGCATAGTTTACGGCATAGGTGCTTTCTCCCTTGCAAAGGATATCGGAGTTACAAATCGCGAGGCTTCAGAATATATAAAGAATTATTTAGGGCACTATTCGGGTGTTGACTCGTATATGAAGAGTGTCATTGAAAATGCTCGTATAACAGGTTACGTTGAAACTATATTCGGCAGAAGACGCTACCTGCCCGAGCTTTCTGCTACCAACCACATAACCCGCGCTTTTGGTGAAAGGGTAGCACGCAATATGCCCATTCAGGGTACGGCGGCTGATATTATCAAGATTGCAATGATAAGAGTAGAAGAAAGACTCAGAAAAGAGGGCATGGAGTCAAAGCTCATTCTTCAGGTTCACGACGAGTTGATTGTAGAGGCTCCTGTTCATGAATCTATGCGTGCGGCTATGGTGCTTCAGGAGGAAATGGAGAACGCCGTGAAGCTGTCTGTACCCTTGGTTGCAGAGGCTTCTATGGGTGCAACCTGGTATGATGCAAAAGGCTGATAAAGGTGAGGCTATGAAGAAGATACTTTTTGTTTGCACAGGAAACACCTGCCGCAGTCCTATGGCAGAGGGTATTTTTAATCATATCTGCCGTAACGAAAATCTTCCCTTTACAGCTGAGTCTGCAGGAATATGCACGTTAACGGGACTTCCCGTATCCGAAAATTCTGTTTGTGCTCTTGAAGAAGTCGGCATTGACATTTCAAAAGTTACGGCTACATCCATTGAGGATATTAATTTTGATGACTATGCTCTTGTAGCTGTGATGACAGAGGAGCACAAAATGATTCTTTGCTCCTATGGAGTACCGGCTGAGAAGATATATGTCCTTGCTGAGGAAACAGGCGGCATATCGGACCCCTACGGCGGCTCACAAGGGATTTACAGAAAGTGTAGGGAAGAAATAGAAGAAGCGGTAAAAATCCTTACAGAGAGGCTCAGAGAGGAAATATGACCATATTAAAGTTAAGCACAGAACACATAAAGGATATTTGCAGGGTAGATGAGAGATGCTTTCAGAGCCCTTGGAGCGAAGCTGTGGTGGAAACTCTTGTGAAAAATCAAAACGCCTGCGTGTTCGGTTGTTTTGAGGATGGCATTCTTGCAGGATATATAGCCTTGGAGTGGGTGCTTGACGAAGGAAGCCTGACAAATCTGGCTGTTTTGCCCGAATACCGCCGCCGAGGTATTGCAAAAAATCTCACAGAGGCTTTGATTGAAAAGGCAGAAGAACTTAATTTAGCTTTTGTCACCTTGGAGGTCAGAGCTTCCAACACCCCTGCTTCAAAGCTTTACAGCAAAACAGGCTTTGAAGAAATCGGTGTGCGAAAGGGCTACTACTCAAATCCCCGCGAAGATGCTGTGTTAATGACTAAATATCTGTAAACAAAAAGAAGCCTGATGCAGTTTTATCTGCATCAGGCTTTGCTTGTGTTCCTATTAGTTTTTTGTAAAGGTAATTGTTCCGTCTTCGCCGGTAAGTAACAGGTTGTCGCCGTCAAAGGTGTATGTAACGTCGTTGAAGGACATATAATCCTCCTTGCCTTCCTCGGGAGTCATAACAAGCTTACCGCCGTCATCGGTATAGGTGAAGTTTGCAGTGAGCAGACCGCCCAAAGCGGCGAGAGAACCTGTTTTGTCCTCGTTGAAGGTAATTGTCATTGTGATGCCGTCTTTCTCGCCTGTCCAGGTACCTACAAGTGAGTTTTTACCTGAGCCGCCACCGCAGGCACAGAGCACAAGTGAAAGAATCAGAAGTGCGCAAATGAGAGTACAAGTCTTTTTCATAAATATCACCCTTTCTTAAACTGAACAACAGATGTTGTTCCTTACAACTATATTTTAGTACGCTAAAACAAAAAAGTCAATCCCTTATTTAAGGTGCAAAAATCCCACTTCCGATTGAGAGAAGTGGGATTGAGTTTTTTTATTCTGTTGCGTAGTTGTCAAAGTAACCCTGAATGAGGATTACGGGTGTACCTCTGTCGCCTGAGCCGCTTGTAAGGTCACACAGTGAGCCTAAAAGGTCTGTGAGCTGTCTGGGGGTTGTACCCTGTGACTGCATATTGCCTACAAGGTCGCTGTCTTTAGCTTTAATCATTTCCTTCATAGCTTTTGCAAGCTCCTCGCCTGAAAGGTCGGAGAAGTCGTTATCTGCAAAGTATTTCATTTTAAGCTCGTTGGGCTTGCCTGCAAGACCGGGAGTGTAAGCAGGGGAAACAACAGGGTCAGCCAGCTCCCAGATACCGCCTACGGGATCCTTGAAACCGCCGTCGCCGTATACCATACACTCAATTCTCTTGCCTGTTGCCTTGAACATCTCCTCTGAGAGTCTGTCAACAAACTCCTGACAGTCACGGGGGAAGAGCTTAACCTTGTCCTCAGTAGCTTTGTTGGAGCCGAGGAGTCCGTACTGAGGGTTGAAGCCTGAGCCATCAACGCTCTCTGTGAGGATTTCGTCCATTCTGTAAACCTTGTCAGCACCTGCAGCTTTGAGAAGACGCTGTGTGCGGAAGCGGGTGTGAATGTCACAGTTGAGAACGTTCTTTGTGTATTTGAGAATGTATCTGGGGTCGTTGGAGAAGATGATTTCGATGTTGTCGCCCAGACTCTTGTAGTACTCGATGTAGTCAACACCTGTGAAGGTGTGCTTTGTTTCATAGCCGAAAACAGCTCTGAACTCTTCTTCGTTGAAGCTGTCTGAGTAGGGGTTAACACCCTTCTCGTCAATCATATCGTAAGTGATGAAAGAGTTGCCTACTTCGTCAGAAGGATAAGAAAGCTGAACGTAAAGCTTCTTACAGCCTTTTGCGATGGAGCGCAGGAGTATAGCAAAACGGTTACGGCTTAGGATGGGGAATACAACACCAAGCTCTTCGCCGCCGAATTTAGCTTTAATGTCTGCAGCAATCTGGTCGGAGGTAGCGTAGTTGCCCTGTGTACGTGCAACAACTGCTTCTGTAACACCGATAATATTTCTGTCCTGAAGCTCAAAGCCCTCATTGTTGGCGGCGTCGGTAACGCTTTTTACAATGGCGGATACCAAGTCGTCACCCTGCTGGAAGATGGGGCATATGATGCCTCTGGAGGTTACTCCTGTGTAATGCATAAATATCAACCTTTCACAAATTAGAGTTTCGTTTGCGAACAATTTATTTTACACCCAAGAATTCAATCTGTCAATAAATATGAGAATATTTTTGAGTTTGTATGAAAATAAAAATATTCCTTCTGCAAGATATATTTCACAGAAGGAATATTAAACATACTATTATTCTGTTGAAGAAATCAGAAGTTGCTTTCGCGAAGCTCCAAGGCAGAGTTTGCACGAAGGAGTGTGGACTCTGAAAGAGCGATGAAAATAATGAACCAAGGAACGTTTACGGGGTTTGCGATATTTACAATGTCCTGAACTGCATAAGCCACAATTACAAAAGCACACACCAGACAAAGAGGGTTGTGGTTTGCTTTTTTGATGCTTCGCACAAGGGCACTGCCGATAAAGAGCAGATATGCCATAAGACCGAAAGCACCGTGAGTCACCAGGTAGTTGATATATACGTTGTGAGCGGCGTTGCAGGAACCTTCGTTAAAGAGCTTGCTCATTTCGGAGAAATAGGGCTGGAAGATAAAGTAGAAGGTTTCGGGACCTGCACCGAAAAGCTTTTGCCAAAGGTTCATTTCCTTGTAAGCCTCAAGGGAGTTAATCCAGAAGTAGCCTCTGTGAGTACCCCAGTACAAGTCAAAGCGGAAGAAACGCATTGTGCCTGTGAGGGCGGTTTCTGTGTCAATGAAGGTGTAGTAGATTATCAGTCCTGCAAAGCCTAAAACTGCAAGGCATACAAGCAAAAGTAAAGTGAAGAAGACAGCACGGGGAAGTGCATCGTTTTCCTTGTTTTTGCCTGTGAAGTACAGCATAAGAGCGATAAGTGCAAATACAGCAAGGATTGCGTAAACGTAGTTACTGCTGATGAAGAACTTTGAAAAGCTGGAGTAGCCTTTGGAGTTGCCTTTCATAATAAGGTCGTAAAGCCAAAGAATTTTTGCTGAAAGCATCATTACCGCAAAGCCTGTGCAATATCTCAAAAGGTATTTACGGCTGCGGCTAACAACTACTGCCATAACCGCAAAGGCGGCAAAGCAACCTAAGAATCCGCCGTCACTGGTGGCAACGATGAGTCCCATAAACTGCAGACCTGTGCTTATAAGTGCCACGATTCTCATTATCTTGTCTTCGGTGGCAATGAACATACCGAAGGAGAAGGGCAGAGAAACACAGATGATAGCAGAAAGGTAGTTTTTATTTCCGATGGTGGAGGTGAAGTCGTTGATTACAGTGTCATAGTTTGAGGAGCCTTCGTAAGCCTTGAAAAGTCCCAGTGGGTCCATATAGTAGTAGTTTACAATTGCAAGGAAGCTGAGTATTGTGATACCGCCGAAGATGCAGTAGTAAACAATCTTTTTACTGAAGTAAAAACGGGATATCATCATATAAGCCACAAGGAGCAGGAATATGGTGATGAAGCCCATGTTGCGTCCGTTGCTGGCACCCCCGGAAAGTCCCATAAAGCAATGAGAAACCCTTCCGCTTGCAAGCATGGAAATAAGAGCAAATCCTGTGAAAGCAAAGAACCCGATGTCGGTGATGCTCAGCTTAAAGGGGTCGCAGTATGTATTGAGCTTTCTGTTGTACTCGCTGTTTTTTGTAAACAGGCTTACAAGGGAGATAATTCCTACTGCCAAGCCCAGAACGCCTGTGATAATCATAAATGACCAGAACTTGTCGCGTCTTGCGGCGGCGTAGAAGTTGGACAAGAACAAGGGAAAGAATGTGAACAGAAGTGTTACGTAAATATCTGTCAGCGCATGACGGACTGTAAATCTCAGTCTTGGCTGAGAGGTTTTTGTGTTTTTCTTTGTTGCCATATTGAGCCTCTTTCAAAGGGTTATTGTACTATATCGCGGTAAAGCTTGGTTCTGTCTGTGAATCGAATGCATACCTGCTCGGTGCCTTTATCATAGGAAATTGAGCATTCGTAGGCACTGTGTCCCATGGTGTAAATAAAGGTTACGTCTGTTGTGTCACCTGTAGGATACAGCGTCGAAAAGTCGTAGGATGTGATTTTCTTGTAGCTTAAGAAGCTGTCTGAGTTTTCGTTTTTCTCAGGAAGATACACAGCTTTGTTATTGCGAAGCATTGTGTCGAAAGCATACTGTGTGCAAAGCGTGAAGGTGTTTTTGTCACCCTTTAAGTAGAGGCAATCGCGGTCAGGCTTGGATACAACCTTTGTGTCTGGAGGCTGAACAAAGGGAGCCATACTGTATTGGTTGATAACCTCTAAGGAAAACCAGCCCTCTATGTCATCTTCGTTGGGGGTGTTTCCTTGATTGCTGTTGCTCTGTGCGGTGGGCGAAGAGCTGTCATTAGCTGAATTCTGAGAGCTGCTGTTGACAGAAACACTGCTGTTAATGTTTTGGGTTTCAGAATTGTTATTGGTGTCATCCTTGCAGGCTGTAAGCATGAAAATTGTAGCAATGCATAGCACGATTGCAAGGATAAGGGATAAAATCTGACGTGTGTTTTTCATTTTATTTCCTCCCTGTAGCAAAGGCTACTGTTAATTTTGAATATTAAATTAATAATAACACAGATTTATTTTTTAGTCCAGCAAAAAGCATAAACTATGCAAAATAAAACGAAGCCCGATGCACAAAGCATCGGACTCACGCTGAAATTTTACAGACTTTGGAAAGCTCTTATTTGCTTTCGTCTTTGTTTTGGGGATGGCAGGTGTCCTTCATAGCACAGTTTGTGCACCCGCATCCGCAGTTGCAGGAATTCTTACCCTGCTTTTTGTTTCTGATAAGATATATGATTATTGCGGTAATTACTGCCAAAAGTACAGCACATACTGCTATGGTACCGATGTTCTGACTGAGCCATTGTAACATAATAAACGCTCCTTTTATTTAAGCTTTTTTGAAAGACGGGTTGCCTCTTTGTAAGGGCGAACAAGCATATAAACCATAAAAATGAGTATCAAGGAGGCAATCACGGTGCCTACAATGTTACCTTCCCCTGTAAACCAAGAGCCAAACTGATAAATCATAAGAGATACAGCGTAGGCAAAGGCGGTCATATAGCCTATTGCAAAGAAGGTCCAGCCTGCACTGTTCATTTCTCTTTTGATAGCACCCATAGCCGCAAAGCAGGGGGCACACAAAAGGTTGAAAGCCATAAAGCTGAAGGCAACGACGCCATTGTTGCCAAAGTGCTGAGAAACTGCTGTGTGGAGGGCTGAAGATGTTTCGGACACATCTCCCGCTACATTAAGCAGCACACCAAAGGTTGAAACAACGCCTTCCTTTGCCATAAGTCCTGTGATGGTGGCAACAGCTGATTGCCAGTTGCCGAAGCCCAGAGGAATAAAGATAAATGAGATAAGATTACCGATGAAAGCAAGGAGTGAATCGTTGTTATTTTCAACCATTGTGAAGCTTCCGTTTATAAAGCCGAAGCCCTGCAAGAACCACAAAAGAACTGTGGAAAGAAGGATAACGGTGCCTGCTTTTTTGATGAATGACCAGCCTCTTTCCCAAGTAGCTCTGAAAATATTTCTGGGCACAGGGGCGTGATAAGCAGGAAGCTCCATTACAAAGGGAGCGGGGTCCCCTGCAAAAATCTTTGTTTTCTTCAGAATAATGCCTGAAACGATAACCGAGGCAATACCGATAAAGTATGCAGATACAGCCACCAAACCGCTGCCGCCGAAGATAGCGCCTGCAAACAGACCGATTATGGGCATTTTGGCACCGCAGGGGATAAAGCAGGTGGTCATAATAGTCATACGGCGGTCGCGCTCGTTTTCAATTGTACGTGATGCCATAACTCCGGGCACACCGCAGCCTACGCCTACAAGCAGAGGTATAAAGCTTTTGCCCGAAAGGCCAAACTTGCGGAAAAGCTTATCCATAATGAAAGCTATTCTCGACATATATCCGCAATCTTCCAAAAGGGAGAGTAATAAGAACAGGATGAACATCTGAGGCACAAAGCCAAGCACCGCACCTACACCGCTGACAATACCGTCAGACACAAGACCAACAAGCCAAAGAGGACAGTTGAGGTTTTGGAGCAAAGTGTTGACCGCAGGGATTATCCATTCGCCAAAGAGTGTGTCGTTCATAAACTCTACAGTCCAGTTGCCGATAGAACCTATTGCAAGGTAATACACAAGGAACATTATCACGGCAAAAATCGGCAGAGCCAAAAATCTGTTTGTGACAACACTGTCGATTTTGTCTGAAACTGTCCTTTTGTTTTTATGCTTCTTCTTGTAGCATACTTGCATTATATTTACTATGTAGTTGTATCTTTCGTTTACAATGATACTTTCTGCATCGTCATCAAGGATTTCTTCAACTGCCTTGATGTCACTTTCCATGTGCTTGACTATATTTGCATCAAGGTTTAAGAATTCAAGTACCTTTTCATCACGTTCAAAGATTTTTACGGAGTACCATCTTTGCTGGTCCTCGGGCATATTGTGAATAGCTGCTTCTTCAATGTGAGCCAGAGCATGCTCCACTACACCTGAGAAAATGTGACGGGGAGTAACCGAGCCCCTCTTTGCAACTTCAATTGCTATATCGGCGGCTACATCTATGCTGTCGCATTTGAGAGCGGAAATCTCCACAACCTTACAGCCAAGACGCTTGGACAGAATCTCCGTGTCGATTATATCTCCGTTTTTTCTGACCAAGTCCATCATATTGATGGCAACCACAACAGGTATGCCAAGCTCCATAAGCTGAGTTGTAAGGTAAAGATTACGCTCAAGGTTGGTGCCGTCAACAATGTTGAGGATTGCATCGGGTCGCTCGTTTATAAGGTAGTTTCTTGCCACAACCTCCTCCAATGTATAAGGAGAGAGGGAGTAGATGCCGGGCAGGTCGGTGATGATAACATCACTGTCTTTTTTCAGTTTGCCTTCTTTTTTTTCAACAGTAACTCCCGGCCAGTTTCCAACATACTGGTTTGAGCCTGTGAGTGCATTGAAAAGGGTGGTTTTGCCCGAGTTGGGGTTACCAGCCAGAGCAATGGTAATGCTCATTGTGTTTCCTCGCTTTCGTGATTAGCAACTGCTAACCGAACTTTGAAAAAATGTCAGAGGTTTCCCTCTGAACAGTAAAAAATTATTCAATCTCAATCATATCCGCATCGGCTTTGCGCAGAGAAAGCTCGTAACCGCGGACAGTTACCTCAATGGGGTCGCCAAGAGGAGCAACCTTGCGGATGTAAATTTCCACTCCCTTTGTAATGCCCATATCCATAATTCTGCGTCTTATGGCACCCTCACCGTGTACTTTGATAACCTTTGCAGTGGCACCGATTTTTGCATTTTTCAGTGTGTTCATATATTCCTCCCCACAGACTGTGTCTGTAAATACCAGAGCAAGCTGTCTGTGAATTTATTAAGTAGAAAATGATGATTAGCGAAGGCTAACCAAATGGGAAAACAGTTAGTTAGCAACGGCTAACTGCATATAATAATAACCTTAATTACAATATTTGTCAAGAGCTTAAGTGCGAAGTTTTTCGAGATTTGCCATATTTTGTAGGAATTTGTAATCAAATTGCGCATACAAAAAAGATTTATAAATAAAATACACAAAATTATTTATGAATTTACACATTGAAATATGCTGTGCACTTGAAATGAAAATGCGGATGTGATATTATTAATTAAGCTAATCACAATCAGGAGGCGGAAATCGTGCCATTGCAGGAATCAGGCGAGATGTATCTGGAGGCAATTCTGATACTTACAAATAAAATTAACGAGGTTCGCTCGCTGGATGTAGCAGAATACCGTAATTATTCAAAACCGTCTGTCAGCCGTGCGGTAAAGCTTCTGCGCGACGGCGGATATATCACCGTTGACGAGGGGGGCTTTTTGCATCTTACAGATGTTGGCAGGGAAGTAGCAGAGAAGATTTACGACCGCCACCGAGTGCTCACTCAGTTTCTTGCAAGCCTTGGAGTTGACGAGGAAACCGCCTCTTCGGATGCGTGCAGGATGGAGCACGTTATATCAGACACAACATTGGAAGCCATCAAAGCATATCTTGAAAAGTAAACTTTATCATAAAAACAGCCGTGGATGTGAAAATCCACGGCTGTTGTGTTTTGTGATTTTGTTTTAAGCTTCTGCAGAAAGTGCACGCTGAAGCCAGATGTCTGCAATGTCCATTGCAAGGAAAAGGCCTGTTTTCTCAGAAACCTTTACAATCTGCTTTCTGGGGCTCAAATCGGGGTCTGTGCACAGAAGCTGGATTGCAACCTTGTCTGCAACCTGCAGACCGTTAACTTCCTTTTTGGTTTTAACCTGCATACGGATAACAAATCTGTCAGACATTGAACCGTAGTACAGCTCGTCACCGCAACGCACAAGGGGCTTGCCCTTGTATGTGAAAAATTCTTTATTAGCCAAAATATATTCCTCCGTTAGCTCTTGATGTATGATTTGACAAGAGCCTCCAACAGGTCGTCTCTGTCAATTTTAGAAATGATATTCCGGGCGTTGTTGTAGGTGGTGATGTAGGTAGGATCCTCAGAGAGAATGTAGCCAACAATCTGGTTGATGGGGTTGTAGCCTTTTTTCTTGAGTGCATCATACACAATCATCAGTGCACGCTTCATCTCATCGTCCCTGTCACCGCCAAGGGAGAATACCATAGTTTTATCCAACATCCGAAACACCTCCAATTTGTATATATTATAGGATATGGATATATCAGAAATCCGTAGAAATCTGATACCACATTAATTATACAATATGTTTTCATATAATTCAAGCCCAAATATAAAACAGTTTTGTTTAAAATACTCAGAATGATATTAAGTAGTTTTCAGATACAGACAGCTCCCTTGTGAGAAGGGAGCTGTTGAAATCTTGATTGTTAATGGAGGAAAAGGCTTCTCCTTGAGGAGAAGCTCCTGCGAAGCAGGTGATGAGGTGTAGGACACGCAGTGTCCGTTATATTGTGTTGCTGTATTAGCAAAGGCTTCACCTCATCCACCGCAAGCGGTCCCCTTCCCCTCAGAGGGGAAGGCTTTTAGCCTCTGAGTGTGACGCCGATTTCGGAAAGGTTTGCGATAACCTTGTCCATAATCTCCTGAATCTCTGCGCTTGAGAGTGTTCTCTCGTTTGAAGAAAACTCAAAGCGGACTGTGATGGAGTGGATTTCCTCGGTGTCATAGGTGTCTACGATGCGGGTGCCCTTGAGAATGCTCTTGCCCTCATTTGCCCAACATTTTTCGAGGCTCTCAAAGAGTACTCCTGCAGGAATCTCAACGCTGATATCGTAGGTCATAGAGGGGAACTTGGAGGGCTCGTCGTATACAATGGGAGCAACCTCAGCCTCGGTGAATGCACTCATACTGATTTCTGCAAAAACAATGTTTGCTTTCTTGTCAATATTCCTTGAAACAACAGGATGCAGAATACCGATTGTACCAATCTCCTCGCCGTCAATGAGGATTGCGTAGAGGTTAACAGGATGCTCGTAAGAGTGAGCAGGAGCAACTGCCTTGTAGGTGAGAGTCTTGTGCTTTAAGTCGCTTGCAATAACTGCAACAATGTCGCGAAGCTCCAAGTAAAGCTCCTTCATTTCCTTTGTCTTGCTGAAAAGTGTAACTGCAAGCATCTTCTGCTCGTTGCAAAGACCGTCTTCCTTCAGACCCTTGATAACTCTGCCTACCTCAAACACACCGAAGTCAGTACCATAGCCTGTGTTTGCTTTAACCTGACAAAGCTGTGTGGGAATGATGGAGTTTCTCAGAGTTTCGATGTTGGGGTTAGTAGCGTTTGCAAGTCTGACATTATCCTCAACAGGAATTCCCAGAGCCTTCATTTCGTCATTGTATGCCCATACATAGGAATGAAGCTCGTGGAGGTTATATTTCTTTACGAGAATATCTTTAATTCTGTCTTCGTTGTTCTTCACAGCCTCCGCACGCACAGGGTACAGGGGTGAACGGGTGGTGTTGATATCAAAGTTATCGTAGCCGTAGATACGGGTGATTTCTTCGATAATATCTGCCTTGATGGTAACATCCTTTGTAGCTCTCCAGGAGGGAACAACTACTGAGAAGTTGTCACCCTCAAGTGTAACCTTGAAGCCTAAATCTGTGAGAGTCTTAACGATAGTGTCGTTGCTAATCTCAATACCTGTGTAGCGGTCTACAAAGTTTTTGTCAAAGTCAAGAGTTACTGTGTCGTACTTGTATGCATACTCGTCTGTGAGAGCAGATACAACTTGAGCACCGCCGTCATATTTCTTCAGAAGATTTATAAATCTGCCGATTGCAAGAGTAGTCATCTCAGGGTCAAGGCACTTTTCGTAGCGCATGGAAGCATCTGTTCTGTGAGCAAGACGTACTGTGGACTTACGGATGGAAACTGCATCGAAGGTAGCAGACTCAAGTGTGAGGGTTGTGGTATCCTCAACAATCTCAGAGTCAAGACCGCCCATAATACCTGCAATAGCAACAGGAGTGTTGTCGTTGCAAATCATCAGAGTATTTTCGTCGATGTTGCGCTCAACACCGTCAAGAGTCTGGAAGGTGAAGGGAGTATCAAAACGCTTGATGCGGATTTTCTCTACCTTTCTTGAGTCGAAGGCGTGCATGGGCTGACCAACCTCCAGCATAAGGTAGTTAGTAAGGTCAGCAAGGAAGTTGATGCCTCTCATACCGCAGTAGAAAAGGCGGATTCGCATATTAACAGGGCTGATGCTGCGGGTGATGTTTTCAACCTGCATACATGAGTATCTCTGGCACAGAGGGTCCTCGATTTTCATATCAATCTTTCTGAGATTGTTGTACTGAGTAAGCTCCTCGCACTCAAGGGCTTTGAGCTCTCTGCCTGCTAAGGCTGCAAACTCACGTGCAAAGCCGTAGTGGCTCCAAAGGTCAGGTCTGTTTGTGAGGGATTTGTTGTCAATCTCAAAAACAATATCGTCAATAGCGTAAAGGTCCTTGATGTCGGTGCCGTTTTTGACGTCTTCTGTAATGTCCATAATGCCTGAGTGGTCGTCGGAAATACCGATTTCTGCCTCGGAACAGCACATACCATGTGACTCAAAGCCTGCAAGGGGTCTGGGTGCAATCTCAATTTCTCCGAGCTTTGCACCAACCTTGGCAAAGGCGGTCTTCATACCAACTCTGACATTAGGTGCACCGCAAACAACGTCTGTAAGCTTGCCGTCGCCTGCATCAACCTTTAAGAGGTGGAGCTTCTTTGACTCGGGGTGGTCTTCAACAGATACAATCTCAGCAACTACAACACCTGAAAGGTCTGCACCCTTGAAGAAAATCTCGTTTTCAACCTCAGCAGTTGAAAGTGAAAGTTTATGGATAAGCTCGAGTTTGTCAAGACCTGAGAGGTCTACGAAATCCTCAATCCAATTCATTGATAATAACATATTTGTCGCCCTCCTTATTCGTCGTCTGTGAACTGCTCAAGCACCTTGAGTCTGCCTGAGTTCAAATCGCGGATGTCCTTTACACCGTACTTCATCATTGCAAGTCGTGTAAGGCCAAGACCGAAAGCAAAGCCTGTGTACTCTTCGGGGTCAATACCGCCCTCGCGGAGTACGTTGGGATGAATCATACCGCAGGGGCAAAGCTCAAGCCAACCGCTCTGCTTGCAGGAGGGACAGCCCTCGCCGCCGCAGATAAGACAGCTTATGTCAAGCTCAAAGCCGGGCTCAACGAAGGGGAAGAAGCCGGGGCGAAGACGAACCTTGATGTCTTTTCTGAACACCTCGGAAAGCATTGTTTTCATAAAGTAAATAAGGTTGGAGATGGAAATATCCTTGTCAACCATAACACCCTCCATCTGGAAGAAGGTGTTTTCGTGGCAAGCATCTGTTGCTTCGTTACGGAAGCATCTGCCGGGAAAGATAGCCTTGATGGGCACACCGTTTTCAATGAGGTTTTTGCCGTACTTCTTAAGGATTGCGTTCTGTGCGGCAGAGGTGTGGGATTTGAGAAGCTGACCGTTCTGGAGATAGTAGGTGTCCTGCATATCACGTGCAGGGTGGTGCTTGGGGATGTTGAGAGCCTCAAAGCACTCATAGTCGGTAACTACCTCGGGATAGTCGATAACTGCAAAGCCCATGGATTTAAAGATGGTTTCACACTGACGCTGTACCAGTGTAATAGGGTGATATGAGCCTCTGTCAAGGTTTGCAGGGGTGGTAATGTCAAACACGGGCATAGAGTCAAGCTCTTTCTGAATTTCCTGCTCTTTGAGTGCCTGTGCCTTGTCATCAATCTGCTGTGTGGCATATTCTTTAAGCTCGTTTACCTTTGCGCCAAAGGTTTTCTTTTCTTCTACAGAAAGGTCCTTCATACCCTTTAAGAGAGCAGTAATGCTACCCTTTTTGCCCAGATACTCAACGCGCCTTGCGTCAAGCTCTGCTGTTGTTTTGGCAGATGCGACTTTGTCTGTGATTTCATTTTTTAATGCAATGATTTTTTCGTCCATAAATATCCTCCGTAAAAAAATAAAACGCCCTGCGTGAGTAAATTCACGCAGGGACGAATAATATCCGTGGTACCACCCTGATTTTTGCTTTGTTTAAGAAGCAAACACTCCTGCGACCTGTAACGGGGTCTGCCGTCAAGACCTACTGGAATTTCAGCCTTGCCGCTCAGAAGGGAACTTCACATTATCTGTATTGCTGGTTGCTCTCAGCCTGTGACAACCATTCTCTTTAGCAAGACCTTGATAAAGCTACTTTCTTCGTCATAGCGTTTCACTACAATATCAAAATTAATATTATCACTAAATTGTTAATTTGGCAAGTGTTTTGTTGAAAAAAGAGAATGAGTGTGCTATACTAAGCAGTAGATTACTCATAGGACAGGTGAATATTATGGACACTTTTTGCGAACAAGTTGTAAAACGTCAGTCGGGAATTAAGCAAAAGCTTATTTCAGCTTTGCTTATTAGCTTTTTTGCTGTGATAGAATTGCTTTTTATTATGATTTATACCGTTATTGCAGACCCGGCTGTGCAGATTTTCTTTCTTTTAATGACCTTTATGGTGGCTGTTGTGGCAGTTACTGTGCTCATAATTGCTCTGCCCCGTATTAATAAGGTTGAGTTTGATTATTCCGTTATGGGCAATATCTTCTATGTTGATAAGGTTATCAACAAGAAAAGCCGTAAAAAGTTTGTGAAGCTGGAAATCAGCTCCATTGAGGATATGGGTAAGATTGAGGGGGACAATATTCCTTCTGACAAATATGCCCGTACCCGTGATTGCTCAAACGGCAATATGGAGGACAGCTACTACTGTGTATATCGAGAAAGCGGCAAGGGCAAATGCCTGCTTATTTTCTCCCCTAATCAGAAGATTATCGACGGTATGCGTCCTGCTATGACAAGAGAAATGGTAGTTAAGCTTTTCTATAACAAAAAATAAGGTGATAATATGACAGTTACAGATAAAAGAATTGTCAAAAAAATATTGCCCCAAAGACCAGCCTGCGCCAATAAATACAGCGTAGGCTCTTTGCTTTGTGTATGTGGCAGTTACTCTTTCGCAGGAGCGGCTGTGCTTTGTGCAAGGGCGGCGCTTCGTACAGGGGCGGGACTTGTCCGCGTGGCGGTGCCAAGGAGTATTTATCCGATAGTTTCATCTTGTGTGCCGGAGGCGGTTTTTCTTGTTCTTCCTGAGAATGAGCAGGGGTGTATAAGCTCAGAGGCGATTGAGGAAATTATAAAGAGTGCCAACAAATCGGATGCTGTGGTTATGGGTTGCGGAAGTAAGCTTTGCAGAGATACAGAGGAGCTGGTTTTATCTCTTGTGTGTGAATGCAAAACGCCTCTTTTGCTTGATGCAGACGGAATAAATGCACTCTCAAAGCATATAAATGTTTTAAAGGACAGAGTGTATCCCTTGGTGCTTACCCCTCATGAAGGCGAGATGTCGAGGCTTACAAGCTTGGCTTCGGAGCACATCAGAGAAAACCGACAGGAGATAGCAAAGAGCTTTGCTGACGAATACGGTGTAACCCTTCTTCTCAAAGGCAAGGGCACCATCATTGCAAGCAAAAACTCCGAAGGCTATATGAATCCCACGGGTAATGCAGGAATGGCAGTAGCAGGAAGCGGCGATGTGCTTTCGGGAATGATAGGTGCCTTGATGGCACAGGGGGCGGATGCTACCCTTTCTGCTGTGGCAGGGGCTTTCCTGCATGGTCTTGCAGGAGATATTGCAAAGGAAGAGCTTACCGAGTATTCACTCATTCCTTCTGATATTATTGAATATATACCAAAAGCTATAAAGGAATGTATTGACTCAGAATAAGTTCAATGTAACCTTGTTTTTTCAGAGGCTCTTTGTGAAGCGGATTTGTTTGTTTTTTATTTGTGCTGTGATTTGTACCCTCGGTGCCTGCGGTAACAGGTCTGTACCGTTGCCTGTTCTTGATTTTTCTGCACAGGTAAGTATCTGTGATGATTATGGTTTGAAGGACTTGGAGGCTGAGGTTAACTCCACAATGCAGGGAGCTGTTACTATAAAGCTGACCTCTCCTGATGAACTGTGGGGGCTTACCTACAAGTGGAGCGACGGCTTTGAGCTTATTTATGACGGGCTTCATTGCAAAACCCAGAAAGGCTATATGCCCGAGGAGGCTTTTGCTGAGGCTCTCTATAATGTTTTTTGTGCACTTTCCCGTGTTGAGCAGTACTCGTCTTTTACCGGTGCGGTTGCTTTGTACGAGGGACAGTGCAACAGCGGTCAATACAAAGTTATCACAGAAAAAAAAGGTTATATACAAAATATTTCTATAGAAGAAATAAACCTTTCGGCAGATTTTACTTATGAATAGAGAAAACACCTGACAAATTTTGTCAGGTGTTTTTTGTTGCTTAGCTTGTGGATGCTTCAATGAACTTCTCTTGCATATAGTTGTAAATATCAGCAGGAGTGTTTGAGTACATATAGCATTTATCAAGGTATTCCTTTGAGGGGTAAATCAGAGTGTTGTTTCTTATTTCCTCATCAAGGAGTGCCACCGCTTCTTTGTTGGGGGAAGCGTATCCGATGTATTCGCTGTTGGAAACGCCAACCTCAGGCTCAAGCATAAAGTTTATGAACAGTTCTGCAAGCTCGGGGTTTTCTGCGTTCTTGGGAACACACATAGCATCAACAAAGAAGTTTGTGCCTTCTTCGGGCAGACAGTAGTTAAGGGACTCGTTGTTATCCATCATATAATAGATGTCGCCTGCATAGTAGGGAGCAATGGCTGACTGGTCACATTCCATAAGGTCGTAAACCTGATCCATTACATAATTCTGAACAAGAGGCTTTTGCTCCTTGAGAAGCTCGCAAGCCTTGTCGATGTCCTCTTTAGAGGGGTTAGAGGGGTCTATTCCCAACCTTTGCATTGCAATGGCAAGTGCATCACGGCTGTTGTTGAACATAAGAATTTCGCCCTTGTCAGCCTCGTTCCAGAGAGCATCAAAGCCTGTAACCTCACCTGATACCATATCCTCGTTGTAGCAAATTGCCACAACACCCCAAGTATAGGGTACGGAGTATTCATTGTTTGGGTCATAGGGCAGATTTTTGTATTCATCTGCAATGTTTTTGTAGTTGGGGATATTGTCAAAATCAAGGGGCAGAAGCATATCCTCTGCAATCAGCTTACCAATCATATAGTCGGAAGGAATGATAACGTCATAGCTTTCGTTTTGAATCTTTGCGTACATTTCTTCGTTGGACTCATATTCATTGTAATTGACTTTAACATTGTATTTCTTTTCAAACTCAGCAATAACATCAAGGGTGCCGTCTTCGCCGTTTGCGATATTTTCACCCCAGTTGAATACATTGATTACTGCGGTGTAGTTTGAGCATCTGGAATAGCCCACAACTCCTCCTATAACAATAATAAGAGCAAGGGCAAGGCATAGCATCTTCTTTCCTTTGTTTGCGTTGTTTACATCTTTGTTTTTCTTTTCTTTGTTTGCACCGGAAATGTTGGTGATAATGAGTACAGCAAAGATAATTACAAAGAGGATAGTAGATAAGGCGTTGATTTTGGGCGAAACCCTCTTTTTGAGCATAGTGTAAATCTCAATGGGGAGAGTCTGCATTTTGCCGCTTGTAAAGAAAGAGATGATAAAGTCATCCAGAGAGTAAGTGAAGCTGATAAGAAAACCGGAAACAATACCGGGAAGCAGCTCGTGGATTACCACCTGAAAAAATGCCTGAAGCTGAGTACAGCCCAAATCCTGAGCCGCTTCAAAGAGGTGGTTGTCCATTTGTCTGAGCTTTGGAGTTACCGAAAGAATAACATAAGGGGTACAGAAGCCGATGTGGGATAAAAGCAGGGTAACAAATCCGTTCTCAAAGTTGAGAATTTGGCCCAGAAAAACAAACAGGAGCATCAGGGACATACCTGTTACAATTTCGGGATTGATGATAGGTATGTTGGACACAGTCTGAATTATTTTTCTTTTTGCACCCTTGAAGTTATACATACCCAAGGATGCCACAGTACCCAGTATTGTGGAAAATAAAGCAGCCAGCAAAGCAACAATGAGAGTGTTGCCCAGAGCTGTCATAATTGCTTGGTCCTGAAACAGCTTTATGTACCAATCAAAAGTAAATCCGCTCCAAACGGAGGATTTGCTGTCGTTGAAGGAGTAAGCAATGAGCACCGCAATGGGAGCATAGAGAAAAATGAAGATAAGCCCGATGTAGAGCTTCTTTCCGAGAAACAGTTTTTTCATACTCCCACCGCCTCCTCATCTCCGAAACGGTTCATTACAACCATAAACACAAGGATGACAATCATCAGAAGCAAGGCGATTGCGGATGCCGTGTGTTTGTCGCTCTTGTAGAGCATCTCAATTACGTCGCCAATCATTCTGTTATTGGGGCCGCCCAGATACTGGGATACGAGGAAGGTACTTGCAGAGGGCACAAATACCATAGTAACACCGGAAATAATACCGGGGACAGAAAGCGGGAACACAACCTTGCGGATTACGTGTAGTTTGTTGCATCCCAAGTCCTGCGCCGCCTCAATGAGGCTTTTGTCAATCTTTCCCATAACTGTTGTTAGGGGCAAAATCATAAAGGGCAGGAACTCGTACACCATACCAAGCACAACCGCACCGGTGTTATACATCAGCGGAATGTCGATTCCAAGCATATTTAAAAAGGAATCAAGAGGGCCGTTTGTCTGCAGAAGCAGTACCCATGCACGGATTCTCAGAAGGAAGTTCATCCACATAGGCACCATTATCAGCATTGTGTAGGTGCTTTGTGCTCTTTCTGAGCTTCTTGAAATAATGTAGCTCAGCGGGTATGCAAGCACAAGGCAGATTGTGGTGGATAGAAAAGCAACCCAGAGAGAATACAGGAACTCATCCTTGTAATTAAGTGCTTTTTGCAGAAATATAAGGGTGAAATTGCCGTTATCATCTCTGCAGGTGTTGCTGATAATGAGTATCAGGGGGACAAGAGTAAATACAAACATCCACAAAAGATAGGGGATAATCAGCTTTTTAGTTTTCATCGCTGACCTCCTGGTCGTTTACGGGTGTGATTACTGCCTGTGAAAAATTAAAGCAGATGGGAACATAAGTGGCAACCTGTTCGTCTTGTGCGCTATGCATAATCCATTTGCGTTCGTCGGATTCAAGGATAATCTCGTTGTGAGCACCCTTCCATATAACCGACTCAACAAACACATCAGTCAGCTGACCAACACCCTCACCGTCAACATAAAGACCTTCTGGAGGAAGCTGGATATTGAGCTTGGTTCCCTTGGGATAAAAGCCATTGTGGAGCTCAAGCTCTTTGCCTTCAACAGAAATTGTTACCACGGGGGAATCCTCAGAGGAGTCTATAACCTCAGCGGTGAACTCATTGTAGGGAGTGGGGAAGAGCTTGTTCATAATGTGAATGTTGTCGGGAGATACACGCATACCGATGCGACTGCCTGCAGGGCTTGAAACCGTGGAGTGAATCAGCAGAATACAACCGCCAACCTTAACCTCCATTTCGTAGTGAACACCCTTGAACACTACGCCGGTAACGTCACCCACAAGGGTGCCCTCCTCGGGAGCTGTAACCTCAATATCCTCGGGACGGATAACAATATCCACGGGAGTGTTTTCGCCAAAGCCCTTGTCAACACATTTGAAGTCGCTTCCGAGTATGCGTACTCTGTAGTCTGAGAGCATTGTGCCGTCGAGGATGTTTGCTTCGCCGATGAAGTCAGCAACGAAGGCATTTGCAGGTTCGTTATAAATATCAATAGGAGTACCTATCTGTTCAATCTTACCGTTGTTCATTACCACTACGCGGTCGCTCATAGTCAGAGCTTCCTCTTGGTCGTGGGTAACATATACAAAGGTTTTCTTTGTCATTTTCTGAATTCTCTTCAGCTCAATCTGCATATCCTTGCGAAGCTTCAGGTCAAGTGCACCCAAAGGCTCGTCAAGAAGAAGCACATCAGGGTCGCACACAAGGGCACGAGCAATGGCAACTCTTTGCTGCTGTCCGCCTGAAAGCTTTGAAACAGCTCGCTTTTCGTAGCCCTTAAGGTCTACGATTGCAAGCATCTTTGTTACCTTTGCTTTGATTTCATCCTTGGGAAGCTTTTTTAGCTTCAGTCCGAAGGCGACATTATCAAATACATTAAGGTGGGGAAACAGAGCGTACTTCTGAAAAACGGTGTTTACATTTCGTTTGTTGGGAGGAGTACCATTGATACGCTTACCCTCATAAAACACGTCACCGCTGTCAGGCTCCAAAAATCCGCCTATGATTCTGAGAGTTGTGGTTTTTCCGCAACCCGAAGGACCAAGAAGCGTTATGAACTCCTTGTCCGTAATATCCAAATCTATATTGTTAAGTATCACTTCACCGTCAAATTTTACGTTGATATTCCTAAGTGAAACAATTTGTTTCTGTTCCAAAAAACAACACCCCCGAAAGTTTTTAAATTACTTTACTGAATTTTCTTATAAAAATACACGCAAAATGTCATAATGTGTAAATTTATACAGTATAGAATTATATATTTAATCTGTCAATTTGTCAATTTGTTTTCGCAGTATTTCTTAAATAAAATTTTATTGCGGTAGCAGACGAAAGCGACAGCTTCAGAGGTGCGGGGGTCAGGGGAAGATATAAACCATATTAACCATATAAATAGGCGTATAAGCACAGGCTGTGCAAAACAATGAAATTTAGATAAAATATTACCATATAATCGTTTATTTAGCACCTTGTTATTTAGCAATTTAGTTTGATATAATGTTATACGTAAGGGTTTTGGCTTTACACGAAATTTATGTGAAAGGAATGTTATCTATGAAAAGAGTAAAAAGACTTATGTGTCTCCTGCTTGCAATGATTACAATTGTTTCTCTTTGCACAGTTGGTTTCACAGCACAGGCTGCTGTTGCTGATACAGCAGAGGTTTCTGCGGCATATCCCACAGCTGCAGATGATTTTACTTGGGATAACGCAACGGTCTACTTCCTTCTGACAGACCGTTTCAACAACGGCAACACATCAAACGACCACAGCTACAACCGCGGACTTACCCAGAACGGCTCCGTTGCTTCTTACAACACCGTAGCTGCTTTCCAGGGCGGTGACTTCAAGGGTATCACCCAGAAGATTAACGAGGGCTATTTTGATGACCTCGGTATCAACGCAATCTGGGTTGCAGGTTGGTTTGAGCAGATTCACGGTTACGTAGTAGGCGGTGACGGTAAGAAGAGCTTCCCTCACTATTCCTACCACGGCTACTATGGTCTTGACTTTACCGAGCTTGACAAAAACTTCGGTACAGAGGCTGAGTTCAAAGAGATGATTGACACAGCCCACAAGCACGGCATCCGTATTGTTCTTGACGTAGTTGTTAACCACCCCGGTTACAACACAATCTATGATATGAACGAGTATAATTTCGGTACACTTACCGGCGATTATATGAACGTTCACTACAACTACAGCAGCATCAATCAGGACAAATACCATGGTTGTATCAGATACGAAAACGGTAATGCTTCTGACTGGGCAAACTGGTGGGGTAGAGATTGGCTGCGTGCAGGTATGGCAGGCTACGATAACAACGGCGGCGGCGACCTGACAGGTTCTGCCGGTGCTTATCTGCCCGACTTCAAGACAGAAAACACAGCTACAGTAAGTGTCCCCAAGCTCCTTCAGAACAAGTGGACAAAAGAGGGTACTTACAATGCAAAGATGAGCGAGATTGACCAGACCTTCAAAACCTACAACCTTGGTAATAAGACTGTTATCAACTATCTTGTTGCATGGTACACAAAGTGGGTTGAAGAGTACGGTATCGACGGCTTCCGTTGCGATACTGCAAAGCATATTGAAGCATCCGGCTGGAAAAAGCTTTCTGAGGCTTGCACAAAGGCTCTTCAGAACTGGAGAAAGGCTAACCCCAATGCAGTAGGTGCAGACTGGGACGAAGATTTCTGGATGACAGGTGAGCACTTTGGTCAGGGCGTTTCTAACAACCACTACTATCAGAACGGCTTTGATTCAATGATTAACTTCTCCTTCTCTGCCGACAACAAAGGTAACGGCGCTAACGGTATGAAGAAGACAGGTAACCTTAATCAGACATACGCTGATTATGCAAACCAGATTAACAATAACCCCAACTTCAACGTTCTTACATACATCTCTTCTCACGATACAGGTCTCTGCCGTGACGACCTCTACTATCAGGGTTCAGCACTCCTGCTTCTGCCCGGTGGTGTTCAGATCTACTACGGTGATGAAACCAACCGTTCAAGAGTAGAGTGTACTATGCACGACCACACAGTAAGAAGCTTTATGAACTGGAACGGTATGGATAAGAACGTTCTTGCTCATTGGCAGAAGGTTGGTACCTTCCGTAACAACCACGTTGCAGTCGGTGCAGGTTCACACACAAATCTTTCTGCTTCTTCCGGTACAGCTTTTGCACGTACATATAACAAGAACGGTGTTACAGACAAGGTTGCTTGCGTAATTGCAGCAAATGCTAACTCCAACATCACAATCACACTTAACAACACCTTTGCTAACGGCACAGTTGTTCGCAACGCTTATGACGGCAAGACTGCAACTGTTGAGGGTGGCAAGGTAACATTCAACTCAGGCGCAAGAGGCACAATCCTTGTAGAGCTTGCAGATGGCGATACACCCACACAGCCCACAACTGCAAAGCCCACAGAGGCTCCCACACAGCCCACAACTGCAAAGCCCGTTGAGCCTGCAGTTTATGTAATTCTCGGTGATGCAGACCTTTCTGAGATTGTAAACGTTAAGGATGCAACTCTCATTCAGAAGGTTGTTGCAGAGCTCGAAACTATTTCCGGCAAAGCTAACATTGCTGCTGACGTTGACGAAAACAAAGTTACCAACATCAAGGATGCTACTGCAATCCAGAAGTATGTTGCAGAGCTCGAGTCTGGCTGCAGAGTAGGTGAGAAGGTTAAGGTTTCAGGCGGTTCTGATGAGCCTCTTCCCTCAAACCCCACAACTCCCTCAAACCCTGAGCCCACAGAAGCTCCCACAGATGCTCCTTCTGATGGCACAATCGACCTTACTCAGATTGAGGGTCAGATTATCATCCTTGCAAACAACACTTATGCAACTCCCTATCAGCACAACTGGACTGACGGCGGCAACCCCCATAACACATGGCCCGGTGAGCCCCTCATGCAGTTTGGTCCTTACTATGCTGCTATTGTTCACGATGAAGCTAATATGATTATCTTCAACGACAACGGCGGTGCTCAGACAGATAACCTGTCAATTCCCGGCGAGTTTGCTATCTTTGATATGTCCACAAATTCTTGGGCTGGCAACCTTGCAGATTACTTTGATGTAACAAAGTTCCCCACACAGGGTTTTGATGTTCCTGTTGTTCCCGGTCCCGGCCCTACTCCTACAACACCTGTTGAACCCGATCCCTCAGGTAACTACATTTACTTCAGAGATGCAGCAGGCTGGGGTACAGTTTACTGCCACTATTGGTCTGATAACGGCGGTTCAGTATGGCCCGGCGATCAGATGGAGAATGTAGGCGGCAACCTTTACAGATTTGCTGTTCCCAATGATTATACAGGCGCAATGTATCAGAATATTGTATTTAATATTGGTAGCAATGTCACTCAGACAGGTAACCTTACTGCTGAACTCGGCAGAGCATTCAACAACCAGTCAAATCAGTGGGAAGATAAGTAATTATCCCATCAAATAAAAAGCCAAAATATAAATAAACAAACAGCCTCTTCCAAACTCGGAAGAGGCTGTTACTTTTATGTCTAAGTATTTACTTTTTTATTTTATACTCGTCTTTTCTGAACCAGTTCATCACAGGAGCAAGCATCTTGTCCCAGTGCATACAAGGCCAGAGCACATATTCAAAGGGCTTGAGAGAAAGCATAAGGGTAAGCACGACTGCATAAACACAGAGAACAGGTAACAGGAATACGGGAAGTGTGTCCTGAAACATTTTGTAGAAGAATGTAAGACCGATGATGTATTGAACAGGTCTGTGCAGAGCGTATACGGTAAGCGTTCTTGACCCGCTCCATGTTATAACAGGAATTCTCTTGTTAGGTATAAGCGAAAGAACAGCAAAGCTCACAAGTGCAGATATACTCATTGCAAGTAGTCGTAAAAAACCTCCGATATAGTGATTAATACCGCCGAACTCATAGTAAGGATGGTTGCCTGTAAACAGATAACGCAGTGCGTATGATGCATCAAGTGTCAGAAAAAAGAAGGTAAACAATGTAACAAGAAAAACAGCGGAGCATATTCTTACCCAAGGCTTATTTACCCATTTGAGTACATCCTCGGCGTTGAGAATACAGCCAAGATAAAAGAAGGGGAAGAATACAATAATACGGGACATAACAAGGATATTACCGATTTCGTTAACGTACCCAATTAATATTGCAACTATTATGCTTGCGAGAAGTGTTCTCCATGGCTTGCAGTTTCTCAGCAGATGGGCAATCATAATGTGAAACGCAGTTGCAAAAATATACCAGGAAACGCTGTTGTCGCTTAAAAGCTCAAAAGAGGAGGTTCCTTTAAGAGCCAGAACCACAAAGTAGATTAGTCCCTTCATAAATAAATTAAGTAGCAGATAAGCAATAACTTTTTCATATTTGAAGGGTGTGGTGAAAACTGTCTTTTTTGCAAAGAGTCCTCCGATAAATATAAACAGAGGCATATGAAAAGAATTGATGCACAACTGAGCCCATAGCATTGCATCACCATTGTTAATAAGACCGCCGGTCATAGAATGACCTAAGAGTACGCAGACAATTAGAAAGAACTTGGCGTTGTCCCATTTGGCAACTCTTTCGGTTGGTTTTGATAAATTTCTCACAATAAACCTCCTCTAACCAAATTTAACTCAATTATATTGGATTTGCTCTGCGTCTGTCAATATAGACAAGATAAAACCGCAGTACAGCAAATAGCAGGTACTGCGGTTTTGTGCAATTTTAATTTTGAGCTGAAATACTTTTGAGCTGATTTTGATTGATATCTGTGAGAGTATCGCAAATTGCAATCTTGCGGATAATGTTCTGCATAGCTGTTTCAAGCTCACCGCCCTCGGAGTAATCGGCAGGAAAGATGAAGTTTACTCTGTCTTTTACAAGGAGCTCCTCAACCTTGTGCCTGTCACCCTTGGGATAAACAGCAATGGATGTGCCCGAGTACGCCTTCATCATTTTCATACAGGGTACGTCAGAGAGTCCGTCGCCTATGTAAATCATATTGGAGAAGGGAACACGCTTTGAGTCATCGGGCATAGAGCGGTTCAAATCCTCGTCGTTGGATACATCCAACACACCCTTATTTATTCTGTAAACAAACTGGGTTTTGTTGGTGTAGTTAACAGCGGTTTTGGGCCAAGCCGCCTCACCTGTTTCGTCAAAGTAGTATTCACAGGCAAAGATTTCTTTGAAAAAGGGTGCGATAGGTGTTCCCTCAATTATCTCTTTCATTCCCGAGGAGATGATGTAGTGCTCAACCTCAACGCCTTGTTCTTTTCCAAAATCGTTTATCCTTTCAAACCAGCTTTCAACCCCCTCAAAGAACTCAACAGACTTGCCGTGGTTGACCAAATCCTCACGTCTGAGAGCTTTTCCATGACGTTTCGATTCGCGGATGGATGCATACATATAAGCAAGGATGCCGTCCATTTTCTGCTCTCTGCCAAAGTCATTTGCTTTTTTCCAAAATTCAGAGCTTTCCATACCAAGACTGGGAATCAGAGCAAAGTCCTGCATATCTCGGGTGCTGAGAGTTTTATCAAAGTCGTACATTATGGCGACTATAGGCTTGGAAGTCATAATATCACTCCTTGAGGTTCGAGTAATTACTGAGCCTTGTAGGTTGTAATTTCTACGGAGATAAGCTTAACGTCTTCTGTGGGCTTGCTGTTGTCGTCAACCTCAACGGCTGCAATAGCATCAACAATGTCCATACCGTCAATAACCTGTGCGAAAACTGTGTGACCTCCCTTTGCTCTCAGAGCACCGTCAAGGTGGATGTTACCACCGTTTGCTTTGTAAAGATCCATTGTTTCCTCAGAGATTGCATAGCTCAGAGGAGCAATGCCGCCGATGTAGTTTTCAATGAATGCATCAGCATCCTGATACTGAGAAACAAAGGTTGCACCATACTGCTGTGCCCACTGAGTGTAAAGCTGTGTGTAGTATTCGTAGGATTTATCGTAGTCAATGCTTTCTGCGTCAAAGGACTCAGCGCCTGCCTGATTTATGAAGAACTGGCTTCCGTTGGTGTTAACACCACTGTTTGCCATAGCAACGGAACCGCGGATGTTGTAGAGAGTATCACAGAACTCGTCTTCAAAAGCTGAGCCGAAAGCACTTGTTCCGCCTGTGCCGTTGTGGTTTTCATAGTCACCGCCCTGAATCATAAAGTCGTTGATTACACGGTGGAAAATAGTGTTGTTGTATTTGCCGTCTTTTGCAAGGGTGATGAAGTTTTCAACAGCCTTGGGAGCGTTTTCGGGGAAGAATCTCCAGGTGATGTCGCCCATGGATGTGTGAAGAATTGCAATTTCATCACCTTCCTTGGGATTTTCAAGCTGATAACCTACCTTGTTTTCTGTGTCGTGCTTAACGTTAGCGTTTACCTCGGGCTTGCCGTCGTTGTTGCCTTTTGACTCACAGCCTGTAAGTGCGAAGGTACAGCCTACAGTAAGAAGAGTTGCAAGTGCAACACAAATAAGTTTTTTCAGTTTCATAAGTTTTGTTTCCTTTCAGTTTTACATTTATATATTCACCTTAAAACTCAAGAGAGAGTTTCTGTAATGGTGACATCACCGATAACGTTGAAGTTGTCTATGTATGGGTTGCCTCCCTTTTCGTCCATAAACTCAATGGCTGTGGCGATGGAGGTGTAGCCTTCCTTGGCAACATCGAATTCCAGCGTGATAAGAGTGTTATTGTCTGTAAAGTTGTAGCCTGCAACATTTGAGGCGTTAAACAGAACTCTACCTGTAATATTTGCGTTGTAAATAACAGAGCCTAGGTTAGGGAACATTTCTGAGTCAGAGGTGTGTCTGAACCAAAGGATGGAGTCGTCATAGGTGAGAGAAGCCTGAATGTTTTCGATAGCCTTTGGCGTCTTAAGGTAACAGGTGTAAACAATTCTGTCCCCGACTTTTACGGAATGCTCCTGCCCGCCTACGTTGACAGTTGCGTATTTTGGTGTTTCGTCACGGTCAACAGGCTTTGCAACAGGAGTGTTGTTGTCGACCTTTTCTGTTGATTCAGTTACTTCAGCCGTTGTTTCGGGTGTAGTAGTGATTTCCTGTGTATCAGATGTTAAAGTCTTTGTTGCATCTGTGACTGTGGTTACAGCCTCGTCAGGGGTGGTACCTTCTGTACCCTTGCAACCTGTGAGAGTGCCAAGTATTGCCAAAAGCAAGCAAAGGCACACAAGCCAAAGATTTCTTTTCATACATATCTCCTTCCTGATACTATTACAATATATCTATTTTACAGCATTTTTATAGTTTTTTCAATAGATAAATATGTTTATCCCACAGGAATATAAAAAACTCCCTCTACATAGAAATAACTATGAAAGAAAATTTAGCGGAGGCTGAAAATATGAGGGACTTTTTACCTGAAGGATGTCTTATGGATACTCAGGATAATTCTGTGTGTATGGAGAGCATTTCTTCTCTTTGCGAGGCATATCGCGAGCAGAGAATTCTGGAAGCCCGTGCGACTGTCTGCGATGCAAACCATAACCTTACTGTGGATTTGGGATGCATACGGGGGATTATACCGCGTAAAGAAGGGGCTCTGGGAATCAGAGAAGGCAGAGTCAGGGATATTGCAGTTATATCCCGCGTCAACCGACCGGTAAGCTTTGTGATAACTGGCTTTGACAGGGACGAAAGTGGAGCTACTGTTGCAACACTTTCCCGTGAGCTTGCACAGAAAAGATGTATGGATGATTATGTGAGTACTCTTAGGGTGGGGGATGTGGTGGATGCAAGGATAACCCACCTTGAAACCTTTGGTGCATTTGCTGATATCGGTTGCGGAATAGTGGCACTTCTGCCTATTGACGCAATTTCTGTATCCAGAATTGAGCATCCTTGTGAGCGGTTTACCGTTGGTATGGATATAAAGGCGATAATCAAATCCATTGAAAACGGCAGAATAAGCCTGAGCCACAAGGAGCTTTTGGGCACATGGCAGGAGAATGCAGATAATTTCAGAGCAGGAGAAACCGTTGCAGGAATTATCCGTTCTATTGAGAATTACGGTGCCTTTGTAGAGCTCTCTCCCAACCTTGCAGGACTTGCAGAAAGCAAGGATTCTGTTCGTGTAGGACAGCAGGCGAGTGTCTACATAAAAAGCATCAATCCCGAAAAAATGAAGGTGAAGCTGATTATTGTGGAAACCTTTGATTATAAGTACAGTCCTCAGAAGCCCAAGTACTTCTTCGAGGGTGAGCATATGGATGAGTTTTTGTATTCGCCGGCTAATTGCGAAAAGAGGATTGTGTCAACTTTTTCATAAGAATACTGCAAAGGCTCTGTTTGATAAGCAGAGCCTTTCGTTGTACCATAAACGGTACTCTGAGTTTTTGCGATGTGTTTTTCGGTTGACAGGCAAGGGTGTGGAATGATATGATTTGTGTATAAAGAAAAGGAGGCTGTGTGTATGCCCGATAACATTAAATTTGCACTTTTGCTGGGTGTTTTGACCTTGGTGGCAGTTTTGCTTGTTGTTCTTCTTGTAAGAAGCTTCAAGGGCAACAAGGATAATTCAGAACAGCTGGCAAGAAAGCTCAGAGAGGAATCTCAGAAGGATAATGCCATACTGCGTCAGGAGGTAAGCTCAAGTATTCAGCAGTCTGTAAAGACTATGGGTGATATGATTGCCCTCAATCAACAGCAGGGCACAGAGAATCAGACAAGACAGATGGCACAGCTTGAAGAAAGGTTCAAAACCTTTTCACTAGAAAATGAGCAGAAGCTGGAGCTTATTCGTGGTACGGTAGAAAAACGTCTGCAGTTTATGCAGGAGGATAACAACCGCAAGCTTGACGAAATGCGTCAGACCGTTGACGAAAAACTACAGCGTACATTGGAAGACAAGATGACAAAATCCTTTGCCCTTGTTAATGAGAGGCTGGAGCAAGTGTATAAAGGCTTAGGTGAGATGCGTACCCTTGCTGTTGGTGTGGGTGACCTTAAAAAGGTGCTTTCAAACGTAAAGACAAGAGGTATATTGGGTGAAATTCAGCTTGGCTCAATACTCAAGGAAATACTTGCTCCCGAGCAGTATGAAGAAAATGTGGCAACAAAGCCCAAGAGTTCAGAGAGAGTAGAGTTCGCAGTAAAGCTTCCTGCTGAGGACGAGGGCTTTATATATCTGCCTATTGACTCAAAGTTCCCCGGCGATACCTACGCTGCCTTGCAGGATGCTTACGAGTCCGGCTCACCTGAGCTTGTAGAGTCTGCAGCAAAGGCTCTGCTTACAACCCTTAAAAAGGAAGCAAAGGATATTCGCGATAAGTACATAAGCACACCCTATACCACAGAGTTTGCAATTATGTTCCTGCCCACAGAGGGGCTGTATGCTGAGGCTGTGAACCGCGGAATGGTGGAGGCTTTGCAGAGGGATTACAAGGTGAATATTGCAGGTCCAAGCACTATGGCGGCTCTGCTTAATTCACTGCAGATGGGCTTTAAGACCTTGGCTGTGCAGAAGCGTTCTGCAGAGGTATGGCAGATTTTAGGCTCAGTAAAAACCGAGTTTGAAAAGTTCAACGATGTGCTTACTCTTACTCAGCAACGTTTAGACCAAGCAAACTCCGAGCTTGATAAGCTTGTGGGAGTACGCACACGTCAGATTTGCAGAAAGCTTTCTTCCGTTCAGGCTAACACCACCCCCTTAGAGTCTTACTCAACGGCGGAGCTTGCCGAGAATACGGCGGAATAATTTTAGATTGTAATATAAATTGTAAAGAGCAGTAAGCGGAAAACTTACTGCTCTTTGTTTTTATATTTGCGTTTTGGAATTCTGTGTGTGCTTTGGTTGGGATATTTTATTCTTGACCATAGCAGGATGATGACCTGACCGGGGATTCCCAGAGTGTAGAGAATCCAGAAGTTAAAACCAAAGGGTAAGAACGATATGTGCAGGGAAATCAGCACTGTCCACACAAGCAGGGAAATGATTATGTAGTTTCTGCGTCGGTTGAACCATAATGAGTTAAACACAAGCCAAACAATCATTGATACAGGCAGGGCATACATAAAAGCTAAGGTGTGTAGAAAGTTTGTTTCCAAGGGAACCATATCCAGCACAACGAAGGCAATGGTAGCAATTAACCACACCAGAAGTATGCACATACCTGTGATGAAAATGTGGTTTTTCTTACGGTTGGCATCTTTGAGCTTCATTCCCGAATCATCCACATCCTTGTGCGGAGTTACAAGGTAGTCAAGGTTTACACCGAAGATTTCTGCAATGTGCATCAGAACGGTAACATCAGGGATTGATTCGCCTCGTTCCCATTTTGACACTGCCTTATCGGAATAGTTAAGCTCGCCTGCAAGGTCAATCTGAGTCATACCCTTTGCAAGTCGAAGCTGTGTTATGTTTTTTGCAATGATTGATTTTATTTCGTCCATAGTGTCCTCCTCTTGAGGGTTAATTGTTTGTCATGAAAGCGTCTGACGTGCTTGTTAGATAAGCGACTTTTATGCTGTAAATATGTAAAGTAAAAGCGATTCTTCTGTAGAGTTGCAATTCTACAGGAGTTTTTGCATGTATATCATACCATATTTTTTTTGCTAAATCAATGCCTGAAACTGTGAATTTTACTGGGCTTCTACTGTGAGTAGAGTTGATTTTTGCAACTTCTACGCATAAGGGGAGTACCTGTATAGAGAAAAAATACATCTGTAGGTTGAGTGCGCAAGGCGATGGGCATATAATATGCGTGTTAATTTTATTGTCCGACTTTTGTCCGGCTTTTTTTGAAGGAAGGTAACTGTAATGACTAAAGTAAGAACTCCGCGAACAAAACTCAAGGACAGAGTATTGCCTGATTACACTCGCGGTGAAGAAATTTTTAATATGGTTTCTCATATTGTAGGTGGCGGCTTCGGCGTGATTGCCCTTGTGTTGGGAGTTGTGTTTTCAGCACTCAAAGGGGACCCTTGGGCGGTGGTCAGCTGTGCAATCTACGGAGCATCCCTAATTATTCTTTATACAATGTCCAGTGTGTATCACGGACTTGTGCCCGAAGGCGCTAAAAAGGTTATGCAGGTTTTAGACCATTGCACCATTTATTTTCTCATAGGCGGAACCTACACTCCCATTGTTTTGTGTGCTATCCGCGATGTTTCTCCTGCATGGGCTTGGACACTGTTTGGCATTGTGTGGGGACTTGCTGCTGTGGGTATAGTGTTTGCCGCTATTGACCACAAAAAGTACTCAAAGTTTTCAATGGCTTGCTATATCGGTATGGGTTGGTGTGTTGTAATTGCCGCTAAGGCTACCTTGCAGGCAATACCTCTGAGAGGCCTTATGTGGCTTCTTCTGGGCGGCATTGCATATACAATAGGTGCTGTAATTTATGTAATCGGCAAAAAAAAGAGATATATGCATTCTGTGTTTCACATCTTTTGTCTTTTAGGAAGCATATTTCAGTTTGTCTGCATTTTCTTTTATGTTATCTGATTGCTATGAACATTTTGTATAGTGGAGATAAAAATATAGCAGACGGACTTATACTTTCCTTACTGTCTTTGACTGAGCATTGCACGGAACCCCTCAGAGTTTATGTGCTGACAATGAATTACAAAGATGATGACAGAGTGTGTGAGGCATTACCTGATTCATTCGCATACTTTTTGAATGAGTTTCTCAGAAAGAAAAATCCTGAAAGCTTTCTTAAACTCTATGATGTTTCTGCTCGTTTTGGGCGTGAGGTTCCCTCTGCTAATATAAAAACAAGATTTACCCCCGGTTGTATGCTCAGACTTTTTGCGGATGAGGTGGAAGATATTCCTTCAAAGATTTTGTATCTTGACAACGATGTGCTTTGTCGCGGGGATATATCCGAAATATACAATACCGACATTACTGATTTCGAGCTGGCAGGGGTGCCTGATTATTACGGCAGATGGTTTTTTAGCCGTAAGCCTTTTAAGTTTGATTATCTGAATTCAGGTGTTTTGCTTTTGAATATGGATAAAATCAGAAGTACGGGGCTTTTCAAAAAAAGTCGAGAACTTTGCTGTGAGAAGCAGATGTTTATGCCTGACCAATCTGCACTTAACAAGCTTTGCGCTGAAAAGAAAATTCTGCCTAGGAAATATAACGAACAGAGAAAGCTGAAAACCGATACTGTGCTTCAGCACTTTACTACTAGCTTTCGCTTTTTTCCTTATATACACACAGTGACAGTCAAGCCGTGGCATATAGACAAGCTTCACAATGTGCTAGGACTTTACTGCTATGATGAGCTTTTTGAAAAATATATGCAACTAAAAAAAGAATATACAAAAGCGATTGAAGATTACAAGGAGGCTGTAATATGAATAAAAATGTAATTCCTGTATTTTTTACTATTGATGACGGATACGCACCTTTTTTGAGTGTTGCCTTAGGCTCTGCTATCAAAAATTCATCAAAAGAAAACAATTATAAAGCAATTATCCTCCACGAGGATTTGAGCAAAGAGAATATAGAAAAGCTTCAGAGTCTTGCTACAGATAACTTTACTGTAGAGTTTGTCCAGATGAAAGATGGTCTTGAGAGTATTACCGACAGAATGTCAAACCGACTTCGTTGCGACTACTTTACTCTTACCATATATTTCCGTCTGTTTATACCTGCAATGTTCCCTCAGTTCGACAAGGGCATTTATATTGACAGCGATGTGGTTGTTAAGGGCGATTTAGCAGAGCTTTTTGAAACAGAGCTTGGTGATAATTACATCGGTGCCTGTGCAGATAAATCCGTAGTGGATGTGCCTCCTCTGGCACGCTATATGGAAGAAGCCGTGGGCGTTGACCGTCATAGCTATATAAACTCAGGTGTGCTTCTTATGAACCTTAAGAAGCTTCGCGAGGTTGAGCTTGACAGCCATTTTCTGAGCTTGCTTAATACATATCATTTTGACTGTATTGCCCCCGATCAGGATTACCTCAATGCAATGTGCTCGGGAAAAATTCTGTATCTTTCAGACGCTTGGGATGCGATGCCGACAGAGGATAAGCCTGAGATTGAGGATGTAAAAATCATTCATTACAACCTGTTTTCTAAGCCTTGGTGTTATGATAATATCCAGTATGGCGATGTGTTCTGGGATTACGCACAGGACTCTGAATATCTGGAAGATATAATAGCATACAAGGAAAGCTATTCAGACGAGCAGAAGGAGTCAGACAGCAAGTGCCTGCAGCTTCTTGTAAACCGCGGTGCTCAGATTGCTGCATCACAGATTACGTTCAAAAGAGTTTTTGAAAGCGGAGAGAAGGTCAGATTATGATTATCGGAGATAAAAGAGAGCTTGTAATTGAGAATATAAGCACCGCTGCCCAGAATGGTGATTTTCACACTAAGGTAGAGGTTGGCGACCCTGTACTCACACATGAGGAAAGTGTGCGTATTATTGAAACTTACCTTGATAAATCCGACACTCTTTCATTCAAAGCAAAATCATACGTAGCAAGAAAGATTGCAAACCTTCTGACACGTACTTTGAATAAAAATACAGAGATTAAAGGATTTGAAAATCTTGACGGGCTTACAGGTGGTGCAATCATCACAAGTAACCATTTTAGTCCTCTGGATAATACCGCAGTCAGACATTTAACACGTAAGCTTGGCAAAAAGCGTATTAACATTGTCAGTCAGGAAACAAATCTTGCAATGCCCGGTCTTGTAGGCTTCCTTATGAACTATGCAGATATTATTCCCATTGCTGACAATAAACGTTATATGCAGAGAGATTTTATGTCTATTCTCTCTGATTTACTGCAAAATGATGAGTATGTGCTTATTTATCCTGAGCAGGAAATGTGGTTTAATTACCGCAAGCCAAGACCTCTCAAGCGCGGTGCATATTACTATGCAGCAAAGCTTTCGGTGCCGGTTGTTTCCTGCTTCGTTGAGATGCAGGATTTGCCTCAGGAGGATACAGAGGATTTTTACAAGGTTAAATACATTGTTCATATCCTGCCTACAATTTATCCCGATAAGAATAAAACCGTAAAGGAAAACAGCATTGAAATGTGCCGTCTTGATTATGAGCAGAAGAAGCAGGCATATGAGAAAGCATACGGCAAACCTCTGGTGTATGACTTTGAGGAGGATGACATTGCAGGTTGGATGGGAAGCGAGAAGCACACAGCATAATGAACAAAGAAAGAATTAGATATTATAAAGATTTCACAGAGGACTTTGAGAAGGCACCCGAGCAGAATATGAGGCTTTCTGAGGATTACAGATACATCAGGGAGAAGCGAGGCGAGAGATTTCTCTCTGCTTTGATTTACGCTTTGGCTGTGGTGTTCGGTTTTCCCTTTTGCAAGCTTCATCTTGGTGTGAAGTATAAAAACCGCAAGGCTTTCAGAGCTGTCAAAAAACAGGGCGCTTTTATTTATGCAAATCATACTCAGCCTGTAGGTGATGTTTTTTTGCCTGCGTTGGCATGTTTTCCTAAGAGAATCTATACAGTAGTCAGCCCCGCAAACCTGTCCTTGCCTGTGATTGGAAAGGTGTTGCCCTACTTGGGTGCTTTGCCTGTGGCTGATACTCTAAGCAATATGAAAAAATTCAATAGTGCTGTTGAAAGAAGAATCAAAGACGGTAAAATTGTTACAATCTATCCTGAGGCTCACGTGTGGGAATACTGCACACAGCTCAGACCTTTTAGCGAAACTTCCTTCAAATATCCTGTCAGACTTGGTGTGCCTGTGTTTGCCATGACGGTGACTTATCAGAAGAGGCGTTTTGGAACAAAACCAAAAACAACTGTTTATCTCGATGGACCTTTTTATTCTGATGAAAATCTGAGTAGCCGTGACAGAGTAAATGACCTGCACCAAAGAGTATATTCCCGTATGCAAATGCGAATGCGACACAGCAACTATGATTATATAAAATATGAACAGCTTTAATACGAAAATCCTTTGCGTTTACGCAGGGGATTTTCTTTATTTTTGTTGCTGTAATAAGCAGAATGTGGTATATTTAATATATATTCGGAAAAATAGGAGATGTAAAATGATTATCCGCAAAGCACAGGCAGGAGATATTGAAGCTCTGCTTGATATTTATAACTACGAGGTGGAGAATACCACCGCTACTTTTGATTTGAACAAAAAGACCTTGGAGCAATGGAAAGATTGGTTTGATTGCCACAACACAGGTAACCATCCTCTGATTGTGGCAGAGGTAGAGGGACAGGTTGCAGGTTATGCATCTCTTTCTTCTTACAGAGAAAAAGAAGCCTACAAATCCACAGTTGAGCTTTCTGTTTATGTTGCAACAGATTTCCGCAGACAAGGCGTTGCAACGGCTTTAATGGAAGAAATACTTAAGCAGGCTCAAGAGGATGAGATTACTCATACCGTTGTTTCTGTTATTACAAG
Source organism: Ruminococcus sp. (assembly GCA_017411385.1). Taxonomy (GTDB): domain Bacteria; phylum Bacillota; class Clostridia; order Oscillospirales; family Acutalibacteraceae; genus Ruminococcoides. The sequence continues at coordinate 50,933 of JAFQQF010000002.1, forward strand.
CGAGAATACAGAGAGTGTCAGCCTTCACGAAAAATTCGGGTTTAAGTATTGCGGTACCATTCATGAGGTCGGTGTAAAATTCGGCAGATACCTCAGTATCAGTAATTATGAATTGCAGGTATAAGCTGTTACTTGGTGCTTAATAATAGATTTCAGGTGAGATTATGAGAAATTTTCTTGTTGTGGTTGATATGCAGAAGGATTTTGTTGACGGCTCTTTGGGTACCTTGGAGGCACAGGCAATAGTCGGAAATGTTGTGAAGAAAATTGAGAGCTTTCAGGGTGAAATATTCGTAACCTATGATACTCATTTTGAGGATTACCTTGAAACTTCAGAGGGTAAGAAGCTTCCCGTTGAGCATTGCATTAAGGAAAGCGAGGGCTGGGAGCTTGACAAAAAGGTTGCAGAAGCCTTAAGCGGCAAAAACTACACCAAGGTTGAAAAGCTCACCTTTGGCTCAGTTGACCTTCCTAAGCTTATAAAAGACAGAGCGGGGAACGAGGATTTCACCGTAGAGCTTGTGGGACTTTGCACAGATATTTGTGTGGTGTCTAATGCCCTTGTGCTGAAGGCTAATTTCCCTGAAAAGAAAATTACTGTCGATGCCTCTTGCTGTGCAGGGGTGACTTTGGAAACTCACAACCACGCGCTGAGTGTTATGAGAATGTGTCAGATTGATATCATCGGCGAGTGAATTGATAAGAAAAGGGTGAAAATATGTTTGATGTAAAAAAGGTGACTGAACAGTGTGTTCAGTGGATAAGAGAGTTTTTTGAAGACAACGGCAAAGACTGCAATGCGGTTGTTGGTATTTCAGGAGGCAAGGACAGCTCAGTTGCGGCGGCTCTGTGCGTAAAAGCTCTGGGAGTTGACAGAGTTATTGGTGTGCTTATGCCTTGCGGTGAACAGCACGACATCGACGCGGCTTACAGCCTTGTAAATCACTTAGGTATAAAGCACTATGTAGTCAATATAAAGGATGCGGTTGAGGGAGTAAAAGGTGCTATGCCTGAAAGTTTAAAGCTAACCTCTCAGAGTCTTACCAATCTTCCTGCACGAATTCGTATGACAACTCTCTATGCGGTTTCTCAGAGTGTTAACGGCAGGGTTGTTAATACCTGTAACCTCAGTGAGGATTGGGTGGGATACTCTACACGCTACGGTGATGCGGCAGGAGATTTCAGCCCTATGTGCCACCTGACTGTTACCGAGGTTAAGGAGATTGGCAGATACTTAGGACTTCCCTCATCCTTGGTGGACAAAACTCCCATTGACGGACTCTCAGGAAAAACCGACGAGGAAAATTTAGGCTTTACCTATGCTGTGCTTGACCGCTACATCCGCACAGGAGAGATTGAGGATGAGGAAACCAAGAACCTCATTGACAGGCGTCACAAGGCAAACCTTTTTAAGCTGGAGCTTATGCCTCAGTTCAAGCCTGAGCTTTAATAAAAAATGATATACTTATTGTTAGCAATTATTAGCAGTGCATTGGTTTCTGTGATTATGAGGCTCAGTACAAACAGGGTGAGAAATAACATTGGAATGCTTTCCATGAATTATCTTACTTGTCTTGTAATTGCTGCCGCCTTTTCAGGGATAACTACTTTATTCCCAAAGAGCACACAGCTTCCTCAAGCTCTGGGGCTGGGTGCAATTAACGGTGCGTTGTATTTATTTAGCTTTATACTTTTTCAGCGAAGCGTAAAGAAAAACGGTGTGGTGCTCTCATCTATCTTTATGAAGCTTGGGTTGCTTGTGCCCTTGGTGCTGTCAATTCTGATGTTTGGGGAAGCTCCCACAGTATTGCAGATAATCGGCTTCTGCATTGCTATCGGTGCAATTATACTAATAAATTTGAAGACGGATGCCTCTGACACCCGTATGGGACCTCTCCTTATATTTTTGCTTCTTATGGGTGGTTCTGCAGATGCTATGAGCAAGATTTATGAAGAAACGGGACCGGTCAGTCTGTCCTCACAGTTCTTGTTTTACACCTTTTTGGTAGCCTTTGTGCTGTGCATAATTCTAATGCTTATAAAAAAGCAACGTATCGGCAGGAATGAAATCCTTTACGGTTGCCTTATCGGTATACCTAACTTCTTTTCCGCAAAGTTTTTGCTTCTGTCGCTGGACACCGTGCCTGCTGTTGTCGCATATCCTACCTTCAGCGTTGGAACCATTCTGGTTGTAACCTTGGTTGGGGTTGCAGTGTTTAAGGAAAGGCTCACAATCAAACAGATAATCGCTGCTTGTGCAATTCTCACAGCGCTGGTAATGCTTAATGTCTGACCTATATATTAATTAATATGTAAATAATGAAAGCCACCCGAACCTATGAAAGTTTGGGTGGCTTTTGCGTGTATAATATTTTATTTGAGAATTATCTTTTTTTCCATATAAGGGGATTAAGTCCTAAAATCAAGGGGAAGATTTCTAGTCTGCCAAGGAGCATAGCAAGGCTTAATAGTATTTTGGAGAAGGCAGAGTATTCAGCGTAGCTCAGGGTGGGGCCTACTGTTGCAAAGCCCGGACCAATGTTGTTAAAGCACGCCAGAGTCGCACTCAGGTTTGTTTCTATGCTGAATGGCCCGATGCTCAGCAGGATGAAAATGCCGATAACTATAATCGCATAGATTACAAAGTAAGAAGCTGTGCCGCTGAGTGTTTGCTCGTCAACTCGCTTGCCGTCAAGCTTTACGATTCTTACAGAGCGGGGGTGGAGTAGCTTTTTCAGCTCTCTGAGCACAGACTTGATAAGGATTATAACTCTGGAAACCTTCAGACCGCCTGCAGTGGAGCCTGCACATCCACCGATTACCATAAGAAGCATCAATATAGACTTGGATAAACCGGGCCACAGGTCAAAGTCTGTTGTTGCATAGCCTGTGGTGGATATGATTGATGACACCTGGAAGGTGGTCATTCTCAACACTTCTTCAATGCCGTCATACATCTTGTAGATGTTTATGGCGATAACGCCGATGCTCAGTAAAACTATTGAAACAAAGCACCACAGCTCTGTGCTTTTGAGTACGGACTTGATTTTACCCACAAGCACCAGATAGAAGAGGTTGAAATTTAAGGCAAAGACCAACATAAAGATTGCTATTACCCATTGCAGATAAGGGCTGTAGCCTGCAATGCTGTCCGCCTTGATACCGAAGCCACCTGTACCTGCTGTTCCGAAAGCGTGCACTATGCTGTCAAAGAGTGGCATTCCTCCGCACAGAAGCATAACTATCTCAACGGCTGTTAGAACAACGTAGATAAGATACAGTATTTTTGCTGTATCCCTTGCTTTTGGCAAAAGCTTGCCAACCTCGGGACCCGGCATCTCTGCACGCATAATGTGGATAGAACGGTCAGAGATGTTGGGTATAAGTGCCATCACGAAAACGAGAACACCCATACCGCCAATCCAGTGAGTAAAGCTTCGCCAGAACAATAATCCGTGACTCATACTCTCTATGTCAGTCAGAATTGAAGCACCTGTGGTTGTAAAACCGCTGACTGTTTCGAAGAAAGCATCAACGTAGGAGGGGATTTCTCCACTTATTACAAAGGGTAAAGCACCGAACAGTGCCATCAAAAGCCAAGCGTAGGTTACTATCGCAAAGCTTTCTTTGGCATAAATAACCTTTGTTCCGGGACGTGTGGTGAATTTGAGTATCAAGCCTGTGCTCAGACAGATTCCTATGGTAATAAGGAAAGCGTAGGCGCAGGCTTCTTTATACAGAAAAGAAACTATCAGTGGAAGTGCAAGTAAGGCTGCCTCAGCCAATGCAATATGACCGATAGTGTTCAGAACCATTCTTCTGTTCATAAGCTACCTCAATCAACTATATCGGCAAGGTCATAAAGAATGTGGTCTTTGCTGATAACAATAACCTTGTCGCCTGCCATAATCACATCGTTACCTGTGGGGACAATCGCCTTGCGGTTTCTGAGAATTCCTGCAATAAGAATGCTTTTTTTGAAAGTGATGTCCTTCAAAGGAATGTCTATATATTTGAATTCAGGATGAACGTTGAATTTCAGAGCTTCAGCGTTGCCATCCATAATTTTGTAAAGCTTTTCAACGTTGCTTCCTACGCTGTTCTGCATAGCGCGAGCGTAACGCACTATAACATCGGAAATTGTTCGTCTGGGTGAAACAATCGTGTCGAGTCCCAGCTTTGCGGCAAGAGGAACAAACTCCTGCCTGTTAACCTTGGTGATAACCTTGGGAACGTTGTTTGTGGCAGCATAGTAGGAGATAAGGATGTTTTCCTCATCAATACCTGTAAGTGACACAAAAGCATCCATATTTCCAAGGCCTTCTTCGCGGAGAAGCTCCTGCTGAGCACCATCACCCAATATTACGTTAGCGCCGGGCAGTGCCTCTTCCAGCTCCTGACATCTGACAGGGTTTTTGTCAATGATTGTGACCGAGCTGCCTGAGGCAAGGAGTATTTTTGAAAGATAATAAGCAGTACGGCTACCGCCGAGAATCATAACGTTCTTAGCCTGCTTGCGGGTAATCTTCATACTTCTCAGAAGCTTGAGGATTTCAGTGGGAGCGGCAGTAAGAGCAATCTTATCTCCACCCTTAAGCTCAAAGTTACCGTCTGGGATGAAGACATCTTCGCCGCGCTGAACAGCACAGATAAGAAACTTAGCGGTTTGCTGTTTTCTCAAATCCATAATTCTGCAGCCTGAAAGGGGAGAGTCCTCCTTGAGCACCAGCTCGATAATCTCAAAATTTCTGGTTGAGAAGGTTTCGATATGAACTGCCGAAGGGAGCTTCAGAACATTGTATATATCATAGGCAGAGAATCTCTCGGGATTGATAGACATAGAAAGTCCCAACTGTTGCTGAAGAAATCCCAAGTTGTTCTCGTTGTATGCCCTGTCGCGGATTCGTGCGATGGTGTTCTGTGCACCCAAGGTTTTTGCGATATAGCAGGAAAGCATATTCATTTCGTCTGAGCCTGTGACTGATACGAACATATCTGCTTTGTCAACACCTGCCTCGGCAAGAATCTCGCAGTCGGTGCCGATGCCGTGAACACCCATAACATCGTATATGTTGTTGATTTCGGAAATCTTAGCTTCATCTTTATCAATGGCTACAACCTCATGGTTTTCTTTAACAAGGCTTGAAATCAAAGCTTCTCCGACCTTGCCGCAACCGACAATTATGATCTTCATAGCAATCTCCTTTATAAAAGTATTATCCATCAATAAACTCACTCTATATTACAACTTTTCTTAAAAAAAAACAATGATATTTTATATTTTCTTTTCCTTTTTATGAACATTTTATCTGTTTGGTCTTATAAAATGTGAATTCAGGAATTTATTTCCGAATGTAATCAGACTCTTTTTGCTTATAATATTAATAACCTAAAAGAAAAGGTGATATTATGAATGAAAATAAAAACCCTTCCCGTTTTCCCGAGGAAATGCCTGCCGGAGAAAACAAAAAGCTTAACCACGGGGTGATTGTTGATGTTGTGCAGAGTGAGCTTTGTCCTCCGACTGCCACTCAGCCTGTAAGCCCTGCAGACACAGACTCTATCAACACGGAATTTGCAAAGCAGGCACAACAGAATAAAGCATAAAAAAACGCACAGCAAGAGTTAGTAAAACCCGTTGCTGTGCGGTCTTTTTGTATAGACAAGATTATTGACAAAGAAGAATATAAATTGTATCATAATGTAGTATTATTATGGCTTTTTAGAAAAGGAGATGTGAAATGAAAAATCTGAAAGATAACCCTGTTGTTGAAAAGGTCAGAAAGGCTTTTGACGTCTGCGGTTTGCCCCAGATGCTTTTGCTTAGAATTTTTACTGCCTTTTTCACTGTGTCGGGCGTTATGATTATGGTTCTTGACAAGCAGGGCATAGAGCCGCTTTCGAACCCTAAGGATTATATGGGCGAGGTTAATTTTACCATAATGCTCTTGTACTGTATCGGAGTGGTTTTTGCACTTACCCTCCTATATATGGGTTTGCCTAAAAAATTCAGGATAATCGACCCTATTTGTACTATAGCTTCTGTTTTGTTCTTTGATTGGAAGCTGTTGTATATGCAAAACAATGTATATGCTACTGTGGGCACAGCCTTGGTTACTCTTGTAATTGTCGCTTACGCTCTGGGTAAGTTTAAGACTCACGGCTTCTTTGAAAACAGAAAATGGTGGGTTTACGGCATAGCGGCGCTGGTTGCAACTCTTGCAATGACTGCATATATTGCGGTTTGCTCCATCTGTCATCATTATATGTTTATGACCGGTGCTGTGGATTTTGGACTCTTTGTTCAAAGCTTTCATTCCTTGGCTGACAATCTGACAGCGGTTAACAGCTGTGAGCGCGATATGCTGATGTCGCATTTCAACATCCACTCATCCTACATATTCTATCTGTTTGTTCCTATCTTCAAGATTTTTCCCTGTGCAGAAACCCTCTTGGTGCTTCAGGCAATCTTTGCAATGGGCGGTATTGTGCCCCTTATGCTCATTCTGAAAAACAGAAACTTCAAGGGGCTTTCCATGCTGGGACTCGGGCTTGCTTATGTATTAAGCATTTGCCTCATAGCACCCTGCTTCTATGATTTCCACGAAAATGCATTCCTGCCTACTCTGCTTATGTGGACTCTGTGGGCAATGGATTCAAAGAAAACAATACCCTTCTATGCTTTCTCTGTGCTGGTTTGCCTTGTGAAAGAGGACGCACCCTTGTTTGTTATTTGTATCGGCTTGTATGCATTCTTTGAGAATAAAGGCGACAAAAAGCGTTTTCACGGTTTAGTTGTAGCATTCCTGAGTGCTGTATATATGCTCTTTATTACAAGCTGGCTTACAAAGCATGGTGATGGTCAGAATATGACATACTGGCGTTTCGGACATCTGATGCTCGAAAGAGAACAGGGTATGGTGGATGTGCTTGTAAATTCCCTTAAGAATCCCGGATACCTTTTCAGTACACTTTGCACCGAGGCTACTTTGCCCTTCCTTGTGCAGGTTATGCTGCCGCTGCTGTTTATGCCTTTCTTTACAAAGAAGATTCACCGCTTCCTGCTTATGGTTCCATTCGTTGTAACAAATCTTGTTGTCGGTGCTTATTACCAATATGCAGGACAGATAGGCTATCAGTACATCTTCGGACCTGTAACCCTGCTTATATTTATGAGTGTAATTAACATTGATGATATGAGCGAAGGTGTCCGCAGAAATATCCCCATATTGGTGTTTGCTTCATCCTTTGTATTCTTTGCTGGTATTGAGTCTTACAACACCTTCTATTATGAATATTACACAGAGAACAAGGATTATTATGTTCGCTCAGAGGAAACTCTGCAGTCAATTCCCGAGAATGCAGTTATCGGCGGTGACTCTGTGCTGATTTCACATCTTTGCGACCGCAAGGAGGTTTATATCTTCGACAAGAATGATATGAACGCAGACAGGACAGCAATTCTTGAGCCTGACCGCTACGACTTTATTGTTCTGAGAATTAATTCTGAAGTTTATAATTCAGCGGCACCCTTGCTTGAACAGGAGGGATACACCCTCTGGAAGCAGGCAGGAAGCCACCTTGCAATTTATAAGCATCCTAATTACAGATAACTGAATACTCCAAGCAGTCTCAGAGAAAGTGCTTTTTCTCTGAGGCTGTTTTTTCTTGCGACTTTATTGTATTTTCTGCTTTGTTAAAAGTACACATACGCGGTTTTGTTTTTTTGGAAGAATAATGAATTGACGCAATAAAAAAACAAGTGTACTATTATAGCAGACGAAGTCTTAAAAGACTATCGATAAAATAATAAAGGAGAGGTTTATATGAAAACGTGGAAAAATCTTTTAAGCATTATGTTGGCATTTCTGCTTCTGATAAGCTCAGTGTGCGTTATGCCTCTGAGTGTAAGTGCGGTACAGAATCAATTGGTAAAGTTTGAAAACTACGAGTATATTCTGTGGGGTGACGGTAATGCGTCCATTTATTCCTGTTCTACTGATGAGGCAGAGGTTGTTGTTCCTGCTTCGATTGACGGAAAAAAGGTAAGTTCTGTTATGAGCGGTGCTTACAGTAACAATGCCGGAATTAAGTCTGTTATTGTGGAAGAGGGAATAAGATTTCTTGAACATGAGTCTTTTATGAATTGTAAGAATCTGGAGAAGGTAAGCCTTCCGTCAAGTCTTGAAAAAATCGGATATGCTGTATTTGATGGTTGTTCAAAGCTTTCTGATATTGAAATTCCCTCTAATGTAAGTGTGATTGATGATCAGGCTTTTTCGGGTTGCAAATCTCTTGCAAAAATCAATTTACCCGATAGCCTTGAAATAATAGGCGAGTATGCTTTCTGCGATTGTGACTCTCTGACAGAAATAACAATTCCCGAAAACGCAAAAGACATCAAGAGCGAGGCTTTTCTCGCCTGTTCTTCCCTTGATGAGATTAATCTTCCCAAGGGAACTCAGTTGTGCATTGGGAAAGATGCTTTCCATGATACAGCATGGTATGAAGCACAGCCTGAGGGACTTATGTATATTGATGGCTATGTTATCGGATATAAAGGCAGAATGGAATATAACACAGAGCTTGTTTTTAAAGATGGTGCAGAGATAATAGGCAATGATTTGTTTATGAATTGTTCTGAGCTTTCAAGTGTTGTTTTCCCCGACACTATGAAAACTATCTGCAGCTATACATTCAAGGGTTGTGAGAATCTTTCTTCGGTAACCTTACCTGATTCAATCACACACATAGGATTCGGAGCCTTTGAGGAATGCAGTAACCTTAAGAGCATAACTTTACCAAAGAATATACAGGTAATAGATGCATCTTTCAGAAGAACCGGAATTGAAAAGGTGGAAATCCCGGGAACTGTTATTGATATGGAAAGTGCGTTTGCGTCTTGCTATGACCTTGTGGAGGTTACACTGGGTGATAATCTCAGCGCAATAAGCGGTTATGCTTTTAAAAATTGTGTTGCTCTGGAGTCCGTTGTTATTCCTGACAGTGTTACTGTTATTGATACAGAAGCATTTGCAGGCTGCACTAATCTTAAGAATGTAACTTTTAATGGTTATATCGAAGATATGGGAAGCGATGTGTTTAAGGACACCGGATGGTTTGAGGCAAGCCCTGACAATATGATGTATCTGAACAATGTTATCCTTGGTTACAACGGAAGAAGGTCTGATTTGAGCAAGGTTGTGATTAAGGATGGTACAACAGTTATCGCAGATGGTGCTTTTCAGTATGTAGAAGATTTATCTGAGGTTGTTTTCCCTCAGGGAATAAAAGTGATTGGTGACTATTCTTTCTATGCATGTAATCTCGGCGATTTGGCTATTCCCGATACTGTTGAGTATATAGGAAACTTTGCGTTTTGCGCAAGCAAGCTTTCTTCGTTGGTTATTGAAGGTGATGCACAAATCGGCACAAGAGCTTTTATCAGCTGTCCTAATCTCAAGTCAGTAACACTTTCTGCAAGTATTGACGAAATAGGTTCCGAAGCATTAGGCACATATTTCGGTATGACAGCACCTGTGGAAAAGTACGAGGGATTCACAATCTATGGTTACGAAGGTTCAGCTGCAGAGGAATATGCGCAGGAGATGGACTTCAGGTTTATTGACCTTAAAAATGGTATTGTCGGTGATGCGGATGCAGACGGTGTTATTACCATCAAGGATGCTACTGTAATCCAGAAATATACTGCATCTCTTGAAGAACTTACTGCTGCTACTCTTGATTTTACAGATGTTGACGGAGATACAGATGTTAACATCAAGGATGCAACAATGATTCAGAAGTACATTGCCGGACTTACAAACAGATTTAATATAGGTATTTAAAGAGAAAATCTAATATAGAAAACAGCCGATTTTCATATCGGCTGTTTTTTAGTGGGTTTATCATAAAGAAAAACGAGCCGATACCTTTTGGGTATCGGCTCTTGTTGTTTATGAAGTCTTAGTAGATTTTTAAGGATTAATACTTCTTTCTCTCAACGTATGTTGTGTGGAGAAGCTCGTGTGCCTTGTGGCCGCCGGGCTCGCCAAGGTAATCCTCGTAGAGCTTTTTAACGATGGGGCTCTTGTGAGATTTTCTTAAGGGCAGACCTGCATCCTCAGCATAGAGAACCTTTGCACGCTCTGCACGGATATCTGTGTAGTTTCTGATTTCTGCAGGAACTACGGGCTGACCGCCGCCGTTTACACAACCGCCGGGACAGCACATAATCTCAACAAACTGATAATCAGCCTTGCCTGCACGGATGTCATCAAGAAGCTTTGCAGCATTCTTAAGACCGGAAGTAACAGCAACCTTAACCTCCATACCTGCAACGTTGTAGGTTGCATACTTGATGGGCTCAGTGCCTCTTACCTCTGTGTAGTCAATCTGCTCAAGCTCTTCGCCAGAGAGAATGTCAGCAACAGAGCGAAGTGCAGCTTCCATAACACCGCCTGTAGCACCGAAGATAACAGCCGCACCTGTGAAGAGTCCGAGAGCGGGATCATACTCTTCGTCGGGAAGGGCAGTGAACTGGAGGCCTGCTCTCTTAATCATATCAGCAAGCTCTCTTGTTGTGATTACGATATCTACATCCTGAATACCATCTCTGCCCTCGTCGTCACGCTTGTGCTCGAATTTCTTAGCAGTACAGGGCATTACAGATACGCTTACGATGTTCTTGGGGTCAATGCCTTCCTTCTCAGCGTAGTAGCTCTTGATGATAGCACCTGTCATCTGCTGGGGAGATTTACAGGTGGAGAGGTTGGGCAGAAGGTCGGGATAGTAGTGCTCGCAGAACTTAACCCAACCGGGTGAGCAGGAGGTAATCATGGGGAGTACACCGCCGTTCTTTACACGGTCGATGAACTCTGTGCCTTCCTCAACGATTGTAAGGTCAGCACCGAAGTTGGTATCAAATACCTTATCAAAGCCAAGGCGTCTGAGAGCGGCAACCATTTTGCCCTCTGCATTTGTGCCCATAGGAAGTCCGAACTCTTCGCCGATAGCTGCTCTTACTGCAGGAGCGGTCTGAACGATAACTACCTTCTCGGGGTCTGCGATAGCTTCGAATACCTTTGCTGTTTCATCCTTAACAACCAGAGCGCCTGTGGGACAAACAACAGTACACTGACCGCAGGATACGCAGGATGTAGCACCAAGCTCCTGGTCGAATGCACAGCCGATTGTTGAGTCAAAGCCTCTGTGGTTTGCACCGATAACGCCAACGAACTGCTCTTTACAAGCAGCTACGCAGCGGCGGCAGAGGATACACTTGTTGTTGTTACGTACAAGGTGAGCTGTTGAGGTGTCGATGGGCTGCTCGGGGTTTTCACCTGCAAAGCGGTTCTCGTCCTCAATGCCGTATTCCTTGCAAAGAGCCTGAAGCTCACAGTTGTTGCTTCTGGGGCAGGAAAGACACTTTTTGTCGTGGTTGGAGAGAATAAGCTCCAGAGTAGTTCTTCTTGCTTCCTGAACCTTGGGAGTGTTAGTGAAAATTTCTGTTCCCTCTCTGTCAATGGGGAATACGCAAGCAGCAACAAGGCTTCTTGCACCCTTAACCTCAACAACGCACATACGGCAAGCGCCGATTTCGTTGATTTCACGCAGATAGCAGAGAGTGGGGATTCTAATGCCGAACTGACGGCATGCATCAAGAATGGTTGTATTCTTCTCAACAGAGAAAGGCATACCATTGATTTTAATGTTTATCATTTCCATAGTAGTTTCTCCTTTCTCTTATTCCTTAACAATTGCACCGAACTTGCACTTCTCCATACAAGCTCCGCACTTGATACACTTGGACTGGTCAATTACATGAGGCTCCTTAACCTTGCCGGAGATTGCACCAACAGGACAAACTCTTGCACAGGCAGTACAGCCCTTACACTTGTCAGCAACTACAACGTAAGAAGTCAGGGACTTACATACGCCTGCGGGACACTTCTTGTCAACAACGTGAGCAATGTACTCGTCACGGAAGAAGTTCAGTGTGGAAAGAACGGGGTTGGGAGCTGTCTGACCAAGACCGCAGAGTGCGTTGTCTTTGATGTAGTAGCAAAGCTTTTCCATCTCGTCAATAAGCTCCAGAGTACCGTTGCCGGATACAATCTGGTTGAGCATCTCAAGAAGTCGTTTTGTACCGATACGGCAGGGAGTACACTTACCGCAGGACTCGTCAACTGTGAATTCAAGGAAGAACTTAGCCATATCAACCATACAGGTGTCCTCGTCCATAACGATAAGACCGCCGGAACCCATCATACAACCGATAGCTGTCAGGTTATCATAGTCAACGGGAGTGTCAATAAGACGAGCAGGGATACATCCGCCGGAGGGACCGCCTGTCTGAGCTGCCTTGAACTGTTTGCCGCCGGGGATACCGCCGCCGATTTCGTAAACGATGTCGCGAACAGTAGTACCCATGGGGATTTCAACAAGACCTGTGTGCTCAATCTTACCGCCAAGAGCGAATACCTTAGTACCCTTGGATTTCTCAGTACCCATAGATGCAAACCAATCTGCACCCTTAAGGATAATCTGGGGAATATTTGCAAAAGTTTCTACGTTGTTTTCAACTGTGGGACAGCCGTAAAGACCCTTAACTGCAGGATAGGGAGGACGGGGACGGGGCTCACCGCGGTTACCCTCGATAGATGTCATCAGAGCGGTTTCCTCACCGCAAACGAAAGCACCTGCACCAAGACGGATGTCAAGGTCAAAGTCAAAGCCTGAGCCGAAGATGTCCTTGCCGAGAAGACCGAGCTCTCTTGCCTGGTCAATAGCAATCTGAAGACGCTTAACAGCGATGGGGTACTCAGCACGAACGTATACATAACCCTGTGTTGCACCGATAGCGTAACCTGCAATTGCCATAGCTTCGATGATACAATGGGGGTCGCCTTCCAGAACGGAACGGTCCATAAATGCACCGGGGTCGCCCTCGTCAGCGTTACAAACAACATACTTCTGAGGTGCTTTGTTGGGAGCAGTAAGTGCCCACTTGCGACCTGTGGGGAAGCCACCGCCGCCGCGACCGCGAAGACCGGAATCAAGAACAACCTGAATAACCTCATCAGGAGTCATCTCTGTCAGAACCTTACCAAGTGCCTGATAACCATCCATTGCGATGTACTCGTTGATGTCCTCAGGGTCAATAACACCGCAGTTACGGAGTACTACTCTCTGCTGTGTTTTGTAGAAAGCTGTGTCGTTAAGAGAAACATTAGCAAGAGCCTCTGCCTCTTCTTCGCCTGTGTCAGCGTACACAAGACGCTCAACAACTCTACCCTTGAGAAGATGCTCAGAAACGATTTCAGAAACATCCTCGGGTGTAACACGGCTGTAGAATGTGCCTTCGGGATGAATGATAACAACGGGACCGAGAGCGCAAAGACCGAAGCAACCGGTCATTACGATTTTTACCTCATCGGTGAGTCCGTTTGCCTCAAGGGCTTTTACAAATTCATCCTGAATCTTCAGGCTACCTGAGGAAGTACAACCTGTACCGCCGCAGATAAGAACATGTGAACGAATCATAAATCAAACCTCCGATTATGCGTTTTCGCTGGCGAAGGTGTACTCTGCAACAACCTTGCCGCCTTTGATATGTTCCTCGACTACCCTCTTAGCTTTTTCGGGAGTCATTTTTACATAAGTAACTTTTTCCTTGTCAGCCTCGAAAATCTCAACTACGGGCTCGAACTGACAAATACCGATACAACCGGTCTGAGAAACTGTAACCTTGCCTGTAAGGTCAGCTGCTGCTACCTCTTCAACAAAGGTGGAGAGTACAGGGCGTGCGCCTGCAGCGATACCGCAGGTAGCCATACCAACAACTACTCTCATTTCTCCTGAGCCTTCACGCAGAGCAACTTTGTTCTGCATTTTTTCTTTGATTGCTTGGAGTTCTGCTAATGACTTCATATTTATTTTCCTTTCTGATATAGAATATAAATTAATTATATATTAATGTATTAATTAATTCCTGTATAAGTTTATGGAAACCAAAATTTACAGAGCGTTTATTTCTTCGTACTGCTCGTTGAGATTTTCGGTTATCCACATTATGACCTCGAAGGTATCAAGGGGAACCTCCCCTAAGACCTCTCTGAGCTCTCTTGTGTCCAGACTCACCATTCCCTTTGGCATTGTGTGCGTAAAGAGGAAGTCTACCTGAGGGTCGCCCTGTATAAGGGTGACTATTGAGCCTGTGACATCGCCCAAAGGTGTGAAGTCGATGTGGTTTTTATTGAATACGGCAGTAACCACGGTGCCGTGCTCTGTAGGGAATTCCGACTGAGGCTTTGATTTTATCTCAAAGCTTCCTCCTGTTTGTTCAGCAGAAAGCTTCAGAAGGGGAATGCCCATACCCACCTTTCTGGTGGTGCGGGTTGTGTAGAAAGGATTGCTGACGTTTCTGACAGTTTCCTCGTCCATACCGCAACCGTCATCACTGATAACAAGAGTGAGTGTATCCTCAGTTTCGTTTAGTGTGATTGTGGTAAGAGCGGCACCCGCTTTGGTGGAGTTTTTTGCTATATCAAGAATGTTCAGCGAAATTTCTTTCATAGCCTCACCTTAAGGTTTCAAAAATTTTTCTTCTTACAAGCTCAGAGCTATAAGGTTCATCGTCAACGAGAAAGAAGTCGTTTTCATCGCGCATATCCCACAAATAATGGGCATCTGAGCTGATAAGAATTTTCTTTTCTTCGATAAGGGGATAGAGCTTCTTGTATTCCTCAACCTTGCTTGCATCGTGAAATTCACAGCAGTTAAAGCCTTTAATGTCGGGAAAGACACCCAAGGTAGCAATTATGCCGTTTGCCTGCCTGTCTACATGGGCAGGGTAGCAGATGCCGTTAAACTTTTCTGCAAGGGCGGGACACTCCTCAACGGTAACCGTTGTAGCGTTGGAGAGGAGGTGCTTTTCTGTGCCGATAACCTCATCCTCTGAGTTCATAATATATTGCTCGCCATATATATCCACTCGGTTCTCAAAGAGAATACGCCTTGTGTTAATCTCTTTGTCAAATTCGAGTGCATCATCCAGCTTTTCAAAGAGGAACACAACGTGGATATCCTCGGCGGTAGTCAGCTCCATGCCTGCAATGGGAATGATGCCGTGGCGTTTTGCAGCACCGAAGAAGCCGGGGCAGTTGCGACAGGTGTTGTGGTCTGTCAGCGCCACTACATTCAGTCCGTTCAGTGTAGCCATACCTGCGATAGAATTCGGTGTGCTTTCGTCATCACCGCAGGGACTCAGGCAGGAGTGAACGTGAAAATCATAATAGTATTTGTTCATATCAAAGAGCTTTGCTTAAAGCAACGGCTATGTCGTATGCGGATTTTTCAGAGCATATTATGTTGATGCCTTTGTCTTTAGCGGCAGTCTTTATATCCTCAGAAAGCTCGACACCCTCTGCAAGAATAATGCAGGCAACGTCGGAAAGCGTTGCAACTGCAAGAATGTTGATGTTTGACATAATGGTTATCCAAGCGTCGCCCTCACAGGCTCTGCCCATAACCCAGCTTAAAAGGTCGCCGATGTAAACACCTTTAACTTCTGCTTCACCGTCTGTAATTACAACAGGGGAAAAGCCTTCAAGCTTTAGCAGTTCGTTAACTGTCACTTTCATCACCCTTTGAATGGAGGAACTGAAGCAATTCGCTTCGATACATAATTGTGCAGTCCTTAATATCTGCAGTACCCTTAACCACATCTTCTGCAAAGGCTCTGCAGGTAGGTGCACCGCAGGCTCCGCAGTCAATACCCGGAAGCTCGCTTCTGAGCTTTTGAATCTCTGACATCATACGCATACTCTCAGACATACTGGAGCTGAGTCGGGAGATTGGGTAGTAGGTGGGAAGCTCGTCAAAGAAGTAGAAGTCGGGGATGTCCTCGGGACTGCCCTTTGGAATACTTGTCTGTGAAACAGGCAGGTATCTTCTCAGAGTTTGAAGCTTTGCCTTGGCAATAAAAGGATTCTGCATTGTGAGAACTCCGCCCACGCAACCGCCTGTGCAGGCGTTGAGCTCAATGAACTCAAGTGGGGGAATGGTGTCGTTTTCGATTTCGTCGAGGATACGGTTAACGTTCTCGATTCCGTCTGCAGCAAGGTAAGCATCGTTCATCAGAGCTGTTGCCTCACCGCCCGAGGATGCCCAGCCGATGCCTATTCGTCCTGAATTGGAAATTGGCATAACATTCTCGGAATGCTTCATAGCGTTTATAAGCTGGAAGTAGATATCGCTTATTGATATCACAGCATCTACCTTACTCTTATATTCGCCAAAGCCGTTTTTGACATAGCTTGCCTTGGCAGGACAAGGAGAGATAAAGCACACGCCGATGTCTTTGTCTTCAAGCTCGGGGTGTTCTTCTTTTGCCTTGTTTCTTGCCATTAAAGCTGCAATCTCCATAGGAGGCAGCATAGGCATTATGTTTTCTTTGAGAGAGGGGAATCTGAGGCAGATAAGACGCATAACAACGGGGCAAGCGGAGCTGATGACAGGTTTTTTGATACCTTCGCGCTTAAGATACATTCTGGTGTATGCAGAAACAAGCTCAGCGGCTGTAGCAACCTCAAACACATCGTCAAAGCCGATGCTGAGAAGTCCTTCAAGAATGAAGTTTACATCCTCAAGGTTTTCAAACTGGCCGTAAAGAGTGGGGGCGGGCAGAGCAATTTTATATTTGAAATTGTCCAAATCCTTTAAAGTGTTGCATACAGCTTTTTTAGCTTTCTTGGGACAGCACTTGATGCACTCTCCGCAGTCGATACACCTTGCCTGATTGATTACCGCGTGACCGTTTTTGATGCGTATTGCCTGAGTGGGGCAGTGACGCAGACAGGTGGTACAACCGATACATTTATTTACATCAAGACAAACGGAATGATCATAATTGTGCAACTGTTGTCACCTGCCTCTCTCAAAAAGTAATAAGTGATTTACATAAGATTAACTCTCATTGTAATGGTTGTGCCTACACCAACTTCTGATTCAATGTTCATATAGTCGGTGTAACGCTTCATATTTGGAAGACCCATACCTGCACCGAAGCCCAGTGAGCGTACGTCATCAGGTGCGGTGGAGAAGCCCTCCTGCATAGCCTGTTCAATATCCTTGATGCCGGGGCCTTGGTCCTTGAGCACGATTTCAATGTGCTCTTCGGTTACAGCAACAACGGCGGTGCCGCCGCCTGCGTGAATAACCATATTGATTTCGCCCTCATACATGGCAATGGAAACTCTTTTAATAATATCGGGAGAAATTCCCAGCTGCCTTAAGTTTCTTTTTACCTGAGAGGACGCCTGACCTGCAGAGGTGAAGTCATCGCCGTCAACATCAAAAGTGAATAATAACTGTTCGCTCATGCTTTAACCTTGTTACCTACAAGACCGTTGCTGTAAAGGATTCCGCAAGCGTCATACATACGGGTTTTTGTGGTAAGTATGACAATACCGCTTTCCTTTGCAAGCTCAATCATTTCGGGCGTAGGCAGCTTGGAACGCACCAGAACGATACAATTCATATCCATCATCTCAGCTGTGCGGATGACCTGTGAGTTTACAAGACCTGTGAGCAGAACAGCCTGATCCTTTACAAAGGCAAGCACATCGCTCATCATATCGCTGCCGCATGCAGAGTAAACGTGATTTTCGAGGTTTTCCTCGCAGCAAGCAACTTCTGCATTCAGCAGTTCCATCATTTTACTGATTTTCATAAGATTAACTCCCTTTGTAAGATTTCGGAAGTATCCCCCGAGGGGTGATTAGTTCATATACTTAGCAAGGATGTCGTCAACATCGTCAACTGTAAGTCTGCCGTATACTTCTTCGTTGATTGTAAGAACAGGAGCAAGACCGCAAGCACCGATGCAACGGCATGCTGTCAGAGAGAACTTACCGTCAGGTGTGCATTCCTCAGATCCGATGCCAAGACGCTCAGAAAGCTTGTCAAAAATATCGCCTGAGCCTTTAACGTAGCAAGCTGTGCCAAGGCAAACAGAGATTGTGTAATCACCCTTGGGAGTAAGAGAAAACTGAGAGTAGAAGGTGGAAACACCGTAAACCTCTTCCATAGGAACGTTAAGACCTTCTGCAATCATAGCCTGAACCTCTAAAGGCAGGTAACCGTAGATGTCCTGAGCCTTCTGAAGCACGGGCATAACTGCACCGGGGTCATCCTTGTGAGCCTTGATTACTTCCATGAGTTTTGCTTCCTGCTCCGCTGTGCCGGAGAAGGGAAGTGTGCTGAGTTTCTTTTGCATTATTATATCCTCCCTGTAATCTGGAATATAGATTGATGAATTCAAGCAGTGACTTTACAGTATACACCACTTTACATACAACATAATAGTAGCACAAAAACTTGTGATTGTCTACAATAAATTATAGAAAAGTTTATGATTTTATCGGATATATTATATAAAATTGCATTATTGCCCAAATTTGTGTTAAAAAAATAACATATTGTGTGCGATAAGTAAAAAAGTGCACATTCTCGTTTAGAAACATAGAGTGTGCACTGTGGTTATTATTCTGCTTTGGAATTATAAATCTCTGTAACCTTTAAGGTGTTATCTGTGACGGTGAATTTGATTTCAAAGCCTGCGTATTCAAAACCATACACTCTTTCAGAGCTGTCTATGTACGAGGGTCGGGGGTCTTGGGACAGCACCTGTAGCAGAGCAGTCCGCTTGCTTTCGGGGATAAGGCTCAGAAGCTTCTCGTCATATTCAACCTTTAGACTGTAGTCCTTGTGTTCTTCTGCAAAGCTTCCTCTTGCATCCTCGTGGCAGTCTGCATAGGGAATATAGGGCTTTATGTCATAGATGGGGGTGTTGTCCATCAGGTCTGCACCCGATACAATCAGCACTGTCCCATGTGCGGTTTTTTTGCATCTTAGAAGCTCTACACAGGACAGTCCTATGGGGTTAGGTCTGAAGGGAGAGCGGGTGGCAAAAACTCCCACTCTTTTGTTTCCACCCAGTCTGGGAGGACGCACAGTAGGTGACCAAGGCTTGTTTTTTATCTCAGAAAACTCCCAGATTAGCCACAGGTGGCTGTATTCTTCAATACCTCTGAGGGCTTCGTCAAATCTATACTCAGGTTCAAAGACAATGACCGCTTCTGTTTGTGCAAGTCCGCTTTGCCTTGGAATTCCGAATTTTGTTGGGAAATCTGTATGGATTTTTGCAATTACTTTCATAGTGCCCTCCGATAGAGTGAGTCAAGTATATGTGTTTATTATATTTTGCTTTTGCTGTTTTTTCAACCTTTCGTATTGTTAAACTTATCTTACTGTGCTAATATAGAGAAAATTAAGAATTGACAGGTGGATTATGAATTACAGATTAGATAAATACGGAAACAAGCTTTCTGCACTTGGCTTTGGCTGTATGCGATTTCAGAGCAAGATGGGCAGGCTTGATTATGAAGAAGCGGAAAGAGAAATAATGGCGGCAATTGATGGAGGGGTGAATTATTTTGACACCGCGTACATTTACCCAGGAAGTGAAGCTCTCATAGGTGAGGTTTTTGAGAAAAATAATGTGCGTGACAAAATCCATATTGCTACAAAAATGCCTCATTACCTCGTAAAAAACAGAGAAAGCCTTGATAAGATTTTCAACGAAGAGCTTAAACGGCTGAGAACGGATTATGTAGACTATTACTTTATGCATATGCTTACAGACGTTTCCGCATGGAATCGTATGTGCGACCTAGGAATTCTTGAGTGGATAGAGGAAAAAAAGAAAAGTGGCGCTATCCGTCAGATAGGCTTTTCTTATCACGGCAACACCGATATGTTCTGTACTTTGGTTGATGCATACAACTGGGATTTCTGTATGATTCAGTATAACTATATGGATGAGCATTCACAGGCAGGCAAAAGAGGACTTCAATATGCTCACAGCAATGGTTTGCCAGTTATGATAATGGAGCCTCTCCGAGGCGGCAGACTTGTAAACCGCTTGCCCGAGGAAGCCAAAAAAATCTTTGCTGATTATGAAAAGCAGTACACTCCTGCACAGTGGGCGTTTCGCTGGCTTTATAATCAGCCCGAGGTGACAGTTGTACTTTCGGGTATGAATTCTATGGAGATGGTAGCTGACAATATAAAAACAGCATCTGAGGCAAAGGTTGGTGAGCTTTCTTTGCACGATGAAGAAATGCTCCAAAGCGTTGTGAAGGCAATGAATGCAAAAATGAAGGTTGGCTGCACAGGCTGCGGATATTGTATGCCTTGCCCCAAAAACGTAGATATTCCCGGCGCCTTTGCTCACTACAACCGAAAGTACGCAGAAGGCTGGTTCCCTGCAATGAAGGAGCATATTATGTGTACCGCTCTGCGTAAAACACCTACGTCAATTACCAACTGCATAGGTTGCGGAAAATGCGAAAACCATTGTCCTCAGAATATTCCTATAAGAGAAAAGCTTACAGAAGCAAAAAAAGAGCTGGAAACCCCCATATACAGAATAGCAAGGAAGGTTGCTCCGCTCTTCACGAAATTCTGAAAAAACAAAAAAACCGCCCTGAGGCGGTAAAGAAAAATCTGTATAAAAGTGAAATAACCCTTGACCGTGTTTCTTTACACAACAGTCAAGGGTTATTTCTGTTCACTCTTGTTATCTAACATCGTTGTCTACCTCTCGTTTCTACAGATTTTGGATGTGACGTTGTCCTTTTCTCTCTGTTTTACCTTTCACTTCATTTTCTTTTCGTTCTCATAAGTGAGATTTACTTGAGTGTGGTTTTCTTTGATAGGGGACATTGTCTTTCCCTAAGGTTTCTTTTGGTTTTTTTCAGAGGTTTTTGACCTCCCGATTGTTTCTTTTTTGACTTTCGTTTTTGTTTGACCTTGAAAAATTAGATTTGTAAATTTCTTTTTGGTTCTTATCTGTTTCACTTAACAGATGTTTTTGTACTATTTTATTATTGGTACTTTGTTTTTTTTGAAAGTCTTAAAAATCCAACCGTAAACCTTTAAGTTTTACCTTGGGTGCTTACCTCTTCATTGGTATCATCCTTTCTGTCTATAATATACCATAGGGTTCAGGTGTTTGCAAGATGGAAAAATATACAAAGTTAACAGTAGTTTTTAATATAAAACGTAGAAATTGTATTGTATGCACTACAAAAATTATAAAACGCATTGACATTTTGGGCGCTTTTTTGATAGAATAAAAATGTTAAGCGGTTCAAATCCGCTCTTTTCTTTTTTGCGTTTCTGCAAAATTCGATAAAATAACAGTTTTTTGTATAAAAAAGGTTGACTAGGGCTATTTCTTTGGTATAATCTTAGCATAACAAAATAGAGGTGCGGTGCTTATCAGTAGCATACATAAGTGTACGGAAATGCCGTATGCAAAAGGAATCACCGCCGAAGCCCGAATGCATTTTCCGGTGTTTAGGGCTGGGGTAATACAGAATATGTATTACACTGTCACCGAAAGGTGGAGTGCTATTTTGGTTGATTGCTTGACTTTTGACCGTGGCACACAAGCCACGGTTTTTTGTTTTAAATTTCTTAATTCGGAGGTTCAAAATGACAAAAACTAAGAAGATTGTCCTTGCAGTTGCTGCTCTTGTAATTGTAGGTCTGCTGGTTTACGCGGCAGTATCCGGCGGTTATCTGGGCACTGTTCCCTGTATGGACTGCCACGGCACAGGTGTGGCTGAAGATGCTGCCTGTGAAACCTGTGCAGGCGAAGGTGCCGTGCAGGGTACAGTGTGGGCACTTATTCCCCCTGTGATTGCAATCGGTTTGGCACTGATTACAAAAGAGGTTTATTCCTCACTTTTCATCGGTATTGTAACAGGAGCTTTGTTCTACTCAAAGTTCAGCTTCTTGGGTACAATGGATGCAGTTATCAATGAGGGTCTTATTTCTGCTGTGAGTGATACAGCAGGTATCTTTATTTTCCTTGTTGAGCTTGGTGTGTTGGTAGCCCTTGTTAACAAGGCGGGAGGTTCTGCCGCTTTCGGCAAATGGGCTGCAACTCACATCAAGACAAGAGTAGGTGCAATGCTTGCTACTTTCGTACTCGGTGTACTTATCTTTATTGATGACTACTTCAATTGCCTCACAGTAGGCTCAGTTATGCGTCCTGTAGCTGACAGTCACAAGATTTCCCGTGCAAAGCTTGCTTTCATCATTGATGCTACAGCGGCACCTGTATGTATGATTGCTCCCATTTCTTCATGGGCGGCGGCTGTTTCTGCTTACGCAGAAGACGGAAGAGGTCTTGACCTGTTTATCACAGCAATTCCCTACAACTTCTATTCACTTCTTACACTTGTGTTTGTAATTGCCATTTCCGTTATGGGATTTGACTACGGCTCAATGGCAATGCATGAGTATAAGGCAAAGTTTGAGGGCGACTTGGGAGTAGGCGAGCAGACAGCTGTTGAGGAAGAGGGCAACCCCAAGGGCAAGGTTATTGACCTTATTCTTCCTGTAGTTGTTCTAGTTGCTGTTTGCATATTTGCTCTTGTATACAACGGCGGTATTCTTGACGGTACAGGCTTTGTTGATGCTTTTGCAAACACAGATGCAACCGTTGGTCTTCCTTGGGGCGGACTTATTGCTCTTGTAATTTCCATCGCTTTCCTCATTATTCGCAGAGTAATTAACTTCAAAGAAGCAATGGCAGCAGTTCCCAAGGGCTTCATTGCAATGGTTCCTGCAATCCTTATTCTTACATTTGCAACAGCACTTAAGAATATGACAGGACTTCTGGGTGCAAAGTACTTTGTTGCTGATCTTATGACAGGTGCTGCAGCAGGTCTTGCAAACTTCCTGCCCGCAATCATCTTCATTGTTGCTTGTGTGCTTGCTTTTGCAACAGGCACATCATGGGGTACTTTCGGTATTCTTATTCCTATTGTTACATACCTGTATGCAGGTACACCCGATGCAGAGCTTATGGTTATCAGTATGTCTGCTTGTCTTGCAGGTGCAGTATGCGGCGACCATTGCTCACCCATCTCTGATACAACAATTATGTCCTCAGCAGGTGCACAGTGCGAGCATATTGCTCACGTATCAACTCAGCTTCCCTATGCACTTACTGTTGCTATTATTTCTTTTGTAACCTATATTATCGCAGGATTCGTGCAGGTATGGTACATTGTGCTTCCTATAGGTATTGTGCTCACAATCGGCACACTCTTTGTAATCAAGGCAATTACTAAGAACAAAAACTTAGAGAAAGCTTAATCAAAAGAAAAATTAAGAAAGACGGCTACCATTCATAAGTAGCCGTCTTTTTTTATGCTTCTATAGTCTTTCCTGTGCTTAGGTAATGAAGTCTGTTCATGTGCTTTTTCATAAACTCATATTGCTCTTTTCCCGTGCAGTGGCATGTGTAGTAAAGAGTGGGGAAGGAGTCAAGATACAAAGCGTATTTTTTGAGCGTTTCATCTAAGGGCAGCTTTGAAAAATGAAATCCTCCGATAAGTACGTCGGGCTCAAACCATTTTACAATGTTAAGCACTCCCTTGTGTGAACAACCGCTGATTAACACTTTTTTGCCGTTTTCCTCAATTAGCAGATATTGCTCGTGACGGAAATCATCAGGCTGGAAGCTTTCACCGACTTTTATGTTAAGACCGAAGCTGCCAAGTTCAAACTGTTTCTCTGCTTGATTGCAGGAATGCAGGGAAAGACCGTCTGTAATTTCGGTGCAGTCACCTGTAAATATAAGACGCGGATTTTCTTTCAGGCTTGTGTCCATGCCGATGTATTTTTCATTGCCGTTATAGTAAGGTTTAAAAGCGTGTCGGCTCAGATATACAGGTGCGGTTTTGTTGATTTCAAGGAAGGCTGAAAGCCCACCTGTGTGGTCATAATGACCGTGAGAAATCACAGCAATGTCAATCTGTGAAAGGTCGATTGCAAGCTTTTCTGCGTTGTGTAAGAATATATCGGTCTGACCTGTGTCAAAAAGAATTTTGTGATTGTCGGTTTCAATGTAAAGTGAGAGTCCGTGCTCATATTCAAAGCAGCTGTTTTTTGCAGTGTTTTCTGTCAAAGCGGTGATTTTCATTTTGTGCCTCCAAAAACATCTTGTTATGATATTAGCACCGAATTTGAGTTTTATCAAGAAGGAAATTTATGTTTGACTATTGACTTAGAAAAGAAGTGTGGTATAATGAATTTAGCGGTATAACACGCTAAAGCAAAGGAGGATGTTTATATGAAGAAAAGAATTTTGGCTTTGGTTATAGCTTTGTTGCTTTTGGCAGGAGTTTCTGTTGTAGGCACCTCGGCTGCTGCAAGATACAGTATCTGGGTAGGCGGTGTGCAGGTTACAAGTGACAATGCATCTGACGTTCTCGGTGACGGCACAGTTAAGTATGTTGCAAAGGAAAACTGCCTTTATCTGAATAATACACGTTTTTGTGGTGAAGAGCTTGTTGAGGGTGTGATGTCTGCGGGTGTTTACGCAGGCGGTATGGATTTAACTATTCGTTTTAGTGGAAACAATATGATTTCCGAATGGGGTGCAAATGAATGGAGCATAGGTGTCGGTGTTGAAGAAGGAAATCTTACACTTATAGGAGAAGATAGCTCTGCTTCACTTGCTATTTATTCCTCTTATACAGAAGGCTACAGTATGGGAGTATATACTACCTATAACTACGACGATATTACACAGGGCGGAGATGTTTGTGTTGATGGCGGTAATGTAACTGTAGGTTATATTGGAGGCGAAACACTTGTTGACGCAACTAGTGTAGGAATATATTGCTGTGATATGATAGTTAAGTCTGGAAATGTTGTATCTGAAGGCGGTGTTTCTTCAACGGGTGACAGCATAGGCGTGAAGGCTTACGGTGATATATTTGTTGAGAGCGGAAGCCTCACTGCAAAGGGTAAAGAGGGTGCCACCAGCGTTGGCATAAGCGTTGAAAGTGTTGAGTTTATTGATGACGTTACGGGTGATTATGTAAGCCCCGGCGGAGGATATCTGAATGTAAAAAAAGGTGCTACGGTTACTGCCGAGGCATCAAACGGACAGGTGCATTCATTTGGCATTTCTTTAGCAAGAGGTATCAACAGCGAGGGTACTGTTACTGCGATAAGTGCTGATACTACATATCCTGCAGGTCCCGAAGCTGTAACCACCAGCTATGGCATAGTAGGCTGGGGCCTTTCCAATATGAATTTCACAGGCGGAAAGGTAGTTGCAAAAGCAGGTTATGCATACGATTCCTGCGGAATCAATGCAATATGGGACAAGACTCTTGATTATGTGGTTGCAGGTGATGTAACCATATCTGGCGGAGCTGATGTTACCTCTATTTCAGAGGGCGGTTATTTGTATTCTGACGGTATGTATGTTGGTGGCAACTTTAAGCTTGACTCAGGCTCGCTCTTTGCATCGGGCGGTTCGGTAACAGCCGAGAGTGAGTATTATCCCGAGTCAGGTGCTATTTTTGCAGAAGGCGACATCAATATAATCGGCGGAGTACTCAAAGCTTCAGCTACAGAGGTAACTCAAAAAGAAGGCTCTGATATTACTATTTATTCATTTGGTGATATAATCATTAGTGATAATTTGGAAGTTAATGACGGTAAGCTCGTTAACGGCGATGAGGTTTCCTACATAATGCAGGACAGCTTTGATAAGCCGATTGTTGTCAGAGAAAAAGGCTATGCTGAGCTTGGTGATGTGAACTTTGATGAGGATATTAACATCAAGGATGCAACTGCAATTCAGAAGCATCTGGCTTCTCTTGTGATTTTTGATGAGGAGGCACTTGCTCTGGCAGATTTTAACGAAGACGGCGGGGTGTCTATCAAGGATGCCACAGCTATCCAGAAGTTTATCGCAGGACTTGAGTATTAAAATTACATAGTAAAACAAGGCAAAACGGCTATGCTCGCGAAAGAGCATAGCCGTTTTGTCGGTTTGTATGTTTTGGGGATAAGAAAATAGCTAATTGATATGTTTTAGTCTTGAGAGCCCTTGTCATGCCCGTAGCGGTGTAGTAGCTGTGCGGCAGCCTGACGGTTGTGCACGTTAAGCTTACGGTAGATTTTTTTGGTGAAATCATTGACAGTGTGCTCGGAAATATACAAGGTTTTTGCGATATCTGCATTTGTAAATCCGCGGGCGATGAGCTCCAGTACCTCTATTTCTCTTTTGGTCAGAACGTCAAAGGGTGAAATTACAGGTGATGCATTTTCGTTTATATGTGCGTTGTCAATGGTTTTGTCCGACATTTTTGTAGCCTCCTTTTAGGAAGGTTATTTTATGTTTTTTGGCTTTTATGTAGCCAGAACATTCGTTGTGGTTTTACATAAGGGGAATAAATATATGATTTGTGTTTATTTTCGGTGTTTGAAAATAATTAATTGAAACATACAAAACGCCCTCTTGAATTGCATAGTTTTTCTTTGCACATAAACTCAAGTTCTGAAAAACCCCTAAAATAAGGGGTAGAAAAGCTTTTGTAAATTTTTTATAATTAAATTATAAAATACATTAAAGATATATTTGATTGTTTTTTCTACATATATTGTAACAAAATATCCTATAATTTTCAATAAAGAAAATAATAACTATCAAGTATGGTGGAAAAACTACCAATGCATGGAGGTGAAGAATGATGAGTGAAAAAGCACCTGAAGAAAAAAACTACTTTTATTATCTCAATTTAGCAAGGCGGGAATATCACATTATGCTTGAAAAGTATCCTGAGATTGCTTCTCTTTCTCCACGGGAATTGGAGGTTTTTTCTTATCTGTTTTCTGACAAAACTCTTGCAGAAATTGCACAGGAGCTATACATCACCTATTCTTCCGTGCATTTTCATTGCAAGAATATTTACAGAAAGCTGGATGTTACAGGCAGACGCCAGATTCTTATTAAGTACAAGGATATATAATCTTAAAACTACACAACATCAAATAACCCCTTCTAATGAAGCAGGTGCTTTCTTTGACAGGAAAGTGCCTGCTTCTTTTTGCCTAAGACTTTTATTTTTCGCTTTTGTGTGGTATACTTGTTGCATAGCTTATCGGAGGTGTATGCTGTGCAATATATACTAGCTTTTTTGGAAGGAATCATCACCTTTGTATCTCCTTGTCTTTTGCCGATGCTGCCAATATACATTTCTTATTTTGCAGGAGGAGAATCGGGCAAAAAGCGAAAAGCCTTCACAGGTGCTTTGGGGTTTGTTCTGGGATTTACTCTTGTTTTTATGTGTATGGGAGCTTTGGCAGGTAGTCTGGGGGCTTTGCTTCGTAAATATCAGCTTATTATCAATATAGTTTCCGGTCTTGTTGTTGTATTCTTCGGACTCAATTACCTCGGAGTTTTTAAGCTCAATATTTTCAAAGGCTTTTCAGGTAAGGTGAAAACCGATAATATGGGATTCTTTTCCGCATTGCTTTTCGGTGTGGTTTTCTCTGTAGGCTGGACTCCCTGTGTGGGTGCTTTTTTAGGCTCGGCACTTATGCTTGCTTCCACTCAGGGGCGAGTGATTGAAGGAATGCTGATGCTTTTTGTATATTCTATGGGCTTGGGGATTCCTTTTATTCTCAGTGCGGTGCTTATTGATTACCTGAAATCCACATTTAACTTTATAAAACGCAACTATAAAGTCATAAATATAATCTGCGGCTTGCTTCTTGTCGTTGTTGGTGTGCTTATGGCAACGGGACTTATGGGCAGAGTGCTTTCACTTTTGAGTTGAGGAGAAAACAATGAAGAATAAAATTACACTGATTATAATAATACTTGCAATTACGGCACTGCTTGTCGGAAGCCTTGCACTCTATAATTCTTTGTCTGACGGAGTGGATACGTCTTTGCTTTCTTCGGATGCAACAGACGGCTCTAACAACTCTGAGAATTCCCAAAATCCTAGTGTTTCTGCACCTGACTTTACTGTATATGATGCAGACGGCAAGGCGGTGAAGCTTTCGGATTTTTACGGTAAGCCTACAGTGGTGAATTTCTGGGCGAGCTGGTGCTCTCCTTGCAAAATGGAGATGCCTGACTTTGAAGAAAAGTATAATGAGCAGGGAGATAAGGTGAATTTCCTTATGGTGAATATGACAGATAACTCCCGTGAAACCGTGAAGATTGCATCTGAATTTATCGCTTCTCAGGGTTATACTTTTCCTGTGTATTATGATACTGAGCAGAGTGCGGCAATAGCCTACAGTGTGTATTCTTTGCCCACAACCTATTTTATTGATGCAAGTGGTAACATAGTCACCTATGCATCAGGAGCCATAAACGCAGAAACATTGCAGACGGGCATAGATATGATAATGAATTGATTTAGACAGCAAGCCGAAAGGTTTGCTGTTTTTTCTTTACAATTCTGCTTTGGGGTTGTATCATAGAAGTATAAATATACGGAGGTTTTTGTTATGGCTTTTGATACTGATAAGACTCTCAGAAATCAGGTTATGTATTCTGTTTTTGTACGCAATTATTCAAAGGAGGGAACCTTTGAGGGTGTCAGAAAGGATTTGCAGAGAATCAAGGATTTAGGGGTGGATATAATCTGGCTTATGCCTGTGCATCCCCTTGGAGAAAAGGCAAGAAAAGGAACCCTCGGCAGTCCCTATGCCATAAAGAATTACCGCGAGATAAACCCCGAGTTTGGTACTTTAGAAGATTTCAAGGCACTTGTATCCGATATACACAATCTTGGAATGAAGTGTATTATTGATGTTGTTTATAATCACACATCTCCTGATTCTTGGCTGAGCGTTCATCATCCCGAGTGGTTCTATCACAAAGAAGACGGCTCCTTTGGCAATCGCGTTGGAGATTGGACAGATATTATCGACCTTGATTACAGTAACAGGGAGCTGTGGGATTATCAGATTGATACCCTTAAAATGTGGGCAGAGATTGTAGACGGCTTCCGCTGTGACGTTGCCTCCTTGGTGCCTCTTGAGTTTTGGGAAAGAGCCAGAAGAGAGGTTGCACCGGTGAGAGAAAACTGCATCTGGCTTTCAGAGAGTATTGAGCACGGCTTCATCCGATATATCCGCAGTCAGGGTATGACGGCACTTTCCGACAGCGAGATTTACAGAGCTTTTGATATTGCCTACGACTATGATACGGCAGGGGAGTTTGTGGATTGCCTGCTCCAAAAGATAAGTCTTGCGGATTATGCAAAGGTTCTGAATCTGCAGGAAACCATATATCCCGATAACTACGTGAAGCTCCGTTTCCTTGAAAATCACGACAGACCCCGTGCACATCAGCTTATTGCCGATGAAAATGAGCTTCGTGCGTGGACTGCCTTTATGTATTTTCAGAAGGGTATGCCCCTTGTGTATAACGGACAGGAGGTAGGCGAAAAGCATCTGCCGTCATTGTTTGATAAGGATACCGTTGATTGGGATGTAAAGGTTGACCTTACACCTCTTATGAAAAGGCTCGCAGAAATCCGCAGGGACGAGATTTTTGCAAACAGTGATTATTGCGTGTCTGTCCCCTGTGAGGGTGTGCTTATGGCTGTGCACAAAACCAAGGACAGTAAAATTACAGGCGTTTTCCCTGTGAAAACCTCATCGGCTCTTGTTTGTGTTGATGTTCCTGACGGTGTCTACACAGACCTTATCTCCGGTGAAAAGGTTGAGGTTAAATTCGGTATGCTCAGCGTGCAGGATGAGGCTGTTATTATCAAGAGCTGATACACAGAAACTATATAGGGAGAGATTTGATGAAGGGCTGGCTTGTTGTCAATGCGTTTCTTGAGTCTTATAAATTCAAGGATATTTACGAGCTTTTACTTTTAAGTGCGAAGGCTCACAATATAGAAATTCAGATGCTCACAACGGCACAGGTGTCTGGCGTAGTAGGTGAGGCTTTTGCTGAAAATGAACTTCCGGATTTTGCTCTTTTCTGGGATAAAGACGTGCTCCTTGCAAGACAGCTTGAGAGTAAAGGAGTGAGGCTTTTTAACTGTGCAGATGCAGTAGAAGCCTGCGACAACAAAGCGCTCACGGCTATTAAACTGTCAGAGGCAGGAGTCAGAACTCCACGCACGATTATTGCACCAAAAACCTTTGAGGGTGTGGGTTATACTGACCTTTCCTTTGCTTATAGGGCAATAGAGAAGCTGGGGCTTCCTGTAGTTATCAAGGAGTCCTACGGTTCCTTCGGCATGCAGGTTTATCTTGCTCATAATAAGGATGAAGCTGTGGAGATTGTAAAAAAACTCGGGCATAAGGAGTTTATTATGCAGGAGTTTGTTACTACAAGCCGAGGCAGGGATTTGCGTGTCAATGTAGTTGGGGACAAGGCCGTTGCTACAATTTACCGCTACAATGACGAGGATTTCCGCTCAAACCTCACAATCGGCGGAAAAATGCGTGCTTTTGATATATCGGAAGAACAGGCAGAGGAGGCTTTGAAAGCCTGCAGAGCACTTAAGCTTGACTTTGCAGGAGTGGATGTAATGTTTGGTGAAGACGATGAGCCTGTAATTTGCGAGGTTAACTCTAACACACATTTTCGCACAACATTGGATTGCACAGGTGTAAACCTTGCTGATTTAATAATGGAGCATATAGCAAAGGAAATGATAAAGTGAAGGGCTTGCTTGTATACACAACAAAGGATGCACAGGTAAACGGCTGGTTTATTAATCACCTCATTGAAGAAGCTGAAAAGCTCGGGGCAGAGCTTGAGCTTGTGCTTTGCGACGATGCCGTTGCCTTTGATGCAAAGCTTTATGAGAACTATGATTTTTGTATAAACAGAAGCCGTTTTCATGAAATAAACTGTAAGCTTAAAGCTTTCGGTGTGCGTTGCTTTAATAACACAAAAACCATCGAGATTGCAAATGATAAATATAAAACCCATGAGCTGTGCAGAGCCTTGGGTGTTCCTGTGATGGAAACCTGCCTTTTTACTAAGGAAAGTGCAGAGAGCATAGAGTATCCCTGTGTGCTTAAATCGGTGAGCGGTCATGGGGGAAAAGAGGTTTTCTGGCTTAACAGTAAAGAAGATTTGCAGAGCACAACCCTTGAACCTCACAAGCAGTATATTTTGCAGAAGCCTTGTTCACACACAGGCGTGGATGTGAGAGTTTACGTTTTGGGTGGAGAGATTGTTGCAGGTGTGAAAAGGTCGTCGGAAAACAGCTTTCGCAGTAATTATACCTTAGGCGGTAAGGCGGAGGTTTTTGAGGTGACAAAGGAGCAAAGGCAAGCTATATCCTGCTTGCAAAAAGAGCTTCAGACAGATTATGCAGGCTTTGATTTTATACTTCATAACGGTGAGTGGGTGCTCAATGAAATAGAGGATGCAGTAGGGTCGCGAATGCTCTACTCCTTATATGATTTTGATATTGTAATATTGCTTTTAAAATATATTTTGACACCTCTGCAAAGCTAGATTTTATGCGGATAAATGCCGTTTTTTTGTTGACAAGTAAACTTCGTTTTGGTAGTATAAGAACAGGGAAATTATGTAATTGATTTACAGGAGGAATTTATATGTCAACACCTAAGATTTTTGAAAGCGAGTATCGCTGCTGTCTTATCGTTTGGGAAAACCAGCCTCTCAAGAGCAACGAGCTTGCAGAACTTTGCAAGGAGCGTCTTGGCTGGGCAAGAACAACCACCTATACCGTACTCAAGCGTCTTTCAGACAGAGGTGTTCTTAAGAATGAAAAAACAATAGTAACCGCTCTTATCAGTAAGGAGCAGGCTCAGATTGCCGAGATGGACGAGATGATTGAAAAGAAGTTTGAGGGTAGCTTGCCTGCATTTATGGCAGCCTTTGTCAACGGCAGAAAGCTCAATACCTCTGAAGCAGAAGAACTCAAAGCTCTGATTGACAATGCAAAGGAGTAATTCCTTCTTTCGTGAAAGTTCAGGTTCTTTATGACACAGTTGTTTTATAGCGTTCTTAACGTAAGCATAACCGCAAGTGTTGTTGCATTGGCGGTTATGCTTTTGCGTCTTTTATTGAAGGGTACACCCAGGTGGCTTAGCTGTTTGCTGTGGGGTTTGGTGGCGGTGAGGCTACTGTTTCCTATAGGAGTTGAAAGCGAATTTTCAATGATGCCTGATTTGTCACAGGTGCAAAGGGAAGCATCCGTAAAGCTAACGTCTGAGTATACGGACTACAAGCAACCTGTTACGCAGAGTGTGCAGGAGGATACACAAAGCTTAGCGTCTGCAGACAGCAGTGCAGCCATTGTCATAAAAGCAGGCAGAATTGCAGCTTTTGTATGGGTTTCGGGTGTGGGAGTTATGCTTGCTTACGCCGGCTTGTCCTATGTTATTATGGGGATTAGGCTTAGGGACTCTGTTTTGCTCAGAGAAAACATCCGCCAAAGCGACAAGGTGGATTCTCCTTTTATCTTCGGTTTGCTCAAACCAGGTATTTATATTCCCTTCCGAATGAAGAAGAGGACAGAAAAATACGTTATTGCTCACGAAAAGGCACATCTTAAACGCCTTGACCATTTTTGGAAGCCGTTGGGCTTTTTGCTTCTGAGTATCCATTGGTTTAACCCTTTGATGTGGCTTAGCTACACACTCCTTTGCAGGGATATTGAGGTTGCCTGCGACGAAAAGGTAATCAAGGAGTTTTCGCTCAATAAGCGTAAGGATTATGCCCGTGCCCTTCTAGACTGCAAAATGCCTCAGAAATCTAAGCTTGTGTATCCTGTTGCATTTGGCGAGGTGGGAGTCGCTGAGCGTATCAAGAAAACACTCAGATACAGAAAAACATCTTCTGTGCTTATAGCGGTTGCAGTTGTGATGATTTCGGCGGTGTCTTTAGGTTTGCTCACAGACCCTGTAAGCAGTGCGCAAGCACATTTTGTTACATCTGATACAAGAGTAACAGCTGGCTATGAAAAGCCTACCGAGCCTCCTACAGAACCTCCCACAGAGCCTCCTACGGAACTTCCCACAGAGCCTTTTGCTGAGGTGTATGATGAATACGAGGAGTACGAATACGACTATTCCGAGGATGGTTCTTACTACGAGGAGGAGCAGGTTACTGTGATGGTGCCTAAACCTGAGCATGATTTTGTACCTTCGTGGGTTGATGAGAACGGTAGTGCGATTAGTGTGTGGGATTATAACAGTACTGTCTTAGATAAACAAAACCCCTTCTGTTTCTTTGGAAACGGTAATTTCAGTTCCTATCAACCTAATGTTTACGATGCGTTTTCGTCGTATAATCAATCCGACAATATACCCGTCATAAAAATATGGTGAATTAACCGAAACACCCCTGACAATACTAAGGTAAAAGTATTGTCGGGGGTATTGTTTTGCAATATACAAAGGTTGAAATCTGTGGAGTAAACACTTCTCAGCTGAAGGTCCTGAAAGAAAAAGAAAAACGAGAGCTTCTGCTTGTCATCAAAAACGGCACAGAAGAAGAAAAACGCAAGGCACGCGACAAGATGGTACAGGGGAATTTACGCCTTGTGCTGTCGGTAATACAGCGGTTTGCAAACCGAGGGGAAAACCCCGATGATTTATTTCAGGTGGGGGTTATCGGACTTATTAAAGCCATTGATAATTTCGACCCTAATCTGGATGTTAAATTTTCTACCTACGGGGTACCTATGATAATCGGTGAGGTGCGAAGATTTCTGAGGGATAATAACCCCATAAGAGTCAGCCGAAGTATGCGCGACACCGCCTACCACGCAATGCAGATAAAAGAAATGCTCACAAATAAAAACGGCGAAGAACCTTCAGTTGAGCAAATTGCCAAAGAGATGGGTGTACCCAAGGAGCAAGTGGTGCTTGCTTTAGAGGCTATAGTGGAGCCTGTGTCACTTTATGAGCCTGTTTTCTCTGACGGCTCGGACACAGTCTATGTTATGGACCAAGTGGGGGATAAACGCACCGACGAGGATTGGCTTGACGAGATTGCTTTGAAAGAGTCCATCAGAAAACTTTCCGACAGAGAGAAGAAGATATTGGGACTTAGATTTTTTAAAGGTAAAACACAGATGGAGGTTGCCGAGGAAATCGGCATCTCTCAGGCACAGGTCAGCAGAATTGAAAAGAACGCCCTTGATACTATCAAGAGAGAGGCGTTTTGAGAGCCTTCGCCTCAAGGGGATGCCATAATACAAAAACAGGATGCAAACCGCCTAGGTTTGCATCCTGTTTTTTGTTTGTCGGGTTATTCTTCTAATAATGGTTTTGTAAAGAAAGCTTGCTTGGTGGATACATTATATATGCAGTATAGAGAAAGTGTATCGGGCTTTTCATTAGAACTTCTGAAAGGCCACCAGTTTAGTAATTCACCGGGAACCGTATTTGTTGGTGTGCTTGGTAAGAATAGCAGAAATTCGTCAGAAGCTATATGTGACGATTCTTGATTATCCGTAAGTCCGTAAGGATATGATGTTACGTGTTTTACCCCGTTATCTATATACGTATCTCCGCGTGTACCTTCGTAGCTTAATGTTTCAAGTGTCAGGGCATATGTGTAATCGTTGATTTTTTGAAGATTGCTGAATTTTCCACTGTATTCACATTTGTAAATAGTACCATTTGGGTACTCTTCGGTTGAGGCTCCTTGGTCAGCATCCCTGTGTTCGCCGACAAAGCTTCCATCTTTGTTTAGATGAATTGAGGAATACCAAGCTCCAGCACCGCTTGAAAAATACAGTTTCGTATCCTCAAGTGCTTCAAAATCAAGATACAAATTTTGTCCTTGAACTATGTTTGTGCTTTCTTTGGGTTCGAGTTCAAAAATATCTCCGTCGGTAAATGGTTGCTTTGCTTCCTCATTGGGAGAGTATTTGTACTTGGGTATATCTGCAGATTTGTCCGCTATGAATTTGAGGTTTTCAGCATCTAATACCTCAAAGACATACTTGTTTCCGTCATCGGCAGTAAGGGTGAGTACGTTACCCTCTGTTGAGTATTTGCCTGTGGGCACATAGGAGCTCAGTGACGACAAGGTGAACTTAAAATCCCTTGTCCGTCTGTAAAGGGTAATCTGAGGGCGCATAACATCTGTGGTGTTGTTGCAGTAGTAATGTGTCACATCCTTGGCTTCAAAGCTTTCGTTTGTACCTTGTGAGGAAGAAGCACCTGTGTAAGGATACTGAAAATCTAACCAAACTTTTTCTCCTTTGCTTGAAAAAGGTGACTCAAAGCGGTAGGTGCCTGCTGTATCAATATTAATGTTATACAGGCTGTATTTGTGGGTGAAGGTGCCCTTTGCAGGGACAATGTAGCCTATATCCTCCCAAGCGTATTCACCGCTTCGGCAGTTTATCCATTCGCCGTTTTCGAGCTTATAAATATAGAACTGTTCACCGCAGGTGAAGTCGTGGTCGTTGTCATTTTTCCACATAACCTCAATGTAGGGCTTGGCAGCTGTGAGGTTAAGGTCAACTATTTGGGCGGATATACCCTCTCGGTCGGAGCCTGAGTTTGTGGTTTTGTAGCCGTTTTCTTCAAAGTCGGGTACCTTTGTCACCTCAAAGTCAATCCATGCCTTGTACTCGGTGGGGAAGGTGTCGCCTTTGTTTTTGAGGAATGTGCTCTCAAAGCGGTATGTGCCGACTTCGTCAATCTCGATGTTCCACAAATCGTAGGAGTGTTTGAACGAACCTTTTTCAGGTATAATATAGCCGATGCTCACAAAGGCATAATCGCCTCTGCGGATGTTTACCCATTCGCCGTTTACGTATTTGTAAACGTAGAACTCCTCTCCGCAGGTGTAGCTTTCGCTGTTTTTGTTCTTCCATTTTACTTCGATGTAAGGGTTTTGCTCTGAATCCTCTGCAATTTCAAGCTCTAAAAACTCAAGGGAAACTCCCTCAATATCCGAGCCTGAGTCTACAACCTTTACGCCGTAAGGGTTGTTTTCCACAGGGTTTGTAAGGAAACCGACAGAAAGAGCAATGCAGAGAATTATTGCTACAATGGTAATCCAGAATGCAGGCTTTTTGTAGTTTAATACGGTCTTTATCCTCTGTTTCACAGAAACCTCGCCAAATGCAAGGGGACAAGCGGCAATCATACGCCTTGGTACGCTGCAGTTGAGGAGTGCCGTAGAGTATTCTTTCTTTTGTTGAAGCTCCATATCCTTGATAACCTTTTCGTCGCAGGCTGTTTCAATATCTCTGCACAGGAGTACGTAGGCAACCCACAAAAGGGGATTGAACCAGTACACGGAAAGCAGGAGAAATCCCAAAGGCTTTATTAAGTGGTCACGTCTTTTAAGGTGTGCTTTTTCGTGACTGAGTACATATTCCTGCTCGGTAGAGCTAAGGGTTGAGGGCAGGTAGATTTTAGGCTTTATTACACCTAAGATAAAGGGTGTGTTTATTGAGTCGCAGATATAGATGTTTTTATCTATAGGCATAGATATTTTCACCTTGCTTTTCAGGCGAAGGTAGCTTACAAGAGTGTAAATAAGCATGCCTGCTACACCTGCAAGCCAGATTATGGTAGCAACAAAAAGTATAATCTGCACAGGGTTGACGCTTGCACCTGCTTGGGGTGCAAGGCTTTCGGAGATAACAGGGTTTACTGAGCTGTTGAAAAACTCAACCCCTGTGTGAATCTGAGGCTCTTGTGCGTAGATAATCTCAGGGGGTACGGTTTCGGCACTGGGAATAAGACTTAATACGCTTTCTGTTGAAAAGGGGAATATAAGCCTCAGTCCTACCAAGCCCCACAAAAGCACGGTTATCCATTTTGGGGCTTTTTTGAGAAGAAGTCTGAGTATGATTACCGCAAGGGCAATCCACCCTGCAGTGATGCTCATATTAAGAAGATGCAAAAATACAGTTTCCATATTTAACCCTCCTCGTATGTGTCAATAAGTTTTCTCAGCTCAATAATTTCTTCCTTAGAAAGCTGCTTACGCTTTGTAAATGCTGCCACAAATGCAGGCAGAGAGCCGTCAAAGGTTTCCTCTACAAATTTTTCGCTTTGCATAGCGTAAAATTCTTGTCTGGAAATAAGAGAGGTGACTACCCCTTTTTCATTTTTGAAAATGCCTTTCTCACAGAGCTTCCTCAGTACTGTGTAGGTGGTGGGCTTTTTCCAAGAAAGCTCACCCTCGCAGAGTTTTACAAGCTCTCCTGAGGGGATAGGCTCATTCTCCCATATAAGGTCAGCAAATTTTGATTCTACAACTCCAAGCTTGATGTCTTCCATATTTATACCTCCTTTGTTGTAAGGTGAGATTTTGTTTTACTTGTGTGGTTTATTGTCAGTAAACCCGCTATGTTTAGTTTATAGCGAATAAACCAATTTGTCAACAGGTTTTGTGTTTGTATTCTGCACAAAGATTTATTGTTTTCTCTGTGCGTTATGACGATAAAATATGATTTTACTTTTTCACTTTCGTGTGTTAAAATGTAATATAGATAATCCGACAGCTTTTAAAAAATTAACTTATGAGGTGGAATTATGACAAACAATATTGATGATAAAGCTTTGACATTGTTATGTGAGGCAATATTATCCCTTGAAACCGTAGAGGAGTGCAAAAGCTTTTTGGAGGATGCTTGTTCTGCAATGGAGCTCAAAACCATATCTCAGCGTATGGTAGTGGCAAAGATGCTTTCAGAAAAAAGCGTTTACAGCAAGATTATTGAGGAAACAGGAGCTTCAACGGCTACCATAAGCCGTGTTAACAAAAGCCTCGAATACGGCGCAGAGGGTTATCGTCTTGTGCTTTCCCGAATGAATAAGGAGCAGGAGCTGTAAAATGGCATACGAGGTCTTTGCGGATTTTTATGATAAGCTGACGGGTAACGTTGGTTATAAGGAGCGTGCAGAATACATTCTGAGCGTACTTGATAAGCTGAATCACCAAGCAGGACTTACCCTTGACCTTGCCTGCGGCACAGGCTCGCTTACTC
This sequence comes from Ruminococcus sp., assembly GCA_017411385.1. Classification (GTDB taxonomy): domain Bacteria; phylum Bacillota; class Clostridia; order Oscillospirales; family Acutalibacteraceae; genus Ruminococcoides. Next base: position 88,810 of record JAFQQF010000002.1, read on the forward strand.
TGGAATTAAAGAAACAGGGAGTGGATATCTACGGAATAGACGGCTCTCCCGATATGCTCTCTGTAGCATTGCAAAAAGCATCGGATGAAGGTGAGCAGATTCTTTTTCTTTGCCAAAAGATGCAGAGTATTGATTTGTACGGTACTATTGATACCTGTGTGTGCACCCTTGACAGCATAAATCATCTGACAAACAAACAGGATGTGCAGAAAACCTTCCAGAGGGTTTCTCTTTTTATGAACAAGGGCGGAGTTTTTCTTTTTGATGTCAATACTGTATATAAGCACAGATGTGTGCTTTCAGACAATGTGTTCGTGTTTGATACCGACGAGGTGTACTGTGTGTGGCAGAATACCCCTGACGAGGATAACAAGGTTAATATCTCTCTTGATTTCTTTATCCCGGAGGGTAAGAGCTACTATCGTATCACCGAGGAGTTTTCAGAACGTGCATACACTATGGAAGAGCTTAACGAGATGCTCACAAAGGCAGGCTTTAAGGTTGAGGCTGTGTTCGGCGATATGACCTTTGATGCACCTTCGGAAGACGAACAGAGAATAATAGTTGCAGCACGGAAAATTTAGTGTATAATTGTAGGGCAGGGGCTTGCTCCTGCTGTCGGTTTGTTTTAATATAAAAAGTGATTATTTACAGCTTGGGAGAATATATATGAATAAGATTATCAGATGCATTACAAGCGACGGAGCGGTTATGGCTTCTGCCATTGATTCATCCGACCTTGTGTATGCTGCACAGAAGATACACCGTACCTCAAACGTAGCAACAGCGGCTCTGGGCAGACTGCTCACAGCGGCTTCTATGATGGGTGCACAGCTTAAACAGAAGGATGCAACAATTAGCTTGCGTGTTGCAGGTGACGGTCCCTTGGGTGTTGTTATTGCGGCTTCTGACAGCGACGGTTACGTAAGAGGCTACGTAGAAAACTCAAATTGTGTTACCGAGCATTACCAGAACGGCAAGCTCAATGTGGGCAAGGCTGTAGGCGAGGGTGTTCTCAATGTTATGAAGAAGCTCCCCGGTGCTGAGCCTTACATCGGTCAGGTGCCGTTAGTCAGCGGTGAGATAGCAGAGGATATTACAAGCTATTATGCCACAAGCGAACAGCTTCCTACCGTTTGTGCGCTGGGTGTGCTTGTTGATAAAACTACAGGCGAGGTGCTTTTTGCAGGCGGTTTGCTTGTTCAGCTTCTGCCCGGTGCCTTTGAGGACACTATCGAGAAGCTTGAAAAGAACGTTCACGATATGGATTCTGTCACCGCCATGCTTACAAAGGGTTATACTCCTCTTGATATGGTGCACGAAATTCTCAAGGGCTTTGAGGTAGAGGTGCTTGACGAGATGGAAGTGGGGTATCGTTGCGGCTGTACACGCGAATCTCTGGAGAATGTGATTATCGGTCTGCCTGAGGACGAGATAAGGGAACTTCCTGACGAAACGGGTGTTGCATCTGCTACTTGCCACTTCTGCAATAAGAAGTATGTTTTCACACAAGAAGACCTTGAAAACCTGATTAAAAAGAAAAATTAAAATTTTCAAAAAAAGTTTCAAAAAAGTATTGACTTTTTGATGTGGATGTTGTATTATAATACGCGTCACGAAAAATGGCAACCACGTGGGAGCATAGCTCAGCTGGGAGAGCATCTGCCTTACAAGCAGAGGGTCACAGGTTCGAGCCCTGTTGTTCCCACCATGTGGCCCGGTAGTTCAGTTGGTTAGAACGCTAGCCTGTCACGCTAGAGGTCGACGGTTCGAGCCCGTTCCGGGTCGCCATTTTTTTTGCCTCTGTAGCTCAGTTGGTAGAGCAGGGGACTGAAAATCCC
>JAFQQF010000004.1 GCA_017411385.1 Ruminococcus sp.
CTTTTCTGCGTAAAACTTCCTCTGTTAAACACTTTACCTTTGTATATTTTTTTGACATGATTTAACCCCCTGTTGTAGTTTTTATTCTACAACAGGGGGTGTTTTCTTTCAATGTCCGTTTTTCGGGATATAGTCCATACCTCTGACGGGGGTGTTGTGTTAAGCTATCCGTTTATTGCTTAATGTTAGTTTCGCACATCTTTGCAATTAAGGCTTTGTTACTGCGATCATATCGGAGTATGCTATCTTTTCTTCGCCTGTCACTGCATCTGTGTAACGTACCCATGTCACACCATACCATGTATCTTACGTACCATCATAGCTTGACTGATAGGTGTAAAACGCAGAGCTAGCGTTTGCGGCACCCGATTTGAAAGTTTCGATAGATACGCCATAACCGATATAATAGCCCGAGTTAATTGGCTGACCGTATGGCAATCGATAGGTGCTGCCCTGATAGAAATAATAATTACCGTTCCAACCTGCCACAGTTTTCTGACAGGTCCAAGTAATATTATACAGGTAGTTAGCACGTGCATCGATGTTGAGCTGGCTGGTTGTGGCAGCTTTTACGGGAGTTTTCACAATAGAAACACAGGTAAAAACTCCGAGAAGCATCACAACAACCAGCAAAATACTGGTTATTTTTTTCAACATACAGAGCATTCCTTTCTTTTGTATAAATTTACACAATAACATAAACAATCTTATAAAAATTTTACAACATTTGCAAAAATATGTCAACAAATTTACAAATATAAAACAAAAAAGAGAGCCGATAATAATCGACCCTCAAAACACTTATTTAAGACAAAAACCTTCTGCATTGACCTTCAAGGATGAAGAGAAAAATTCACTCATAAACAAAGACATATATTCTGTATCCTTTGAGCCTGCTGTTTCAAAAGCTGAGTGCATAGCAAGCTGTGCTAGTCCGATGTCAGCAGTTAACATTGATGCGTGAGTATTAGCAATATTACCAAGGGTAGAACCACCGGGCAAATCGCTTCTGTTTGAATACTCTTGGAAAGGCACCTGTGCTCGCTTACACAAAAGCTTCACCAATGCGGCGGAAACAGCATCGGTGCAATACTTCTGATTTGCATTGTACTTGATAACAATACCACCATTGGGCATAACTGAATTATTCTTATCTGTAAGCTCAGGGTGGTTAGGATGAACAGCGTGACCGTTATCACAAGAAAGCATAAGGCTGTTTGCAAGATAATCCGTAAGATTGCCGATACAACCTGAAACTGAAGAGATGCACTTGGACAGAACAGACACAAGGAAATTCGAGTCAGCACCCTGCTTTGTGCTGCTTCCAACCTCCTCGTTGTCAAAAACAGCAAGTACAGGCATAGATCCGGACTCCTTTGCTGTAAGAAAACCATTAAGAGCAGAAAAAACACACTGTAAATCGTCTATTCTGGGTGCAGATACAAAATCACCCCATTCAACTCCTATGTCAGAATTATACAAAAACAAATCCGTTGAAAGAATGTCCTCAGTGTTTATCTGCAAACTTTCAGCAATGCTGTGCAAAAGCGAAGGCGTTTCAGAACCGACACAGCTATATAGAGGAACTAAATCCACAGCGGCATTGTAGGTTGTGTTTTCGTTGGCGTTTTTGTTCAGATGAATTGCTACGTTCGGTATAACCGCAACAGGCTTCTTAACATCAACAAGCAGGGAACTCACACCGTTTTCAGCAGCTACCACTACTCTTCCTGCAACAGACAAAGGTCTGTCAAGCCACGTTGAGTTTATCATACCGCCGTAGCGTTCACAGGAAAGCTTTACATAGAGTCCATCTTCAAACGAAGAATTAGACTTGAGCTTAAAGCACGGACTATCAGAATGAGCACAGCCAATCATAAATCCGTTAAAGTCAGTTTTAGGAATACTGAAAGCAATTATTGAGGAGTCATTTCTGGTTACAAAATAATCCTTTCCTCTTTGCAAGCACCAATCTCTGCCCTCTTTAATTTCTTCATAGCCCTCATTGATAAGTGCTTTTTTTATATTCTCAACAGTATGAAAGGCTGTGGGAGAATTATTTATAAAATCTAAAAGCTTATTATTCATATATATCACCACAAAATATCAGTAAATTTACTTACGCCAAACCATTTTGTTGACAACGGATGTGTACGATTGAATGATTCTGACAACCTTTGAGGAAACATTTTCCTCTACATAATCAGGAACAGGGGTGCAGATTTCTCCTGCTTTTACGGTTTCCACTGCTGTATCAACTGCTTGAAGCAGAGATACTGTATCAATACCAGCAAGAACAAAGCAACCCTTTTCCATAGCTTCGGGGCGCTCTGTGGATGTACGGATACAAACAGCAGGAAAAGGCTTACCTATCGAAGAAAAATAGCTGGATTCCTCGGGCAGTGTTCCGCTGTCAGACACTACTGCAAAAGCATTCATCTGAAGGCAGTTGTAGTCATGGAAGCCGAGAGGTTCGTGACAAACCACACGGCTGTCAAGCTTAAAAGAACTTGCTTCAAGACGTTTTTTGCTTCTGGGGTGACAAGAATACAATACAGGCATATCGTATTTTTCTGCCATTTTATTGATTGCTGTGAATAGTGAAAGAAAGTTTTCTTCTGTATCAATATTCTCCTCTCTGTGTGCAGAAAGAAGGATGTATCTGCCTTTTTCCAGATTCAGACGAGTGTGTATATCGCTTGCCTCAATACTATCAAGATTACAACTGAGCACCTCTGCCATAGGGCTACCTGTAACAAATGTACGCTCCTTTGGCAATCCGCAATCTGCAAGATACCTGCGTGCATGCTCACTATATGCCAAATTCACATCAGAAATTATATCAACGATACGTCTGTTGGTTTCTTCGGGCAGACACTCGTCCTTGCAACGGTTTCCTGCCTCCATATGAAAAATCGGAATGTGCAGACGCTTGGCACCTATCACGGAAAGGCAGGAATTTGTATCACCCAGCACAAGCACAGCATCGGGCTTGACCTCTGCCATAAGGTCATAGGACTTTGAAATAATATTACCCATTGTAGCACCGAGGCTGTTCCCTACTGCTTCAAGGTAAATATCCGGAGGAGCAAGCTGTAAATCCTTAAAGAATACACCGTTTAAGTTATAATCATAGTTCTGTCCTGTGTGTGCAAGAAGAGTATCAAAATAAAGACGGCACTTGCGAATAACCTCAGAAAGTCTGATTATTTCAGGTCTGGTTCCAACAATGATAAGTAATTTTAATTTTCCGTTATTATCAAAAGTTTTGTAATTCATAATCTCAACTCCTCTTTTTAGTTATCCAGATAATTATGAAGCTCTTGTGTAAAAATATCCATAGCATCAAGCAGCTTTGAGGTACGCTCATTGTGAGAAAACAAAAGAATTAAGGACATAAATGTAGACCAAGTCATAGGTCTTTTGTTATTCTCTATAGAAATAATTGTGCCCCGACTGAGTCCAATTTTATTTGCCAAGTCCTCCTGAGTCATATTGAGTCTTGCACGGAGAACAGGTAAGTTATCGGTCATATTGTCAATAAGGGCATTCTTATCAAGCTCCATAATATTCCTCCTTAAATGCACAAAATTGCATAAACTATACACATTTAATTTTACACTAAGGTTATATGCAAGTCAACACAATTAGTAATATAATTGAACATTTTATCACAGAAACAGATAGCAAGTAACAAAAAACCGACCTAAAAAGGTCGGTAATGCTATTATTCACCTGTGAGAAAGGTTGAGCATAAAGCAGACTCTCTCAAGGAGATGTATTCATTATCAGCTACAATGATATGGTCTACAAGACGCACACCCACTAGAGAAAGAGTGGAATTTAGAATATCGGTAGCTTTGATATCATTCTTGCTAGGTAATGCCACACCGCTGGGATGATTATGAGCAATTGCGGCATTAGTGGCGTTATATCGCATTGCAAGGTCTACAATATGACGAATTGGCACGTCAGAACCACAAGCGGTTCCCGTAGCGACTACTCCACAGAAAAGTTCTTTGCACTTTGCATCCATAAGGAGCAGAATAAGGTTTTCTTCTACTCTGCCGATAAACTTATGAACAAAGTAATCTCCTATTGTGTCAAGGGATATAATTTTTTCTTGTGAATTGTTACGGTCATCCAGATAAACACGGGCTATATCAGGAATCATCCGAAGATAGACAGCAACACGCTCCGAAATTCCTGCCGCCTTGAGCGAGTCAACGGGAGCCTCCAAAACAGCACTGAGAGAACCAAAATTGTCAAGCAAGCGATGTGCGATATCATTTGTGTTAATTCGAGAGTAGCAATTATACAATATCATTTCAAGGATTTCGTGGTCCTCAAAGCTGTCAAAGCCTGTAGCAAGGTAACGCTTTCTCATTCTTTCGCGGTGGCCCTCATGAGTATTCAGGTCATCAGACATTGTATTCACGCCCCTCATGGTTTATTAAAAATACAAAAAACAGAATCAATGTGCAATTTCGTCCTCAGGAACGCCAAGAAGCTTATATAATAAGCGATATAGCTGCAAGGATTCCTCTGCATTAAGAGTAACGCGTGAAGCCATACACTCGGGAATATGTAATGCCTTGTCCTTGAGCTGTTCACCCTTCTCAGTAATCTCAACGATAAGCACTCGTTCGTCAAGCTTTGAACGACACCTGCGAACAAAGCCTTTTGCCTCAAGACTTTTAAGCACAGGAGTAAGTGTGCCCGAATCTAGAAAAAGCTTTTTACCCAACTCTTTTACGCTGAGCTTTTTATGCTCCCAAAGCACTATTAAGGCAATATACTGAGTATATGTAAGGTCAAGTGCTGTTAGATATGAACTATAAAGCTTGATTGTTTCTCTTGCAGAAGCATACAGAGGAAAGCACAGCTGGTTTTCAAGCTTTAGCGAATCATATTTATTCTCAGACATATCCCTACCCCTTCCTTTAGCATACAACCAATAAAGTTTCAGCATAATATTTTTCTATATTATATGACAAGAAAGCAAAATTTGCAAGCGTTTGGTAGAAATAGTATAAATCCGAGGGACACTCGACACATTTATAAGATATTTATCAGCTGTTCACACACAAACACCGTAGGGACACTCGACACATTTATAAGATATTTATCAGCTGTTCACACACAAACACCGTAAGGCAAGACATTGCCGCCACAAGGGTTAAGCTCTTACTCTTTATAGCGAAGAGTACTGCAACCAAAAGTCCTACAGAGGCAGCAACAACACTTCCTGTTGCATATAAAGCTGTGGGAAAAGTCATGGCTGAAAGCACGGTGTATGGTATGTAGTACAGAAAAGAACGCACAAACCTGTTGGTTATTTTCTTTTGTACTGCCGCAAAAGGAACCGCTCTTATAAGATAAGTGGAGCCTGCTATTATCAGCAAATAAATCCAAAAATCTTTATCAATCATCATTGCAGCCCTCCTTTACAGGGAATAAAAGAGCACCGAAAACAGCGGCTAAAATTGCACAAACACTGATTGCAATACCCGATGACACAGCATTAAGAACGGGTGCATAGTAAAAAAGACAGCTGAGAGTTACTGCTACTGCGACCACCAAAAGCATAGATTTGGATTCCTTAGCTTTAGGTGCAACTATGGCAATAAACATACCATAGATTGCAAGGCAAAGAGCACTCATAACACTCTCGGGCAAAATGCTTCCAAGAACTGCACCCAAGAAAGTACCCAAAGTCCAACCCAAATAAGGAAACACGGTAAGTCCTGCAAAAAACTTGGTTGTTACAGCATCCTCGTTTGCTGCAACGGCAAAAATTTCATCGGTCATAAAAAAGCCGAGAAGCCAACGTTTCAAACCTGAAAACTCTCGCGTTACCTTTTGCGACAGGGACAAAGACATAAAGGAATATCTGATGTTGATTGTCAGCTGTGAAACAAGCATTTGTATGTACTGACAAGGATTAAGCATTATATTTATACCGGCTAGCTGGCCCGCTGAGGTAAGGGTGGTCATAGAAATCAGAACAGCCTGCCACCATTCAAAGCCGTAAGAAACAGCAAGAATACCAAAGGTAAAGGAAACAGACAAGTAACCCAGTCCTATAGGCACTCCGGATTTAAGACCTTTTGTAAAATCTTTCATATATCTTCCTTAAATAACTTTCAAAAAAACTAATCGTTTGTTAAATTACCGTCACCGTTCACGGGTATTGCCTCACCCAAATATGTTGGCTCAGGTTTAAACATCGTAGTAAAAAAGTCCTTATTACGTGCAAGGATTTCCCTAAGCTCTCTATAGGCTTGCCCTGCATAGGTGTTGTAATCGCAATGGACACCATACGCTTCAAGTCCGAATTTATCAGCAATATACAAGGCACGGTACAGGTGGTACTCCTGTGTGACAACAACTACGCTTTCAGCCTTGAAAATCTCTTTGGCACGGTAAATGCTTTCATAGGTTGAGAAGCCTGCATGGTCCATAAAAACGTCCTCTGAGGGTACACCAGCATTTACAGCGTATTGCTTCATAGTGTTAACCTCATCATATTCGGTTTGTCCATGGTCACCGCTCATAAGAAGCTTTGGTGCTACCCCTGCAAAATAAAGCTCCAGCCCCCGTTCAAGTCTGTCGCGTAACATATCAGAAGGTGTGCCGTCTGCTCTCACCTGACAGCCAAGAACAACAATACAATCGGCTTTTTCAATAGTTGATATTTCATCGGGAGATACAAGATGTGTACCGCCTGTGTGCCGTACATAAAAATTAATACCAAAAACCAAAGCTGCACACAACAGGCATAGGCATACAAGAACAGCAAAAATTCTCTTAAACCACTTTTTAAAATTCACAATCATACCTCCTTTGAATACAGAAGTAATAATATCACCTTTAACAACAGATTTCTACAATCTTAATCAAAATTTAATAAAAACTAAACTGACAGCATCAAACCGTCAGTTTAGCTAAAAACATATTCTGTTACACTCAGATTTCAGGAGCAATATAGTTGCGAGCCTCAAGTGCTTTCTGGATTGAATCGAGAATCTCTTCGGAATCGGCACGAACAGTATGATAATGATACCCGCCTGTGATGTTCATAAGCTCAGTAGACTTACCGCTTCTGACGCCTTCAATAAACTGCTTAACATGAAGCCTTGAAAATATATTGAGCTGTGCACAAACCCTGCCGTAAACCTTGTGCCAGACAAACACATCTACAACAGTTCCTCCAAGGTCAACTATTGTGTTAAGCTCGTCTTCTGTCTGTTCAGTTGTATGATACAACTTGAATACTCTTTCAGCTAAAGGTGTGTGTTGAATAATATACCCGTTATGTGTGGAAAGAATATCGTACCCCGATGCCTTAAGCACAGAGATATCCTGAACAATAATCTGTCTGGATACAGAGAATTTTTCAGAAAGAGAACTTCCCGACACAGGAGATGCCTCTGACATCAGGTAGTTTACTATTTCTTTTCTTCTTTCTTCTGCCTTCATAAGTCACCTCTGCAAATCAGATTGTGTGAAGGTTTTTAAGAGAAAGGTCAAGTATGGGAGAAGAATGAGTCAATGCTCCGCTTGAAATATAATCAACTCCGATATCAACGAGTCTTGCAATATTCTCTTTTGTAACATTGCCGGAACACTCAGTTTCAGCTCTGCCCTTAGTAAGCTTTACTGCCTCTTTCATATCCTCCACAGACATATTATCAAGCATAATAATATCTGCTCCTGCGTCTAAAGCCTCCCTGAGCATATCAAGGTTTTCAACCTCAACCTCAATCTTACGTACAAAGGGAGCGTATTCCTTAGCCATTCGTATTGCTTCTTTAACCGAACCTGCAGCACCGATGTGATTATCCTTGAGAAGCACACCATCACTAAGGTTATAGCGGTGGTTATATCCGCCGCCGACAGTTACGGCATATTTCTCAAAAATACGCATACAGGGAGTAGTCTTTCTTGTATCAAGAAGCTTTGTGGAAGTACCCTTGAGCAAATCAGCAATGCTTCTTGTGTAGGTAGCAATACCGCTCATACGCTGGAGATAGTTAAGAGCTGTACGCTCGCCTGAAAGAAGAACACGAATATCTCCACGGATAACACCGAGCTTCTCTCCTTTATACACAGAATCACCGTCTTTACAGAAAAACTCAAATTCTGTTTTATCATCAAGAAGCTCAAATACACGCTTGAACACACCAAGACCTGCGATTACACCGTCTTCTTTACAGATAAGCTCAACTTCGCCAAGCTGATAATGAGGCATTACAGAGTTAGTTGTAATATCCTCGCTTGTAATATCCTCTTTAAGTGCAGACAAAATAAATTCGTCTGCGTTCATCATCATTGTTATATTATTCATTTTTACTTTTCTCCTTTTCGATAGCAGTCAGTACAGACTCTTTATACTTTTGCTTATAATCCTTATAAACATCAGTGTCAACAATTGTTTTTGGAAAAACCTCAACATCTACATATTCAGATGAAATCTGTTTAGCGGCACGCTTGGCAAACACGAGGCTTTCAAGCAATGAGTTACTTGCCAGACGGTTTTTTCCGTGTACTCCGTTGCAAGCGGTTTCACCTACTGCATACAGTCTTTTCATCGAGGTTTTACTGTACAAATCCACATCAATGCCACCCATAAAATAATGCTGTGACGGTACAACAGGTATTGGCTCGCAGGTAACATCGTATCCTTCATCAAGACAATGCTGATATATGTTGGGAAAATGAGTTCTGATTTCTTCCTGCGGTATAGGTGCAAGAGAAAGCCAGACATGCTCAGAGCCTTCCTTTTTCATTTGCTCAAATATAGCGTTAGCGACAACGTCACGAGGCTGAAGCTCATCAACAAATCTTTCACCCTTTGCATTGAGAAGAACTGCTCCCTCGCCTCTGACAGATTCAGAAATAAGGAATTCTCTGCCCTGCTTCTTTGTGTAAAGCGTTGTGGGGTGGATTTGTATATAATCAATATTTTTCAGCTTAATATTATACTTCAAGGCTAAAGCCAAAGCATCACCGGTCAGGTGGCGGAAATTAGTGGAATGCTTATAGAGTCCGCCTATTCCCCCTGTAGCAAGGATGGTGTAATCAGCATTAATAACAGTATAATTGCAATCTTTATCGTGCCCGATGATACCTGTGCATTCGTTATCATCGCACACCAAATCGACCATAGTAAAGTTTTCGATGAGAGTGATGTTTGCTCTTTTACGAGCTTCTGTGAGAAGCTTTGAGGTGATTTCCTTGCCTGTTTCATCCTCGTGGAAAAGAATACGCTCTCTGGAATGAGCACCCTCACGAGTGTAAGCAAAATCCTCTCCCTCTTTCTCAAACTCTACATCAAAGGATATTAAGTCATTAATCACATCACGGGAGGAATTAATCATAATCGCTACAGATTCAGGGTTATTCTCAAAATGACCGGCTTTCATTGTATCCTCATAAAAGGAATCAAAATCAGCTTCGTCACGAAGCACGCAGATACCGCCCTGAGCCAAAAATGAATCGCTGTTCTCCGCTTCGTCTTTTGTTACGATTATAATGTTTTTATCGGATGGCAAATTAAGTGCACAGTAAAGGCCTGCTACACCGCAACCAACAATTACAATATCTGTTTTCATAATCAATTTGCAAGCTGAAGCATTCTGTCAAGAGGAATCAAAGCCTTCTCGCAGATTTCAGCACTTACCTCTACAACCCTATCTTCGTTTTCCAATACAGAAACCACATTTTCGGGAGTGTTTAACTTCATATCCGCGCAACAGGGATGGGGATTGGGAAAATAAAACTGCTTTTGAGGATTATCGGTTATGAGTTGATAATCCACACCTTCTTCGGTGCAAACTATAAACTCTGTATTAGAGCTGTTCTTAGCAAAGCTTATAATGTCTGCTGTACTGCCGATATAATCTGACAAAGACACAACCTCGGGCTCACACTCGGGATGCGTCAGAATTAAAGCCTCCGGATGTTTTTTCTTTTCTTCATTTAATTGCTCAGCAGTAATTTTAGCGTGAATAGGACAGCACCCGTCATTTAAAATTATATTCTTCTCGGGAACCTGCTCCTTAACAAACCTGCCCAGATTGCGGTCAGGAATAAAAAAGATATTTTTGTTTGGAAGCTTTCTTACTATTTCAACTGCATTAGATGAAGTAACGCAAACATCACTTTGACTCTTAAGCTCTGCTGTTGAATTGATATAGCACACAACGGCTAAATCCTCATATTCGGCACGCATACTATCAATAAGACCATCTTTAACCATATGAGCCATAGGACAATCAGCGGTTAAATCAGGCATAAGAACTTTTTTGTCGGGATTTAGAATCTTCGCACTCTCACCCATAAAATAAACTCCGCAGAACACAATGATATCAGCATCGTTCTGCTTTGCGACCTTAGCAAGATAAAAGGAATCTCCGACATAATCGGCAAGCGCCTGAACTTGTGCAGGTGCATAGTAATGTGCAAGAATAACTGCATTCTTCTCTTTTTTTAGCTGTTCAATCCGTTTAAACATAAAATCTTTCCTTTTTGAAGGTTTACGATAAAAATTATATCATCCCACTTTACATCTGTCAACTTATCTGTAAACCCAAATATACAACACAAAACTTGCTAAAAACTATTAGCAATATACAAAAAGCAACCGAATGACAAACAAACGGTTGCTTAAATAGTGATTTAATATTATTTCAGAGCATTTACACGTTGAGCCGCAAGCATAATTCCAAGCTTGCCCGCATCGAAGTCATGAGCTCCTTGAAGCCAAACTGCATAAGGAGCACGCAAGGGAGCATCGCAGGAAAGCTCAATGGATGAACCAAGGGTAAAGGAACCGGATGCCATAACAACCTGACAATCATAGCCGGGCATATCGGAGGGCTCGGGAACAACAAAGCTGTCAACAGGAGAAGCCGCCTGAATTCCTCGGCAAAACTCTACAAGCTGATTTGCATCGGAAAGCTTCAAAACCTGAATGATATCTCCCCTGTCTTCATTGTATCGGGGTGTTACCTCAAAGCCTAAAAGCTCGAACAAAGCAGCAGAGAACACTGCGGTTTTCATCGCCTCGCCTGTTATGTGAGGTGCGTTGTAGGCACCAAGGAACATCTCTCTGACTGTATCAAGGGTTGCACCAAGCTCCTTGCCTGTGCCGGGTGTTGTAAGGCGAAATGCCGCCTGCTCAACTAAATCACGTCTGCCAGAGATGTATCCACCGGTACGTGCAATGGCACCGCCGGGGTTTTTAATCATAGAACCAGCCATAAGGTCAACACCGCAATTATGTGGTGATTCATACTCTACAAACTCACCATAGCAGTTATCAAGCATTATAACTGACTCGGGCGAAACTTTTCGTGTCAGCTCACAAATCCTTTTGATATCCGAGAAAAGCAAGGAAGGTCTTAATTCATAACCGCGTGAACGCTGAATATAAACCATTTTGGGCTTTTCTGAGAGCTTCTTTTCGATTGCCTCAAAATCAAGAGTACCATCGGGCTTCAAATCAACCTCTTCGTATTTGACACCGAAATCCTTGAGCGAGCCTGAATAATCGGAGTCGATACCGATAGTGCCACGGATTGTATCATAGGGAGTGGAAGCAACCGAAAGCATAGTGTCGCCGGGACGCAGAACTGCAAAAAGTGCAATGCACAAAGCATGAGTGCCGCTTACAAAATTGTGGCGGACAAGTGCATCCTCTGCATCAAAAGCAAAAGCATACACTTCATCAAGGGCATCTCTGCCCCTGTCGCCGTAACCATAGCCGCTGCTTCCTCCAAACATAGATTCGCTAACTCTTGCATTCTGAAAAGCCTTGAGCATTTTTATCTGATTGAATTCTCTTACAGCGTCTATCTTTTCGAATTGCTCCCGACACATCAGAAGGGCTTTATCGGATGCATCGCGAATAGCTTTGTCTACATCAAAAAATCTATACATATTTAACCTCACAAGTTGTATTTATACCAAGTTCCTTCCTTGATAAAACCACATTTTTTATAAAATTCGATATTGTGCTCCTCGCACAAAAGTCTGTATGTAACCAGAGGGTTACTGCACAGAGCTTTAAGAACAGATTTTGAAAAGCCATTTCCGCGGAAATACTGAGAGGTATACACAAAAGGAATTATTCCCTCACAATTTTCATTCACATAAACCGATGCGACGCTTAAAGCCTTTTCATCTCCCAATATACCATAAACCGACAGAAGGTTATGACGCATCTGATGGGCGGTGTTGAGAAAAAAGTCTGTAGCTTCGTTCTCCGGCAAGTTTTCACACACAAGTGTTGCCACATTTTTTGCATCAGTGATTACAGAAACTTTTCTAGGATTTTCAGCAGTAGGTCTGCCTAAAGTGTTCATAACTGCACATTCCTGAACATTCACCGATAAAGACAGCGGCACTTGAGAAATAATCTCTGTATCTTTACATCCACTAAAAAAGCTCGACAATTCATCCAAATCGCTGTCGGTATCAGCAATGCAGTATACTGTGCTGTTATATCGCATAATCAAAGCTGATGGTTTATTTGAATTGACTTGAATATAGAACTGTGCGAAATCATAGCGGACACTATAAGCTCGCAAATACAGCTCTATAGTGTTTCGTATAGCGGTGGAACCAAAAGCCTTTTTAAGCACCGAAAAAAGCTCGTTGCTATTTTGAGAAAGATAAATCATATTAACTCAAAGCATTGACAATGGACATAAAATGTTCGCCGCGCTGCTCAAAATCACGGTACATATCGAAGCTTGCAGATGCGGGAGAAAGTGCTACAATATCACCCTTCTCTGCATTTTTTCTTGCTAAGTTCACAGCTTCTTCCATATTTTCAGCATGAAGAATAAGAGGACATCCATCCTTGTAATTCTCGGAAGCTTTTACAGCTTCTTCGATTTTTGTGCCTGTAGCACCCATAAGAATAAGAGTTTTAACCTTATCGCAAATCACGGGACCTAAGGGTGCGTAAGGAATATTCTTGTCGTAACCGCCACATATAAGAATAAGCTTTTCATCAAAGAGAGAAAGCATTCCGCAGGCTGTTCGTGTGGGTGAAGATGCAATTGAATCATTATAATATTTAACGCCCTCAAATTCACGGACAAGCTGTGCTCTGTGCTTGACACCGCTAAAGGTTCTTGCAACATTAATTATAGTTTCATTGCTTACGTAATCCTTCACAGCACAAATTGCCGCAAGGTAATTCTCCACATTGTGAAGTCCGGGAATTCTTATATCAGAAACTGACATAACCCTCTCTTCGCTGATACCGTCTTTGAAGAAAATACCATCCTCAGTTGCAAAAGTGCCGAAGGAGGGTTTTTGTGTACGGGAGAAGTAGAAAACATCAGCCTTTGTGCTATCCTTGAAGGAATGAGATATTTCATTGTCAGCGTTAAGAATCGCTTTATTTCCCGCCTGCTGATACAAAACTATGTTACGCTTTGCATCTATGTATTCATTCATATCCTTATGAACATCCAAATGATTGGGAGCAACATTGGTAACAACCGCAACACAAGGGCTTTTCCGCATTGAAATAAGCTGAAAGCTTGAAAGCTCCACAACAGCAAAATCATCCTCATTTATGTCGTAGATTTCTGGCATAAGGGGATTGCCGATATTACCGCCCAGATGAACTGTGTAACCCTCAGCTTTCAAAAGCTCAGAAATAATGGTTGTGGTTGTGGTTTTGCCGTCAGAGCCGGTAACTGCAATTATCCTGCAGGGGCAAAGCTCAAAAAACAGCTCCATTTCAGAGGTTACTATTACTCCTTCTTCGCGCATACGGCAAAGTGCAGGGCTGTTATAGTTCATACCCGGTGTGCGGAAAACATACTCAACGTGAAGGTCATCAAGGTAGCCTTCTCCAAGACAAAGGGTCGCACCGAAATCTTCTGCCATCTGAGCGTTTATGCCAAGGGCAACTCTTTCACGGCTGTCGCAGGCAAACACCTCGGCACCGCTTTCACAAAACATACGTATAAGAGGAAGATTGCTTCGACCAAGACCAATGAAAGCAACCTTCTTACCTTTAACAGATTCAAAATATTCTTTAATCCTGTTATTCATATAGCAGACCTCCGTTATTCGAAGTTGAAAATACATAATAACACAATTAATTATAATACATCAAACAAAAGAAAATATCAACATTTATGTATTTTTTTACATAAAAAAACAGACGGTATTAAACCGTCTGAATAATACAAAATAAAACAAAGGGAATAAATCAGTTTTCTCTGCCGAGAAGATAATCAACAGAAACCTCAAGAATATCAGCAAGAGCAACAAGCTCAACATCTGTTACATAGCGAATCTGACCCTCAAGCTTTGAGAGTCCTGAAGCGTTCATATCAACGCCATTTACCTGAAGCTGTGCAAGAAGCTCCTTTTGCTTCATACCACGTTTTTTTCTGGCTGCTTCAACTCTGGCGCCTATCAGATTGCGGTCGCCGAGCTCTTGTTTACGTAATCTCATACTGATACTCCCTTAAATAAATTCCAAAAACCTATTGATAATTCTATAAAAGAATTCTTAAATGCAATTAATCCTAAGTGGAACTTAATTATAATGCCATATTCGAAAAAAATCAAGTCTTTTTTGTAAATAAAATTAAAAAATTGAAATATTTTGCTAATTAAATTACAAAAACATTAAATCAAGTAAATTAATCTAAGACTTACACAAATTAAAAAAATTCTACTTTATTATTTATTAAAGTAATGATATTATATAATAAATTGCAATAAACTATAATTTATGTATTCGGGAGAGCGTATTATGTCAAATTCATTAAATGAAAGAAACCTGACACTTCTGACGGACTTTTATGAGCTTACAATGGCAGGCGGTTACTTTGAGTGCGAGCACAAGGACAGAATTGCATACTTTGATATGTTCTACAGAAGCAACCCTGACAAGGGAGGATATGCGATTATGGCGGGTGTAGAGCAGATGGTGGAATACCTGACTAATCTGCACTTTACCGACGAAGACATTGAATATCTAAGAAGCAGACGAATTTTTACTGAAGGTTTCCTTGAATACTTAAAAAGCTTTAAATTTGAGTGTGATGTATGGGCAATTCCCGAGGGCACACCCATATTTCCCGGCGAACCCATTGTTACAGTTAGAGGTCCTCTGATTCAAGCTCAGTTTGTAGAAACAATGATTCTGCTTTCAATCAACCACCAGAGTCTTATTGCTACTAAAGCCAACCGTTTGCGACGAGCCGCCAAAGGCAGAGCTGTTATGGAATTCGGTTCAAGACGAGCACAGGGATATGACGGAGCAATATACGGTGCCAGAGCTGCTTTCATTGGCGGATGCTGCGGTACTGCCTGCACAATTTGCGAACGAGATTTCGGGGTTCCTGCGCTGGGTACCATGGCTCACTCATGGATCCAATCTTTTGATACAGAATATGAAGCCTTTGCAGCATATGCAAAACTCTATCCTGACAACTGCACCTTACTTGTTGATACCTACAACACTCTTAAGAGCGGTGTACCCAATGCCATAAAGGTCTTTGACGAGGTGCTTACACCCTTGGGCAAAAGACCAAAGGGTATCAGAATTGACAGCGGTGACATTACCTATCTTTCCAAAAAAGCAAGAAAAATGCTTGACAACGCAGGTTACGTGGATTGTAAAATCTGCGCATCAAACTCTTTAGACGAATTCATTATAAAGGATATGCAGCTTCAGGGTGCACAGATTGACATCTACGGTGTTGGCGAAAGACTGATAACATCTTCCTCTTCCCCTGTATTCGGCGGAGTTTACAAGCTTGTTGCAACTGAGAACGGTTCAGTTATGACACCTAAAATTAAAATAAGTGAGAATGTAGGAAAAATCACAACTCCATGCTTTAAAAAGCTTTACAGGCTTTATGACAACGAAACAGGCAAATCCATTGCCGATGTGATTACTCTGCACGATGAAGTGATTGATGACACTAAGCCCTATGAAATCTTTGACCCGGTGAACACTTGGAAGAGAAAAACAATTGAGAACTTTAAAGCAGTTGATATCAGAAAACAATACATTAAAAACGGCAAGCTCGTTGAAGCAATGCCCGACATACATGAAATCAAAGCCTATTGTGAGAGTCAGTTGGAAACATTATGGGATGAAGTGACTAGATTCGAAAACCCTCATACCTACTATGTAGACCTATCTCAGAAGCTTTGGGATATAAAAAACAGCCTTCTCAACGAAGGCAAAAAATAACGGATATAAAAAGGACCTGTCTTGTGACAGGTCTTTTTTAATGCGACTGAATCTGTAAGCCGAGTTCTGTTGTAAGCAGTCATCTATCTTGGCAGGGTGTTACCACCACTGCTCAATGCCACCTCCCCAAGACGCGCCGAGCAGACGCTTAGTGTCTTTCCACGGTGTTGCTCCGAATAGGGTTTACAGGGCAGTCGGGTCTCCCCGACTCCGGTGAGCTCTTACCTCGCCTTTCCACCCTTACCTGAAAATCAGGCGGTATATCTCTGTTGCACTATCCCTAGGGTCGCCCCCGGCGGCCGTTAGCCGTTATTCTCGCTCTATGGAGCTCGGACTTTCCTCGGATACAGCCTTTCGGCTTATACCCGCAACTGCTCAATCCACTCGCAAGTATTGATTTTATAACATTACTTGAATTTTGTCAACGTTACTCTTCGCTATTCCAGGCTTCCTTAGGCAAGGATTTTGCACAAAGCAAAAGCTCTTCACGTGAATTATTACACTTGCCCTTTATTACAAGCTTAAGAAGATTATTTAGTGCATCACTAATCGCTTTACCTTTGAAGCCAACATCAACTAAATCTTCACCATTGATTGCTAGCTGTGAAAGTTTGTAGCACTCGCCTTTTTCGATTATGTCCTCTTTCCTTTTTATCACTTCAATCCTGTGTGAAAGCTTGTACTCTCGCTGATAGTCGGATTGAGCAAGGGTATCGGCAAGACTTACAGACATAAGCTTTTCAAAAAGCTCCTCACCAATAGCCGAAAGTACACGCTTTATGTCAGCATCCATAAGACGAAAACGCTCGTCATGGTATTTGATTAGCAAACACACATCCTCAATAAAACTATTGGCAAATCCAAAACGTCTTAGAATATCCGCAGTCATTTCAGCACTGATATAGGGATGCTTTTTAAAGTGGTCAATACCAAGGTTATCGGTAGTTTTTGCCGAAGGCTTACCTATATCATGAAAGAAAACCGCAAACCTTACAACCTCGTCTGAGGGGGCGTTTCCGAGCGCGTTCAAGGTATGTGTCCACACGTCATATATATGGTGCGGATTGCTTTGAGGCAGGTCAAACATAGGCTCTATCTCCGGTAAAACAACACAGAGTATGTCCCTGAATTCATTCAAAACCTTCGGTGCGTGCTCAGCCATTAGTATTCCTGTAAGCTCTTTGCGAATACGCTGAGGATGTACCAACGACAGCTTATCCTTGAGAAGATGCATAGCCTTTGAAGTTTCGATATCTACGGAAAAACCAAGTCGGGATGCAAAACGCACGGCTCGAAGAATCCGCAAGGCATCCTCGGTAAAACGTTCTTTTGGAACACCTGTACATCGTATAACCTTGCTTTGAATGTCATTAACTCCGCCGAAAGGGTCAACAAATCCTGTTTTTTCATTATAGGCAACTGAGTTGATAGTAAAATCTCTGCGAGCAAGGTCATCGTTTATATTGCTTGTAAAAGAAACAAAATCCGGATGTCGTGAATCGGAATAATCACCATCACGGCGATATGTGGTTATTTCAAAGGGTTCAGAATCAATGACGACACAAATCGTACCGAACTCCTTGCCTATATCGACAGTTTTAAAATCATTGAAGCATCTGCAAATTTCATCAGGTAAAGCATTGGTGGTAAAATCCCAATCCATAGGCACGGTGCCCATAATCGAATCTCGAACACATCCGCCTACAGCATAACACTCAAAGCCGTTTTTTTCTAATATATTAAAAATCAATTTGCATTTTTCGGGAATATTAATCAAACTCTTCACCTCAAGTCTATTATAACATATTATGAAAATTTAATAAAGACTTCGAAATATTAGAATTTTTCTCAAAACAAACGCATATAAGACCTATTCTCTGGTAAGTGATTTTATAAATAGTTTTCTTTCCACTTTAAAATTCAACAGGTTACAAAAAATAATTATAAAGAAAGGAGGTGGAAAATGAAAAAAGCAAAAGCAAAGGTGACATTTTTTTCAATTATTCTGATGATTTTTTCAAGTTTTACCGTCAACACAGCAGCAGCTGAAAGCAATAGGGTTATACTTGGCGGAACCCCATTTGGTATTAAAATGTTTTCGCAGGGGGTTATGGTTATTGATACCGAAACGGTAAATAACGGCAGTACAATAATCAATCCTGCAGAAAAAGCCGGAATAAAACCCAATGATATTATTCTATCTGCGATGGGTAAAAATATTAAAACAAATGAACAGCTGTCTGAAATAATAGAAAATTCTCAAGGAAACAGTATTGAGCTTGCTATAAAGCGAAACGATAAAAACATTAAAGTAATAGTAAAGCCTGTCAAAAACTCAGAGGGAATTTACAAAGCGGGAATGTGGGTAAAAGACAGCGCTGCCGGAATTGGCACTGTCACATTTTACTCTGATGAGCTTAACGGGTTCTGCGGACTTGGACACGGAATCTGTGAAAGCAGTACAGGTATGCTCATTCCCCTTGACTACGGCACAGTTGACAAAGCATATATTGCAGACGTCACAAAAAGTTATGACGGCAAAGTAGGCTCTTTAAACGGATATTTTACAAATGAAGAAATAGGCACAGCTACACTTAATATCAATGAAGGAATTTACGGAATTACGGATTACAACATCGGACAGTCAATAGAAATAGCAGAAGCGGATGAAATAAAAACAGGTAAAGCCAGCATATACACAACCATCAATGGCAACGCTCCTGAATACTATGATGCAGAGATAGTAAAAATAAACAGAAACTCTGCTAAACCAGATATGATAATAAAAATAACTGATGAAGAGTTGATTTCTGTAACCGGAGGAATTGTTCAGGGAATGTCCGGCTCTCCTATTGTTCAAAACGGAAAGCTGGTTGGTGCAATTACCCACGTTATCATTGACGATGTTGATTGCGGTTACGGAATCTTTGCACAGAGGATGATGGAGGAACTTGAAACAAAGCTCAAATAATATAAAATAACAGTAAGTGCAATTTTGCCGTTACAGATAACATAATTTATTATCTGTAACGGCTGATTTATTCTTGCAAATAATTTCGCCATATGTTATATTTCTCATATAAAGGGGGAATTATAATTATGTTACAAAAAAGAAACTACGGAATTGATTTACTCCGCATTGTTTCTATATTCATGGTATGTATTCTGCACATACAAGAACACGGAGGTGTACTTACCTCCTGTGATGTAGGTTCAATAAAATATGCTGTATTTTATTATATACATACTGCAGCTTATTGTGCTGTTGATTGTTTTGCAATTATTAGCGGGTATACTGCTTCAATCAAACAAGTACGCTATTCAAAAATTATAAGTATGTGGTTCCAAGTTGTTTTTTATTCATTTGTATTTACTTTAATACTAACATCGGCAGGACTTTCAGATGATTTTAGTATCAAAACAATGTGCAAAAATTTACTACCAATCACTATCAGTGTATACTGGTATTTTACAGCGTATTTCGGTTTATTTTTTATAAAGCCTTTCCTTGACAGCTATATTTTCAAAATCAGCAAAGAAACTTCGAAGAAATACTTTATAACAATATTCTTTATATTTTCTGTGTTAAATTTAGTCACAGAACCATTTATTACTAATAATGGCTTCTCGCTAATATGGTTAATTGTACTTTATTGTTTAGGTGCATTAGCTAAAAGAATTAATTTATTTGAAAACAAGAGTACATTAATCTTAATTATATTGTTTATTGCCTCTACAACAATTTCTTGGGTACCATGTGCACTATCTGTAACAAAAGGATTAATTAACTACATTTCACCAACAATCACACTAAACGCACTAATACTTACAGTTTTATTCTCCAGAATAAGAACAAGCAGTAAAGTAATTAACTTTATATCCCCTCTGACCTTTGGAATTTATTTATTTCAACTGAATCCGATAATTTGGGATAATGTATTAAACTACAGATTTCACTTCATAGCTAATGAAAATATTTTACTCGGAATCGTCTTTGTATTTATATTTGCTACGGCATTATTTATATCTGGCGGAATTATCGAGTTAATTCGAAGCAAACTATTCAAGATAATTAAAATAGATAAATTCAGCGAGAAAATTGAAACAACTATAAAAAAGATTATGGATCGTGCTGCAATTATCCTCGAATAATCAAAATAACAACTTAAAGTCGAAGTCAAAAAATTTTTGACTTCGACTTTTTTTACTTCAATTCGACTTCAGTATCTATATCTGATGTTCATTCATATTAGATTTAGAAAAAAACAAAAAAATTTAATTGGTAACTATTGCTATTTTTACCACTTTGTGGTATTATTTCACTATCAAATAAATTTGTTGGAGGATTATATATGGACAGTAACATTAAACTATTAATTACAGAAGAAAAATCTCAACTTAGCGAAGAAAGCTTGAAAGCCTTTGAGAATGCAGGTTTTTTACCGATATTTTGTGAACGTGACGGCGAAGAGGTTTTGAAGAAGATTGATGCTGAAAATCCAAAGGTTGTAGTAATTGACGTTTTTATGTCTAAGCTTGACAGTATTGGTGTTATGAAAACACTATCGAGCTCTAACAACAGACCGTTGTTTGTTGTTTCTTCGACCTTTAACAGTCCCGCTCTTGAAAGAGAGATTATGAACTGCGGAGCAGACTACTTTGTTATTAAGCCCTATAACCTTGGTAATCTTCTTGATAACGTTAAGCACCTTTTAAAAAACGAGCAGACAAACGGCTCAATCAGAAGATTTGATGTTTCCGGCTCAATTGAAGTAAGGGTAACTGAAATTCTGCATCAGATTGGTGTACCTGCACACATCAAGGGCTATCATTATCTCAGGGATTCAATTATTATGTCTGTTGAAAAGCCTGAGGTTATTAATGCCGTCACAAAGAAGCTATATCCCTCCGTTGCTAAAAAATATGAAACAACCTCATCACGAGTTGAACGAGCAATCAGGCACGCTATTGAGGTTGCATGGGACAGAGGCGATGTTGACGTATTGAACTCCTACTTCGGATATACAATCCACATCAGCCGTGGTAAGCCAACAAACTCAGAGTTCATTGCAATGATTGCAGATAAGCTCAGATTACAACTTAAAAACGCAAGCTGAAAAAAGTGACCTCTGCCAGATTTTGACAGAGGTCACTATATGTTATATTGACTTTATTTAAAGGTATGTTAAAATATTATCAGTATTAAAAGCATGGAGGTAATAAGTGAAACGTTCTGTATTTGATGTAAAAGGTATGTCCTGCTCTGCCTGCAGTGCAGCTGTTTCAAGAGCTGTTTCAAAACTTGAAGGCGTAGATAAAGCGGATGTAAACCTACTGACAAACTCTATGTCAGTTATATATGATGAAAAAATTATTCAAGAGCAAAACATAATCGAAGCTGTGAGAAGTGCCGGCTATGATGCTGAAATAAAAAAACAGGATTCATCATCAGAAAAACAAAACAAGCTTGATAAAAACACAAATAAAATATTTATACGTCTTATTGCTTCTTCTGTATTTCTATGTATGCTGATGATAGTATCTATGGGACATATGGTAGGACTTCATTTGTTTGCTCATCAACAGCTTTTGAAAGGATTTGTTGAGATTGCTCTGCTTCTGCCAATAGTCATTCTGAATTTCAAATATTTCACTTCAGGATTTAAGTCTTTATTTAGATTTAATCCAAATATGGATTCTCTGATTGCTGTAGGCTCTACTGCTTCTATAGGCTACAGTATCTGGCAGATGGCCACAGGCGGTGCTGACCACTATTACTTCGAGTCTGCGGCAATGATACTTACTTTTATTACCATAGGCAAGTATTTAGAAAGTAAATCCAAAGCCAAAACAACAAGCGCTGTTACAAGACTTATGGATTTATCACCTAAAACTTCAATCATCCTAGTTGACGGAGTTGAAAAGGAGATTGACTCCAAAGACATCAAGCAAGGTGACATTGTGGTTGTAAAGGGCGGAATGAGCTTTCCAGCTGACGGTGTTATAATTAAGGGAAGCGGCTCGGTGGATGAATCTGCATTAACCGGAGAAAGCTTACCCGTAAGCAAAAGTGAAGGCTCTTTTGTTACAGGTGGTACCATACTTATCAGCGGATATGTGCACTTTGAAGCGAAAAAGGTCGGTGAAGACACCACACTTGCCGGTATAATCAAACTCGTAGAAGAAGCTACTCTTTCAAAACCGAAAATTGCAAAACTGGCAGATAAAATCAGCCGTGTGTTCGTACCTGCTGTAATTCTTATAGCGCTAATTACTACACTTGTATGGTACTTTACAACCAAGGATTTTGAATTAGCTTTAAACTTTGGTATATCTGTGCTTGTAATCTCCTGCCCCTGTGCACTTGGACTTGCTACACCGACAGCTATTATGGTAGGAACCGGCAAGGCGGCTGAACTGCAAATACTGATTAAATCAGCAGAGGTTTTTGAAGCAGGTTCAAAGGTTTCTACTGTTATGCTTGATAAAACAGGCACCATAACAAGGGGCAAGCCTGTGGTGACAGACGTTATTACAGAAGTTTCCGATGAAATTAAGCTTATGGCAGTTTGCAATGCCATAGAAACTATGAGTGACCACCCTCTCGCACAAGCTGTAGTGGAATACACAAGCTCTGATATAGAGCTTATTGTGAATGAATTTGAATCGGTAACGGGAAAAGGTGTCAGTGCAGTAGTTGAAGGCAAAAAATATTTAATCGGTAACAGAGCTTTTGTATCAAAAGGAAAAATTAGTAATAATCTGACAAAAATCGGTGATAAGCTATCTGCTCAAGGCAAAACCGCACTTTATATAATGCAAGATACTGAGGTTGTAGGAATCATCGGAATTGCTGATACCGTTAAGGAAACCTCAAAAGAAGCAATCAGTTTACTGAATTCTCACAAAATCAATACTGTTATGCTCACAGGTGACAACCGAAAAACCGCTGAGAGCATAAAAGAACAGGTTGGCATTGCTGATGTGAGAGCTGAGCTTATGCCTGCTGAAAAAAATGAAATCATCAAGCAATATCAGATTGACAGAAAAGTGGCTATGGTTGGCGACGGAATTAATGACTCCCCTGCCCTTGCCGTTGCCGATGTGGGCATAGCCTTGGGTGCAGGAACCGATATTGCTATGGAATCCGCAGATGTAGTTCTCATAAGAAATGATTTGAGAGATGTTCACACAACCCTGCTGATATGCAGAAAGGTTATGAAAAACATCAAGGAAAACCTTTTCTGGGCACTTATATACAATGCAATCGGTATTCCTGTGGCGGCAGGTGTGCTATACAACAGCTTAGGTATAGCACTTTCCCCTATGCTTGGAACTATTGCAATGAGCTTAAGCTCAATCTGTGTTATTTCAAACGCATTAAGACTGAAGAGGATTAAAAGAGATTATGATATTTCTGAAAGGAAGGAGATGAATAAGGTGAAAACTGTATACATCGAAGGTATGATGTGTCCTCATTGTTCTGCAAGGGTAACAGAAATCCTCAAAGAATTAGACGCAAATGTAGTTGTTGACCACACAAAAGGCACTGCTGTGATTTGTGAGGATGCTGACAACAACGCCATAAAAACTACTGTTGAGGCAGCAGGATACAAGGTAACATCAATTGAATAAAGGCATAAAAATAAGGCGTGAAATCTAATTCACGCCTTATTAATTTTTGAAATTATTCCTCTGTGTTCTCGGGAGCTTCTGTTGCAAAAACTTCCTTGAATGAGGTTGCAAGACCTGCAAGGCCCTGAATTTCTGAAGGAATGATAATCTTTGTTGCCTTACCGTCTGCAGCCTTTTGGAATGCCTCAAGACTCTTGAGAGCGATTACCTGCTGAGTGGGTGCTGCTTCGTTAAGCATCTTGAGAGCATCAGCATAAGCCTTCTGAACTGTGAGGATAGCCTCTGCCTCACCGGCTGCTTCGCGGATTTTTGACTCCTTGACAGCATCGGCACGGAGGATTGCAGACTCCTTCAAACCTTCAGCCACAAGAATCTGACTGCGTTTTTCACCCTCTGCATCAAGAATCTTTGCACGTCTTTCACGCTCTGCCTTCATCTGCTTTTCCATCGCATCCTGAATCTCACGGGGAGGAATGATGTTTTTGAGCTCAACACGGATTACACGGATACCCCACGCATCAGTAGCTTCATCAAGGATGATGCGGATTTTGTCGTTGATAGTATCTCTTGATGTAAGAGTATTATCAAGCTCCAAATCTCCGATGATATTACGAAGAGTTGTAGCGGTTAAGTTTTCAATTGCATTAAGGGGGCGCTCAACACCGTAGGTGTAAAGCTTAGGGTCTGTAATCTCAAAGTATACAACCGTATCAATCTGCATTGTTACGTTATCACGTGTGATAACAGGCTGAGGAGGAAAATCAACAACCTGCTCTTTGAGAGATACTTTCTTTGCTACCTTGTCAATAAAGGGAATCTTAAAATGCAGGCCTGTACTCCAGGTTGCATTGTATGCACCCAGTCGCTCCACAACAAAGGCGTGAGCCTGAGGCACGATTTTGATATTTCTGATAATAACAATCAGAAGCAGAACAACAATGGCAATGATAATAATTGCGCCGTAGCCATCCATAAATTATTCCTCACTTTCATAATTTGCAAAGGGAGTTACAATGAGCTTTACTCCCTGTATTTCTTCGACTTTAACAGTCGTTCCTGCTTTGATAACCTCGCCGTTTTTTGAACGGGCGGACCAACGTGCACCGTCAACCTCTGCAAGACCTGAAGACTTTGTGTTGTCAATATCTGCAACAACAATTGCAGTTTTGCCGATGTTCTTATCTGAGTTGGTTTTTGTTTTATTGAAGCTTTTAAGGCGTTTTACTAAGGGTCGGGTCAAAAGAAGTGCAACAGCTGACACTGCAAGAAACACAACAATCTGAAGAAATACGTAATCCTTCAGGAAGGTTGCGGCACAAATTGCAGTGACAAAAGCACCAAGGACAAACCAAATAGACACAAGCTGTGATGTGCAAAGCTCAATGACGCCGAGAATTATTGCAAGTCCTAACCAAAAGAAGGCCATATACTGTTCCATTTGAGTCACCACTCTATACAATATATTGAAGATAACAAGACTTATCCTCTGAATTCATATTACCACTTTCACATATTGAAGTCAATAAATTTGGGGGTACACAAGTTTGAAATTTTATGTTATAATTATTTAAACAAACAATGAACGGTGGCGAATAAAATGGCATTTGATACATTTGACGAAGGCATATCTTTAGGCGGAGTAAGAAGCAAAACAGAGGTTCGTATACTTATCTGTTATTTGTTTACATCTGTTAAGCAACCTATGTCCAAAGAAACCGTGGTAGAGGCACTGCTACACAAAGGACTTACTAATTATTTTGAGGCAAGCTCCTGCTTTGATGATCTTGTAAAAAGCGGTAACCTTGAAAGACTTGAAGACGGTTCAAGTCGATTTGTTGCCACCACCAACGGTAAAATGATTTCTCAGCAGCTCGAAAACAATCTTGCCCTCACGGTAAGAGAGCGAGCTTACGAATGCGCTCTTACCCTACTTGAAAAAGAAAGACTTGAGAAAGAGAACAAGGTTATTATTGAGAAAAACGAAAACGGTTATACAGTAAAATGCACTATTTCAGGCGGAGATATGGAGCTTATGTCCGTATCTATGCATCTTGCAGATATGGAGCAGGCAAGAACTGTTAAAAAGAATTTCTATAAAAATCCACAGCTTTTTTACAAGGTTTTGCTTGCCGCAATGACAAGAAACAAGGGACTTATCAAGGACACTTTAGAAGATCTTGAGGGACTTAGCTGATATAATTATTATTCACATAAGACAGCTGATTATCAGCATTACTGCAACACCCGGTACACCGGCACAAGCCGAAACTGTCAGGGACAAAGCAGACACAGGCAAATACACACCTGTGTATAAAGACGCAATATCAACAAGCAATAGTACAATATTGCCACATAGCATTGAAAGAAAAGCCCTTCTCAGGGGCTTTTTCTTTTTGCAAAGCTTGCATACACAACCATAAAAAAGCAACATACAAACTACAACAAGGGAATACTGCCACAGCTTCATCACTATCACCTGTGAATAAAAAAATAAGGACTGTGGGACAAACCCACAGTCCATACTATGCAGTTATGTTTGTGATTATTCGATAAATAATCAGTTAGCAGTTGAACCTGTTGTGAAATATGCAATAATGTTCATAGCAAGAACAAGAACAAAGAATGCAATTGCAAAATACTTTGTCCAACGGCTAAGGAAAGCATCGATAGAACGAGCCTTGTTCTTGGAGAAGAATGTATCAGCACCGCCGCTGACAACACCTACACCCTTAGAGTTGCCCTCCTGAAGAATAACTACGATAACAAGTGCGATAGCTGCTATAAGTGTAACAGCACCGATAAGGTAAAAATACCATGCCATTTCTGAAACATTCCTTTCGTCTGAAAGCCTTTCGGCTGAAAATTCAATAACATTAGTATATTAACACAAGTATGCAAATATTGCAAGTACTTTTTTATTTAGCTTCAAAAAAACTTGATATCAGTTGTTTTATCAAATGATTGTAAGCTGCTCTGCGGTATCCTCGGCTGCAGGCAAAGCACCAAGTGCAGGCAAGGAGCGGGTTCGGTAGCGGGAGGGCTTGGAGAAGGTGCCCTCTGCATAGGGAGCAATACTCATAAGACGCTGACCCTTTTTGAGCTTCATTACCGCAACACCCTGAGTTGTTCTGGAGGTTTTGAGATTTATGGCTCCTGTATGAAGCAAAAGCATTCTGCCGGCTGATGAACGCAGCAGATACTCTTTATCATCAGGTGTGTACTCAACACCAACCAACGGAGATTTGTCGGAATATGCACCTGTGAGTCTTTTGCGGTTAGTTTTGGTGGCATAAGAATCAAGGGGTACTTTAGCAACCTTACCGTTTTCAAAAGCAAACAAAAGCATTCCTTCGTAGGACTTTGTAACAATCATTGCCACAGCCTGCTCTCCCTCGTCCATCGAAAGCTTGGCAGGAATATAATCTCCAAGTACACTTGCCTTTGTATCTGCAAAATCTGAAGCTTTAGCCTTATAAACCTGAGCTTTGTCGGTAAAGAACAGTAAATCAATATTGTTATTGCTCTCGATTGCAGTTATAATCTCGTCGCCTTCTTTGAGCTTCTGCTCTGAGCTCATCCTCAAAGACTGAGGAGTAATCTTCTTGAAGTAACCATCACGGGTAAAGAAAAGATTTACAGGATAATCGGGGATTTCCTCTACTACATCTTCAAAAGCCTCGTCCTCCACATAGAGAATCTGAGATTTTCTATCCTGTCCGTACTTTTCCCCTACTTCCTTAAGCTCTTTGACAATAATAGTCTTGATACGTGCCTTGCTGGCAAGGATGGCTTCAAGCGCCTTGATGTCTGCCTCCAGCTCGTCAATATCTGCTGTACGCTTCAATATATACTCACGGTTTAAATGGCGCAGCTTGATTTCCGCAACATACTCTGCCTGTATCTCATCAATACCAAAGCCTATCATCAGGTTGGGAACAACTTCCTTTTCCTGCTCGGTTTCGCGGACAATTTTTACAGCTTTGTCAATATCAAGGAGTATTTCTTTAAGGCCATAGAGAAGATGAAGCTTTTCCTGCTTCTTTCTCAAGTCGTGGTGTGTTCTTC
This sequence comes from Ruminococcus sp., assembly GCA_017411385.1. Taxonomy (GTDB): domain Bacteria; phylum Bacillota; class Clostridia; order Oscillospirales; family Acutalibacteraceae; genus Ruminococcoides. The sequence goes on from JAFQQF010000004.1 coordinate 27,947, forward strand.
GGCGAACACATTCAATTCTGAAAGCAATCCACTCATCAAGCAAATCCTTAACACCCAACACCATGGGAGTACCGCCCACAAGGATATTGAAATTACAGGAGAAAGAGTCCTCCAAGGGTGTGAGGCGGTAGAGCTTTTTCATCAAAACGTCAGGATCTGTGCCACGCTTTAAGTCAATAGTGATTCTAAGTCCGTTAAGTCCTGTTTCATCTCGGATATCGGCAATCTCTTTAATCTTGCCAGCCTTGACAAGGTCGATGACCTTCTCGATGATTGCTTCGATAGTAGTTGAAGGAGCAATGGATGTTATATCAATACAGTTGTTTGCCTTGTCGTAGGTATACTCACTGCGAACCTTGATGCTTCCTCTGCCGGTTTCGTAAATATCCTTGAGAGCCTGCTCATTGTAGACAATCTGGCCGCCGCCGGAAAAATCCGGTGCAGGAAGAGTTGAAAAAATATCATGGTCATTGTCACGTATAAGTGCGGCTGTGGTTTCACAGATTTCACGAAGATTGAAGGAGCACACGGAGGATGCCATACCAACCGCGATACCGGTATTAGCATTGACAAGAACAGACGGGAAGGTTACCGGAAGGAGTGTAGGCTCCTTCATAGTGTTATCATAGTTATCTACGAAATCAACTGTATCCTTGTCAATATCTCTGAAAAGCTCATTACAAAGAGGTTCAAGCTTTGCCTCGGTATATCGGGGAGCAGCCCAAGCCATATCTCGTGAATAAAACTTGCCGAAGTTACCCTTCGAAAGAACAAAGGGATGAAGCAGTGCTTCGTAGCCTCTGGAAAGACGCACCATAGTGTCATAGATAGCGGCGTCGCCGTGAGGGTTGAGCTTCATTGTGTCGCCCACAATGTTGGCAGATTTAGTAAGGTTTCCTGTAAGGAGGCCTTTTTTATACATTGTATAGAGAAGCTTTCTGTGGGAAGGTTTGAAGCCGTCAATCTCGGGGATTGCTCGGGAGAGGATAACACTCATTGCATAAGGCATATAGTTACTCTCTAGAGTATAGACGATTTTCTGCTCTACGATTTCTCCTGCACCTTCGATAATACCTGTAGTTGTTGGTGCTAAAAGCTCTCGTTCTGTCTTTTTCTTTGCCATTTATCTCTCCCCTTTCTCAGCTTAAATCAAGATTATCAATGTAGTTTTCGCCGTACTGAACAATGTAGTCTTTTCTGCCTTGGAGGTTATCGCCAAGGAGAATATCAAACATTTCGGCTGTACGCTCAGCATCATCAGGCATTACCTTGATAAGTCTTCTTGTCTTAGGATTCATAGTGGTCAGGTTCATCATATCAGCCTGATTTTCACCAAGTCCCTTGCTTCGCTGAACAGTAAACTTAGCGTTGCCGATTTCCGCAATGAACTTTTCCTTTTCCTGCTCTGTATATGCAAAGTATGTTTTGTCTTTGGATGTAATTTCATAAAGAGGAGATTCAGCTATGAAGACCTTGCCCTCTTCGATAAGTGTCGGGGTGAGGCGATAAAGCATAGTCAGAAGAAGTGTACGAATCTGATAGCCGTCAACGTCGGCATCGGTACATATTATAACCTTGCTGTATCTGAGGTTTTCTAGGCTAAAGGCTGACAAATCCTTATTGGATTTTGAGGAAACCTCTACTCCACATCCCAAAACCTTAATCAAGTCTGTGATGATGTCACTCTTGAAAATACGGGCATAATCTGCTTTGAGGCAGTTGAGAATTTTACCTCGGATAGGCATAACAGCCTGAAAATAAGGATCACGTGCCTGCTTACAGGAACCAAGAGCAGAGTCACCCTCAACAATGAAGAGCTCGCGTTCTCCTGAATCTTTGCTTCTGCAATCAACAAACTTAGCCACACGGTTTGTCATATCCATTGTAACCGTAAGCTTTTTCTTTAAATTCTGACGTGTTTTCTCAGCATTTTCACGACTGCGTTTATTGATAAGCACCTGATTACAGATTTTCTCTGCATCAAGTGGATTCTCAATGAAATAGATTTCCAGCTGGTGACGGAGAAACTCTGTCATCGCATCCTGAATACCCTTATTGGTAATAGATTTCTTAGTCTGGTTTTCATAAGATGTGACACTCGAAAACGAAGAAATCACAATAACAAGGCAATCCTCTACGTCAGCAAAAAGAATCTTAGATTCGTTTTTATTATACTTTGAATTGGATTTAAGCCAATTGTCAATCTGATATACAAAAGCATTACGGACTGCTTTTTCGGGGGCGCCGCCATGCTCAAGCCAGCTGGAATTGTGATAATACTCAGCGGTTGCGTGCTTGTTTGAAAAAGCAAAGGCAAAGTTCATTTTGCACTTATATTCGGGCTTATCCGCTCTGTCGCGAGCCATACGCTCAGTCTGCCAAGACTGAGGCAAGGTCAGGGACTCCTCACCTATCATTTTCTTAACATGGTCAAGAATTCCGTCTTGATAGAGGAACTCGGTGGTATCAAATTTATTGGTACCAACCTGATTTTTGAAAACAAAGCGAATGCCTGCATTAACAATAGCCTGTCGTTTGAGAATGTCAAGGAAATATGCAGGCTCAATATCAATATCTGTGAAAACCTCTAGGTCAGGTTTCCAACGGATTATGGTACCTGTATCGCGTTTTGAATATTCCTCTTTACCCATCTTACCGGAAATCTTACCCTTTTTGAAATTGAGGGTATAGCGAAATCCATCACGACGAATATCGGCAGTCATATATTCGGATGCATACTGGGTTGAGCAAAGTCCCAAACCGTTGAGTCCTAAGGAATATTCATAGCTTCCGCCTTCATTGTTGTTATATTTACTTCCACCGTAAAGCTCACAGAACACGATTTCCCAGTTATACTTCTTTTCTTTTGTGTTGTAATCAACGGGCAGACCTCTGCCGTGGTCCTCAACCTGAATAGAATGGTCGGAGAAAAGAGTTACAGTAATCTCCTTACCGTAACCTTCGCGGGCTTCGTCAATAGAGTTTGAGATAATCTCAAAAGCTGAGTGCTGACATCCCTCGATTCCGTCTGAGCCAAAGATAACAGCAGGTCTTTTACGGACTCTGTCTGCGCCCTTCAGGGTGGATATACTTTCATTACCGTATTCATTCTTTACATTCTGTGCCATACGTTCATTTCCTGTCCTTTAACTTATTAATTTTATCCCTTAAGAATGCCGCGTGCTCGAACTCAAGAAGCTTTGCGGCTGCTTTCATTTCTCTTGTGAGTTGGTCTATAAGTTCCATTCTCTGTGCCTTTGTAAGTCGGCGGTAATCATCGGTTTCATCCTCAGAATGTGTGGAAATTTCCAGCACATCGGCTACTTTTTTAACAATGGTTTTTGGAACAATGCCGTGTGCTTCGTTGTACTTCTGCTGAATTTCACGGCGACGGTTAGTTTCTGTAATTGCTTTTTTCATTGAATCAGTGACTGAATCGGCATACATAATGACTGTGCCTTCTGAATTTCTTGCAGCTCTGCCGATTGTCTGAATAAGAGAACGTTCAGACCGCAGGAAACCTTCTTTGTCAGCATCAAGTATAGCAACCAACGAAACCTCGGGAATATCCAAACCTTCACGAAGCAGATTGATGCCAACCAAAACGTCAAACTCACCAAGACGCAAATCGCGGACAATCTCCATACGCTCAACGGTATCAATGTCGTGGTGCATATATCTAACTTTTATGCCTGCTGACTCAAGATATGATGTAAGGTCCTCTGCCATCTTCTTGGTAAGAGTTGTGACAAGCACACGCTCAGATTTTTCTACTCTTATATTAATCTCAGAAATCAAGTCATCAATCTGTCCTTCAACAGGTCTAACTGAAATTTCAGGGTCAAGGAGTCCTGTGGGGCGAATAATCTGCTCGGCTATGTGAGAGCTTTTCTGAATTTCAAAGTCACCGGGTGTAGCACTAACAAACACCGCCTGATTAATGTGATTATAAAACTCGTCAAAATTAAGCGGTCGGTTATCAAAGGCTGAAGGAAGTCGGAATCCGTATTCAACCAAAACTTCTTTCCTTGCTCTGTCGCCGGCAAACATTCCTCTAACCTGAGGCAAGGTTACGTGTGACTCGTCTACAAACAGCAGAAAATCATCCGGGAAATAATCAAGCAGGGTTGTGGGAATACTGCCGGGCTTCCTACCCGACAAAACTCTGGAATAATTCTCAATTCCTGAACAGAAGCCAACCTCACGAAGCATTTCAATATCGTATCGGGTACGCTGCTCGATACGCTGTGCTTCCAAGAGCTTTCCCTGAGATACAAAATAAGCAATTCTTTCTTCAAGCTCTCTTTCGAGCTCCTTGGTAGCTGCTTCAATTTTATCATCTGAAACAATATAGTGGGATGCAGGATAAACAGCAGCATGCTTAACAGTTGCAAGGAATTCGCCTGTTAGTGGGTCAATTTCTGTTATTCGGTCAATTTCATCACCGAAAAACTCAACGCGAATAATCCGTTGTGTTGAATAAGCGGGATATATCTCTACTACATCACCGCGAACGCGGAACTTGTTACGTACTAAATTCACATCGTTACGCTCATATTGAAGAACAACCAGCTTTTTGAGCAGCTCATCACGCTCCATTGTCATACCCGGTCTGAGAGAAATTACCATTGAACGGTAATCAATAGGGTCACCAAGGGTATATATGCAGGAAACAGAAGCTACGATAATTACATCTCTGCGTTCTGACAAAGCAAGGGTTGCACTATGTCTGAGCTTATCTATCTCATCATTAATGGAAGAGTCTTTTTCTATATAAGTATCAGTATTTGGAATATACGCTTCAGGCTGATAATAATCGTAATAGGAAACAAAATATTCTACTGCGTTTTCCGGGAAGAATTCTTTGAACTCTGTGCATAACTGTGCAGCAAGGGTTTTGTTGTGTGCAAGCACTAAAGTAGGACGGTTGAGCTTTGCAATAACATTAGCCATTGTGAAGGTCTTGCCTGAACCTGTAACGCCAAGGAGGGTTTGCTCACGATTACCTAGAGAAAGACTATTGACTAAGGCATCAATCGCCTGAGGCTGGTCACCTGTAGGCTTATACTCAGAATGCAATATAAACTTATCCAAAGCACAACGCCCCTTCACGAAATGATACATAAATAGAATACTGCTAAATTTAATTAGTATTCAAAAATAAAACTTCAAACTAATAATTGCAAGAAAACCACAAAATACAGCATATTTATTTTATAATACCACAACTTGTACGAAAAGTAAATAAGATTGCGTATAAATTACACACCGACCGTAAAATAGAAATCCCACCGGAATAATGTGTAGTAATTATATTCTAAATAGAACACCCCCGACAGAGTTTCTGGACAGTATCCAGGAAAGTAGACAAAGAAAAAAGACCCCTATCGTAGAATATCATTAAATTACGCGGCTTTACTCCGAATTTCAAACGGAGTAAGGCCGTCTTTTAAATTGATACGTTCA
>JAFQQF010000005.1 GCA_017411385.1 Ruminococcus sp.
ATGTTCAATTCTACAATTTTGAACGTATCAATTTAAAAGACGGCCTTACTCCGTTTGAAATTCGGAGTAAAGCCGCGTAATTTAATGATATTCTACGATAGGGGTCTTTTTTCTTTGTCTACTTTCCTGGATACTGTCCAAATTTCATCGGGGGTTAGTTTATTTCAGAAGTTGTTTTGCTTTGTCTGTGTCAATAGCGATAGCTTCTTTAAGCTTATCGAGATTTTCAAATTTCTGCTCAGAGCGGATGAAGGCTACAAGCTCAAGAGTGACCTCTTTTTCGTAGAAATCTCCGTTTGCATCCAACAGATAAACCTCAACGGTGGGTGAATCCGAGCCGACTGTGGGCTTTAGTCCGATGTTCGCTACTGCTTTGTGAGTGTTTTCGCCTATATGGGCAAGGGCTGCATAAACTCCGAAGCGAGGCAGAAGTTTATTCTTTGAAACATCCAGATTGAGAGTTGGGGTTTCTATGGTTCTGCCGATGGCGTTGCCGTGAACAACCCTGCCTTCAAGGGTGTAGCTTCTGCCCAGAAGCTTTTTTGCACGGGATACATCTCCTTCGGACAGAAGATTTCTTATGGCGGTGGAGGATACGGTGGTATTGTCGCACACATATTCGTTAACACAGGTGACTTGTATACCTTCCTTTTCGCAGAGTGCTTTGAGAGTGTTGACGTCAGCAGAGGCACCCTTTGCAAAGCGGTAGTTGTATCCGCAGAACACAGCCTTGGCGTTAAGGCTTTTTTTCAGCACAAGGCTTACAAATTCTTCTGCCGACAGATTACGGACAGACTCAAAGGTTGCATTTATCAGCACCTGTATTCCGCATTCTTCAATTAACCTTTGCTTTTCTTCTTCTGTGCAAAGAACCTGTGAAGCTTCTTTGTTGGGATTATCGCAGAAGGTGAATACCGCAGAGGTGAGTCCTTCTTCTTTTTGTACGGCAGATTTTATAACCGCTGTGTGAGCAAGGTGTACTCCGTCAAAACGACCTAGCGCAACGGCTGTGGGGGAAGTAAGAACACAGGGGTAGTTATATACTTTCACTTTCTAATCATTCCTCGGTTGTGCTTGCGTTGGTTTTTTGTGCATCAGCAAGCAGGCTTTCGTCTATGCCTGCACCGTCTTCGTCATCAAACGCCATTCCGAAAAGCTCATCAAGTCTTTCGGGGTCAGGGATTCCCAGAGTGCTTTGAGCAACCTCGCAGGATTCCTCCTCTGCAATTGACTCGATTTCTGCAATGGCATCTTCTTTGATTTCTGTTGCTGTAACCTCTTCAAAGTATTCCTTGTACCATACAAGAAATACATAGACGGTCCAGATGCTTCGGCTTGTGTCTGCCAAGCCTTCGAAGTGGTCATCGAGCCAGTTGAGAAGCACGTCGATGTTGAAGAATTTTTGTGCAGTGGGGGATTTGAACTCCTGTTTTATTATGTTGTAGTATTTTTCGCTTTTTATCCATTCGCTGACAGGAGCGCGAGAGGACACAGGGGCAGAGTCTGCACCCTCCTGTGGCAGATGGCGAAGCGCCGCTTGCCTGAAAGCGTACTTTGTGCTTGTGCGGTTAACTCTGAGCTTCTGAGGAATGCGGGCGGCAACACGCCAGACTTCTTTGTCGAGGAAAGGAAGGCGAAGCTCTACTGAGTTTGCTGTGCACATACGCTCTGCCTTCAGCAGTTCGTTGCCAGCAAGCCACAGATTTATGTCGATGTACTGCATTTTTGCCACATCATCAAACTTTCTTGCCCTGCGGTAATATCCCTTTGTCACATCCTGAGGGGGTGTAGCAAGCGAAGCGTCTTTGAGAAGCTCACGTTTTTCCTCGTGGTTATACAGATAGCTTTTGCCGATGAAAGCTTCCTCCAGAGGGTCACAGGAACGAATGAGATAGCTTCGCATTTTGTTGTCTGGCATTTTACGCGCAAGGCTTCTAAGTGCTTTTCTTAGAGGGAAGGGAACAAGCTTATGATAAAGCTTTTGCTCCATAGGTGAGCGGTATACTTTATATCCGCCGAAGAGCTCATCGGCACCCTCGCTTGAAAGCACCGCTTTGACCTCTGCGGATGCAAGCTGTGCTTTTAGGTACATAGTTATGCAGGAGGGGTCGGCAACAGGCTGGTCCAGCAAGCGCAGGACTGAAGGAACAGCTTCCATAAATTCATCACAGCTTGTATGCTTTGTGACGTGTTCTGAGGATTTGGAAATAAGCTCGTCATTATTGTCTTCTGCTTCAAAGGAAACCGCAAAGGTTTTTTCTTTTGCAATGTATGAAGAAAGATATGCTGAGTTTATGCCTGTGCCCGACAGACAGCCGACTGTGTTGTCGGTACCTATGTGTGCGTTTACCGAGCTGTCAAAGGCTGCCTCAATCATATTGACGGCATCTTGTTCGCTGAGATTTTCGTCGGGAGTAAATCTGGGTTCAAAATAGCGCTCTGTCATTATATCTGAATTTTTATACCACATAAAATGACCGGGTAGCAAGCAGTACACCCCCTCAAAGAAGGTTTCGGGGGGAGTTGCATATTGGAAGGAAAGATAGTTGTTCAGAGCATTCAGGTTGAGCTTTTTCTCAAAATCAGGGTGCTTGAGAATGCTTTTGATTTCTGAAGCATACGCAAGCTCGTTGTTTATAAGTGCATAATACAGGGGTTTGATGCCGAAGCAGTCGCGGGCAAGGAAAAGGGATTTATCCTCTTTGTTGTAAATTGCAAATGCAAAAGCTCCGCGAAGGCGAGGGAGCACATCTTCGCCCCATTCCTCAAAGGCGTGAAGAATAACCTCGCCGTCTGTTTCTGCACTAAACACATGACCTGCCTCAGCAAGCTCTTTTGAAAGCTCCGAAGCGTTGTAAATTCTTCCGCTGAAGGTGAGCACAAGGGTTTTGTTTTCATTGTAAATTGGCTGAGTGCTTTCTTGTGCAAGAGAACACACACCCATAGCGATTTGCTCGCTTTCAAAAGAAGTGCATATGCTTGTTTTGCTGTGAGAAATGGCACTGCTCATTCTTTTTATGGTTTTATTGTTGTTTTTAGTGTTTCCTGTGAATCCGCAAATACCGTACATACTACTCAAATCCTTTCTTTAGGAAGAAGTTTACAGACCGATAATTTTCTATTTTACAGTATATCACATAATTTTATGCTCTGCAATAAAAACTAAGCTCTATAGAAAACCGAAAAAACCAAAAGCACCGTACCTTTTTGATACGGTGCCTTCGGAAAAAATGAGGGGATGCAAGTGTTTTTACTTGCGTCAGTCTGAGGATATGGATACAAGGTAAATCTGCTTTGCATCTATATCGCTCAGACTGACTTTTAAGGGGATAGAACATTCGTCAATCTCTCTGACGATACCTGAGCTTGCAACCTCTCAGGTACAACTATATTATAGCAGACATTTTCTTGTCTTGGTTAATAAGTTGTGAACTTATCCTTAACTTATATTGTATTTTTCGTGAAAATTGCAGGAAAAATTAAAACAAATGTTTGATTTTTTCTTTTTTATGTGTTATATTATTATTAAAGTATAGATGTTTAATGCTTTTATTATATAAGTGTGTATTAACAGAAAGGAGAGCTTGCCTATGAAGCCTTTGACAAAAAGCCAGCAGAAGGTTTATGACTACATAACCGAGTGCGCTCAGCAGCAGAGGGTTCCCTCTGTTCGCGAGATTTGTGCCGCCACGGGGCTCAAATCTACTTCCACAGTCCATCTCCACCTTAAAACTCTGGAGGAGAGAGGTCTTATTGAACGCGAAAAGGGAATTAACCGATGCATTAAGGTCAGCGGAATGGACCGCTCTGCTTCCATACCTGTGCTGGGCAGGGTTACTGCAGGTGTGCCTATACTTGCAGTAGAGGAGATTGAAACCTACATTCCCATCAGCGAAAGCCTAAGACGCGGCAGAGAGCTGTTTGCGCTGCGTGTTATGGGTGAGAGTATGATTAACGCAGGAATCCTTTCGGGAGATATTGTGATTGTTCACCGCACTCCCGTTGCAAACAACGGCGACATTGTTGTTGCTATGATTGAGGATGAAGCAACGGTTAAACGTTTTTACAAGGAAGACGGTCACTTCCGCCTTCAGCCTGAGAACGATGCCTTCGAACCGATTATTGCCGATGAGGTTATTCTCTTGGGCACAGTGGTTGCACTTTACAGAACTTTTGATTAAGAATTAACCGCCGAGGTTTTACTTCGGCGGTTTTTGTTTGAGTAAAATCTGTACTGATTTTTTGTAATTTTGTTGCCAAAAACACCCGAAAAAACCTCTTGTGTTTTGTTGCTAAAAAAGAAAAATATGTCGAAAAAGCACCTCAAAAATCCCATTGGAAAGCCAATGATAAAAAACAAACACAGGCGAAAAACGGATAAAAAACAGGAAAGAAGCGTTACATCGCTGTCATTTTTTATTACATTTTTGTAACAATTGATTTCTGTTGGATTTATACAGTATTTTAATGGAGAATGGTTCTAAAAAAGAAATAAAACCTGTGTTTCATATTTCTTTTTCGGAAAACACTTGTGCAATGTGCACAAAATTGAGGTCTGAAATAATTTGACACCTGTTAATTTTCTGAATATAATGACAATTGTTACAGATTAGATGTTTTTTATTTGTCTTATAAAGTTGATTTTTTTATTTTTTCAGAAAGGGTGTGATGTGCCATGAACAAAAAAACAATCAAAGTGATTACGGCTGTGTTTACAGCTTTGCTTGTGTGCGTGTTTGCGCTTACGGCACAGGCACAGACCTCCACCAAAGACGAGGGTGTGCTGAACCTTTCTGATATATATACACAGCAGATACTGGACAAGGCGGACATAATTGTCAGCGAGAATGATAAGATTATTCGTACCGACGGCAAGGGCTGTATCGCCATTACCATTGTGAGAGCCTTTGAGGTTAAGGTGGATTACAGAGGACAGGAGTTTACAGTCGAGTGCACAGAGGGAACGGTAGCAGATGCTGTGAAGAAGGCGGGCATCACCCTTACAGGGGCAGAGGAGATTAGCCCTGAGCTCACTACTCCCCTTGCTTCCAATATGGAGATTACGGTTTCTGCTCAGTGCGGAGCAACAGTTACAATCGGAGGAGAAACAGAAACGCTCAGCGTAACCTCGGGCACGGTTGAGGATTTGCTTTCCGATATGGGAGTGGTGCTTTCCGAGGATGATGTGGTTTATCCTTCTCTGACAGACATTGTTTATGATGGCATTGAGATAGTTGTTCAGAGAGTGGAATATAAAGAGGAAACAACTGTTGAGGCTGTTGAATACGGCTATGTGTCAGAAGAAACGAGCAGTATGCTCACAGGTACCTCCAAAATCAAGCAGTACGGTATTGACGGCGAGAAGGTAGTTGTTTCAAAGAACAAGTATGTTGACGGCGTGTTGGCTGAAACTGAGATTATCAGCGAAGAGGTTACAATAGAGCCTGTTGACCAGATAAAGCTTATCGGCACAGGCGTGCCCAAAACCCAGTCGGGTTCTTCGTCAAGCTCTTCTTCCTCAGGCTCCTCTGTCAGCAACAAGGCGGGTACATTTACCGATGCTTCGGGAAATACGGTTTCTTACACAAAGAAGCTTACCGGTTCTTCTACTGCATACTATGCGGCTGAGGGAGCTATCACCGCCACGGGAGTTCCCGTGTATTATGGCGGTGTTGCGGTTAACCCCGACGTAATTCCCTATGGCTCAAAGCTTTATATTGTGTCATCTGACGGCAGTATGGTTTACGGCTACGCCACAGCAGTTGATACAGGCGGAGCGCTTATGAGCGGTTATGTGCTTGTGGATGTGTTCTATCCCACCTACAACCAGTGCGTTAACTGGGGCAGACGCAATGTAACTGTATATGTACTAAGTTAAAACTACGGCATACATCCCTGTTACGGGGTGTATGCCGTTATTGATTTTCAGGAGGTTTTTATGAGAAATGTTTTGGTAACAGGAGGAACCAACTTTGTCAGCAGATATGTTGCGGAGTATTTTGTGAGGCTTGGTGACAGGGTGTTTGTGTTGAACCGAGGTTCAAAAGAGCAAAGCCAAGGTGTTATTCATATCAAAGGTGACAGAAGCAATCTTGGAGATTTGCTGAAGGGGTACAGCTTTGATGCTGTACTGGATGTAACCGCCTATACAGAGGAGGATGTATGTAATCTTCTTGATGCTTTGGGAGATTTCACAGATTATATCCTTATAAGCTCCAGTGCGGTTTATCCCGACACGTTGCCTATGCCTTTTTCTGAATTGTCCCCTGTGGGTCAGAACAGAGTGTGGGGAGCATACGGAACAAACAAGATAAAAGCAGAGGAAGCGTTGTTACAAAGAGTCCCCGAGGCTTATATACTCAGACCTCCTTATCTGTACGGACCTATGCAAAATCTGTACCGCGAGCCCTTTGTTTTTGATTGTGCCGAAAAAGACAGACCTTTTGTGTTGCCGTCAAAGGGGAAGATGAATTTACAGTTCTTCCACGTGGAGGATTTGTGCCGATTTATGAATATTTTGCTTGAGAAAAAGCCTCAGAACAGAATATACAATGTTGGGAATTCTGCTCCCCTCAGCATAAAGGAATGGGTAAAGCTTTGTTATGAGGTAACAGGGAAAACCCCGGTTTTTGCTGATGCTGACAAAAAGCATTCTGTGCGCAGTTACTTCTGTTTTTATGATTATGAATATTGCCTTGATGTTTCAAGAATGTCTGAGCTGATGTCCGACACAAAGCCGTTGGCTGAGGGACTTAGTGAAGAATATGATTATTATAAGACGCATAAGGATGAAATGGAGAGAAAGCCATATATACAATATATAGATAAGGAAATTCTGAAATAAAAAACGAGCGACCGAAATCGCTCGTCTGAATGTTTGTGTTACCAACCGCTTATACTGCCTCTTTCCAAGGCGCCTAAGATTTTTGCCTTCAGGTCGGGATAGCGTTCTGAAAGCTCCTTAAGCAGATTGCCTGTGCGTTCTCTTTCTGTGTTTTTATCCATAGGACAGGGGCTTTTTACCACAGGGAAGCTGTATCTTTCCGAAAGGGAGGTTATTTTGCTTTCGTCACAGAATATCATTGGGCGGATTACGGTGATGTCCTTAATGCTCAGATATGTCACAGGGCGGAAGCAGGCAACAGTGCCCGAGCAAAACAGATTCATAAGCATGGTTTCCGCCGCATCGTCTGAGTGATGACCGAGAGCGAGCTTGTTGCAGTTGTGCTCCTTTGCCATGTCGTGCAGGATTCCACGGCGCATTTTTGCACACAGGGAGCAGGGACTGTCCACAGGCTTTTCTTCAAAGATTACCTTTGCAAGCACTGTTCTTCTTATTATGTATTCAATGTTATTCTCTTTGCAGAAGCTTTCTATGAGAGAGTAGTCTGCTTCTTTGCCTTCAAAGCAAGGGTCTGCGGTAAGTGCCACAAGCTCAAAATTTTTTGGATAATACCGTCTAAGGTTTGCAAGTCCGAAAAGGAGAGCGAGGCTGTCTTTGCCTCCTGATACTCCAACAGCGATTCTGTCACCGTCTTCTATCATATTGTATTTATCAATGGCGGCACGCATTAGTCCGCAATGTTTTTGCATAGTCATCACTTCCTGATTTGATTATACACTATTGATTTGAAAAAAGAAATATGATATTATATTTTAATACAAGGCGATTTTGCCTTATTTTCAAGTACAAAACCGTAACGGAGGATAATATTATGAAAAAGATTTTTGCACTTCTTCTTGTGGCTTTGATGGTGCTTTCTCTTACAGCTTGTATGAACCCTAATGCCAGAGCACCTAAGATACAGGAGGTTACAGACCCTGCAACAACAGATGAAATCAAGGTTGCAAATTACCCCGATACATTAGAGGGCTTGTGCGATTACTTTGCAGATATGGGCTATGCTTATGCAATGCCCGAGGCTACAGGCGATGAAATGACCGACCCTGTGGTTATGAAGGCAGATATGATTGGTGCGGATAAGGGCTACAAGTTCACATACAACTATGACGGCGAAACCGTAGTTCTTGAGCTTTACAGCTACACAGATACACAGAATGCCTTCTACAAGCAGGCAAAGAGCGAGGGAAAGATTACTGTTACCGAGGCTCTTGAAGAAGGCACGGTTGACGTTGTTCTTTCTGACAATGGAAAGTATCTTATGATTTATAACGATGCTGCTGAGAATGCAGAGCGTGAGGCGGCAATCGTTAAGGCGTTCAAAGGCTTTTACGCTTAATTCTGTATACTATAAATATAATGCAACACAAAAAACCTCTGAGGCTTTATTGCTTCAGAGGCTTTTGTTTGTTTTGCGTGTGTTATTTTCAGTTGAGCTTATTTCCGCAGTGAATACAGAAGCTTTGGTCGGGATTAACAGGTTCACCGCACATATAGCAGAACCTTGTAGAAGCATTCTCTGATGTTTCGGCTTCCTTCTGAGGTGCGGGAGCAACTATATCTGAATAAGGATTATTGTTTTGAGCAGAGTCGGTGGCATCTTTCTCGTTGGTTGTTTCGCAGGGGGAGTCGTTTATAACAGGTGCAACAGGGAGCATAGGCTCGGGCAGATTACAGCCGTTTTCTCCTGCAGCGTTTATGTGCTTTTGGTAGCTCAGGGCAAATATGGACATAAGCAGAGGGATTACACAGGAAAGGCTTGTTATTATAAAAGAGCATACGCTGAGCAATGTCAAGGGCATTTTGCTGATAACAGCACCCCAGTCTGTTGTTTTTGCCAAATCGCCGGAGATGAATGAGTGGAGGCAAATAGTGGAGAGGATGGTGCTGAAAAACAGAAGGATACAGATAATGATGTTGGTTGCGGCGTAGGCGGTACATCCCTTTGCTGAAAGAGCTCCCGATACTACGCTTTTTCTCAGAGAGGAACCAAAGCGGAAGCGGTTTATACCCCGTATGATGTAAAGGACTGCGTGTAACAGCAGAAAAGCACACAGGATAACTACAGCAACATTTATAACCCTCTGGGGTATGTTCTGTATACCAAGCTGGGTGGCGATGTCTACATTGCCTGCTTGACTTATAATTCCTATGATAGCTGCAAAGATTATGGGTGCAATGAGATACGCGAGAGCGGTTGTCAGGTCGCCGACCATAGTAATGACAGTCCAGACAAAGAATACAGACACAGCACCGCAGGGTGCGGTTTGTTTTTTGCTCTTGCGTGAGGCAATAACCATAGCAAACATAGAGGCTACGAGAAGCAGACTCTCCAACGATATATTAAGGTTGGTAGAAAGTGAAAGGTTAGATTTAGTATCTATGTTCTCGTTTATGCGGTCCACAATGAATTCAATGAAGGCCGCCACACCTGCAACGGTCTGCACCAGCGCAGTTATGAGAGTAAGGACCAGTGAAATAATAATTATGATTGCGGCAGCTATAAGAAAAGGTCTTGCGAGAAAGCTTTTGACGTATTGGCGATTGCGTAAGGTGATGAGAGCATCTCTGTTCGGTGTGCTTTGATTAAACATAATTTCACTCCTGTTCATTATATATAGTATAGTTAAAGAGAGGTAATAAACCTCTTCACAAAAATTATACAATGTCTAATATGATAATGCAATATCTCTCTATACTATTGATAATATATAAGGGTATGCGGTCAATATATTGTGCCTTATAATGGGTAAACATACTACCTTTTGGTGCTGAAAATAATTTTAAAAATTTTTGAAAAAAAGTCGAAAAAACGCTTGACATTTGTATTCACTTGATATATAATAAAACACGTTCCGCACGAGAGGACTGCAAAAACACAGCGAATTCAACAAAGAATAAGATGTGGATTTGTGGAAATCGACGGAACAAAGGACATTGAAAATTGAACAACAGATAAAGAGAACCCGTAATTAATTTGAGGAAAAAAGTACTCAAAAAGTTACAGTGAAGATGACACAACAAACATCAAGTAAACACGCAAGTGTTTTTAAATGAGCAGACACAAAAGCTCTGAAATAGGTTTTAACACCATATGGTGTTAACATACAGATTTTAGAGAGTTTGATCCTGGCTCAGGACGAACGCTGGC
>JAFQQF010000006.1 GCA_017411385.1 Ruminococcus sp.
AAACCAAGCAACACCTTTACATGGACTGCTCCTATGTTCTCAGGTCAGACTTGGGTTGCTAAGACTTGGGTTCAGTATCTTGATGCTGACGGCGAACTTGTAACCGTTTACTCCGATGAGTTCGAAGCTTATAAAGAGTAATTAGTCAGTACAGATTTTCTGATTAGCAATATGCTGAATATTAGATAATCAGCAAGCCCCATTCTCTTCATGAGAGTGGGGCTTGTTTTTCTGTTAAGGTGATTTTAAAACTAAGTGCAACACTTTTTGATATTCATTTCAAACAAATCCACAATAAAAAAATATTGACTTCTTAGCTTGTTTGTGATAATATTACTTATATAAAAAATAATAGGAGGTGAATCCGAAATGAAATACACAGCTCCCGAGATGAACATCGTTATGTTCGAGACTGAGGAGGTTATCGTTGCTTCTGCTACTGAGGCAGTTACAACAACAAGAGATGACCTTGGCGGTGGTGGTTTCTAATTAACACAAGAAACCATAATAGTTTTCATGTAATTAAGGCGGATGGTTAACATCCGCCTTAATTATTGCAATACATTGATTTTTTCTATATTTGTGATATTATATGTTGGGAATGTTTATTTTAGTTATTTGAAGGAGGAGCAAATTATAATGAGTGAAAACAATACGTTTAAAATGCTTATAAGACCTGCTTTTTTTGTACCTAACATTGCTGATCGTTTTAATGACGATAGACGTGTTCACTCAATTGCATACGGCAAGTGTAACTATCGCTGCGCTTTTTGCCCTTTTGATAAATGGACAGTGGATGAATATCCTGAGTATACATTGGAGACTTTTGAGCAAAAGGTATGGGAGCTTCTGCGCTACAGCAAGAATTTCAAGTTTACAGGTGGCGAGCCTACGCTGAACCCTTTATTGCCCGATCTTTTAAAGATTGTTAAAATATATGGTGCTCAGACCTTTCTTGATACCAATGGCTCATTCCCAAATAAACTCAGAGCACTTATAAATGAAGATTTGGTTGATATTGTTGGTATCTCCCTAAAAGGACTTTCTGCCGAAGAATCTGCAGCAACCGCCCGAATCACCAATAAAAAACTTGCTTGGGACAATGTGTTTGAATCGATAAAAATTGCCTCAGAAGCTAAGGACGTTAGTTTGATAATAACATATGTGGCTTGCGAGGGTTATTTTAAGGAGTCGGATTTAGACGTTCTTGCAGATTTGTTGAAGCCTTATCCCGATGTCACTCTTAAGATCAACAACTGTTATTACGAGGAGTATAACGACGGTCGGCGCAAAGGTCTTGATAAATCAGAGATATACGCCATGGTTGAGCGTTTTGTTGAGCGCCATCCGGAATTCAGAGGCAGAACCGTGCTCTTCCGTGATCACGATTCCTGTATTGATCAGGATCAAATTGCAATGTTTTGATTAAGTACTATCTTTTTTGGAAAAGCTATTGCAATCTTTGATATTGTATGATATAATTTACTTATGTTATTAGCAATCTGGAGGTGAGTCCCGTGAAATATATTGCACCTAAAATGAATATTGTAAGATACGAGACTGAGGAGTGCGTTGTTGTTGCTTCTTATGTTGTGACCACAACTACCGAAGTAGAAATCGAGGTTACTACCAAAGATGCTTCCGGTGGAGATTATTATTAATAAATAAATACGATTTTTTCAAGGCGGATTTTGTCCGCCTTGTTTTTTGCTATTTATATCAATATGAGCTCCAATCTGTCACTTGATTTGTAACTAATATCGGTTGAAAAAGTTTATTTTTTGATGTATGATGATAATAATAAAGATACGCTTTCACATAGAAAGGGGAATACTAAAATGAAAAGATTATCAATGAGTATTTTACTTGTGCTGATGTCTGCGCTTCTTGTGTTGGCAATGACAGCTTGCGGCGGTGACACAGCAACAACCACTCCCGAAGAAACTACATCCGCAGGTGTCAGCCAGTCTGCAACCACCGAAGCTCCTGCTGATACAGGCACCGTCGGCGCAGTAGGCGAGAGTGCCGCCGTTGATGCAAGCTACTTTGACGATGCCGCATTTGTGGGCGATTCCGTCAGCCTGAAGCTCAGCTACTATGCAGTTAACGGATGCCTCGGCAACGCACAGTTCTTCACCGCAGGTTCTCTTGGCAGTGCCAACGCTCTGTGGGAAGTGTCCGACGAGTCTGTTCATCCCTCATATCAGGGTCAGAAGATGCTGGTGGAGGATTGCATCGCCAACTCCGGAGCCAAGAAGGTCTACATCATGCTTGGTATGAATGACCTGGGACTCTACGGCCTTGAGGACACCGTCAAGAACTTTGAAACACTTGTTGACAGAATCCTTGAGAAGTCACCGAGTGTTCAGATTGTTGTCCAGTCTATGACTCCCATGACATCCACCAGCACAATCATCGGCGAGAACCTCAACAACGATAATATCAAAATCTACAACCAGCGCCTGTGTGACCTTTGCACAGAGAAGGGGTGGGCATTCGTGGACGTTGCATCGGTTATGTATGATGCAGAGGGAGAAAACCTGAACCGCGACTACTGCAGTGACCCCGACCAGCTTGGTGTTCACTTTACCGAGGAAGGATGCCAGAAGTGGGTTGACTATCTCAGCACCCACACACCCTGACAAATAGAAAAGAGGTACTGAAATGAAAAGAATATTCAGCATAGTCCTTGCAGCACTGTGCCTGCTTTCGCTGGCAGCCTGCACCGATAGCGCAACTAAGGACATCGACATCGCGGCAGTTAAAGAGCAGATTATCACCGACCTTGCAATCGAGGGCGCCATGGACGTTGAGTCCGATCGACTCCTCAACCTCTACGGCATAGCCGCCGAGGATGTGGCAGAGTCAGCATGCTTTGTTACTATCGAGGGAGTTTTCCCCGATGAGATTGTTATGGTCAAGGCAACCGACGCCGACGCCGCCAAGAGAGTTGCAGAGAGCCTCAACACCCGACTTGACGAGGTAAAGGTTCAGTCTCAGAGCTACGACCCCGAGAACTATGCCATCGCACAGGAGTGTCAGGTTCTCACAGAGGGCAACGTGGTTGCACTTTTCCTGTCTCCCAAACACGCAGAAATGGAAGAGATTTTTAGTTCTGCAGAGTAATCTTATAGTTCCATAAAAGAATAAAAACTAAAGTCCGCTGAGAAGTATCAGCGGACTTTTTCTATTCCTTGACCTTTGGTGTTTCAGGGTTTATAATATAATTATTGAGTAAAAAATCCACGCAAGGGGTCGGATTATGAGAGATTCAGAGATACGCGCAAATGCAAAGAAATTCGCAGAGTTTTACAAAGACAAAGGTTATGAGAAAGGGGAGAGCCAGCCTTTCTGGCTGAGCCTTCTCCGGGATGTTCTGGGAGTCAGCAATCCTGAGCAGTTCATCACCTTTGAGGATAGGGTCAAGCTCGACCATACCAGCTTTATCGACGGCTACATCCCTGCCACTCATGTGCTCATTGAGCAGAAAGGCAGGAACAAAGACCTGCGTAAACCCATAAAGCAGTCCGACGGCAGTGTCCTCACACCTTTTCAGCAGGCACAGCGTTACTCTGCCGCCTTGCCGTATTCTGACCGTCCAAGATGGATAGTTGTCTGCAACTTTGAGGAGTTCCTTATCTATGATATGGAGCATCCCAACAGCGAGCCTGAGCAACTTCTCCTGAAAAATCTCCCGAAGGAGTACTACCGCCTCAAGTTCCTTGTGGATACAGGCGACGAAAATATCCACAGAGAAATGCAGGTCTCCATCGAAGCAGGCAAGATTGTAGGCCTGCTCTATGATGCTATCCTGAAACAGTATCATGACCCCGAAAGCGACACCGCCCTGCGTAGCCTTAATATGCTCTGTGTGCGTCTTGTGTTCTGCCTTTATGCAGAGGACGCAGGCATTTTTGGCGGACATAACAAATTCCACAACTACATCAGCTCTTTCCCTGCAAGGGATATGCGCAGAGCCTTAATCGACCTGTTCAGAATCCTTGACACAAAAGCCGAGGACAGAGACCCCTACGAGGACAAAACCCTCCTGGAGTTTCCCTATGTAAACGGCGGTCTCTTTGCCGAGACCGATATCGAGATTCCCCAGTTCAGCGACGAAATCAGAGACATCCTTCTGAAGAACGCAAGCGCTGACTTTGACTGGTCTGACATCAGCCCCACAATCTTCGGCGCAGTGTTTGAGAGCACCCTCAATCCCGAGACACGTCGCTCGGGCGGAATGCAC
Organism: Ruminococcus sp.; assembly: GCA_017411385.1. Classification (GTDB taxonomy): domain Bacteria; phylum Bacillota; class Clostridia; order Oscillospirales; family Acutalibacteraceae; genus Ruminococcoides. The sequence continues at coordinate 4,247 of JAFQQF010000006.1, forward strand.
TACACAAGTGTTGAGAATATCCATAAGGTCATCGACCCATTGTTCCTCACAGATCTGAGCGAGGAGCTTCAGGATATTAAGGACATAAAGGTTGCAAAAACCCGTGAGAGAAAGCTTGACGAATTCCGCACAAAGCTCAGCACCCTCACGTTTCTTGACCCTGCCTGCGGATCGGGCAATTTCCTGACAGAGACATACATCTCTCTGAGAAAGCTTGAGAACGAAGCTCTCAAAGCCTTGGAGGGAGACCAGATTGTTCTGGACACAGGCGATATCATCCGCGTGTCAATCGGTCAGTTCTACGGCATCGAGATCAACGATTTTGCCGTCACAGTTGCAAAGACAGCCCTCTGGATAGCCGAGAGCCAGATGATGAAAAAGACCGAGGACATCGTCCACATGAGTCTGGAGTTCCTGCCCCTGAAGTCCTATGCAAATATCGTGGAAGCCAATGCCCTGCGTATAGATTGGGAAGATGTAGTCCCCAAGGAAAAGCTCAACTATATCATGGGTAATCCGCCGTATGTTGGTGGTATGATGACGTCAAAAGCTCAAAAAGCAGAAATGATTGAAGTTATTGGTAATATAAAAGGAATTGGTGAATTAGATTACGTTTCTGCTTGGTACTATAAGACTTCAGAATATATTAAGAATACTGAGATTGTTACTGCTTTTGTGTCCACAAATTCTATTTGCCAAGGTCAACAGGCTGTGGTTATGTGGAAACCCTTAATTGACAAAGGTATAAAAATTAATTTCGCATATCGCACATTTATATGGGATAGTGAAGCAAACGTCAAATCTCATGTCCATTGTGTAATAATTGGATTCTCTTACATTGACAGTGACAACAAATTAATATTTGATGATGAGCGTGTTTGTTATGCTCACAATATTAGTCCCTATCTTACTGATACACCTGATGTTTTTATCGAGAGCCGTTCAGTGCCTATTTGTGATGTGCCCAAAATGTTTTTTGGCAGTATGGCACGTGATGGAGGCGGATTTATCTTTACTGATAATGAGAAAGACGAACTTCTCAAATCGGAACCATTAGCAGAAAAATGGCTTCGTAAATATGTAGGTGCGCAGGAGTTTATTAAAAATAAATCAAGATGGTGTCTGTGGCTAGTTGGAGCGAATCCTCATGAAGTAAAGAGTTGTCCCACTGTTATGGCGCGAGTTGCTTTTGTAAAAGAGTTTAGAGAGAAGAGTGTAGCCGCGTCAACAAGAAAGTTTGCAGAGATTCCTGCACTGTTTTGTCAGATAGCTCAGCCAGATAGTGACTATATTATTATACCTAGACACTCTTCTGAAACACGCAGATATATTCCAATAGGATTTATGGAGTCTAACGTAATTGCTTCTGATGCAGTTTTAATTATTCCAAATGCATCGATATATAGTTTCGGAGTTTTAACATCAACTGTACATAATGCTTGGATGCGTACGGTATGCGGTAGGATAAAAAGTGATTATCGTTACTCAAAGGATATCGTTTATAATAACTTCCCTTGGCCCAATCCTACGGATGAGCAAAAGGCAGAGATTGAGCGGACAGTACAGGCAATTCTTGATGCGAGAGAAAAATATCCCGATTGCTCCCTTGCCGACCTCTACGACGAGCTGACAATGCCACCTGAACTGCGCAAAGCTCATCAGGCAAACGACAGAGCAGTTATGAAAGCCTACGGCTTCAAAAAAGACCTTTCCGAATCTGCCATCGTCGCCGAACTTATGAAAATGTATCAGGAACTTACAAGTTGATAATCTCACAACAAAAATCCCCACCGACATTAAAATCGGTGGGGATGATTTTTTATTGAGCTATACTATTGTATAATGCCTACCTTACGGATTAGCCCTTGATAGCTGCCTGTGCTGCTATCAGCAAAAGAGGGAAATTCACTCTTCCAATAATGCAATAGCTTTCTGATATTTTTCTTTTCTCTGCAACGCCTTTTCGTTTATATCATCCAATCTCGATAAATCGGAATTGTGCTTTAAGTCAGCGAGTTTTACTGCTTTTGCAATGGAATTTTCTTTGATGGCGCAGACATAGTCCATATATTCCACACCGTCTGCATGGGTCAACAAAGCAATTGCGTTTGTAATATCCTTTCCAAATCCCATGCTTGTTAAATCGTTAATTGTGTACTCTGTATCTTCAACCAAATCGTGTAGCAATGCAACAATCGTTGATTCTTCTGTTTTCATTTGCTCTGCCAAGTGAAAAGGGTGAAACACATATGGCATACCGCTTTTATCAACTTGCTCCTTGTGGGCTTCAAAACACAATTTTAATGCTTTCTTCGTCATAGGAGTATAAATCATTTTCTCACCTCTTAAAACTATTATAACAAAAATCAAATTTCTTTGCAACAGGCATAGAAAAATTCGCCCGAGGAAACTCGGGCGGATAGTTTTGTTTTATAAAGTCAGCAATTACTTGCTTTCCAATATTAGTGATATTCCGCTTTGCGGAGTGATATTTTTGCTATGCAAAAGTGATATTGAAGCCTTTCGGCTTCAGTTATATTATATTCGCCTCCCAAACTGCCCGAAGGGCAATATAACTTCAAGGGCATTGCAACAAAAAATCCCGCCGAATAATCGGCGGGATTTTTATTAGCAATTAGCCCTTGATAGCTGCCTGTGCTGCTGCGAGGCGAGCGATGGGAACACGGAAGGGTGAGCAGGATACATAGTCGAGGCCGATCTTGTGGCAGAACTCAACGGATACGGGGTCGCCGCCGTGCTCACCGCAGATACCGCAGTGAATCTCAGGACGGGTTGCCTTACCCTTAGCAACTGCCATCTCCATAAGCTGACCAACACCTGTCTGGTCGAGCTTTGCGAAGGGATCGTTCTCGTAAATCTTTGTATCGTAGTAAGCGTTCAGGAACTTGCCTGCGTCGTCACGGCTGAAGCCGAATGTCATCTGAGTCAGGTCGTTTGTACCGAAGCAGAAGAACTCAGCCTCTGTAGCGATCTGGTCAGCTGTCAGACAAGCTCTGGGAATCTCCATCATAGTACCAACTTCGTACTTGAGCTCAACGCCTGCTGCTGCGATTTCAGCATCTGCTGTTGCTACAACAACGTCCTTAACGAACTTCATCTCCTTAACCTCACCTGTGAGGGGGATCATGATCTCGGGAACGATGTTCCAGTCAGCGTGTGCCTTCTTGATATTGATAGCTGCACGGATAACAGCCTTTGTCTGCATCTTTGCAATTTCGGGGTAGGTAACTGCCAGACGGCAACCACGGTGACCCATCATGGGGTTGAACTCGTGCAGAGAAGCGATGAGAGCCTTGATGTCTGCAACTGTCTTGCCCTGTGCCTCAGCCAGTGCTGCGATGTCAGCTTCCTCAGTGGGAACGAACTCGTGCAGAGGAGGATCGAGGAAACGGATGCAAACGGGGTTGCCCTCGAGTGCCTCGTAGAGAGCCTCGAAGTCGCCCTGCTGATAGGGGAGGATCTTGTCGAGAGCTGCCTCTCTTGCCTCAACTGTGTCAGCACAGATCATCTCACGGAAAGCAGCGATTCTGTCTGCCTCGAAGAACATGTGCTCTGTACGGCAAAGACCGATACCCTCTGCGCCCAGCTCGCGAGCCTTCTTAGCGTCTGCGGGTGTGTCAGCGTTTGTACGAACCTTGAGAGTTCTGAACTCATCAGCCCAAGCCATGATTCTGCCGAACTCACCGGCAATCTCAGCATCAACTGTGGGGATGATGCCGTCGTAGATGTTACCTGTAGAACCGTCGATGGAGATGTAGTCGCCCTCGTTGTAAACCTTACCTGCGAGCTCGAACTTCTTGTTCTCTTCGTCCATCTTAATGTCGCCGCAGCCGGATACACAGCAAGTACCCATACCACGAGCAACAACAGCTGCGTGAGATGTCATACCGCCACGAACTGTGAGGATACCCTGAGAAGCCTTCATACCTGTGATGTCCTCGGGGGATGTTTCAAGACGAACGAGGATAACCTTCTCGCCTCTCTCGTTCCAAGCCTCTGCGTCCTCAGCTGTGAATACAACCTTACCGCAAGCAGCACCGGGAGATGCGCCAAGACCCTTGCCTGCAGGAGTTGCAGCCTTGAGAGTCTTCTGGTCAAACTGGGGATGGAGAAGTGTATCGAGGTTTCTGGGGTCGATCATTGCAACAGCCTGCTTCTCGGAAATCATTCCCTCGTCAACAAGGTCACAAGCAATCTTCAGAGCAGCCTTAGCTGTTCTCTTACCGTTTCTGGTCTGGAGCATGTAGAGCTTGCCGCCCTCAATTGTGAACTCCATATCCTGCATATCTCTGTAGTGGTCCTCGAGCTTTGCACATACAGCAAGGAACTGCTCGTATGCCTCGGGGAACTTGTCTGCCATCTGAGCGATGGGCATGGGAGTACGAACGCCTGCAACAACGTCTTCGCCCTGTGCGTTTACAAGGAACTCACCCATGAGGCCCTTCTCACCTGTAGCAGGGTCACGTGTGAAAGCAACACCTGTACCGCAATCGTCACCCATGTTACCGAATGCCATCATCTGAACGTTAACTGCAGTACCCCAGCTGTAAGGAATATCGTTGTCACGACGGTATACGTTTGCACGGGGGTTGTCCCATGAACGGAATACAGCCTCAACAGCGCCCATGAGCTGCTCTTTGGGGTCTGTGGGGAAGTCTTTGCCAATCTTAGCCTTGTACTCAGCCTTGAACTGACCAGCGAGAGTCTTGAGGTCCTCAGCAGAAAGCTCTACGTCCTGAGTAACACCCTTCTCTTCCTTCATCTTGTCGATGAGCTCCTCGAAGTACTTCTTACCAACTTCCATAACAACGTCGGAGTACATCTGGATGAATCTTCTGTAGCAGTCCCAAGCCCAACGTGCGTTGCCGGACTTCTCTGCCATAACGTTAACAACATCCTCGTTAAGACCGAGGTTAAGGATTGTATCCATCATACCGGGCATGGAAGCTCTTGCACCGGAACGAACGGAAACAAGGAGAGGATTCTCCAGGTCGCCGAACTTCTTGCCGGTAATCTCTTCCATCTTTACGATGTACTCCATGATCTCTGCCTGGATGTCATCGTTGATCTTGCGACCGTCTTCGTAGTACTGTGTGCAAGCTTCTGTGGTTACTGTGAAACCCTGGGGAACGGGCAGACCGAGAGATGTCATCTCTGCAAGGTTAGCGCCCTTACCGCCGAGAAGCTCACGCATTGATGCGTTACCCTCTTTGAAGAGGTAAACAAACTTGTGGCTCATTTTAAAAACCTCCTGAAAATGTGTGTAATATGCGAAAGCAGAGAGCTCTGCTTTGCTTTTGATGCTCTGAATCTGCTGTGCAGACTCATGCCTAATAGGTATTATAACAAATCTTAATTAAAAATGCCATATTTTTTCAAATTTATTTTGTAATAAAATGTTACCAATATTCACAAATTCATTTTGACAATTTGTTAAGTAGTTACAAATATGATATATTTTGCCCGAATGACTTGAAAAATTATCGATTTATGCGATAATAAATATAACTGTTACTGTGTGAACTGACGGTCAGTTCGGAAAGGTAGGAGCATTATGAATAAATGTGCAGTTATACTTGCAGGTGGCGAGGGCAAGCGTATGGGCAGCGAAAAGCCCAAGACTCTGTGTGAGGTTTTAGGCAAGCCTATGCTCAGATGGGTTATTGATGCTGTAAAGGATGCAGGCATTGACGATATATGCATAGTCAAGGGCTACCGTGCAGAGTATATTGATGAGTACGTTGAAACACTTCCTTTTTCTGTCAAGACAGTTCTGCAGGCAGAGCGACTGGGCACAGGACACGCTGTTATGATGGCACGTGCCTTCCTCGAGGAAAGAGGCGGTTCAGTTGTAATTCTGGGCGGCGATGCTCCCTTTGTGGATGCAGACACCATCCGCGATTCGCTTTCACAGCACATAAAAACAAATTCAAGTGCAACAGTTATCAGCGCGAGTGTTTCTGATTCCACAGGCTACGGCAGAATTGTCAGAAACGATGACAATTCCCTCAAGGCGATTGTGGAGCACAAGGATGCAGATGATGAAATCAAAAAGATTAAAGAAATCAACTCCGGTGCATACTGGTTTGAAACCGAGGACCTTTTGAGTGTTCTCGATTCAATCACAGCAGACAACAACGCAAAGGAATATTATCTTCCCGATGCTCTGAAGCTCATTATTGCCAAGGGCAAAAAGGCAGGTGCCTTTGTAGCAAAGAGTGCGGATGTGGCACTTGGTGCCAATGACCCTGCACAGCTTGAAGAGCTTAATCAGATTGCAATTGAGAAGGGTTATGCAAAAGCTGAGTAATTCAGCTGATAAAACAGTAGGTTAATTAATTTTACATATTTTCAAAATCCAATTAACTAATCCAAGAAAAGGGGAAACGAAAATGAATTTTCACGGAAAAGACATCAAAATCTTCGCGGGTAACTCTAACCCCACAGTAGCACAGGGAATCGCCGGCTGTCTTGGTCTGCCTCTGGGCAAGTCAAGCTGTAACAAGTTCTCAGACGGTGAGATTGCAGTTTCTCTGCATGAGTCTGTACGAGGCAGTGAGTGCTTTATCGTTCAGTCTACCTGCACACCTGTAAACGACAATCTTATGGAAATGCTCATTATGATTGATGCAATGAAGAGAGCTTCCGCAGCTTGCATTACTGCAGTTATTCCTTACTTTGGTTATGCTCGTCAGGACCGTAAAGCAAAGGCAAGAGATCCGATTTCAGCCAAGCTTTGTGCAGACCTGATTACAGCAGCAGGTGCAGACAGAGTCCTCACAATGGACCTTCACGCAAATCAGATTCAGGGCTTTTTCAACATCCCTGTTGACCACCTTGTAGGTGCACCTATGCTTGCAAACCATATGAAGAAGAAAATCGGCAAGAATGTTGACGAGTATGTTGTTGTTTCTCCTGACCTTGGTTCTGTTACAAGAGCAAGAAACTTTGCTGCTAAGCTTGGTTGTCCCATTGCTATTATTGACAAGAGAAGACCCAAGGCTAATGTTTCTGAGGTTATGAACATCATCGGTGATGTTGCAGGCAAGAAGGCAATTCTTCTTGACGATATGATTGACACAGCAGGCACACTCTGCAACGCTGCAAAGGCTATTGTTGATGCAGGAAGCACAGAGGTTATTGCTTGTGCAACTCACGCAGTTCTTTCAGGTCCCGCTATCGAAAGAATCGACCAGAGCGTTATCAAGGAGCTTGTGCTTCTGGATACAGTTCCTGTTCCTGAGGAGAATATGCTCGATAAATTCACTATTCTTCCCGTTGCACCTGTGTTTGCAGATGCTATTGAGAGAATCTACGCCGATAAGCCTGTTTCTACTATCGGTCAGTAATAGGCACACGTTTAATAAAGCTAATCGACAGGGGGCAGCACCGTGCTGTTCCCTGCGTTTTGCATTTGTATGTTTTTCCCCTTTTTGGCATACAATGATTATTATCTGTTTTTACAGGAGATATAAATTATGTTATTCAAGTCCAAAGGTAATTCAAACTCAGCGGTTGATTATATAGTTGTAGGTCTGGGCAATCCCGGCAGACAGTATGAGGGCACACGCCACAACTGCGGTTTTGAGTCAATCGACAGATTAGCAGAAAAGCACAACTGCCAGATGAAGAAAATTCGTTTCAAGAGCACCACGGGCGAGTGCCGTATAAACGGAGCAAAGTGTCTTTTGATGAAGCCTTCAACCTATATGAATCTTTCGGGTGAGGCTGTAGTTCAGGCGATGAACTTCTACAAGGTACAGCCCTCACAGGTGATTATAATATTCGACGATATTTCCCTTGACGTAGGCAAAATGAGAATACGTATGAAGGGCAGTGACGGCGGTCACAACGGAATGAAGAATATCATTTATCTGACAGGTTCTGATGCTTTCCCCAGAATTAAGCTTGGTGTGGGGAAAAAGCCCCATCCCGAGTACGATTTGAAGGACTGGGTGCTTGGCAGATTTTCCGCCTCGGATGCAAAAACTATGTCTGAGGTCTTTGATAAATCGGTTGAAGCTGTGGAGCTTATGGTGCAGGATAAGGCAACTGATGCTATGCAGAAGTTCAACTGATATTCCTTTTTGGAGGATTTATGAGATTTCTCTATGATGTGCTGAAATCAAACCCCGAGTTTGCCAAAGTAAGCAGTAGTGCCAAGGTTGGCAAAACTTACGCGGTGTCAGGACTTTCAGCCGTTCACAAAGCAAATATGATTTATGCGCTCTGCTGTGAAACAAATAGCAGGGCTTTTTGTGTTGCATCAAACGAGCAGGAGGCATCTACTCTTTGTTCAGACCTTTGCAATATGGGACTCAGAGCTTATGTGTATCCATACAGGGACTTTACCTTCAGAGATATTGCAGGTAAATCCCGTGAGTACGAGCATCAGCGTATGTCTGTGCTTTTGCGTATTTTATCGGGTGACTGTGACTGTGTTATAGCCTGTGCTGATGCGGCAGCACAGTTCACAATTCCGCCTTCATGTCTTGCAGATGCTACCCTTTACCTTCGTGCAGGACAGGAGGTTTCCCTTGAAAAATGTGTGGGTGCACTTTCACTTCTGGGGTACGAAAGATGCGACCAGCTTGAGGGTGTAGGTCAGTTTTCAGTCAGAGGCGGAATACTTGATTTTTATCCGCCGGACTGTGAATTGCCCATCCGTGCAGAATTCTGGGGTGACGAAATCGACTCTCTCAATTACTTTGATTTGGAAACTCAGCGCAGGGGAGAGGCTGTTGAGGAAATTACTCTTTCTCCCTCGGCAGAGGTTTTTATATCTGACAGAGAAGGACTTGCCAGCCTTATAGAGAAAAAAGCATCCTCCCTCAGAGCGGAAAAATCTGTTAAAGCAAAAGAAATCCTGAGGAACGAAGCTGATGCAATTCGCAAGGGCTTGCACCTTGCAAACCTTGATAAGTATATCAGTCTGATTTATTCTCAAAGTGCCAGCCTTTTTGACTATATCGACGAAAGTTTTATGTGCTTTTTGTGTGAGGAATCAGCCGTAAAAGACCGTACGGCAAATGTAGAATTCCGCTTTAAGGAAGATGTACTTGATTACTTTGAAGAAGGTGTGCTTTGCAGAGGGCTTGATAAGTTTTCGCTGACCTATAAGGAAATTTGCGAAGAACTCTCACTTCGCGGTGTGGGCTATCTCGATAATTTTACTCAGGGCAGTCACACTCTGCCTTTGGATGCTTTTGTGAGCATTACCGCCAAAACTCTGCCTTTTGTGGCAGGTACCGTTTCCGAGCTTTGCGAGGAGCTGGAGCCTGTTGATAAGAAGAAAAGCACCATTGTTATACTTGCAGGCACCAAAAAGGGTGCTCAGAATCTTTTTGAGTCCCTTGGTGACAGAGGTTACAAGGTTGCACTTGTATCTTCCTCAGTGCAGCTTGAAAAAGGCAGAATATATATATCGGAAGGTACCCTTTCTTCAGGCTTTGAGTATACAGGTGAGGATTTTTACTTGTATGCACAGGGCAAGCGTGAGGGTGTCAAGGAACAGAAAAAACGCAAAACACCCAAAAACGGACAGGAGATTTACAGTCTTTCCGATTTGTCACAGGGTGACTATGTGGTTCATACCACCCACGGTATAGGTATCTTTGAGGGGGTAACAAAGATTGACACCCACGGCATAGTCAAGGATTACATCAAGATTGCGTATGCAAAAAGCGATGTGCTGTATGTGCCTGTTACTCAGCTTGACTTGGTGGCAAAATACATCGGTCCCAGAGAGAATTCGATGGTTAAGCTTAACCGCTTGGGCGGTACAGAGTGGCAGAAGGCAAAGAGCAGAGTCAAATCCGCTGTGAAGGATATGGCAAAGGAGCTTATCGCTCTTTACAGTGCCCGAATGAATGCACCCGGCTACGCTTTTTCACCGGACTCAGAGTGGCAGAGAGATTTTGAAGCTAAGTTTGAATACGAGGAAACCGAGGACCAGCTCAGATGCACAGATGAGATTAAAGGAGATATGGAGCGAACGGCTCCTATGGACAGACTCCTGTGCGGTGATGTAGGCTTTGGAAAAACTGAGGTGGCTTTGCGTGCTGCTTTTAAGTGTATAACAGACTCAAAGCAATGTGCACTATTGTGCCCCACAACAATCCTCGCGTGGCAGCACTATCAGACAGTGCTTAAAAGATTTGAGGGCTATCCTATAAGAGTGGAGCTTCTCTCACGTTTCCGTAAACCCAAGGAGCAGGAAAAAATCATTGATATGCTCAAAAGAGGCGAGATTGATATGATTATCGGTACCCATCGCCTTGTGCAGAAGGATGTAACTTTCCGAGATTTGGGACTTGTTATTATTGACGAGGAACAGCGTTTCGGTGTTGCTCACAAGGAAAGATTCAAGGAGCTTTGCAAGAATGTGGATGTGCTCACTCTTTCTGCAACTCCTATTCCCAGAACCCTGAATATGGCACTAAGCGGAATACGTGATTTATCTGTGCTTGAAGAAGCACCCTCAAACCGTTATCCTGTTCAGACCTATGTGCTGGAGTACGACTCAGGTGTTATTCATGAGGCTATCCGCAAGGAGCTTCGCCGCGGCGGTCAGGTCTTTTATCTTCACAACAAGGTAGAGGATATTGAAACCAAGGCGGCGTATATCCAGCAGGTTATCCCCGAAGCCAAGGTGGGTATCGGCCACGGCAAAATGAGCGAACAGGAGCTGTCTGCTGTTTGGCGTGAGATGTTGGAGCAGAACATCAACGTTCTTGTTTGCACTACAATTATAGAAACAGGTGTGGACCTTCCCAATGCCAACACCCTGATTATTGAGGACGCTCACAAGTTCGGGCTTTCTCAGCTACATCAGATTAGGGGACGAGTAGGCAGAAGCACTCGCCGTGCATGGGCGTACCTTACATTCCCAAGGGGTTTCAGCTTGAGTGATATTTCTCAGAAACGTCTTAATGCAATCCGTGAATTTACCGAGTTTGGCTCAGGTATGAAGATTGCAATGAGGGATTTGGAGCTTCGCGGTGCAGGCTCGGTGCTTGGTGCCAATCAGCACGGACATATGGAGGACGTAGGCTACGATATGTACCTTAAAATCCTTGATACTGCTGTTAAGGAGGAGCTTGGCGAAATCCCTGAGGACAGAGAGGAAAAGGATTGTCTTGTGGATATTGCCATTGTGGCACATATCCCCGAAAGCTACATCGAAAGTCTGAATTTGCGGTTGGATGTTTACAAGCTGATTGCGGATGTTCGTACTCCAGAGGATGCCTGTGATGTGATTGACGAGCTTATTGACCGCTTTGGTGATGTGCCCAAGTCTGTTATGGGACTCATTGACGTGGCACTTATCAGAAACCGTGCGGCACAGCTTGGAATTTACGAAATTAAGCAGAATGATACAACTCTGCTTCTATATATGAACGATGTGAAAAATCAGGAGTTGATTTCTCTTGTGGCAAAGGCTCGGGGCAAGGCATTGCTTTCTGCAGGTAAAAAGCCTTACATTGCTCTGCGTGCAGTTTCAAAGTTGGAGCCTCTATCGGCTCTTAAAGAATTCTTCGGCTGATATATCGGCTCTCAACTGATAAAACAGCGTTTCGTAGGGCAGGGGCTTGCTCCTGCCGAAAAACTTTTGCGGGCAAAAAGAAAATCTTGCACAAGATATGACGGCAGACGTTCGGTCTTGATTTCTGACGATTTTGTGAACATTATGTTTATTTTGCGATAATTGTTGAAATTTTGCGAATTATTGTGTATAATTACAGAGTACGTTTTGATTTTTAGAAAAGGACGGTTTTTTATATGAAAACTATGAAGAAAATCACAGCTCTGCTTTTGGCAGTACTTATGCTTGCAAGCCTCTGTGCTTGCACAAACCTGAGAAGCTCAAAGGCTGAGTGGGGTTATAAAACCGATGCTCAGGAGTATGCAATCGGAGTTTACAACTATTCTCTTTTCTCTGCATACAATCAGGCTTATTCTGTAATCTCTCAGCTTCAGGGTGAGGACTTTGATTCTGAGGTTTCTATTCTTGATATTTCAGCTACCTTTGACGAAGCAAAGGGTGAGGAAAAGGCTCTTGACTTTATCCTTTCTGAGGCTGATTACATCACAAAGAACATCATTGCTATTGATAATCTTATTGCCGAAAACGGTATTGAGCTTGATGCAGAGCTTGAAGCATCTGCTTTGGAGCAGGCTAAGAAGGATTGGTATCTCGGCTCTTACTATGAGGAGTATATGGCTTATGGCTACACAGCAGCTCCCTACAAGGATATGCTGGAGCCCTACGGCGTTTCATTTGAAAGCTTCTATGAGTCTTCCTACCTTGCAAGCGTAAAGCAGAATGCAATCTTTGATTTCTTCTACGCTAAGGGTGGCGAAAAGGAAGTCCCCGAGGGTGAGATTAAGAATTACTTCGAGGATAATTACACAAGCTATTCTTACTTTACAGCTAACCTTTACGAGTCCACCACAGATGCTACCACAGGCGAAACCGTGAACAAAGCACTTTCTGCAGAAGACCAGAAGAAGGCTAAAGAGGATTTAGAGCTTTATGTGAAGATGATTGCTCAGGGTTCTTCTTTTGACGACATTTCAAAGGCTCACACAGCAGCTGCAAACCTTTCGGCAAACCCTGCAATCAGTAACGTAGAAAACCTCGAGAATACTGCTCTGGGTGAGGAAGTAAAGATTGCTTTAGAGGGTATGAAAGACGGTGAGGCTAAGGTTATCTATGTTGGTGCTGAGGATACAACTGTGGCTTACTTCCTCTACAAAAAGCCCATTACTCAGGAAACCGTATCCTATGTTGCAAGCGAAACCAACTATGATGCTCTTCTCAAGGAGCTTAAGGGTGATGAGTTCCTCGATTACATTGACTCTCTTACAGCTTCTGTTGAGTGCACAAGAAACGAGTCTGTAATTGCAAAGTTTAACCCCGCTATTTTCGAAGAAGAGCTTTGATGTTTTAATACAATATTTTCCTTTTTAAACATAGACTTTCAAAACTCAAGGAGGTTTTGGCAGTGAAGAAACTTAACATTATATTTACGTCTTTACTTATGGTTGCTTTGCTTTTGGTTTCAATGCTTACAGCTTTTGCAGAAACTGTGCCCACAGAGCTTCCCCCTGTGCCTACTGAGCAGGTGACAAGTCCTGTGTATGAGCCCACAGAAGCTCCCACAGGTTTTGAAGAAGACGTAACAAACCCAACTGATGTTGCTCCTACAGGGCCTACAGAGGAACCCTTTACTGAGGTAACAGAGCCTCTGACTGATTTCAGCAGACCTACAGAGTATGATGAAGATAACGAGCCCAACACTTATTCCGACTATGTGAGCCCTGCTCCTATCTATACTCCTTCTGATCAGGATTTTTCAAAGAAGGATTGGGAGGAAATCAAGATTGAGATTAAGGATACTCCCAATGAAGGTAACGTAGGCAGCTTTGATAACATTAAGGGAAACACCGCAAAGGGTGACGAAAAATCACCTCTGCTCTTAATTCTCTGTATAGTTTTCTGGTGCCTTGCACTTTCCTGTCTGACCTTTGTAATTCTTTACAAGCCTAAGACTGAAAAAGCAGTACCTGTGAAAGCTCAGCCAAGAACTCAGAGAAGAACAGAGCCCAAGGTGAGCGATGATTATAACGACGGATATTAATTTGCAGATAATCTGAATATGTGCTCAAACCGACTTCGCTTATGTGAGGTCGGTTTTTTCAGCTTATTTTGACTGAGGGTGGATATGGTGCAGAGCTGTGCCTTTGATAATGGAGGAGTAAGGATAAAATATTAATCTGTTTCTTTCACTTTCTTTCTGTAAAAGGTTGTCAAACTGCAATCTCTTGTGGTATAATATTTATGAATTTGCGTATTTTTATGACTATAAGGAGCTTGTTTATGAAAAAAATCCTAGCTTTAGCTCTCACAATTCTTGTTGCGGTTGTGCCTTTGGCTTCCTTTGCGACACTTGCAGGAGGTAATCCTGATGCTTACTCGGTTGCTCCCTGTGCAGACTACGAATTCAAGCCAAGACTCACAGAGCCTTCTTATTCCAACAAGTACTATTACAGCAATATGAATATCCTTTATGCGGCAGGCTATGGTATGCCCAACTGCACGGCTTATGCATGGGGCAGAGCCTATGAGCTTCTGGGCACTCAGCCTAAGCTTTGTCTGAACGATGCCCGCAACTGGTATGGCTATAATAAAGACAACGGCTACTATCCTTACGGCAAAACTCCCAAGCTGGGTGCAGTTGCTTGCTGGGAAACTCCCACAGGCGGCCACGTTGCTGTGGTTGAGGAGATTACTGATACGACAATTACCTTCTCAAATTCAGGCTGGGGTTATCTCAACTTCTATCTGACAGAGGCTGAACTCGATGACCCGAGCGTTGGAATTTACAGACCCGGCAGTTACTTTATGGGATATATCTACATCCTTGACAGTATAAAAGAGCCTGAGCCTCCCGAGGGGGATATTTACAGGGTTGATTCCTATAACGGTGTCAATGTGCGTAAGGGTGCAGGGACAAGCTATTCTGTTGTAGAGGCAATTCCTTATAATACTGAAATTGTTGTAACAGAAACAAAAAGTGCAGACGGCTATCTTTGGGGCAAAACCAAATATGCAGGAGTTGTAGGCTGGTGTGCCCTTGATTTTTGTGAGCTTATATACAAAAAGCCTGCAGAAACAGAACCCACAGAGCCTGAAACAACAATTCCCGAAACTACAGCTCCTGAAACCGAGGCAACCTTTGACGAGCCTCCGCTGTTTTCGCCTGCCCCTGATTTGGGTGCACCCTCTGACCCTGTAGAAAAGCCTATGGGTAATACAGACATAAACGGTGACGGCAAAACCACTATTAATGACGCAACACTCCTGCAGAAAGCTCTGGCAGGAATGGATGCGGAAATTTCACTTGACAATGCTGATACAGACGGTAACGGCAGAGTGAATATTTCTGATGTTACCTACATTCAGAAATGTATAGCATCATTTATTTGATTACATAAAATGTAAAGTCCTTATTATGGATTATAGAAAGGTCGATAGATATGAAGCATACAGACATCAAATGTGTACTTGAAGATGCACAGTATTTAGGCAAGGAGGTTACCGTTTGCGGATGGGTAAGAACCTCCAGAGAGTCCAAGAATATGGCTTTTGCAGAGCTTAATGACGGAACCTCACTTACTCACATCCAGATTGTAATTGACAGGGCGGCTACCGAGTATCCTCAGACAGCACTCAGACTCGGCACAGCTCTCAAAATTACAGGTGAGGTTGTAGAGGCTCGTCAGGGCTCCGTTGAGATTAACGCAAAAGAAATCGAGATTTTAGGTGAGTGTCCCCCTGAGTATCCTCTCCAGAAGAAGCGTCATACTCTTGAGTTTTTGCGTACAATGCCTCACCTGCGTGTGCGTACAAACACCTTCAACGCTGTGTTCAGAGTTCGCTCTGTAATGGCAGGTGCAATCCATAACTACTTCCAGTCCAGAAACTACACCTACGTAAATCCTCCTCTCATCACAGGCTCCGACTGTGAGGGCGCAGGCGAGATGTTCAAGGTTACAACTATCGGCTACAACCCTGACTACAAGAGCGAAGAAGAATATTATGCAGACGATTTCTTCGGCAAGAAGGCTGGCCTTTCTGTTTCTGCTCAGCTTGAGGGTGAGGTTGCCGCTATGGCTTTTGGCAAGATTTACACCTTCGGTCCCTCTTTCCGTGCAGAAAACAGCAACACTCCCAGACACGTGGCAGAGTTCTGGCACGTTGAGCCCGAGGTTGCTTTTGCAGACCTTTTCGACATTATCGGCATTGCCGAGGATATGATTAAGACCATCATCAAAGAGGTAATGGATAAGTGTCCCGCAGAGCTTGCATTCTTTGACAAGCACTTTGAAGCAGGTCTTATCGAAAAGCTTCAGAGCATCATTGAAAATGATTTTGAAATCCTTGAGTATACAAAGGCAATCGAGCTTCTGAAAGAAAGCGGCAAAGACTTCGTTTACCCTGTTGAGTGGGGTGCTGACCTGCAGACAGAGCACGAGAGATACATTACCGAGGAAGTTTTCAAAAAGCCTGTGTTTGTTATCAATTACCCCAAGGATATCAAGTCTTTCTATATGAAGCAAAACCCCGACGGCAAGACTGTTGCCGCAACAGACCTTCTTGTGCCCGGTGTTGGCGAGATTATCGGTTGCTCTGAGCGTGAGGCTGACCTTGACAAGCTTCTGGAGGCTATGCGTGTTCGTGGTATGAATGAGGAAGATTATGCCGATTACCTTGATTTAAGACGCTTCGGTTCTGTGCCTCATTCAGGCTTCGGTCTTGGCTTTGAGCGTATTCTGATGTACGTTACAGGTATCTCAAATATCCGTGATGTTATCCTCTATCCCCGTACAGTAGGAAGCATCAGATAACAAATATATTTGCAAATAACAAAATCCCTGTTACCGATTTGGTAACAGGGATTTCTTTGTTTTTAATCGTCTTTAGGTTCCTTTGTCAAAATAAGCAAGCATAGCTTTTTTAGACCGACTACAGAGGGAATACCTGTAATTGCATAAGCAAATATTACAAATAAGTCAACAAAATTCATAGCCGCTATGGGGAGGTCTAAAAAATTAAAGGAGATAAATCTATATAAGCCCCATTATATAACAGAGAAGATAGCAATGCAGATTATGAGCAGTAGAATGTCCAACCGCTTTTTGTTTATGTCAATCATATTTTTCACCTTTATTCAAAGTAAACACAGGTCTGACCGATGCTTATGTTGATTTTAATGCCTGCAACGAATTTTTGAATGTAAGTTGCATCAACTACATTTACGGTATTGTTTTTGTTTACATCTGCAGCCATAAATTCACGGCTTGTTAAGGTGATAAGCTGTGCGGCATGCTTCTGTATCATGGTTGCATCCTTGATGTTCACAACTCCCGATAAATCGCAGTCACCTGCTTTGTATTCAAAAGGCTCTGCAATGTCAAATGTGGAGCTTTCTGCTGTGATTGGAGCAGTCGTGAAGGGAAGTGTTACTGTTGCAGTAGGTGCAACAGTGGGAGATTGCGTAGGCATTATTGTAGGAGCAACGGTAGGTGCTTCCGTGGGGTCCTGTGTGGGAGCTTCAGTAGGGGGATTTGTAGGTGCTTCTGTAGGAATGATTGTAGGTGCCTCAGTCGGTACAGCTGTAGGTGTAGCAGTGGGCATAATTGTAGGTGCCTGTGTGGGCATCGTTGTGGGAGCTTGTGTGGGCATCGTTGTGGGAGCTTGTGTGGGAATGGTTGTGGGAGCTTGTGTGGGGGCATTTGTAGGAGCTTCTGTGGGTGCCTCTGTAGGAGGTTCTGTGGGATGTCCGTCACATTCGTTTCGGGTTATTGCCTTGATAACAAAAGTTCCGCCGATTTCATCATTGAAGTTATCGGCATACACATCCATTACGTCTTCTATAACTTTTCTGCTTGAACCCATATCCATTATGTAGCTCATACCATAATCGGACTGAGGAACAAAAATCATTTTATCTCCGTTTAACAGCCATTCGCACACACCAACGGAAGCGAGTTCTGAGGTGTCGGTTTTCTTTACGTTGATGCCGATGGCACCCTTGCCCTGAGGCAGAAGCCTGTCAGACAAGTCTGCACAGATGTAGCCTGTGTAGTCTATGCTTCCGCTGTAAAGCTTGGTCCAGAGGCCTTGGTCTGTAGTGGGAGAGTCTTTGTCAAAGGGAATATAGTATATTGTGTATTCGCATCCGCGGGCGGTGCTTTCAAACACCACCTTGTCAAGGTTGCGGTCGCCTTCCGTAAAATCAAAAACATTCATAAATGTGATTGAAGAAGAGCGCAGATAAGTGAATTCATAGGTTGCGCCGTCGATTTCGTTCTGATAAAGCTTTACATCCTCGCACAGGGGTTCGTACTTTGTGAAGGCGTATGAGGGACCGAAAACATCGTCAAATACCCACGCGTCCTCATAAGAAATCCACATATATCCGTCTTCGCCGAAGTGAGTACCCCAGCTGTTCTTCATAAGCCAAGCACCATTCTCAGAGGGTGTGCCGGAAACACTTCCTGCAAAGTTATCCTTTGAGTAGTCATCATCCCAGCCAACAATGCTTACGCAATGACCGTGATGTCCCGTTGGGGGGATGGTCGTATCAGCACAATAGAAGGCAGTATCGTTTGAGAGGTATATGGGGTTAGCATCATAGCTTGCAACCACGGAGCCGTAGGTGTAGATAAGCTCCTTGATGGCATCACGTTCAATGTCGTTGTTGAAGTAAATTGCCTCTGTAAGTCCGTATTCGGGAGTAATATTAAAATTCTTATAGTCAGTCTGTGTGCTTGTAAGAGGAAAATCGGAGTCACTCACAGGACCCGCCCAGCTTGTAAGGTATCCCAAGGGAATGTAGGAGTAACCGGGATTTTCAAAGCTTCTCTGCCAGCCTGTGCCGTCTTCACGCTTAGCTCCCCAGTAGTTGGCGTGTTGAGGAGAAAAAGCTTTTAAGTCAGCTTTGCCGTCTTTAAGGAGTTTTGTTTCAAAGGTGGAAAGTGCACCGAAAGCCCAGCAGTTGTTTGTGTCCTGCTGACGGACAGGCAGAGTCAAGCCCTCCTCGCTGCTGTTATAGCTTGAGGGAAGCTCTAAGCCTAATGAGGCAATATCTGCATTTGAGTTGTAGGATGAAACAGGCTCAAGACCTGTTTTTGCAGAGAGCTCCGAAACCTCCTTGTTTGCAGCGGAGGTGCAAAGCATAGCACTGATGCTTAAAGCAAATGCCAGAGCAAGAGATGTAATTCTGCGGTGTTTATTCATCTGAAAGCACTCCTTTTCATAAGAATTATTTACACATTTATTATATCATTTCACCATTCGGTTGTAAAGAATAATGTATGCTTTACAGTTTATACTAAATGAAAAGAAAGGGGAGCAAGGCGCGTGGAGCTGAGAACGGATTTAGCGGTGGAAGCAAGGGAAATCGCATCGGAGGAAATACGGGATGTGGATTATAAAAGCGAAGAAACAAAAGGTCTTTTTATCGAGCGACTGAACGTAAAGACCAAGCGAGCAAGCCAGCTTATGGGTAAGGATGCAGGCAGATACATTACGGTGAATTTGCCGCCGCTTACAGACAATATCAGAGATACAGACGAAAGACTGCCTGTAATAGCACAGGAAATAGGCAGGCTTTTGCCTGTAAACGGGATGGTGCTTGTGGTGGGGCTTGGCAACCCCGAGATTACTCCTGATGCTTTGGGACCCAGATGTGTTTCTAAGGTTCTTGCCACACGTCACATCACAGGCGAGATTGCACGGAGTACAGGACTTGACAGGCTCCGTGCAGTAGCGGTGCTAAAAACAGGTGTTACAGGTCAGACAGGCATTGAAACAGGAGAGCTTATTTTAAGCGTTGTAAAGCGTATAAAGCCCACAGCGGTTATAGTTATAGATGCCCTTGCATCCCTAAGGCTTGAGCGTTTGGGTTGTACCCTGCAAATATCGGATACAGGCATTGCTCCCGGTGCAGGGGTGGGCAACCATAGAACAAAAATCTGCAAAGAAACTCTGGGTGTACCGGTTATCGCCTTGGGTGTGCCTACGGTTGTGGATGCGGTGACAATGGTTTCTGATTTGGTGGATGTTCAGAACGAAGCACAGCAAAGAGAACTGAGAGAAAAAGTTTCTCCCCGCGGCAGTACAATGGTGGTAACCCCAAAGGAAATAGATTTGCTTATTGACCGAGCATCACAGCTTTTATCGCTTTCAATCAATATGGCTCTGCACACAGGCATCGAGCCTTCTGATTTGCTGTCGCTTTTGTGAGAAAACAATCGGGAATACATTGAAAAAGAGAGGAAAAATGTTCTCGTTTGCTTCGTTAAACTGCAGTAAAGAAAACGTGCCCCCTTGTGCAACAAGACAAAATTTGGCAAGGGGCACAATAATTTGTTGACGTGAATTGTATCTCTGTGATATAATTACAGCAGACAAAGTATTGGTTGCAAAGATATACTTTGTCTGCAAATATTAGTAAAGGATGTGAAACCGATGTGCTGCTCAGATTCCCTCGAAGACTTTTCAAATTTTGTTAAATTAAATACTGGAGGTAACATTTATGAAACGTACAAAAACCTTGTGTGCAGTCACAACTGTACTGATGGCTGTGCTGTTAGTAGCCCTGTCGGTTTCCATACCCATCGGAGCCCTTGATACTGTTACAACTTCAAACCAAAACAAAATTGACTCTGTACTCAGAGAGAAAATTAACTCAATGAGTGATAGCGATAAAGTGCCGGTTTCTGTGTGGTTTGAAGATATTGATTACAAAGAAGTAAAGAATCAAGTTGAGGAAAGGCTCAAGAGTGACACTCGAGCATTCACAGTTTCGCAGAAGGCAATTGACCTTGCATTTTATGATGTGGAAAACACATTAACTGACATAGAATTATCTACTGATGTATTATGTGATACATATTCAGAGATTACAACAGAAGAAGTGAAAGCTGTTATTGAGGAAGAAAGAGCTGTTGCTTCAAAAATGTATCAAGAACACAATCAAAGTATGGTTAATGAATTATTAGATTCTGCATTAGAGACGCTTAAGATCGATTCTACTGAGGAGTTCGCAATAGACTACGTGTGTCGTTATGCGCCAAATGCAGATTTAGCACTTACAAAATCTCAGATATTGAGTGCTGTAGCTAATAACAAAGTAACTGAAATTAACTATATAGATGCTTCAACAGACCCTTCTGTTGAGCATAATGGAATTGAAGAGGACGAAGAATTAGACGACCCTTACGATATGACATATTTTAATGTTACAGGTCTTGCTACAGCCAGAGATGCGTGGGGTTTGGATGGCACAGGTATGAATGTTGGTATGATTGAAGATCAAGGACGTCCACATAGTATTAGTACCCTTGGTCATGTGGAATATGTTTACGGAAACTCAAACCCCACTGTTCATGCCACATTGGTTGCAGAAACTATGGTGGAAACAAGTTATAGAGAAGATGGAGTTTTGCTATTTATGGGTGCTATCCCAAAGGCAAATTTATATACAGCTTCAACTGTTGGATCCCAAAGCGTAAAAGAGGCTGCTGAAGCATTGCTTGATTGCGGAGTGATCGCAATTAATTGCTCGTTTTCTTATCCTAAAGACAATCCTCTTTTCAATAATATCTATGGTGACATTGCTAAATGGTATGACCATATATCTGTTCAGCACAACGTTCATTTGATATTAACATCATCCAATGAAGGAGCAAATGGTGTTCCTTATACTAACACTTCATATAATGCTATAGTCGTTGGCTCCTGCTATAATGATGGTTTGATTTTGAGTGATTCATCATATATTATTGCAAACGACTTTATGAATAAACCAGATTTAGTTGCACCTGGATATAGAGTGAGGGCGACTAATGGTACAGGAACCTCTTTTGCGGCACCAATGGTTACAAGCGCTGTGGTTCAACTTTCACAAGCAAGTCCGATATTGTTGGCTAATCCGACTTTGATGAAGGCTATACTTCTTAGTGGTTCTACAATAACAAATGCTATGAATGTTGATACAGATGTGTTTTCTGATGCAAACGGCACAGAGAGTGCTATCAGTCATATTTATGGTGCTGGTATGCTGAATGTTACAAAAGCATATACTGCTTTTACAGATGGTTATTATGAAACAGAAACTATGTCTCCTTATTCCCGTAGTGTGCAATTTAGAAAGAACATTTCCCGTGCAAAAGGAAAGACGGTGCGCGTATGTCTGACATGGAATAAAATGAATTCCGTTGCGACACCCCACGAAACAGGAGTCGTTTCCTCAGGAATTCTTGATAATTTTATGCTGACAGTTACAACTCCCAGTGGTGTGGTGTATTCTGCTCAGAATTTATATGATAACAAACAGATGATTTCTTTTATTGCTTCGGAGAGCGGTTCGTATACCTTTAATGTTTCGCGCTTTGGAACGGGAGTTTCTGATGAAATTGTCAGATTTTCTTTGGCTTATTCTGTTCAATCTTAACATTTGACAAATCTGTCGATTGAGTTTTGAACTTAAAAATTTTATCTACACGTATACATAAATAGATAAAACATTATAAAGAACAGGTGATATTATGAAGAAAACAAACTTAAGAATAATAGCATTTGCTTTTGCTTTGATATTTTTGATGTCTGTTTGCACTATGGGTAGTGTGTATGGAAGTGATAGGATATATGAAGGGGTATACTATGAAGCAATGGTGAAATATTTAAGACCCTATTTTGATGATTATAAAGAATTTCCCGTTGAGCAATCCTTTGGTATGAAAATTGCTTATGAGCATTATAGTAGCGAAAATGATTCTACTCCGGATTATATTGTTGTTGAAATAATTTCATCTGCAACTAAATGGAAAGTATGGTATGAAGTAGATGGGTATTGTATTGGTTATTACTATCAATCGTATGATGACACACCACTAACATACTATGTAATAGATACTGAAACAATGGCTGTTACAGAGCTTTCTCAAGTCTTGGAAGCAAACAAAGATAAATATTCTGATTTTTTAACAGAAAGTAGATATGAAAACGTAGTGCTCATCGGAGATTTGAATAGAGATAATACCCTTGATATTAGAGATGCTACATTGATACAAAAATGCATTGCAGGAATAGAATCTTACGGAGAATACGATGTGGATTGTCCACCATTGCTTGCAAAACACAAAAGGAGTTATGCTTCTGATTTCAACTATGACGGAGTACGCAACGTAAAAGATGCCACCGCGATTCAGAAGTACATTGCAGGGCTGGAGTATTGAGTGCGGATAAAAGGCTTAAAGGATTACGAGGTGATTTTATGAAAAAAGCAAGCATTAGAATAATAGCATTTGCCGTTGCGTTAGTGCTGATGATGTCTGTTTGTGCGATGGGGAGTGCACAGGCGGTTATAGATTTTGAAGCTATGATAAAAGATGGTGAAATCTATGATGTGATGTATAAATATTTATCCCCTTATTTTTACGAAGAAGAGCCTGCGTTTGGTGTTTTTGTTGCGTATGAACATTTTGACAATAACGGATTGGAGCCTGATTATATTATTGTAGAGGTGTTTTCTACTGCAACTGTTACAAAGGTGAATTTTGAGGTTGATGAATACTATATCTATTGCTATAATCCAGTGTATTTGGAATCACCTTTAACTTACTATGTGATAGATTACAAAACAAATGATGTAACTCCGTTGATTGATGCTGTAAATGCGAGCAAGGATGAATACTATCAATTCTTTACAGATAGCGGATACGAGAAAATTACCCGTATCGGGGACCTCAATGGTGATAATAACCTCGATATTAAGGATGCAACGTTGATACAAAAGTGTCTTGCGGGTGTTGAAGAATTTGATGCATATAATGATATGGTTCTTGGCTTCTTAGAAAAACATCACGGAAAATGGGAGCGTTATATCTCCGATTTCAACCGTGACGGAGTACGCAACGTAAAGGATGCCACTGCAATTCAGAAGTACATTGCAGGTCTGGAGTATTGAGTGCGGATAAAAGGCTTAACGGAATACGAGGTGATTTTATGAAAAAGATAATTAGTTTTGTATTGGTGCTTGTGTTGCTATTGGGTGTCTGTGCCACCGTGGGTGCGGCGGAAACTGATACAGAACTTCAGCAGAAGTTTTACAATTACTGCCTTGAAGTTTTACCCGAAGATATGAAGCCTTCCGAGGATGATTTGGTGAAAATCACTTTTGCAAAGGAAATGGATTATGGCACACTCTTTGCTGCAGATTGCCTGTGGATTGAATCTGAAAAAACACCGGTTTATAAAACTATCGGCAATTTCTTTATTCAATCTGATTATACAAATTACCCATACGACTTAGGAATATATGTGTGTAGCAGCACAGATGAAATCTATACTCTTGAAGATGCCCATAACGAAGGTATCATCCCGGATTTGTCTGTGATAAAAAACATAAGTGAAAACTATAGCACCGTAAAATTGGGTGAGGATGATAAGTATGCACAGGCAGTATTGTCAAAGTTTTTCGAAGAATACACTTATGGTTTTGAGTGGAATTTGAATTACTATGAAGGCTATGAGTACTATGCATCCGATAACTTAAACCAATCAACTCCTGATTATGTAATTATCAGTTTGAATACAAACTTTTATTATGATATGGGTGTAACCCGATTTTACGGAAACTATGTAATGATAGATGACAACGGAATGATTCCTTTCTATTTTGGTAAGTGTGTTTATATACCTGCAGAGAATAAACTGCTTTCTCTTGATGAGGCTTATGCTATAAATCTTGAGGGCTTTGAAAAAGCCTTTGCAGAAGGAAATCTTGGCAAGCTTATGGGAGATATGGATAAAGATAGAAAGCTTACCATAAGAGATGCAACATATATTCAGAAATGTATTGCAGGTCTTATGGCTTTTCCTAAGGGTGATATAGTTGGCGGAGTCGGCTTGGATTCAGCGGTTGTTTATATCTCCGACTTCAACCGTGACTGTCAGAGAAACATCAAGGACGCTACCGCGATTCAGAAGTACATTGCAGGGCTTGAATACTAATAGATAAAATTTTAGGGAGGGCAGATGCCCTCCCTTTTTTTGTTTGCTTTATTTACTTCAGCTCGATGATAGTGACTCCTGCTTCGCCTTCGCCGAAGGTGCCAAGGCGGAAGCTTTTGACCGCCTTGTGGTGGCGGAGAAATGCGTGGATTTCCTTTCTCAAGACGCCTGTGCCCTTGCCGTGGATAACGGTGATTGAACCCACGTTTGTGAGCACGGCGGTGTCAAGCACTTTGTCAACCTCCATCACAGCCTCGTCGGCGGTGTAGCCTCGCACGTCAACCTCTGTGACAGGTCGGGTGTCAATACGGCTTCGTCTTTGACCTGTCTGGTATGGCTTACCCGAAACCGTAACCTTGTTCTTTTCAATAAGGCGGAGATTTTTAAGGGGTGTTCTTGTTTTGATGATGCCTGCTTGCACAAGCACGGAGCTTGCATTCTGGGCAGGAGTTTCAAGCACCGTTGCTTCCTTGTCAATATCGCATACAAGCACTGTGTCGCCTGCTTTTAAAGGCCTTGGCAGTACATAACCCTCGTTTGATGCTTTCTGCTTTACAGGGTCTGCCTCTTCTTCCATTTTTCTCATGCTTTGTCTGAGCTTTGCCTTTTCCTCAGCTGAGAGGTTGCCCTGCTTCTTTGCTTTTTCAAGCTCGTCTATAAGGGCGTCTGCCTGTGCCTTTGTGCGGGCAAGGAGCAGTGAGGCTTCGTGTTTTGCTTTTTCAAGCTCACGTTCAGCCTGAGTCCTCACCTTCGTAAGCTCGTCTTCGGCACGCTTTTTATCCTGCTGAGCTTTAAGAGCCATATCACGTGCCTTTTTGAGCTCCTCGTCAAGCTCCTGACGGCGGTTATCAAGGTTCTTTACAACATCTTCAAACTGTCTGCTTTCTGCTGATACAAGCATAGAAGCACGCTCAATAATGCTGTCTTCCACTCCAAGACGGGAAGATATAGCAAAAGCGTTGCTTCGGCCGGGTACACCGATTAAAAGCTTGTAGGTAGGTCTTAGAGTTGATACGTCAAACTCACAGCAGCCGTTTTCAACACCCTGTGTTTTCAGAGCGAATTCCTTAAGCTCTGCATAGTGGGTGGTAGAGGCAATCTTTGCTCCTCTTTGGCGGAGCTTTTCAAGGATTGCAACAGCAAGGGCGGCACCCTCAACAGGGTCTGTGCCTGCACCAAGCTCGTCTATAAGCACAAGGGAGCTTCTGTCAGCTTCCTTGAGTATGGATACAATGTTTGTCATATGAGCAGAGAAGGTAGAGAGTGACTGCTCGATGCTCTGTTCGTCGCCGATGTCAACCAGCACCTTGCGGAATATGGAAATCTCGCTTCCGTCAGCACAGGGAATCATAAGTCCGCACATTGCCATCAAGGTCAGAAGTCCTATGGTCTTGATGGAAACTGTCTTACCGCCTGTGTTGGGACCTGTGATGACGAGAGTGTCAAATTCCTTGCCCAGAGTGATGTTGGTGGGCACAGCGGTTTTTTTGTCAAGCAAGGGGTGGCGTGCTTCTTTAAGCTCGATTTCGCCCTTGTCGTTTATTTTGGGCACAGACGCCCTCATTTTGTAGCCAAGGCTTGCTTTTGCAAATATGAGGGAAAGCTCGGTGAGTGCTGTGTAGCTTTCTGATGCGGTGTCGGCGTGGCCTCCTGCTTCTGCTGAAAGCTCAAAGAGAATACGTTCAATCTCGGCGCTTTCCTTTGATTCAAGCACGCGGATGTCGTTGTTAGCCTGCACAACACCCATAGGCTCAATGAAGACGGTTGCACCGCTGGAGGAGGTATCGTGGACAAGTCCGGGCACCTGACCTCGGCACTCTGCCTTGACAGGCACTACAAAGCGACCGCTTCTCTGAGTGATGATTGCATCCTGCAGATACTTCTGATATGTAGAGGAACGGACAATTTTGTCAAGAATTTCTCTTGCTTTTGAGGATGCCTGACGCATCTTCCTTCTGATGTCGTAAAGCTCTGCTGATGCGTTGTCCGCAATTTCATCCTCGCTTAAAATGCAGGAGGTGATTCTCTCTTCAAGATGCTTGTTCTCTGCAAGACGTGAGAAAAGCAGGTCAAGGGAAGTTTCCATGCCTGAGCACTTGCTTCGCCATTGACGTACACCGCGGGTAATACGCAGAGTTTCGGCAATGCCCAGAAGCTCCTTGGGACTGAGCACACCGCCTGCCTCGGCACGTCTGAATGCGTTTTGCATATTCTTCACACCGCCGAAGGAGGGTGCACCAAATCTGCCCGAGAGCACAAAGGCATCATCGGTTTGTCTGAGTGCTTCTTCAATCTCGAATTTGCCCGAGAGAGGAGTAATCTCCAAAGCCTTCTGCCTTGCATCCTCGCAGGTTGCTTCCTTTGAGAGCATAAGGAGTATTTTATCAAGTTCTAATGCTTTGTGATGTTTGTTCATAAGTTTTACCTGATTGTTTTGTAGAAATGCAGTGTGGGGAAATCCCTTTCCAGCACACGGCAGATGTAGGTTTCTGTAATGTAATTTAGTTTTTCAAGCCCTTTGTCCGATAAGTTGAAGGCAAAGAGCTTTTTATCTTCGGAAAAAACAATGTGTCTGAGTGCCTGAGTAAGCCCTGTATCCAGACCGACAGATGAGGGAGAAGGCTTTTTTGCAAAGCAGTCTGAGCATACAATAGTGCCTTTGTCAAAGACAAAGTACATCTGCTCGGTTTCATATGCTCCGCATTCACGGCACATTATAAGGTCGGGCATAAAGCCTGCAAGGCATGCAAGCCTCAGCTCCACACAAGCCTTTACAAGCTGTGGGTCTTTCTTTTTCTCTGTGAGCAGGAAAAGTGCATTGAGTATGAGAGAAAGCTGAGCGTCTGCACGTTGCTCCGAAGGGCAGATGTGCATTGCAAGCTCGCAGAAATACTGTGCAAGTGCTACCCTCTCCATATCAAACCGGAGGGAGAAGAACATCTCATTCACCGAGGCATCGTCTACAACGAAGCTATCCTTGGTTTTATACAGTGAGATTTTGGAGTAGCACAAAAGTGATGTAGGGGAGTTCTTGGAGTTTCGCAGGTTTTTGCCTGAGCGGACAAAAGCACGAACTACACCTAAGTCACGGGTAAGAATTGTTACAAGCTTATCCTGTTCACCTATATTCTGTTGTTTTAGAATCAGACCGTCTGTTTGTATCTTCATTTGCTTTTTCGTTCTCTTGCACCTGTGAGTTTTTCACAGACCTGTAGTAGAGATAATCTTGAATACTGCCTGTTTGCGAAAAGGCTTTCCAAGCATCCTGTTCGTTCATAGTATCACCCCGCAAGATAAGTATACCTGATAACAAAGGGTGATATAGAGGGGAATTTGTAGATGTTAAAAATTAACAATATGAGGATGGCAGGGCATTGCTCTGCCTTAATAAATATAAATCACGGAGAGATTATGCGTCAAAGTCTGAGGAGTCAAAGCCGAAATTGCGAAGAAGTCCGTCGCGGTTTCTCCAGTCTTCCTTAACCTTAACCCAAGTCTGCAGGTTTACCTTGCAGTCAAAGAACCTTTCCATATCCTCTCTGGCTTTCGTGGATACCTTTTTGAGCATGTTGCCGCCCTTGCCGATGATGATGCCCTTGTGGGTGTCACGCTCGCAGTAGATGGTGGCTTCGATATCCAGCACGCCGTTGTCCCTCTGACGCATTTTTTCAATAACCACCGCTGTGCCGTGGGGGATTTCCTTATCAAGGCACAAAAGGAGCTTTTCTCTTATCATTTCAGAGGCAAGCTGACGCTCGGGCTGGTCGGTGAGGGTATCTGCATCAAAGAAATGACCGCCTTCGTTTGTAAGCTTTTTCAGCTCGTCAATCAGTTCATCTACACCTTCGCCTTTTTTTGCACTCACAGGCACTACCGCCTCGAAGTCATAAAGAGCGGAGTAGTCAAGTATAACCTTCATTATTGAGCTTTTTTCTTTTACAATGTCGGTTTTGTTGATTGCAAGCACACAGGGCAGAGAGAGCACTTTCATACGCTCAATAAGCTCGCGTTCGGTGTCAGAAATTTCCTCTGTGGCGTCTATTACCAGCAGGCAGGCATCTGCACCTGCAACACTCTCGGTAACAGAGCGGACCATATATTTGCCTAAAGAGGTGCGTGCCTTGTGCATACCGGGAGTATCGGTGAACACAAGCTGATGCTCACCTTCTGTAAGCACACCCATAATGCGTGTTCTGGTGGTCTGGGGCTTGTTTGTAACAATTGCAATCTTCTCACCTAATATACGGTTGAGAAGAGAGGATTTGCCAACGTTTGGTCTGCCTACAATAGCAATGAAAGCAGAGCGGTCATTTACATTCATATTAAATTCCTTTCGGTGGGAGATTTCTTATTTAACCTACAACGCCACACCACAAACGTGATGTGACGTAAGTTTAATCTTTATGTTCAGTTTTTTCTTTGAAAAGTGTGATGAACAGTATTGAAAGCACAGCAGACGCTCCCAGAGGGATAAACCAAAGGGGAGAGGAAAGAAGCTTGCCAAAAGCAACTTCAAGCTTGCCTGTGAATATAAAAAGACACAGAGCAATTCCTACTGCTCCTAAGGAAAAACACAGCACAGCACCTGCAGAAATATCTTTGATGCGTTTGATTTTTTTGTTTTCCTCTGTTGAGTAAAGGTCGCATAAGTCTTCAACTGCGGTGTTTACAAGCTCTGCTGTAATTACCGAGCAAACAGTGAGTATGAGCACAGCCCACTCGTTTGCAGAAAATTCACCTAAAAAAGCAAAGAGGAAAACATAAAACCCTGCCACAAGGTGGAACCTCAGGTGAGCTTCTGTGCGGATGGCTTGCCATAAACCTTCAAAGGCGTGGCAAAAGCTTTCAAGCTGTTTTTTCATATTATTCCTCAGGTGCAATGTAGCTGGAGGATGCAGGCAGTCCCAGCATATCCATAACAGCCTCTTCCTTTTCGCGCATACGGATGCGTTCAAGGTTGTTGTCTTCATGGTCATAGCCGAGTAAATGGAGCACGCTGTGGCAGGTAAGGTAGCCTACCTCTCTCTGCAGGGAGTGTCCGTAGATGTCAGCCTGTTCAACTGCCTTCTCCATAGAGATAACAACATCACCCAGAATCTGAGCACCTGTCTGGGGGTCGATGTCATACTTGCCGTCTTCTGAGCACATGCCGAAAGAAAGCACATCAGTTTCGATATCTTTATTTCTGTACTGAGCGTTCAGCTCCTTAATCTGCTCATTGTTTACAAAGGAAACGCTGATTTCTGCAGGGCCTTTGAATTCTTCAAGCTGGAGCACTGCTGTGCAACAACGTCTTACAAGCATTCTCAGTCCTGTAGGGATTGCAACATCCTTCTGTCTGTTTGTGATGATTACTTTGATTTTATCTTTTGTCATATTTATTCCTGCTTTCGTCTAACTTTTCGTATGCTTTGATAATGTCCTGTACCAGCCTGTGTCTGACTACATCCTTTTCAGAGAAGGTACAGCTTGCGATATCGTCAATCCCCTTGAGGACTTTAATACATTCCTTGAGTCCTGACCGAGCACCGTTTGGCAGGTCAATCTGGGTAATGTCACCTGTAATAACCATCTTGGAGTTAAATCCAAGTCGGGTGAGGAACATTTTCATCTGTTCCGTTGTTGTGTTCTGTGCTTCGTCAAGAATGATGAAGCTGTCGTCAAGGGTTCTGCCTCGCATATATGCAAGAGGAGCAACCTCGATGTTGCCTCTTTCTACGTATTTCTGATAAGTTTCAGCTCCCAGCATATCAAAGAGAGCGTCATAAAGAGGTCTGAGATAAGGGTCAACCTTGCTTTGTAAATCTCCCGGCAGAAAGCCCAACTTCTCGCCTGCTTCAACTGCAGGGCGGGTGAGGATGATTCGGTTGATTTGCTTTGCTCTGAATGCAGTAACCGCCATGGCAACGGCAAGGTAGGTTTTACCTGTGCCTGCAGGGCCTACGCCGATGGTGATGGTGTTCTCCGCTATGCATTTGCAGTAGCGTTTCTGTCCCAAGGTTTTGGGCTTTATGGGTTTGCCCTTTGAGGTAATGCAGATGCAGTCACCCACAAGGGTTTCTATTTTTTCTTTTGAGCCTTCGTTTACAAGGGAGATGCAGTAGCGGATGTTCTGCTCTGAAAGAGCTTCGCCGCGGTTTATGAGCATCAGAAGACTGTCAATAACCTTGCATGCCTTGTCAACGTTTTCAATGTCGCCGCTGATTTTGAGCTCGCTTTCACGTCCTACTACGGAAACGTGATATTCACGCTCAATAAGCTTGATGTTTTCATCGAAGCTTCCGAACAGGGCAACAGCCTGCTCCATTCTGTCAATGTTAATAATCTGTTCCGTAATGTATTACTCCAATACTGATATTTTTAATCATTATAAGTATAACATAAATCTATAATGAAATCACCCTTATTTTTAATTTTTGTGCAAAATATAAGAGAATTTGTGAAACTTGCTGAGAATGGGTTGGTATTTTAGATATATATGTAAATAAAAAATTACAGATTTGTGCAAACTGCGGATAAATACTATTGACAAAAGGATTGATAAGTAGTATAATCTCTCAGGTGTAAAGAAAATAACTTTACACCCTATAAAAGATATTGTACATCAAATTCCGGGAGGATGCTATGGATAAGAATATAGAAATCTCCCTTTTGTTTGATTTTTACGGACAGCTTTTAAGCCCAAAACAGCATGAGGCGATTTCCCTTTACTACAATGATGACTACTCCTTGTCAGAAACCGCAGAGGTTATGGGTATCACCCGTCAGGGTGTGAGGGACCTTGTTAAACGCAGTGAGGCAGAGCTGTATGAATATGAAGAAAAGCTGGGACTTTACAAAAGGTTCGAGCAAGTAGGTGAGAGTGCAGGCAAAATCCGTGCTCTTGCAAAGGAAATCTGTGAAAGCCAGGATTTGCAGGCGGTTGAGCTTGCAAAGGAGATTGAGGCTCTGGCAGATAAGCTTTACACCGAGGAGGCGTAAGTATGGCATTTGAGAGTTTATCAGACAAAATTACAGGTGTGTTCAAACGCCTGAAGAATAAAGGTAAGCTTACTGAAAGCGACGTTAAGTCTGCTATGCGAGAAGTGCGACTTGC
The DNA here is from genome assembly GCA_017411385.1 of Ruminococcus sp. GTDB lineage: Bacteria > Bacillota > Clostridia > Oscillospirales > Acutalibacteraceae > Ruminococcoides. The sequence continues at coordinate 35,953 of JAFQQF010000006.1, forward strand.
ACTTCTGGAGGCAGATGTTAACTACAAGGTAGCCAAGGATTTTACAAACAAAATCACAGAGCGTGCAGTTGGCGAGAGCGTTATGGAAAGCCTCACACCTGCCCAGATGGTGGTTAAGATTGTAAACGAAGAGCTTGTTTCACTTATGGGCGGTGAATCCACCCGACTTGAGTTTGCTTCTAAGCCTCCCACAGTCATTATGATGTGCGGTTTGCAAGGTTCAGGTAAGACAACCCACTCTGGTAAGCTTGCAAAGATGCTCAAGGCAAAGAACCACAGACCGCTGTTGGTTGCTTGTGATATTTACCGACCTGCAGCTATTGAACAGCTGAAGGTTGTGGGTAAGGGTGCAGATGTGCCTGTGTTTGAAATGGGCAAGGAAGACCCTGTGAAGATTGCAAATGCTGCAATCCGCCACGCAAAGGACTACGGCAACGATATCGTCATCCTCGATACCGCAGGCCGACTCCATATTGATGAGGAGCTTATGGGTGAGCTTGAGCGCGTAAAAAGTGCAGTAAACCCCTCTGAAATTCTCCTTGTAATCGACTCAATGACGGGTCAGGACGCCGTAAACGTAGCAAAGAGCTTCAATGATTTGCTGGATATTACAGGCGTTATCCTTACAAAGCTTGACGGTGACACCCGAGGCGGTGCGGCACTTTCCGTCAAAGCAGTCACAGGCAAGCCCATCAAGTTTGCAGGTGTAGGCGAAAAGCTTGAGGACTTGGAGGTTTTCCATCCTGAGCGTATGGCAAGCCGAATTCTCGGTATGGGCGACGTGCTCACTCTCATTGAGGAGGCTGAGTCAAAGCTTGACCAGAAGAAGGCTGAAGAGCTTGCTCAGAAGATGAGGCAGAACAAGATGGACTTCAACGATCTTTTTGATCAGTTTGACCAGATTCAGAAGATGGGTCCCATTAAGGGTATTCTCTCAAAGCTTCCCGGTATGAATCAGCAGAAGCTTGATGAGGCAAACATTGAGGAAAGACAGATTGACTGGAACAAAGCAATCATTCTTTCAATGACACCCGAGGAGAGGAAAAAGCCTTCGCTCATCAATCCCTCTCGCAAACGCCGTATTGCCGCAGGTTCGGGCAGAAGCGTTGAAGAGGTAAACCGCCTTATCAAACAGCTTGAGCAGATGCAGAAGCTTATGAAGCAGATGAACTCAAAGGGCAAAAAAGGCAAGCGCAGAGGAGGACTCCCGGGTCTTGGCGGTGCACCCTTTTCAGGCGGCGGCACAGGCAGCTTCGGCGGTTTTTAATTCTCAAGACAAATCAGGTTATAAGGCCTTACGGCTTATAATATAAACTAAATTTTATTTATTGGAGGTACACACCATGGCAGTTAAAATCAGACTTCGCAGAATGGGTGCTAAGAAGAACCCCTTCTATCGTATTGTTGTTGCTGATTCCCGTTATCCCAGAGATGGTCGTTTCATCGAAGAAATCGGTACTTACAATCCCCTTACAGATCCTGCAGAGGTAAAGGTTGACGCTGATGCAGCTAAGAAGTGGATTGCAAACGGCGCACAGCCCACTGATAAGGTTAAGGCTCTTCTCAAGAAAAACGGCGTTATCTGATAGCAGGAGTATACACAGATGAAAGACTTACTCACTATCATTGCAAAAGGTCTTGTTGAAGCTCCGGATAAGGTAGAGGTTACAGCAGACGAGCCCCTTGAGGACGGCACCACCGTTTACCATATTCACGTGGCAGAGGAAGATATGGGCAGAATCATCGGCAAGCAGGGCAGAATAGCTAAGGCTATCCGCACAGTTGCTCGTTCTGCAGCTATTCGCAAGGATGTTAAGGCTCAGGTTGAAATCGACTGAGTTCAGTTCTGAGTAATAACAGCATTTTAGGGCATATAGCATTGTGAAGCTAAAAGCTTTGCATGGCTATGTGCCCTTTGTGTTTGTCAATTTGACATTTATACATTAATTTTATATACTGTTAAATTGAGAAGAGGTGTTCTTATGACAACTTATAAGAAAAATTCTACACTTAAAGTTTTTTTATCTTTTGCGTTTATACTGACAATTCTTTTGAGTATGCTTCCCTTTGCAGGTGTTTCTGTTTATGCTGATGATGTGCAAACAGGCACCTTCGGCTCATTTGAATACGAAATATATGACGGTGAGGTATGCATCACAAAGTTTACGGGCGAAGGCGGAGATGTGTTTATTCCCAATGTGATTGAGGATGTGCCTGTTGTTGCAATTGGAGAGGAGGCTTTCTGGTATTGCAAAGAGATTACCTCCCTTTCTATGCCTGCAAGCCTTGAATTTATCGGAGCAAGAGCATTCCAAGGCTGTTCATCCCTTACAGAGGTTCAGCTTCCAGACTCAGTTGTTGAGATTGCGGCGGCGGCTTTTTGTGATTGTACTGCTCTTGAAAAAATCAACGTGCCTGCAGAGCTGATTTACGTTGGCTCCTTTGCGTTTGATAACACTCCGTGGATTACCCGCTTTGAAGACAATACCTCAATTATTATAGGTGGAAGAATTCTTTATAAATACCTTGGCGATGCAGAGGTGGTTAACATTCCTGCAGGGGTAACAGGTATCAGCGGTAATGCTTTTCAGGATAAAAAGAACTTGAAATATGTAAATATTCCCAATACTATGCTGTTTATCGGTGACTATGCTTTCTTCGGGTGTGATAATCTGAAGAGTGTTAGCCTTCCCGATAGCATCTACTATATGGGAGCTTATTCCTTTGGATACAAGACTCTTACCGAAAGCGGTGAAGGTGATGTAGTAGAGGACTTTGTCCTCTGTGCAAACGAAGGTACTCTGCCTGCTGACTATGCCAAAGAGTATGGTCTGACACTTAAATCACACGGATACTTTGCAACTATGGATGAGCTTCCCGAGGCAGAAAGCTGTGTGGCAAAGGAGCTTCCTGAAGCTACCAAGGACCAAGCTAAGTGGTTTTCTAATAAAAACACAGTCATCACCCTTGTTATTATTGTGATTTCCTGTGTGGGTATTGTAGGCGGTATGTATTTTTACTTTACTTTTCAGGAAAAGAAAATGAAGAAAAATAATCAGAACAAAAAGAAATAACAGATTGCAGGATAAGTGATATTATGCTTAAAGAATATCTTGAAATAGGAAAAATCGTAGGTACCCACGGAGTAATGGGTGAGTGCAGAGTGGAGTGCTGGTGTGACACACCTCAGTTTGTGGCACAGTTTAAGACGCTTTACTTCGACGGCGGCAAAGAAAAGCTAGAGGTTAAGGCACGCCCTCACAAAAATATTGCCCTTGTTAAAATCAAAGGCATTGATACCGTGGAAAAGGCGGATATGCTTCGCGGACGGGTGCTTTATATGCGCAGAAAGGATGCGAAGCTTCCAAAGGGTGTTCACTTTGTGCAGGATTTGGTTGGACTTGAAATTCGTGATGCTGATACGGACGAGGTTTACGGAAAGCTTACCGATGTTATAAAAACAGGTGCCAACGATGTGTATGAGCTTAAGGCTGAAGATGGCAAGGCTTATTATCTGCCTGTAATTCCCGATGTGGTAAAGAAGATTGCACCCGAAAAGGGCTATGTACTTATCACTCCCATGAAAGGTATATTTGACGATGAGGATTGATATAATAACACTGTTTCCCGAAATGTGCGAGGCTGTGCTTTCTGAGAGCATCATAGGAAGAGCAAGAAAGAGCGGTGCTGTTGAAATAGTTTGTCATCAGCTTCGCGAGTTTGCTTTTGACAAGCATCGCCGAGTGGATGATGCACCTTACGGTGGCGGTATGGGTATGCTTATGATGGCAGAGCCTATTGCTTTGTGCTTTGAGAGTATTTGCGAAGAATTGGGCAAAAAGCCTCACTTTGTTTATATGTCCCCAAAAGGCAGGGTTATAACCCAGCAGGACGTTAAGGCGATTTCGCAGGATTACGAAAACGTATGTATCCTTTGCGGTCATTACGAGGGGGTGGACCAGAGAGTTCTGGATACCCTTATTGATGAAGAAATTTCCATCGGCGACTATGTGCTCACAGGCGGTGAGCTTCCTGCTATGGTCTTTGCGGATGCATTGTGCAGAATGTTACCCGGTGTACTTTCAAGTGACGAATGCTTTGAGCTTGAAAGTCACTACGCAGGACTTCTGGAGTATCCCCAGTACACCCGTCCCGAGGTGTGGCGAGAGCAGGCGGTACCGTCGGTGCTTATGAGCGGTCACCACGCAAATATCGAAAAATGGCGCCGTGAGCAGGCTATAAAAGAAACTGTTCACCGCCGCCCCGATATGCTCTCAGGGGCACCTCTTACCGACAAAGAGAAGGCATTTGTGCAAAGTCTTATTAATGAAGAAAAGCAGGGACAAGAGGGCACCTGATTTTATGTTGTTATTTTGCACAAGAAAGTCAATTGGTTTTTGTGCTTAGTAGTGTATCAAAACAAAAATGTTTTTATGGTGTTGACCTACGGGATTTTTGTGGATATAATAACAAAAAATGAACAATTCCGATAGTGTGCAGAAGCTTCTGTTGCTATTGGTTAAAACAAATTCCACGTTAAGATAAGAGAGGGTATTTCCATGTACGGTAAGGATGTTTTAGTTCAGAACAAAACAGGTTTGCACGCTCGTCCTGCTACTTTCTTCATTCAGAAGGCAAACGAGTTCAAGTCCACTATCTGGGTTGAGAAGGAAGAAAGAAGAGTAAACGCCAAGAGCCTTCTGGGTGTTTTGTCCCTGGGTATCCTCGGTGGCACAACAATCAAGATTTTTGCTGACGGTGCAGATGAAACCGAAGCAGTTGAGGGTCTTGTAGCTCTTGTTGAGTCAGGTTTTGCTGAGTAATCATTTTTGCGTTTCTGGGCGGAGTTGTACCTCCGCCCTTTTTGTTTGCCTTCTCCTTGAGGGGAAGGGGCACCGCTTGCGGTGGATGAGGTGAAAACATCGACACTTTTGTGTGTTAGTATTGATAAGTTATATGTGAACAGGTGGTGGTACTGTGTCTGATAAACTGAAGAGCTTAAGGCAAAAGGCAATGGCTTTGCCTTTGCAGCCCGGTGTGTATATTATGAAGAATAAGGCTCGGGATATTATCTACATCGGCAAGGCAAAGAAGCTTAAGAACCGCGTCAGTCAGTACTTCGGCTCACAGAATAACCACGCTGAAAAGGTCAGGCAGATGGTGTCCTTTGTGGATGATTTTGAATATATCATCACCGACAGCGAGTTTGAAGCTTTGATTTTAGAGTGCAGTCTTATCAAACAGCACCGCCCCAAGTACAATATTCTCTTGAAGGACGACAAAGGCTACAGCTATGTAAAGGTGACAACGGATAAGTGGCGCAGGATTTCCTGTGCTTTGCAAAAGGACGATGACTCTGCCCGTTACATCGGCCCTTACAATTCGGGTTATCTTGTGAGAGAAGCTGTTGATGAAGCCAATTCCGTGTTTATGCTTCCTACCTGCTCAAGGCGATTCCCTGAGGATTTCGGCAAGGGCAGACCTTGTCTGAATTTTCACATCAAAAAATGCTGTGCTCCCTGCACAGGCAGGGTGAAATTTGCTGATTATAACGAAAGGATAGAAAGTGCACTTTCGTTTCTTTCGGGAGGTAGCTCAGAGTCACTAAGACAGCTTACAATTCAAATGAACGAGGCTGCAGAAAACCTTGAGTTTGAGCGTGCAGCTTCAATCCGCGACTCTATTAATGCAATAAAGAAGCTTTCTGATAAACAGAAGGTAATTCAATCTAAGGTTAAAGACCAAGATGTTATTGCGTATTTTTCTGATAGAAATAAAGCTTGCTTTGAGATTTTCCGCTTTGAGGGTGGCAGACTCTGTGACCGACAGGATTTTGTTGTTGATGTTATGGAGGATGAAAAATCCGCCAGAGAGGAATTTATCACAAGCTACTATGGTGCAAGAACGGATATTCCTCAGAACATTACTTTGGATGATGAAGTTGAAAACTCCGAGCTTTTAGAGAGATGGCTCACAGAAAAAGCAGGACGAAGAGTTTATATTACCGTGCCTCAAAAGGGAGAGCAGAGAAAACTTGCAGATATGTGCAGACAGAATGCGGCAGAGCGTGTAGCTCAGCTTCAGGGTGCCACAGGCAGAGAGCTTTCTGTGTTGCAGGAGCTTCAGAGTCTTCTGGGGCTTTCGGATGTTCCGTACTATATAGAAGCCTATGATATTTCCAACCTTTCGGGCACGGGAAATGTTGCGGGAATGGTTGTGTTTGAGAAGGGCAAGCCCCTGAAAAAAGCCTACCGCAAGTTCAAGATTAAAGGCTTTGAAGGACAGGATGACTACGCCTCTATGAACGAGGTGCTAAGGCGAAGATTTGAGGAGTACCTTGCCCGAAAGGATGAGGGAGAGGGCTTTGGCAGACTTCCCGACCTTATACTTCTTGATGGCGGTCAGGGACAGGTTTCTGCTGTAAAGCCTTTGCTTGAGGAGTTCAATCTCAGCATCCCTTTGTTTGGTATGGTGAAGGACGACCGTCACCGCACCCGTGCGATGGTGGGCGAAAAAGGCGAGATTGCAATTAATATAAACCGCAGGGTGTTTAATTTTATCACAACCGTGCAGGATGAGGTGCACCGCTTTGCAATCGGTTATCAGCGAAGCAAGAGAGGTGCAACGCTTAAAAGCTCCCTTACAGATATTGATGGAATAGGTGAGGAGCGCGCAAAGGCATTGCTTCAGTATTTTAAGACTGTGAAGAATATCAGAGAAGCCGAGCTTGAGGAGCTTATGAATGCGCCTAAAATGACACGCGGTACAGCTCAAGCAGTATACAGATATTTTCACCCTAAAAAGGATAATGACATATAAAGGAGAAAGAAGGTATATATATGAGAGTAATTACAGGTTCAGCTCGAGGCAGAAAGCTCGAAACCCTTTCGGGGGAGGATGTGCGTCCTACTACCGACAAGGTTAAGGAATCGGTTTTCTCTATAATTCAGTTTCAGCTTCAAGGCAGAATGTTCCTCGATTTGTTTGCAGGCTCAGGACAAATGGGAGTTGAAGCACTTTCCCGCGGTGCAAAGGGTGCATATTTCCTTGATATGCGAAGAGATGCGGTGGCAGTTATCAGAAAGAATCTCTCTGCCACAGGCCTTGAGGATAAAGCAGAGGTCAGATGTGCCGATTCGCTGATGTTCCTGTCGATCTGTCCCGTTAAGTTTGATATAGCTTTTGTGGACCCGCCCTATAATAAAGGAATTGCAAAGAAGGCTTTGGAAGCTTTACCCTCTGTTATGAATCAGTCAGGCGTCATAGTGGTAGAAACAGCTGCAGAGGAAGAGCTCCCCGAAAGCACAGGCGAATTTGTTCTTGACAGAACCTACCGCTATGGTAAAATAAAGATAACAACCTACAGATGTCCTGTGGAGGACTGACACTTTTGGAGGTGTTATTATGAAAATAGCAATTTGTCCCGGTAGCTTTGACCCTGTAACTCTGGGCCATCTTGATATTATTTCCCGTGCGTCAGGACTTTTTGACAAGGTGATTGTTGCGGTGCTGTGCAATATGGATAAAAACCCCAGCTTCACCGTTGAAGAGAGAATGGAGTTGCTCCGTCAGGTTACTTCTCAGTATGATAACGTAGAGATAGACAGCTTCCAAGGGCTTTTGGTGGATTATGCAAAGGAAAAGGGTGCGGTGGCTGTTGTTAAAGGTCTGAGAGCGGTTTCTGACTTTGAATATGAATTTCAGATGTCGATGATTAACAAGAAGCTTTATGCCGATGTTGAAACTGTTTACCTTAATACAAGTCAGGACTATATGTACTTAAGCTCCAGCGTTGTGAAGCAGATTGCATCCTTCGGCGGAGATATAAGCAATTTTGTTCCTGAGGCAATTCACGATAAAATAGTTGACAGACTGAGAAATATATGAAATAATATAAGTGTGTACTTGGATTTTCAGATTGGAAAGGGAGATATATAATGAAACGCGTAGAAGAACTTATTAACGAACTGCAGACCATTATGGAGGAAGCTAAGGCTGTTCCCCTCACAGGCGGTAAGTCCCTTGTGGACACAGAGCAGGTTATGGATATTCTTGACGAAATCCGTGATTCTCTGCCTTCTGAGGTTCGTCAGGCTAAGAATATTGTTGCTGACAGAGGCCAGATTATTGCTGAGGCTAAGAAGGAAGCTGAAACAATCATCCGTGATGCTGAGGAGCGTAAGAAGAAGCTTGTTGAGCAGGATGAGATTGTTCGCAGTGCTCATGCCCGCGCAAACGAGATTATGAATGACGTTAAGGCAAAGACCTCTGATATGCGCAAGGCAGCCAGCGACTTTGTTGAGGATGTTATGAAGAAGACTGACGAGGCTATTACAGCACAGCTCACAGAGCTTAGAAAGACTCGCCAGAACATCAAAATGGCAAACAAAGTAGGCAATGGCGACAACGCAAATATGTAATTAATAAACATTCAGAAGCACATTGCAGGACTTGAATATTAATCGAACAGTATTTTGTGCAGGAGGGCGAATGCTCTCCTGCTTTCTTTTTGCCTTTTTGAAATGTAACCGTTTGTAACTTTCTGAGCAAAGGGAACAAAATCGAACAAACATTCTAAAAACTTAGGCGTAATCGCGGTTTTAGGCGGTTACGCCTTTTCTTTGTGTATTATGCAATAAAATGGCTTTGTAATTTTGTTTAAGATTATCTGTAATTTTTGTAAAAAAAGTGTAATCTTTCTCTTGCAATCCGTAAACCTATGAGTTATAATATTGTTACAGTGTCAAATGGTGTTATTTTGGTGGCACTTGGTGGTAAAAATCGAGCAAATTTTGAGCGGAGGTGGGAAATAGTGTTTACAGGTATTAACAGCCAGAGTCTGGATGCTAAGGGCAGAGTCATTATTTCTCCCGAATACCGCGAGGAATTAGGCGAGAGCTTTTACATCACACTTGCTTTTAACAAGAAACCAAGTATTCAGGTTCTGGGTGTTGCACAGTTTGAGCACATCCGCGACCAGATTAGAAATATGACTGCCGACAAGGCGATGAGATTTCAGCATCTCTTCATTGCTCCTGCAACCTTGGTTACTCCCAATGCTCAGGGCAGAATTCAGATTCCCAAAACCATCCGTGATTTAACCAGACTTGATAAAGACGTTATGGTACTGGGTATGGATAACAGAGTTGAAATTTGGGACAAGGCTACCTACGAGGAGTTTATGCAAGAGAGTATGGAAGAATCCTTTGCAGATGCTCTGGAGCTTCTCAAGCTGTTCTGATATGGAGTTTAAGCATTTATCTGTTCTGCTTTCTGAAACAATCGAGGGGCTTAACGTAAAGCCCGACGGTATATATGTTGACGGAACGGCAGGCGGCGGAGGACACTCATCCGAAATTCTGAGAGGTCTTAAAAGCGGAAAGCTTTATTCCATTGACAGAGATCCGGATGCAATAAAAACAGTTACCGAAAGGTTTAAAGACGAGCCTTGCTCCGTTGTTGTTAAAGGTCGCTTCGGCGATATGAAGGAGCTTCTTAAAGCTTACGGTGTTGAAAAGGTAGACGGAGTGCTCCTTGATATAGGAGTTTCCTCCCATCAGCTTGACACCGCTCAGCGCGGCTTTTCTTTCCACGAGGATGCACCTCTTGATATGCGTATGAGTCAGGAGGGGGAGAGTGCTAAGTCCCTTGTGAACAATCTGCCTTATGCAGAGCTTGCAAGGATTATCGGCACCTACGGCGAGGATAAATTCGCTTCGAGCATTGCGAGAGCGATTGTGCGATACAGAGAAAACCAAAAGGAAATCGAAACTACTTTGGAGCTTGCGGAGATTATTAAGAGCGCGGTGCCCCAGAGAGTAAGAAGGGAAGGACACCCTGCACGTCAGACATTCCAAGCAATCAGAATTGCTGTAAACGACGAGTTCGGCGAGCTGGAGCGTGGACTTGACTCAGCCTTTGAAATGCTGAGAAGCGGCGGAAGACTTGCGGTAATCACCTTCCATTCCATTGAGGACAGAATCACAAAGCAGAGAATGGCAAAGTGGTGCACAGGCTGTACCTGTCCTCCCGATTTTCCCGTTTGTGTATGCGGTAACAAACCGCAGGCAAAGCTCATTACAAGAAAGCCTGTGACAGCTTCAAAAGAAGAGCTTCAAATTAATCAGCGAAGCAGAAGTGCAAAGCTGAGAGTGTGTGAAAAGCTGTAATCGACAGCTTGTGTGAGTAAAGAGATGCTCACAGAGAAGGTATAGAAAGAGAAATTTCAGAGTTTATACTCTAAAGGGGAATTTTTAATGGCTTACGGTACAATAGACAGAGGATACGACCTCAGCCTCTTTGAAACTCAGGGTACAGCCGCAAGAAAAACGGCACCCATAAAGCAGAAGAAAAAACAGCCTAAAGCCAAGGTTGTGAAAATGTCTGAGTTTCAGTACGACCAAGCACCCAGAAGAAAACACAATTTTGCTTCTCTTGCAGTGGGATTTGTAATTGCAGTTGTGGTTGCTTCTATTGTGGGTGTGATTATCCACGGTCACGTTCAGGTTGCTGAGCTTAACGAGCAGATTGCCTCTGCACAGGTTGAGCTTGAGCATAGACAAAGCGAGTACATCCAGATGTCTGCCAAGGTTGAAGGCTTCCTTTCAACTGCCGCGGTTGAGGATTATGCACGCACACAGCTTGGTATGACCAAGGCGACAAATCAGCAAAAGGAGTACATCAGCCTTTCTCAGGGAGATAAAGCTGTTGTGTATTCCGATGCCCAGTCAAATGTGTTCACAGAAATAGGCGCATTCTTTGAGTCGCTGTGGTCATAACATACAATTTTTGCTAATAAGTATGTTATGTGAGAAACAAGAGTTGAGATTTTAGTCTTAACTCTTTTTCTGCTATTCTAAGGATATTAAATTTTTAAATTTTATGACAATTATCGCGGTTTTGCATGGAAGGGAGCGGTGAATATATGGCTAAAAATCAGATGAGCTTTTCACAAAAGCTGAAAGCTCTGGGAGAGAAGATACAACGAAATTTCAAGCTCAGGTCAAATATTCTGTTGGCGATTATTCTTATCCTAGGTTTTGGTGCAACAGTGTGCCGATTGGGTTATTTGCAGATTTTTATGGCAGATGAATTGCAGCAGAGAGCAGTCGATCAGCAGCTTACAGATACCACAATCTCGGCAAAACGAGGCACAATCTACGATGCATCAGGAAAAATCCTCGCAACCTCTGCTTCTGTGTGGAGATTGGTGTTGGCTCCTGTTTACTTTGAGAATGATGTGGAAAGACGCTTTGTTGCAAAAGGACTTTCCGAAATCGTTGACGTAGATGAAGAGAAAATATTTGAAAAAGCTCAGCAGAACAGCTACTACGTTGAAATCAAGCGTCAGGTAGAGTCAGATACAAGAGAAAAAATTCTTGAGTTTCAGGATGAAATTGACGAAGAAGGTATCAACACAAATGTAATCTTCCTTCTTGATGACTACAAGCGCTACTATCCTTACGGAGATTTGGCATCTTCTGTAATCGGCTTTACAGGTTCAGATGACCAAGGCCTTTCGGGTATTGAATATCAGTACGATAAGGAGCTTACAGGTACCCCCGGCAGACTGATTACTGCCACAAATGCTCAGGGTACTGCAATGCCCTTCCAGTACAGTCAGAATATAGATGCTATTGATGGCTACAATTTGGTGCTTACAATTGATGAAACGATTCAGTCGATTGTTGAAAAATATTTGGAGCAGGCTATCATTGAACACGCAGTTTATAACCGCGGTGTTTGCATTATTATGGATGTCAACACAGGTGCTGTAAAGGCTATGGCATCAGTTGGCGGCTTCGATTTGAACGACCCCTATACACTTCCTGAGGAAGTAAGGGCAGAAATCCGCAAGCTTCCGGAGGAGAAACGTCTTGAAGCGGAAAGTGCAGCTCTCTCAAAAATGTGGAGAAATAAAGCTGTATCCGATACCTACTATCCCGGCTCTGTATTCAAGATGTTTACAGCAGCTATGGGCGTTGAGGAGAATTTGGTTTCTGAGGAGTCTACCTTCTATTGCCCCGGCTATTACACAGTTACGGGTCAGACAATGCATTGCCACGAACACTCAGGTCACGGCACCCAGAATTTCCGTGAATCTATCCTTAATTCCTGTAACCCTGCTTTTATGCAGCAGGGTGAGCTCATTGGCGAGAAGCTCTTCTGGCAGTATTATCAAGCCTTCGGCTTTTCTGAGAGAACAGGCATCGACCTGCCCGGTGAAGCATACGACATTTTCTTCTCTGAGGATGGCTCAATGCTTCCTGTTAACCTTGCCACCGCTTCCTTCGGACAGAACTTTGCGGTAACTCCCATTCAGGTGGCTACTGCTGTTTGTGCTATTGCCAACGGAGGATATATGGTTCAGCCCCACGTGGTTTCTCAGATTCTTGACGATGAGGGAAATGTTCATTCCACCACCTCCACCGAGGTTAAGCGTCAGGCAATATCATCACAAACAGCCGCGCTCATAGCGGACATTCTTGAGGAAAACGTGTCCTCCGGTTCGGGAAGAAACGGCTATGTTGCAGGCTACAGAGTAGCAGGTAAAACCGGTACCTCTGAGAAAAAGCTCGACTCCAATGGTGACGGAATTGACGACTACATTGCTTCCTTCTGCGGCTTTGCTCCTGCAGATAATGCGGAGGTTGTCTGCCTTGTGTTCTTCGATACCCCCACAGGTGCGGCTTACTACGGAAGTCAGGTTGCGGCTCCTGTTTTTGCACAGATTATGTCTGAGGTTCTGCCTTATCTTCAGGTTGCAACCCAGTATACAGAGGAAGAGCTTGCAGAGCTTGATGCTATTGCAGGCACCTACGTGGGAATGAGCGTTGAAGAAGCACAGAGCGCGGCTTCATCAGAAGGCTTTACTACTTCTGTAAAGGGTGAGGGCGATACCGTTCTGGCTCAGGTGCCCGGTGCAGGAACACCCATTCCTCAGGGCGGAAACGTGGTGCTTTACACAGATGAGGACAGCGCAAAAACTCAGATTGAGATTCCTGATTTGACAGGCTATACGGTTTATGACGTGAACTACCTGTGCTCGATATATGATATAAACATCAGCATCACAGGTGCTACTGATTCCTACCTGTGCACTTCAACCTCTCAAAGCATACCGGCAGGTACCTTGGTATCACCGGGTACTCTTGTTACGGTGAATTTCACGACCGGAGGCCTCAGCGATTAATATCTTTTTCGGAGGAAATATGATTACTGATAAACTGACGATATACGGTGAGAATTCAAAAGCTGAGCTTGTGAGAAAGCTTTTGCTGCAATGCTCAGAAAAGCTTTCTCTTTCCGTTGCAGACACAGTAGTGTGTCTGGATGACAGCTTTGAGGAAGCATTAGAAAGTACCGATGCTCAGCATTTGGTGATTGATTATAAATATGTTGAAAAGCTTATCGAAAAGGATAGGGCTTTTACTTACTCTCTTTCAGACAGCCGTGCGGATGTTGCGGCTTTGAACATTCAGCAAAGAACGCATAGTGTGTGCTTTGAGCTTCTGAATGGTAGTTTTATGAGCAGGATTTTTATTCCCCTTACAAATGAACACACACCATATACGGTGATTGTTACTTGTTGTGTGTTGATTTTATGGTCAGTACCTGCAGAAAAAATCGTGGAAACTATCAACGAATTACTTAAATAAAGGACGGAAATGGCTATGATTAATTGTTTATGGGCTTTAGGTGCGGCAATTCTTGCTTTTGGTGTTTCGGCACTTCTGGGCAAAATACTTATACCTTATCTTCACAAGCTGAAGTTCGGTCAGACAATCCTTGAGATTGGTCCCGATTGGCACAAGAAAAAGCAGGGCACTCCCACAATGGGCGGTATTATGTTCATTGTCGGTATACTTCTTTCTACCGTTGCTTTGTATACAGCACGAATTCTTCTCAGTCAGAATGTGCCTACCGTGGAGCAGTTCAATATATTTATAGGTCTTATTATGGCTCTGTGCTATGGTATCATCGGCTTTATTGATGATTACATCAAGGTTGTGAAAAAACGCAATCTGGGACTTACAGCACCTCAGAAACTCGTAATGCAGTTTGCAGTTGCCATTGCTTATCTTTTAGCTCTTCGCTACATCGGCGGAGATGCAGGACTCACCTCAACCGTGATTCCTTTCTTTGGTGCTGTGGAGCTTGGTTGGTTCTACTATGTGATTGCTTCTGTGGTTATTGTTGGTATTGTTAATGCTACCAATCTTACAGACGGTATAGATGGTCTTGACGGTTCAATCACCTTCTTTGCCGCAATCTTTATGCTTCTTATTTCAAGTATGCTTTCAAATGTAGGCGGTGTGATTGAAAGTGCCGCTCTTGCAGGCGGATGCCTCGGTTTCCTTGTTTGGAATTTCCATCCCGCAAAGGTGTTTATGGGCGATACAGGTTCTCTGTTCCTTGGCGGTATGGTTTGTTCTGTGCTTTTTGCACTTGATGTTCCCATTCTTGTGATTCTCATCGGCATTGTTTATCTTGCGGAGATGTTCTCTGTAATGCTTCAGGTTACATATTTCAAGCTCACTCACGGCAAGCGTCTTTTCAAGATGAGTCCTATTCATCATCACTTTGAAATGTGCGGATGGTCTGAGGTAAAGATTGTTTGTGTGTTCTCACTTGTTACTGCTGTTGCAGGTATTGTAGCGGTGCTTCTCACGTATTTCGGAGTTATAGCCCGATAAGTTTTTCTCACAGATTCGGAGTGATATTATGAAACAAAGGAGTTTTCTTTCTACCTCTGCCTCGCCTGACAGAGCCTATCTGCGCAATTACAGCGCAGAGATGGGTGCAGACAAGCGGATGCCTCAGAAAAGAAATGTTACTTCCTCAAAACAGAAGTTTTCAAAGAAAATGAAACTTTTTGCTGTGGGTATGGGAATAGATATGCCATTTCTTCTTATTGTGCTGGTGCTTCTTGCCATAGGCATCCTTATGATGTTTTCTGCAAGCTATCCCATAGCCTTGGCAGAAACAGGCAACAGCTATTATTATCTGGGCAGACAGCTTCTTTTTGCTTGCATAGGCATAGCGTTTATGGCACTTGCCTCGTTCTTTAATTATCATTGGTTTTACCGTTTAGCATACATTATAGGCGGTGTTGCCGTTGTTTTGCTGGTTGTGGTTTTATTTATGCCTTCTTCAACAGGTATTCAGCGTTGGATTGACTTAGGCATAGTAGACCTGCAGCCCTCGGAGATTGCAAAGTTTGCTGTTATTGTTTTCTTTGCATACTGGGGAACAAGATATGCAGACAAAATGAAATATATCAAGTACAGCCTGTTTCCCGGTCTTGCAGTTTTCGTGGGTGTTTCGCTTTTGCTTTTTCTGGAACCCCATTATTCCTGTATCGTTATCATCTTCTGCCTCATTCTGTTTATGCTCTGGCTTTCGGGTATGTCGATTAAGTATTTTGCTGTTGTAATAGGTGTTGCTGTGCTTGCCTTTGTAATCGGTAAGGCAACAGGACTTTTAGGCTATGCAATGGAACGAATGGACGGCTGGGGATTGGCTTTGAGCTGTTCTCCCGATGATTACGATATGTGGTGGTCTACATGGCAGACAAGAAATTCACTCTTTGCTATTGGCTCCGGCGGAATTACCGGACTGGGACTTGGTAATTCAAGGCAGAAGTACCTTTATCTGCCCGAGCCTCAGAATGACTTTATCTTTGCAATTGTGTGCGAAGAGCTTGGATTAATCGGTGCGATTCTGATTCTTGCATTGTTTGGCCTGCTTGTTTGGAGAGGAATTTACATTTCACAGCGTTCGGGCGATACCTTCGGAAAACTCTTGGGTTGCGGCCTTTCTGCACAGATAGGACTTCAGGTGGTGCTCAATATCCTTGTTATCACCGACTGGCTCCCCAATACAGGTATTTCACTGCCCTTCTTCAGTTACGGCGGAAGCTCCCTTGTTATGCTTCTGACTCAGATGGGAATTATCCTGTCCGTATCCCGTACATCAAAGATTGAAAAGGTATAAAACTTACTGTTAAGGAAGATATATATGAAGTATTTACTCGCAGGCGGCGGCACCGCAGGGCATATAAATCCTGCCATTGCCATCGCTCAGTCCATAAAAGCACATGAGCCCGACGCACAGATTCTTTTTGTGGGCAATGAAGGCGGAATGGAACAGCGTCTGGTGCCATCCTCAGGCTTTGAAATCCGCAGTATTTCTATCCGCGGTTTTAAGCGAAGCCTGAGTCCCAAAGCCGTGATTGAAAACATCGGCACAGCTTTCAAGGCTGTTTCTGCTTCCTCGGCTTCAAAGAAGATAATTAAGGATTTTGCTCCCGATATATGCATCGGCACAGGCGGATACGTAAGCGGTCCTGTTATCCGTGCGGCTCAGAAGCTTCGTGTTCCTACGGTTATTCATGAGCAGAATGCATTTCCCGGTGTTACCACAAAAATGCTCTCAAAGGGTGCAAAGAGGGTTATGCTTGCACTTGATGCGGCAAGAGAGCACCTTGATTCCTCCTGTAGCTTTGTGCTCACAGGCAATCCTGTACGCCCTGTAATACTCACAGCAGACAAGGAAAGTGCACGCAAGGCTCTTTCTCTTGACCAAAGACCTGTGGTGCTTTCATTCGGCGGAAGCTTGGGCGCACGTAAAATCAACGAAAATATAGCTTCTCTCATTGCCAGAAGCGGTAAGGATAAACGCTATCAGCATATCCACGCTTTCGGTCAGTACGGCAAGTGGTTTCCCGACCTCGTTAAGGAGAAGGGAACAGATATTGAAAATTGCTCCAATCTGGATGTGAGAGAGTATATCAATAATATGGATTTGTGTATGGCGGCGGCAGATGTGGTTGTTTGCCGTTGCGGTGCAATAACCCTCAGTGAAATTCAGATTATGGGCAAACCCTCTGTGCTTATTCCTTCTCCCAATGTGGCAGAAAATCATCAGTACCACAATGCAATGGCATTGGTTCGTGAGCACGCGGCGGTGGTTATCGAAGAAAAGGATTTGACTTCTGAACGACTCACAGAAGAAATCGACAAGCTTTTAGGTGACAAAGAAAAGCTTTCAGCCTTTGGTGAAAATGCAAAGAAAATGGCTATTTCTGATGCTAACGAGCGAATTTATAAGGTCATAAAAGAAGTCTTGGCGGAGCATAAATAACAAGCTTCTCACATACATTAACCTTACTGCATAGAATAAAAAGCGAATGCTTTTTGCAGAAAGGGTGTACTGTGTGGCTAAGCTCTTAATTGAAGGATGTAAACGCCTTAAAGGAGAGGTGACTGTTCAAGGCTCAAAGAACAGCACCCTGCCAATACTTGCGGCAACG
This sequence comes from Ruminococcus sp., assembly GCA_017411385.1. Classification (GTDB taxonomy): domain Bacteria; phylum Bacillota; class Clostridia; order Oscillospirales; family Acutalibacteraceae; genus Ruminococcoides. The sequence continues at coordinate 53,267 of JAFQQF010000006.1, forward strand.
GTTCTCACTTCGGACGAGAATGTTATTCATAATTGCCCAAGGCTTTCAGATGTTACAACGGCTGTGAAAATCCTGCGATGCTTGGGCTGTAGCGCGAAGCTTTCGGGACACAGTCTGGTGGTGGATACAAGCACGATTTCCTGTCACCATATACCCGATTCCCTGATGAGAGAAATGCGAAGCTCCATCATATTTTTGGGCGCAATACTTGCCCGATGCAAAAAGGCAAGACTTAGCTTTCCGGGTGGTTGCGAGCTTGGTGCAAGACCTATTGATTTGCATCTTGAGGCTCTGCGAAAAATGGGTGCGGTTATACGCGAACAGCACGGCGAGATTGTATGTTTTGCCGAAAAAGGACTCAAGGGAGCAAACATTGCTCTTGCTTTTCCGAGTGTGGGAGCTACCGAAAACATAATGATAGCCGCAAGCACAGCACAGGGTACAACGGTTATTACCAATGCTGCCCGTGAGCCTGAGATTGAGGATTTAAGTGAGTATTTGTGCAAATGCGGTGCACGCATTCACTGTGCAGGCGAGGGGACTGTGGTTATTGAGGGAGTGGAAAAGCTCCATGGAACAGCACACACGGTAATTCCCGACAGAATTGTTGTTGCGACTTTGATGTCGGCGGCGGCGGTAACAGGCTCCGATATAGTAATTAAAGGAGTAGTGGCATCACATCTCCGTTCTGTAATACCTCTTTTTGAGGAGGCAGGGTGTGTTGTGGGCTTAAAGGATGGGGTAATGAGCATAAGTGCTCCCAAAAGACTGGGTGCTTTTCCGCTTATCCGTACAACTCCCTATCCCGGCTTTCCTACAGATGCACAGGCACCGTTAATGGCAGTTTCAACCCTTGCGCAGGGAACTACGGTGTTTGTGGAGAACATATTCGAAAACAGATATAAGCACGCGGGTGAGCTTGCACGGCTTGGTGCAAAGGTTAGATGCGAGGGCAGAGTCGCGGTGGTTGAAGGTGTCAGAGAGCTCTACAGCTCTAATTTGCAGGCATACGATTTGCGTGGTTCGGCTTCTCTTGCTGTGGCAGCTTTGGCGGCACAGGGTGTAACCGAAATTGACACAACAAAGTATCTTGACCGAGGATATGAGGATTTTGATGTAACCTTGCAAAGCCTTGGTGCGAATGTTAAAATAATTTGATTGTTAGTAAGGTATAGGAAAAATAAGAAACTGAAAGGAAGTGGCGAGATGGATGACAAAACCGCTGAAATCCCTTCTTTGAAGAAATTTACACAAGACAGCAAAAAAAAGACAGCATCAGGCAGAAGCGGAGCCTCTCAGAAAGTACAGAATTCTAAGAACAGTAACCATAAGCCTGATAATACAAAAAAACGCAACTCAGGGAACAGGGCAGAGCGTACAAAGAGTACGTCTGCTCCTGCACCCCGTACATATGCAAGACAGCGTCAGGATGTAAGTGAGGCTATTGCCAGAACTCAGGTGATTAATACCAAGGAAGCAATGTCGAAAGGCAAACCGGCAAAAAGTATGAGCAATGAGTTTTCTTCGGAGCCTTTGAGAAGACAGATGCCTCAGGAACCTGTACGCAGAGCACCGAAGTCCTCTGAGAACAGGACAAGCTTACAGCGCAGAAATCAAACTCCACATACTGACTTGCCTCAAAGAAAACCATCGGGTACACCTGTGGGTGAAAGCAAAAAGCCCCGACAGAGCAAAAACCGCTCCATAAGTCCAAGAGCAAGAAAATTCAGAAAAACAGTAATTAATATTGCTCTGTGTCTTGCAGTGCTGGTTGCGGGTGTAATCCTTTCTCTGACTGTGCTTTTTAAAACAGAGAGTATCACCGTCAGCGGTAACGGAAGTATACCAAAGAATGATATAATTTCTGTGTCGGGTTTAACCTTGGGTGAAAACATATTTACTGCCCCAAAAGCCAGAGCAGAGGCAAAGCTTGAAAAAGCTTATCCCTACATAAAAGAAGCAGAGGTCAAGAGCGTATTTCCCTCGGGCATCAGCATTGAAATAACAATGGCTTCTCCTGCCTGTGTGGTTGAAGGTCTTGGAGGCTACTATATTGTAAGCTCACAAGGTAAGGTGTTGGAGGTTTCTTCTACCACAGATGAAATAGAAGCACCTGTAATTGAGGGCATTAATGTTGGCGGTAAGGTTGCAGGTGAATTTGTGGAGTTTGGTTCTACAGTAACGGGTGAATCCCTCAGAGAAATGTTCACAGCCTTTGAGGAATTAGGTGCAACAAGAATTACAGCCATCAACGTAGCTGAAAAGGATGAGGCTGTGGAGCTTAAATATGTGTACGACAACCGAATTGTTGTTTACCTTGGTATTCCCGAGCATATTACCTACAAGATTCAGACGGCTCAAACTATAATCAAGGAAAAGCTTGATGTTTCGGGTACAATGATTGCAGGCGATTTGGATGTATCTATGTGTTATGACAGTATGAAGTCCTACTTCAATCAGTACACCTTGCTTAGCCCCAATTCAAGCTTTGTGACAGAGCTTGAAACTACCTCTCTCGAGGAGCCTACTACTGCTCCTGAGGAGTATTATCCCGAAGAAGAATATCCCGAAGAAGAATATCTTGAGGAAGAATATCCCGAGGAAGAGGATAATCCCGATGATATATTCTACAACTGATTTTGTGATTTAAAAGTCGCAGATTGGGTGGCACGGAAAGTAAAAAACACATATTCAATAAAAAATGGGGATTATTTTATGTTAAAAACATAAAAAATACAGTAATTTTCAAAAAAATATTGAAATTACCGTTTGAATATGTTACTTTATTATAAAGTGGATTATAATGTATTATTATAATTGCAGCAGTACAACAAGTTATGTAACTTATATAGACGATTTCAAGGAGGACAAGTAAATGGCTTTTGAGTTAGAGAAAGAGTTTGTTGATTATTTACCCGTAATTAAGGTTATCGGTGTCGGCGGCGGCGGCGGTAACGCAGTTAACCGAATGGTTAAGATGGAGGTTAAGAACGTTGAGTTTATCGCTGTTAACACAGACGAGCACGTTCTCCGTTTCTCCAAGGCTTCTCAGAAGATTCAGATTGGTGAGAAGGTAACACGCGGTAAGGGCGCAGGCTCTCTGCCCGAGGTTGGCCAGAAGGCTGCTGAGGAAAATCGCGAAGAAATCGCAGCACTGCTTAAGGATACTGACATGGTATTCGTTACAGCAGGTATGGGCGGCGGCACAGGTACAGGTGCAGCTCCTGTAGTTGCTAAGATTGCAAAGGATATGGGCATCCTCACAGTTGCTGTTGTTACAAAGCCCTTCGCTTTCGAAGGCAAAAAGCGTATGGCACAGGCTGAGCAGGGTATCGATCAGCTGGCTGCTTGTGTTGACTCTCTCATCGTTGTTCCTAACGAAAGACTCAAGTTCGTTTCTGAGCAGAGCATCACTCTCCAGAACGCATTTACTATTGCTGACGACGTTCTCCGTCAGGGCGTGCAGAGCATCTCTGACCTTATCGTTGTTCCCGGTCTTGTTAACCTTGACTTTGCAGACGTTACTGCAATTATGAAGGATGCAGGCTATGCACACATGGGTATCGGTAAGGCAAGCGGTAAGGATAAGGCAGTTGTTGCTGCTGATGCAGCTATCTCCTCACCCCTGCTAGAAACCACAATCGACGGCGCACAGGGCGTTATCATCAACATCACAGCTTCTCCCGATGTAAGCCTTGATGATATCGACGTAGCTTCCACAATCATTTCCGAGAAGGCAGCAGAGGATGCAAACATCATCTGGGGTGCAGTTGTTAACGAAGAAATGAAGGACGAAATCAGCGTTACAGTTATCGCTACCGGCTTTAGCTCTGACGGTAAGGCAAAGTCTGCAGCTAAGAAGGCTACAGATGCAGAGCCTGCAAAGGCAGAGTCTTCTGATGACGATGACGACAACTTCTACGACATCATGTCTATCTTCAACAAGTAATTAAACTTTGTTTTTTATGGAGTACACCGATAAGGTGTGCTCCGTTTTTTTGCTTTTATGTACTAGCTGTGTGAAATGCTGTTGATACGGCTTTTTATCTCAAAAATGTAAATTGACAAATCTATAAAATAATATATAATGATAATTGTATTATTATGGTATAGTATACTTGTATGAGTGCAGAGCACTCCAGGGAGGATATTGACTTGTTCACTATATTCAAAGAACATAAAGGTTTCGGCAAACAGATTTTTCTGTTGGCTGTAAATGACCTGAAAAAAACATATAAAGGTGCCGCAATCGGTCCCTTCTGGGCAGTTATCAAGCCTGCTTTTACTCTTTTTGTATATTGGTTCGCTTTTTCCATAGGACTTAAAAGTGCAGGCGATATAGTGTGGGCAGGGCAGGACTTTCCAAGATTTGTTTTTATGCTGGTAGGATTTATTCCTTGGTTCTTCATTACCGACAGCATTACTCTGGGTGCAAAATCCATCAGAATGAATCAACAGTATGTTACCAAGGTTTCATTCCCTGTTTCTACCATTATGACCTTTACTGCACTTGCAAGACTGTTTGTGCATCTTTTCCTCAGCGCGATTATGTACATTATACTTTTGTGCTATGGTTATATGCCTACAATATACAATCTGCAGTTCTTATTGTATTGCCCGCTTATGTATATGTTCTTTGTGATGCTCACATGGTCAACTGCTCCTATGGCGGCATTCTCAAAGGACTTTGAAAATATGATTGTTTCTATTATGTCGGGTATTTTTTGGTTGACAGGTATTATCTATAACTCCTACGACTTAGGTATTCCTTGGCTTGAGAAAGTTATGCTCCTAAATCCCATCAACTTTTTTGCCAACGGATACCGTAATGCCTTCCTTTATAATACTTGGTTCTTTGAGAATAAATGGGAGATTATTATTTTCCTTGCTGAATTTGTACTGGTCTTTGCGCTTGGTATCTATAATTACAACCGCCTGCGTAAACGACTCCCCGATGTTCTGTAAGGAGGCACAATAATGTCAGAACCTATTATTATTTTTAATAATGTAACTAAAGAATATACATTGTATAAAAACGACCAAGAGCGTTTTCGTGCCTTGTTTTTTAAGAATAAAAAGGCTAAGATTAACAAAGCTCTCAAGGGTGTTTCCTTCAGCATTGACAAAGGTGAGGCTGTAGGTCTTATCGGCGACAATGGTGCAGGTAAGTCCACTATTCTCAAACACATCACAGGCGTTGCTTTTCCTACAGAGGGTGAGGTCACTGTTAACGGCAAGGTTGCAGCTTTGTTGGAGCTAACTGCAGGCTTTTCTATGGAAATGACAGGCAGAGAGAATATCTACCTCAAAGGATATATCTTAGGACTTACAGATAAAGAAATCAAGCGTCTTGAAGAGCGTATAGTTGATTTTGCTGAGCTTGGCGATTACATCGACCAGCCCGTGCGTACTTATTCAAGCGGTATGAAAATGCGATTGGGCTTTGCAATCAATGTTAACATTGAGCCTGATGTGCTTGTTATTGACGAAGCCCTCTCAGTCGGTGATGCAACCTTTAAAAAGAAGTGTAAGCAGAAGATTGCAGATACTATAAAAAGCGGTGTAACTGTGCTTTATGTAAGCCACAATGCTGAGTCTGTTAAGGAGCTTTGCACCCGTGCACTCTACCTTAAAAAGGGTGAACTTATTTACGACGGACCTGTTGATGAGGCACTGAGAGTTTATCAGGAAGATAAAGCTAAAAAAGCCAAGAAGTGATTTTTAATTATCTAAGGAAAGGACTGTGTTTATGGTACACGCAATGATATTTGCCGGCGGAATCGGTGCAAGAATGAAATCTCTTGATATCCCCAAGCAGTTTATTGATGTTGACGGCAAGCCAATCATTATCCGTACTCTGGAGCATTTTTCAAAGCATCCCGAGGTGGACGATATTGTTATCTCCTGTATCCCTGATAAAATTGACTATCTGTGGGGACTTATTGAAACCCACCACATAAACAAGGTTGTGTCCATTGTAGGAGGCGGTGCAAACGGCCACCAGAGTATTCACAACGGACTTGTGGAGGTTGAGAAGAATTCAACTCCCGACGACGTAGTGCTTATTTGTGACGGTGTGCGTCCTATGCTTTCAGCAAAGCTTATCAGCGATTGCATCGAAACGGCAAGAGAATTTGAAACCGCCGTTCCCGTTACCCCGAGCATCGATTCTGTGCTTGAATCTCCCGACGGAGAAACCTGTTGCAAATCTCTGCCCAGAAAGCAGATGTTTATCACACAGGCACCTCAAGGCTATACAATGAGAAAGATTATGTGGGCACACGATGAGGCAGAGAAGAGAGGCATCACCAATCCCATTTCTTCTTCGGAGCTTCTCATTGAACTCGGCGAAACCGTTCGGATATTCCAAGGTATTCGTGAGAATATCAAGGTTACAACTCCTGAGGATTTGCAGACTCTGCGCTCATACTTCTATTATGAGAGTTTTAAGAACTTTGCAAAAGAAGAGCTGAAGTACGACCTGTAAGTCAAAGCAATATTTCCTATGAATGATTATCGGGCATAATCTGTAAAGCACAGGCTATGCCCGAGTTTTTATTTGCAAAAATCTATGGAATAAAACAAAATCAAGCACAAGAATTTTGCTCATTTAGGTTGACAATTCCTGTGGCTTTTGATATAATATCAAGCGTTGATTAAAAATCAATATGCAGGTATGGCGGAATTGGCAGACGCGCATGGTTCAGGTCCATGTGAAAGCAATTTCATGCAGGTTCAAGTCCTGTTACCTGCACCATACGAATAAGGGATACCTTTTTTTGAGGTATCCCTTATCTTATTTATTTGTGCAGATGTGGGAATTGAACAGGCTGTGACAAAGTTTAAGAGATAGCTAAAACTGCAGGCAAAAACAGTTCGATGGACTGTTTTTTAGGCTTCAAGCCAGCAGGCGGGGAGCGAAGGCATTGGGGCTTGAGTCGCCAAGGGTGAAAGACTTGGTTTTACGTGGCTTTGCACAGCTGTATCTACCTCCAAAGCACCACTGTGTGTTGCTGTTTCAGATAGTTCTTTTTCTATTGCTTTTCCGTGTGGAAAGAGTTATAATAATTGAGTCAAATTGATTTTGTAGGTGATATGAATGGCAATAGATAAGCTTTATTTTAAAAATGACTATTCTGAGGGAGCGTGTGAAGAAATCCTCAGAAGATTTATGGAGATTAATTATCAGCAGAATACAGGTTACGGTACGGACGCTTACTGTAAAAGTGCGCAGGAAAAAATCCGGCTTGCATGTAATTGCCCTGATGCACAGGTGAAGTTTATTTGCGGAGGTACTCAGACAAACCAGCTTGTAATCAGCACGATGCTTGCACCCTACGAGGGAGTTATCGGTGCTACTACCTCTCACATTGCTGCCCATGAGGCAGGTGCTATTGAGTATTCGGGTCATAAGGTGCTCACAGTTCCTCATCATGACGGAAAAGTTGACCCTAAGGAGCTTGTGGATTTGATTGAAACCTTCTGGAATGATGACAGCCACGAGCACATGGTTTACCCCGGTATGGTGTATGTTTCTCATCCTACAGAGCTTGGCACACTTTACAGCAGAGCTGAGCTGGAGGCTATTGCCAATGTGTGTAAAAACTACAATATTCCTTTGTATCTTGACGGTGCAAGACTGGGCTACGGACTTATGAGCAAGGAAAGCGACCTGACTTTGGAAGATATAGCTTCTCTTTGTGATGTTTTCTACATCGGCGGTACCAAGGTGGGATGCCTTTGCGGTGAGGCTGTGGTTTATACAAAAAACAATATGCCTAAGTGCTTTGTGGCACAGATTAAGCAGCACGGTGCTTTGATGGCAAAGGGTTGGGTTACAGGTCTGCAGTTTGACACCTTGTTTACAGACAACCTTTATTTTGAACTTGGTAAGCACGCAATTGAGATGGCAAATCTTCTAAAAGAAGGCTTTGTGAGCAGGGGCTACAAGCTTTCTGTGGATTCTCCCACAAACCAGCAGTTTGTTTTTGTTGATAGCGAACAGCACAAAAAACTCTCTGAGATTGCAGTTTTTGAAAACTGGGAGAGAATCGACAAGGAGCACATGGTTATCCGTTTTGTAACCAGCTGGGCAACCAAACGTGAAGCGGTAGAAAAGCTAATTTCTCTTATCTGAAAATATTGATATTTGCAACAAGCGGTAACGATTTACAGAAGTTACCGCTTGTTTTTATTGTTTTGTGCAAAAAATCTCTGTTTTCTCTGTGTTCATTGGTATATTGCTTCATTGCATTTTTTGTCGAAATGTGATATAAGTATATCGTTAATGTCTGTTAATAGTTTATTAATAAAACTTATGTGCAGGTGTTTACAAAAAACAATTTGGTAGTTTGAGGGGTATCAGTATGAACAAACTTACTAAAAAATGGCAGATTATTCTCTACGGCTGTTCGGGTTTGGGTGTTAATATGCTCAACATTATCATGGGTACATATCTTTGCAGTGCCCTTCTTGTAGGCGGTTTTGAGAAGAACGCAGAGCACTGGACCTATCTTAATAAAGATTTGGTTGTTGCAGCGTTATGGGGTACTCTCGTTGTGGTTGCAAAGGTTTTTGACGGACTGATTGACCTTCCGTTCTCTTCTTTTACGGATAATCTGAAAACCCGATGGGGCAGACGCAGACCTGCAATACTCATAGGTTATATTCCTATGCTGATTTCTTATGCTCTGTTTCTCGTTCCTATTGACAAGGAAGCAACAGTGCTCAATACTATCTGGTTTGCAACCTTATTGTGTATTTTCTATGGTACCTATACTCTTACAATGCTCACATACTATGCAACCTTTGCTGAGATTGTAAAGGATGACAGGGACAGAGTTCTCCTTTCAAACGTTAAGTCTATTTGTGACGTTGTGTATTTTTCTATGAGCTTTGCTCTTGTACCTGTGTTTGTAAGTATGCAGATGAATATCCGTGTGGTGGCACTCATCTTTATGCCCTTGGCACTTACAATGATGATTCCTCTGCTGATGATAAAGGAACAGCCTACCAACACTAAGGAAAGTCTTGAAAATGTCAAGAGAGTCAGCTTTATTACATCTCTCAAATTTTCTTTCAAGAACACAAAATTTATTTATTGGCTGTGCCTTGTTTTTGTAATGAACATAGGACTTCAGCTATTTCTCTCCGGTATTAACGAGTTTTTCTCTACGACTGGCATTGATATGACCTTTGTAATGGCGTCTGCTTTTGCACCAGTGCCCTTTACACTTATGCTTTACAATAAGCTGGTGAAGAAGCACGGACTTAAGGTAGGCTTCCAGTTTGTATTGCTTACCTTTGCTATAGGTATGTCGCTTATGATGTTCTGCAGGGTTCTCCCTCAGAATCTCATTCTTCCTTTTGCAATTATGTGCGGTATTATTGTTTCCTTTTCTATCGGTGCGTTCTTCTCTGTTACCTATACAATTCCTTCTCAGATGGCTGCAGAGTATACCGAAAAAACAGGCATCAGTGCAGCTACAATGTACTTTGCTGTGCAGGGCCTTTTTGAGGCTGTATCCGCAGGTATTGCATCGGGTGTAATCCTTGTGTTCTTAAAGCAGTCCGGACTTGTTTCTATTATAACTCTTGTGGTTGCTTTTTTCTGCGTGGCGGCTTTTGTAATGGCATTCTTCCTGCCGGAGTCTGTGGCACTTATAGGAAAAGAAAAGGATAATAAATAATGGCATATATAAAAAAGACAGTAAGAGAAAATTGTCTTAAACTTAAGGAAACTTCAATGACTTTTGAGGATATATATAACATTGTGTTCAGCTTCAAGGACAACGTAATGGCTGAATACAATACCCTTATGGGTCCTCAGAGCGTTACATACAAGGAAGCACAGGATAATATCGAAAGCATCTCTGTTGCAATTATGAAGGAATACGGTACAGGTGAGTTTATCGGCTTGTATGCAGAAAACTGCGTGGAGTGGATTGAGCTTTTCTGGGCGATTCTCAGAAGCGGTAACAAGCCTTGCCTTATAAATCTTCGCCAGCCTGTAGCTTTCTCAAAAGGAATACTTGATACACTTTCGGTAAAGCTTGTGCTTTGCAAGGATGAATGCCCTGATTTTTGTAGGGATAGCTTAAGCTTTGAGGCTTTGCTTGAGAAGGGCAGAAAGCACAACCAAAAGGACAAAACAGATTTTGCAAATGAGTTTGCACTGTCTACTTCAGGTACTACCCTCAAAGAAAAAATCTGCATTTATTCAGGCAAAGAAGTAAGTTGTCAGATACTCAACATTTTATCTATGCAGGAGATAAATCCCGGATTGGTAGAAACCTACAAAGGAAAAATCAAAATGCTTGCATTCTTGCCTCTTTATCATATTTTCGGTTTGGAGGCTATGTATCTTTGGTACTCCTTCTGGGGTTCAACCTTTGTTTTTCTCTCTAATATGAACCCTGACAATATACTCTACACAATCCGCAGATACGAGGTAACACACATTTTTGCAGTACCTCTGCTGTGGGAGGCTGTGGAGAAATCTCTTTTGCGCACAATAGCCACAAGAGATGAAAAAACTCAGAAAAAGTTTGAGAAGGCAACCAAAGCTTCTCTGAAGCTTCAGAAATTTTCGCCTGCCGTTGGCAAGGTGTTTGCAAAGCTTTTTCTTAAAGATGTCAGAAGCAGGCTGTTTGGTAACAGCGTACGTTTCTGTATATCAGGCGGAAGTGCAATCAAGGAGTCCACGCTAAGACTTATCAATGCACTTGGCTATGAGCTTTATAACGGCTACGGTATGAGTGAAATCGGTATTACCTCCGTGGAGCTTTCGCGCAGGGTTTGTGAGCGTATAGAAGGCTCAATAGGCAAGCCCTTTGACTCGGTAGAGTATAAAATCGGTGAGGATAACAAGCTTTTTGTCCGCGGTGAATCTATCTGCAAAAGCGTTATTGTTGAGGGTGATAAGCTTCCTACAGAGGGTTTCTTTGACACAGGCGATGTGATGGAGTGTGACAAAAGAGGCTGTTATCACATTAAGGGCAGAATCTCTGATGTGGTGTTTGGCCCTGACGGCGAAAATCTCAATCCTGATTTTTCTGAGGATGCTTTTACTCTTTCTGAGGCGGAGGCACTGAGTGTTCTGGGCAATGAGGATAACTCAAAGCTTATACTTGTAGTGAAGCTTTCCTCTCAGCTTCCCCATGCAAAGCTTAACAGTCTGAAAGAAAAAATTCTTATGTGCAATGCTGAATTGCCTTCGTCATATCAGGTTAAGGAGTTTTACTATACCTTAAATCCAATAATGGACTCTATGGCAATTAAGGTCAGCCGTGCTTACCTTAGAAAAGCAATTTCAGAGGGTAGGGTAGTGCTTCATAGCTTTGAAGAAAAACCGAATGAGGAAAATGTCGATGAGGATAGCGAAATTCGCTTGGCTCTCCGTGAGCTTTTCTGCAAGGTGCTTCGTAAAACACCTGATGAGATTACCGATTCAGGTCATTTTATGAACGATTTGGGCGGTACAAGTCTGGATTATTTTGCTCTTGTGGGCGAGATTGATAACCGCTTCGGAATCACTCTCGGTTTTGAGTCGGAGCAGTTTGGTTATTGCATAGATGATTTTGAAAGAATCATAAAGGAAATGATAAGCTGATGTATGAGTTCTTCAGATGGGTTGCCATAGTTACAGGTTGGCCCTTCCAAGGATTATTCTTCAAAAGAAAAACATATTATGAGGATAAAAAGGCTCAGAACAGAAAAGTCAAGGGTGCGGCGCTTGTTGTTATGAATCACTATAACATCCTTGATTATGTGATGAACGCTTTTGTGTTCTTTCCCAGAAAGCTTTGGATAGTGCTTTCTGAGTGGATATATCAGCAGAGTGATTTTTTTGAATTTGGAATGAAGTTCTTTGGTGGTATCCGTGCCGACAGAGATATCAAAAGTATGAGCTTTGTTGACAAGAGCGTTGAGGTGCTTGAAAAGGGCGGTATGGTACAGATTTTTCCCGAAGCACACAACACTCCCGACGGAGAGATGCATCCCTTCAAGCCAAGCTATGTGCTCATTGCTCTGCGTTCGGGTGCTCCTATTATCCCTGTGATTACAGACGGTAATTACGGATTTCTGAAACGTGCCCATATAATCATCGGCAAGAAAATCTATCTGCGTGATTATTGCTCCTCTGTGAATCCTTCCCGTGAAGAGATTGAACGCCTTAACGGTATAGTCTTCGATAAGTGTTCACAGCTAAAAAAAGAGCTGTTAGTTTTATCAGACAAGACTCCTCATAAGTAATTCATTATTGAAAGGTAAGTTTTTATGTCGCCTGTATTACAAATAATACTGACCATATTGTTCTGGCTTGCTGTTTCCGGCCTTTTTATGCTTGTGTTCAGTTGGTTTCTTATATCTTATATTATTTACACAATGCACCTCAAACGCCGAGGCAAACACAGATGGACTCGTGAACGCTCAAGTGATGACCCACGCCAGATTGTTATGTACGACGAGGGTACACTGTGGAGCGAAAAATTCTCTGACAAAAAGCAGGACTTGCACATTGTAAACGAAGGACTCAACCTTTATGGTGAGTACTATGATTTAGGCTACGACAGAGCTGTTATTATGCTATCAGGCAGAACAGAAGGACTCAGATATAATTACTACTTTGCACAGCCTTATTCAGAGTGCGGCTTTAATGTGCTTACCATTGATCAGCGTGCTCACGGCGAAAGCGACGGAGAGTTCAACACCGTAGGCTTTGACGAGCACAAGGATGCGCTGGCTTGGGCGGAGTATCTGCATAAAAACTTTGGAGTAAAGAAAATTATTATGCATGGTATCTGTATCGGTGGCAGCACGGGACTTTTTGCTCAGGTAAGCAAAAACTGCCCAGACTATATTGACGGACTTGTGGTTGAGGGTATGCATCCCAATTTCTGTGAAAGCTTCAAAAATCACATGATAGAGCTTAATAAAAGTGTAAATCCTGTTATCCACTTTGTTGATATGTGGATGCGGATTTTCACAGGCAACAGTATGAAGTATGGTCCCATTGACTGTATTGACAAAATGCATAAACCGCTTCTGATGCTTCACTCCCGTGAGGATAAATACTCAACTCCCCAGTATGCACAGATTCTTTTTGATAAGTGTGCATCGGATAAAAAACGTATTGTGTTCTTTGACAAGGGCGACCACTCTATGATTCGCATTGTTGACAAAGAAAAATACGATAATTCTATCAAGGGTTTCATAAAGGATTACTATTCCTAATATAATTTAATATTGCTTTGTAATAAATGCTTCGGTATATCTGAGGCATTTATTTTTTTATTTTTACATTGTTTACATTTGTTTTATTGCCTAAACGTAGTAAACCGTGGTATAATAAAAAAGCAAAATATACAAGTCAGGAGTGATTATATGAAAATTTGTGTGTTTGGTGCGGCTTCTCCAAAGATAGACAAGGAGTATATTGAGCGTGTTGAGCTTCTTGGTGAAGAGATGGTAAAGCGCGGACATTCCCTTGTTTTCGGAGGCGGCGGTAACGGACTTATGGGTGCTGTAGCCAGAGGTGTTCAGGCACAGGGAGGATATATTGAGGGTATAATTCCCAGCTTTTTTGAGAATGAGAGCATCGAGGAGGTGTTCCCTTATTGTGATGAGGTTTTCGAAACCGCTACCATGCGTGAAAGAAAGCAGATTATGGAGGACCGCTCTGATGCTTTTATAATCGTACCCGGCGGAATCGGTACCTTTGAGGAGTTCTTTGAGATTATGACTTTAAGGCAGCTTTGCCGTCACAATAAACCTATTGCACTTTTTAACATAAAAGGCTATTACAACGAGCTTAATGCTATGATGCAGGCTGCTGTTGAAAAGGGCTTTGTCCGCTCAGCGGTGGACGCCCTTTATAAAACCACAGACAATATGGATGAGCTGTTCGCCTTTTTGGAGGCACCTCAGCCCGAGAATTTACTTGTAAAAGACCTGAAGGACGGTTGATTGTATGAAGCTTACCTTTATCGGTGCCTGCCACGAGGTAACAGGCAGCTGTACTCTCATTGAGGTTGCAGGGAAGTACTCGCTTGTGGATTTCGGTATGCCTCAGGGAGTGGATGTGTTTGAAAATGCACCCTTGCCTGTGCACCCTGCAGAGATTGAAAACCTCTTTTTAACTCACGCTCACGTGGACCATTCGGGCTACATTCCTCTGCTTTATAAAAACGGCTTCCGCGGTACGGTTTTTGCAACAGCTGAAACCTGTGACTTGTGCGAAATTATGCTGCGTGATTGTGCACACATTCAGGAGTCGGAGGCAAACTACAAAAGCAGAAAGAGCAGACGTGCAGGAAAAGGTGCGGTTGAGCCCTTGTATTCTGTGGAGGATGCCGAGGCGGTGCTCAAACAGTTCAGACGATGCAGATATGCTGACAGATTTCAGATTAACGAGAATATCTCTCTGAGATTTACTGATATAGGTCATTTGCTGGGAAGTGCCTGTGTTGAGCTGTGGCTTACTGAGGGCGAAACAGAGAAGAAGGTTGTTTTCAGCGGTGATGTGGGCAATACAAACCAGCCTATCATAAATGACCCAAAGGCGGTCGAGGGGTGCGACTATCTTGTGATTGAGTCAACCTATGGCAATCGTATTCACGAGCGTCACAGAGAGGACACAATTAACACCCTTGCACAGTATATCCAAACTACGCTTGATAAGGGAGGAAGCCTGATTATACCTTCCTTTGCTGTGGGAAGAACCCAAGAGCTTTTATACTTTATCCGCGAAATTAAGAACGAGGGCTTGGTGAAAGGCCACGACGGATTCCCTGTTTACGTGGACTCGCCCCTTGCCAATGAAGCTACAAGCATCTATATGCAGTGCAGTACGGATTGCTTTGACGAGGGCATAAAGGCAGTAATGCAAAGAGGCGAAAATCCCCTTGTTTTTGACGGGCTCAAAACCTATGTTACCATTGATGAGAGCAAAAAGCTTAACGCGGATGACACTCCTAAGGTGGTGATTTCTGCCAGCGGTATGTGTGAGGCAGGCAGAGTGTGCCACCACCTGAAGTATAACCTGTGGAAGAAAAACTGTACCGTGCTGTTTGTAGGCTATCAGGCACAGGGAACCTTGGGCAGGAAGATTCAGGATGGGGCAGAGAGTGTCAGAATTTTCGGTGATGAAATAGCAGTCAATGCCCGTGTGTGTTCTCTCAACGGTATCAGCGGTCACGCGGATAAAGAGGGGCTTTTAAACTGGATTGACAGCATAAAGAACAAGCCCTGTGAGGTGTTTGTAAACCACGGAGAGGATACCTCCTGCACAGAGTTTGCAAAGACAGTAAAGGAAGCCTTCGGTATAAAAGCTGAGGCTCCCTACTCGGGTACGGTGTATGACCTGCTTCGAGGTGAATACGAGTACAAGGCTTCTCCTGTTTATGTGAAGCAAAAAGCTAAATCGGCTCCGCCTGTTACAAAGAGCAGAATTGCTTTTTCCAAGCTTTCAAAGGCTGTGGATGAGCTTGTTTCTGTGGCATCAACCTGTGACGGTATTCCTAACAAGGAGCTTGAAAGGTTTGCCCGTGAGGTTCAGGCTTTGGCGGATAAATACAGAATCTAATTTTTTTACAAAGGCAAGATACTGCTGAACATTCGACAGTTATCTTGCCTTATGGTGTGTTATGAATATAAGGAAATACATAGGTAATAAAGAGTTTTATAAAAAGGTTTTGGTGATTACCCTGCCTATACTCATACAGCAGGTAATTACCAATTTTGTAAGCCTTATTGACAATATTATGGTCGGGCAAATCGGCACAGAGCAGATGTCGGGAGTTGCCATTGTAAATCAGCTTATTTATGTTTTCAACGTGTGCATTTTTGGCGGAGTTTCGGGTGCCGGTATCTTTACCGCTCAGTACTTCGGCAAGGGTGACCACAAGGGTGTGCGTGCAACCTTCAGGGCAAAAATTATTATTGTGTCCTTGATGTCGGCACTTTGTATCGGACTTTTCCTTTTGTTTGACGAGGAGCTGATTTCTCTTTATCTGCACAAGGGACAGGACAATCTTGATTTGTCTGCTACTCTTATGTACGGCAAGGAGTATATGAAAATTATGCTGCTGCAGCTACCCTTGTTTGCACTTACTCAGGCTTATGCAGGAACACTCAGAGAAACAGGCAGGACTGTGCCTCCAATGCTGGGAGGTATGGTTGCGGTTTTTGTGAATGTAATCCTTGACTATGTACTCATATTCGGAGTGGAGTTTCTCTCTATTCCTGCAATGGGCATCAAGGGTGCCGCTATTGCAACGGTTTCTTCCCGTGTGTGTGAGTTTGCGGTAGTTGTGCTTTGGACTCATTGTAACAGGAAAAAGAATGAGTATATTAAAGGTGCATTCAGAAGCTTTCGGATACCCCGTGAGCTTATGGGCGGAATTGTAAGAAAAGGTTTCCCCCTTATGCTTAATGAGGTGCTATGGTCTACGGGGCAGGCTGTGCTTGTAGGCTGTTACTCCACCCGCGGACTTGAGGCGGTATCTGCAATGAATATAAGCTCTACGGTTTCCAACTTGTTCTTCTGTGCATTCTTTGCCTTCGGAAGTGCTATCAGTATTGTGGTGGGACAGCTCCTTGGAGCAGGGGAACTTCAGCGTGCAAAGGACGAGGACAGAAAGCTTATCGCTACCGCGGTTGCAATTTGCGTTGTAATCGGTACGGTTATGGCGTTTCTTTCTCCTTTGTTTCCGCAGATTTACAACACGACGGATACAGTCAAAAGAATTGCGACGCAGTGCTTGTTTATAAGCTCGGTGATGATGCCCTTCCACGGATTTATCCACACAGCGTATTTTACTCTTCGTTCAGGAGGAAAGACAGTTGTTACCTTCCTTTTTGACAGTGTATATGTGTGGGTGATTTTGATTGTTGCGGCATTTTCGCTATCAAGGTTTACTACCCTTGATGTGGTGAAAATGTATGCAATAGTGCAGAGCCTTGACATACTCAAGTGCATTGTGGGATACGTCCTTGTTAAGAAGGGTGTGTGGGTGAATAACCTTGTTGAGGACAAGTCTTTGGCTTAATAAAAACGTACTAAAGGGACACGACAAACCGTGTCCCTTTTTCTGTTGCTTTTTATGTTTTTTCGACAGGTTTTGACATATCAAAAACAATGTGATATAATTGTAGCATTATTCTAAGGAGATGTTACTATGATATATATTCTGTATAATCCTCTTGCAGGCGGCGGTAAGGGAGAAACCTTCGCGAATGAAGCAAAGAAGGCACAGACAGGCGAGTGTGAGCTTCACTCGGTAATTGATATGGATATGAAGGCTTTCGTATCAAACTGCACCAAGGATGATAAAATAATCCTCTGCGGAGGCGACGGCACACTCAACCGATTTGCAAATGATGTGTACGGTATTGATTATCCTTGTGAGATTTATTTTTATAAATCCGGTACAGGTAATGACTTCCTGAAGGATGTGGAGGACAAGATGCAGGGCAATATGCTGTATCTTAACGACTATATCAGCAAGCTTCCTACAGTTATTATCAATGGGGAAGAGAGAAAGTTTGTAAACGGTATCGGCTTTGGTATTGACGGTATGTGCTGTGAGGTTGCAGACCAGCTTATTGCTAAAGGCAAAAAAGCAAACTATGCACTGATATCTATAAAGCTTCTTATCCACGGCTACAAATGCCCTGATGCAGTTGTTACCGTTGACGGTGAGAAACACGAATTTAAAAAGGTATGGCTTGCTTCAGGTATGAACGGCAGATACTACGGCGGCGGAATGGAGGTTGCACCCGAGCAGAACAGATTGGGTGATAAGCTTACCTCCTGTATTATTTACGGCAGCGGTAAACTCAAGACTCTTATAGTGTTCCCTCAGCTTTTCAAGGGAACTCATATAAATCACAAGGAAATGACAGCGCTTTTCTCAGGTAAGGAGATTACAGTTGAGTTCAACATTCCCACAGCTTTGCAGATAGACGGCGAAACTGTGCTGGGAGTTACATCCTACACAATCAGAAAATAATTTTTTACATCAAGCAGATACCTTCGGGTGTCTGCTTTTTTATTTATTTGGCACAGCTTTTGCTGTGCCAACCTCTTTGAAGAGGAGAGCTTATACAGCTCCCTCTCAGAGATAGCTGTCACCGCAGGTGACTGAGTAAGTACATCAAGAATTTAAAAAATACCTCTTGACATATAATACTATGTGATGTATAGTATAATGCGTAAGGAGGTATTGTATGGATATTCAGCTTAAACGCGGACTTTTAGATGTTTGTGTCCTTGCGTCTATCAAAACCGATGAGTCCTACGGCTATCAGATGATAAAGGACATGAAACCGTATGTAGAGGTTTCTGAGTCCACTCTTTATCCGATTTTAAGACGGCTTGAAGCGTCAGAACTTCTCACTGTCCGTACAGCAGAGCACAACGGCAGGCTCAGAAAGTATTATCGGATTACTCAGGCAGGGCTTGAAAGGCTTGAAGACTTCAAGCGGGAATGGAACGAGATGATTTCTATATACAATTTTGTTACAAGGGAGGCAGAAGACAATGGATAAATATGATTTTTTGGATGCGTTGCGAGAGAAACTCAGCGGTTTGCCCAAAGAAGACGTGTGGCGCTCTGTGGAGTTTTACTCTGAAATGATAGATGACAGAATTGAAGAAGGCATGACAGAGGCAGAGGCTGTTGCAGATATTGGCGATGTAAGCGAAATTTCTCAGGAGATTATCCGCACAACACCTCTTGCTAAAATTGTAAAAGAAAAGGTAAAGCCAAAAAGAAGACTTCGGTGGTGGGAGATTGTGCTCCTTGCGGTGGGCTCACCATTGTGGATTTCTTTGCTTGCAGCACTGTTCTGCATAATTCTTGCGGTTTATATTGTGATTTGGGTTGTAGTACTCACCTTTATCTGCGTTGACATTGCTTTCTTTGCAACAGCACTTGCGCTCTTTACGGCAGCTGCAGGACTCTTCTTTGAAGGCTTTGGTGCAGAAGCTGTGCTGTGTATGGGCACAGGGCTGGTTATGGGCGGTCTTTCGCTTCTGACTTTCCTATTTGTAAAGGTGCTTACAAAGGGTGCTGTGTGGCTGAGCAAAAAGATAGTTCTGGGTATTAAAGCTTGCTTTGTAGGAAAGGGTGGTGCAAAATGAAAAAGTCAAATTTGATTATTCTGATAATTGCGCTATGTATGTTTGTTTCGGGAATTTTTGTTTGTGTCGGTGCATTATCAATGAGAGGAATGAATTTTGACACTATGTTTAAGGATAACAGTACAGTCAGAACTGTAACTTATGATGAAGCTTTTCTCAGTGTGGATGCACAGGTTAAAGCAGGTAATCTGGAGATTTTCCCCACATCAGAAGATGAACTGAAAATTGAGTGCACAGAGCCTGAAAACACTCATTATGATATTAAGTTTGAGGGAGATACCCTTGTTGTCAGACGGGTTGACAACAGAGATTGGCACCAATATTTTATGAACTTCAGCCGCGAGGGCATAAAAATCTATCTGCCTGAGAGAGCGTATGAGGATATAAAACTTGATGTTTCCTCGGGTAAGATAATTGTAAACGACGGGCTTTCTTGCCGAAATCTTATTGCAGAAAGCAGGAGCGGTTCTGTGCGTGCATACGGTGTGACTGCACAGGAAAAGATGAGTCTGAAGGCGACGAGCGGTCAGGTATCTTCTAATACTGTAAAGGCTGAGAATATGGAGGTATCCTGCACAAGCGGAAGAGTTACTCTTGGTAATGTTGTACTTACGGGAAAGCTCGATGTTGAAAATACAAGCGGAAGTATTGAAGTGATAGATGTTAATTGCCTGAGCCTTTCTGTGAATAACACATCGGGAGGTATAACCTGCTCAGGTGTTATTGCACAGGATGCTATTACTGCTAAAACATCAAGCGGAAGTATTGAGCTTCTGCAGAGCGATGCGGATAATCTTAATGTTAAAACTACATCTGGAAGTATTCGCGGTACGCTTTTAAGTGATAAAATATTCATCGCCGAGAGCACAAGCGGAAGCGTTAGGGTGCCCCAGACAACTCGGGGCGGTATCTGCAAGGTAAAAACCACAAGCGGAAGCATTGATATCAAAATTGTATAAGGCATAAAAACAAGGCACGGATTATTAAAATCTGTGCCTTGTGCTTTTTGGTTTATTTGAGTTTTGAGAGTTTGTCAGAATTTACAACCACAATCAGCTCTGTGCCTTTTTTTAGAGGGAGTGTCGGGTCAACATCAATGCTCACGCTGTCGCCGTTTTTGATTGCCACTACGTTGAGTGCGTATTTTTTTCTCAGATTAAGGTCAATGAGGCTTTTGCCAACCCACTCGGGCTTTATGTCTATCTCCACCATAGAAACATCCTTGGAAAGCTCGACTATGTCTACAAAGCCTGAGGAAAGAAGATTTTTAGCAAGGCGGATGCCCGACTCGTTTTCAGGGAATACAACCTTGTCAGCGCCTACTTTGAGCATAATCTTTCTGTGCATTTCGCTTGCACATTTTGCAATTATAGTGGGTACTCCTGCCTCTTTGCACAGGGTGATTGCCATAACACTCGCTTCCAGATTGTCAGCCATTGCAACGATAACAACATCTGCGTTGGAGATACCAAGCTCCTGTATAACATCAGGGTCAGTAATATCTGCACATTTGCACACAGGGATAAAATCTATTGCAGAGTTTACAATGTTTTCGTTAATATCGACTGCAAGTACCTCGGCTCCGTTTTCAATAAGCTCTTTGGCAACAGCAAGACCGTATTTGCCAAGTCCGAATACTGCATAAAATTTGTTGATACTCATAGTGGTACTCCTTTTATCCCACGCTGATTTTTTCGGTGGGGTTTGAGATTATGTTTTTGTTTTCTTTTCTCAGGGTGAAGGCAACAGCAAGGGAGATTGGCCCTATTCTGCCTAAATACATTGTAGCTGTAATAACTAGCTTGCCAAAGGTGTCAAGATAGGGTGTCAGGTTTCTTGAAAGTCCTACCGTTGCGGTGGCACTTACTGTTTCGAAAAGTATATTGAGAGCATTGGCATTTGTGCTTGCACATAAAAGTAAGGTGGAAATAAAGAGCGTTGCAAAGGATGTGGCGGTTACGGCTATTGCTTTGCTTACAGCTTCTTTTCTTAAGTTTCTGTTAAACAGAGTAACTTCGTTTCTGTTTCGCACAGTTGCAAGGGCAGAAGCTAAAAGAACAACGATTGTGACAGTTTTGACACCGCCTGCGGTACCCACAGGGGAACCGCCGATGAACATCAAAAAGAGCGATACCATAGCACTTCCGTTTGAAAGGTTTTCCTGAGGTACTGACGCAAAGCCTGCTGTTCTGGTGGTTATTGATTGAAACAGTGAAACCTGAATTTTGTCAAAGAGTGACATATTACCTATGGTGAGAGGATTGCCGAACTCAAAAACAAAGATGAACAGAGCACCTGCAAGAATTAACACAGCAGTGGCTGTCAGCACAAGCTTGCTGTGAAGGGTAAGACTCTGAAAGCATCTGAGCTTTTGCTTTTTGAAGTTCTTTGTTACCCTGAGCAAGTCCCACCAGACAACGTAACCCAATCCGCCCAAGATAATCAGCAAAGCGGTTACCGTATTGATAAGCGGGTGGGTTGCATAATTGCAAAGACTGTTACTGCCAATGATATCAATGCCTGCATTGCAGAATGCGGAAACGGAGGTGAACAGAGAAATCCATATTCCCTTTGCACCGAACTCGGGTACAAATACAATCATATACAGCAAAGCACCTGTTATCTCTACAATAAAGGTTCCGATAAATACCCTTTTTACGAATTTTACTAATCCTGACAGGGAGTTGAGGTTGAAGGCATCCTGCAGAAGAATTCTGTCTGCAAGTCCCATTCTTTTCTGCAGAATTATCATTATGCCCGAGAGAATTGTGATGATTCCAAGGCCTCCTGCCTGAATAAGACACAGTATTACAATGTGCCCGAAGGTGCTCCAAGAGGAGGCTGTGGTAAGGGTTACCAGTCCTGTAACACAGGTTGAGGTGGTGGCGGTGAACAATGCATCAATGTAGGGTACGGCTTCGTTTGTTGCTGAGCTTACGGGAAGGGCAAGCAGTATGCTTCCCACAAGAATTGTTAGCAAAAAACTGAGCATAATAATCTGGGAAGTAGAAAGAGAAAAAAATCTTTTCTTCATATTTTATATCTCCGTTTTTGTTTCAAAACAATGATTTTCGAAAATTATACCATATATTATCTGCACTTTCAATGCAATATAAGGCATACTTTTGCTTTTTTGCATAATAGTTTTTGAAAGGGGATAAAAAGGTTCGGAAAATATATGAAAAAATCTTTATAATTCTTCTTAAGCATTGACTTTCTGTAGCATTGATGATATCATATCTCTAATAAATCTTTAAGAGCGGTACAGAGATGCCGACAAGATTTGTGTATATATACGTTCGCAGGGGTTATACTATACCTGCGTGCATTATGCAATTGTGTCTTGTCGTGTGTCTGCGGCAGGATTTTTTTATTATATAAGAGTATATATACAGGTGACAGTTATGAAGTATCTGCTAAAAAATGCAAAAGTGTATACAGCGGGCAAGTTCGAAAATGTTGACGTGCTCGTTGATGCTTCTTCCATTGTCGCTCTGGATAAGGATATCCAGTGCGATGAGGCTACTATTCTCAATTTTAGCGGTTGTGTTATCTTTCCCGGCTTTGTGGATGTGCATGTGCATTTCCGTGAGCCGGGTTTTTCGTATAAAGAAACCATTCTCACAGGCTCAAAAGCGGCAGCACGGGGTGGTTACACCGCGGTGTGCACAATGCCCAACTTAAACCCTGTGCCCGATAGTTACGAGCACCTGAAAGAACAGCTTGATATTATCGAGCGTGATGCGGTTATCAAGGTTTATCCTTACGGTTCAATCACCGTGGGACAGCTTGGTGAGGAGCTTTCGGATTTGGATGCAATGGCAAAGGATGTTGTTGCTTTCTCCGATGACGGCAGAGGAGTTCAGAGTGCTGAAATGATGAAGGAAGCAATGCTGAAATCTAAGGCACTCGGCAAGATGGTTGTTGCCCATTGCGAGGATAACGCACTTCTAAAGGGCGGTTACATCCACGACGGTGAGTACGCAAAGGCTCATAATCACCGCGGCATCTGCTCAGAAAGTGAGTACGGCCCCATAATAAGAGATATTGAGCTTGTAAAGGAAACCGGCTGCAGTTACCACGTGTGCCACGTTTCTGCAAAGGAGTCAATAGAAGCAATCAGACAGGCTAAGAAAAACGGTGTGGATATTACCTGCGAAACAGGCCCTCACTATCTTGTGCTTGATGACAGCTTTCTGCAGGAGGACGGACGCTTCAAAATGAACCCTCCTCTGAGAGATAAAACCGACAGAGAAGCTTTACTGGAAGGTATCCTTGACGGCACGGTGGATGTAATAGCCACCGACCACGCACCCCATAGCGAGGAAGAAAAGTCAAGGGGACTTGAAAAAAGTGCAATGGGAATCACGGGTATCGAAACCGCATTCCCCATACTCTACACAAAGCTTGTAAAAACCGGTGTAATCACTCTTGAAAAGCTTGTGGAGCTTTTAAACACAAATGCCAGAAAACGATTTGGCATAGGCTCAGAGATTGCAGTAGGGCAGAGTGCTTGTTTGACAGTCTTTGACCTTGCAGAAGAGTACACCATAAATCCCGAGGAGTTTATCTCTAAGGGCAAGGCTACACCCTTCAAGGGTGAAAAAGTATTTGGAAAATGCCGCCTGACTATGTGCGATGGCAATATAGTCTGGCAGGATAATGAATAAAGGTAAATGGAAGGAGTAATTAAAATGGCAAAACGTAAAGATATCAAAAAAATTCTTATTATCGGTTCAGGTCCTATCATCATCGGACAGGCTGCAGAGTTTGACTATGCAGGCACACAGGCTTGCTTGGCTCTTAAAGAGGAAGGCTACGAGGTTGTGCTTTGCAACTCAAACCCTGCAACAATTATGACCGACACAACAATTGCAGACAAGGTTTATATGGAACCTCTCACATTGGAGTATATCGCAAGAATTCTCCGCTATGAAAGACCCGACGCAATTATTCCCGGCATCGGCGGTCAGACAGGTCTTAACCTTGCAACCCAGCTCCAGAAGAAGGGTATCCTTGAAGAGTGCGGTGTAGAGCTTCTGGGTACAAGCTCAGAGAGTATCGAGCGCGCTGAGGACAGAGAATTGTTCAAGGAGCTTTGCGAGAGCATCGACGAGCCTGTTATTCCTTCCCGCATTACCTACAACCTTGAAGAAGCAAAGGAAGCCGCAAAGGAAATCGGCTACCCTGTAGTTCTTCGCCCTGCATTTACTCTGGGCGGTACAGGCGGCGGCTTTGCATACAACGAAGAAGAGCTTGTTGAGAAGGGTATTAACGCATTCCGTCTTTCTCCTGTATCTCAGGTTCTTATCGAAAAGAGTGTTCGTGGCTACAAGGAAATCGAGTTTGAGGTTATGCGCGACAGTGCTGACCACGCAATTATGATTTGCGGTATGGAGAATATCGACCCCGTAGGTGTTCACACAGGTGACTCTATGGTTGTTGCTCCCATTATGTCCCTCAACGACCACGACTTCAATATGCTCAAAGAGAGTGCTCTCAAGATTATCAAGGCTCTGAAAATCGAGGGCGGCTGCAACGTTCAGTATGCACTCAATCCCGACTCATCCGAGTATTACCTCATCGAGGTTAACCCCAGAGTTTCCCGTTCATCTGCTCTGGCTTCCAAGGCTTCAGGTTACCCCATTGCAAGAGTTACAGCAAAGATTGCTGTTGGTATGACTCTGGAAGAGATTAAGATTGCAAACACAAATGCGGCTTTCGAGCCTGACCTTGACTATGTGGTTGCAAAGCTTCCCAGATTCCCCTTCGATAAATTCCCCACAGTTTCCAACGAGCTTTCCACTCAGATGAAGGCAACAGGTGAGGTTATGGGCATTGGTTCCACCTTGGAGGAGTGCTTGCTCAAGGCTGTTCGCTCCCTTGAAACAGGTGTGTGCCACTTCTTTATGCCTAAGTTCACAAAGTGGACAACCGAGGATATTTATGCTTACATCAATAGCTTCCACGATGATAACTTCTTTGCAGTAGCAGAGCTTTTCAGAAGAGGCGAGAGCGTTGAGAAGCTCCACGAGGTTACCGAAATCACAGAGCTTTTCCTTGAAAACCTCAAGATGATTGTTGATTTTGAGAAGGTTATCACAGATAACAAGGGTGATATTGCAACCCTTAAAGAAGCTAAGAAAATCGGTTTTTCTGACAAGTTTATCGCTATGCTCTGGGGCATGACTGATGACGAGATTTTCGCACTTCGTAAATCAAACAAGATTTTCCCCATTTACAGAATGGTTGATACCTGCCACACAGGTGCATACATCCCTTACTTCTATTCAAGCTATCAGGGTGAGAACAAGTCCATTGTTACAGACAGAGAGAAAACTCTGGTGCTTGGCGCAGGTCCCATCCGTATCGGTCAGGGCGTAGAGTTCGACTACTCCACCGTTCACGCTGTTTCAACTATCCGCAAGTCGGGTATTGAGGCAATTATTATTAACAACAACCCCGAAACAGTTTCCACCGACTACACAACAGCAGACAAGCTCTATTTTGAGCCTCTTACTCCCGAGGATGTAATGAACGTTGTTGAGTTTGAGGGAGCTTACGAAGCTATCGCTTCTCTCGGCGGTCAGACTGCTATCAACCTTGCAGAGCCTATCGGCAGACGCGGTGTTAAGGTTATCGGTACAGACGTTGAGGCTATCGACAGAGCAGAGGACAGAAAGAGCTTTGAGCACATTCTTGCAGAGCTTAATATTCCTCAGCCCAAGGGAACAGCAGTTACAAACATCGAAGACGGTGTAAATGCCGCAAACGAAATCGGTTATCCCGTGCTTGTTCGTCCTTCCTTCGTTCTCGGCGGCCGTGCAATGCAGATTGTTGCAAACGAAGAGCAGCTCAGACGTTATCTCAGAACAGCCGTTGAGGTTGATGTTGATAAGCCTGTACTTGTTGATAAGTACATTATGGGTAAAGAGGTTGAGGTTGACGCTGTATGCGACGGAAACGATGTTTTCGTTGCAGGTATTATGGAGCTTGTTGAGCGTACAGGTGTTCACTCAGGCGACTCTATCAGCGTTTACCCTGCATTCAGTATCAGTGATAAGGTTAAGGGCGTTATCCTTGAATATGCAAAGAAGCTTGGTTTAGGTCTTGGCATTGTAGGTCTTTACAATATTCAGTTTATTGTTGACTCTAACGATGATGTTTATATCATTGAGGTTAACCCCCGTTCTTCAAGAACAGTTCCCTTCCTTTCAAAGGCAACAGGCTACTCCCTTGCAGATATTGCCACAAACGTAATTATGGGCAAGACTCTGAAGGAGCAGGGCATCTTCACAATCTATCCCACAGAGAAGAATCGTTGGTATGTAAAGGTTCCCGTGTTCTCCTTTAATAAAATCAAGGGTCTGGATGCTTACCTCTCACCTGAGATGAAGTCCACAGGTGAAGCTATCGGATACGATAAGAAGCTTAACCGTGCAATGTATAAGGCAATTCAGGCAGCAGGTATGACAGTTCAGAACTACGGCACAGTACTTGTTACTGTAGCTGACAAGGACAAGGAGGAGGCTCTGCCTCTTATCCGCCGTTTCTATCAGCTTGGCTTTAACATTCAGGCCACAGAGGGAACTGCAAACTTCCTTATCAACAACGGCATCCGCACCCACAAGATGGGCAAGATTTCAGAAGGCTCCGAGGACATCCCCAAGGCTATCCGCAAGGGTCACATTGCTTACGTTATCAACACCCGTGACATCGGCTCTATGAGCCAAGCAACAGACGGTTACGAAATCCGTGCTTGTGCATCAGAGAACAACGTAACAATGTTCACAGCTCTTGATACAGTTAAGGTTCTCCTTGATGTTCTGGAGGAAACAACACTTACAATTTCTACAATAGATGCAGAATGAGTGGAGTGATAAAATGAAACAGGTAATTTTCAAAGTAATCTCTAACGAGAAAATAGCAAAAGACGTGTTCAAGATGGTGATGGAGGGCGACTGTACCTTTATTGCCTGCGGACAGTTTGTGAATATTCAGATTGAAGGTCTTTACCTTCGCCGTCCTATTTCGGTATGCGAAGTGGTAGGGGATAAGCTCACCATTATCTACAAGGTAGTAGGAAAGGGTACAGAGGTTATGAGCAAAATGACTGAGGGTACAGAGCTTGATGTGCTCACAGTTCTTGGCAATGGCTACAACCTTTCCGAAAGCGGTGATAAGCCTCTGCTTGTAGGCGGCGGTGTAGGAGTACCTCCTATGTATCAGCTTGCAAAGGATTTGGTGGCTGAAGGCAAAAAGGTCACAGTAATCCTCGGCTTCAATAAAGCAGAAGAGATTTTCTACGAGGCTGAGTTCAAGGCTCTGGGTACTGAAGTTTTCGTTGCAACAGTTGACGGAAGCGTTGGTACAAAAGGCTTTGTTACCGATGTAATGAAGACTCTTTCCGATTACACTTATGTTTACACCTGCGGTCCCGAGCCTATGCTCAAAGCAGTGTACAACGAGAGCAAAACTTCGGGCCAGTTCAGCTTTGAGGAGCGTATGGGCTGTGGCTTCGGTGCCTGTATGGGTTGCTCCTGCAAAACAAAGTACGGCAACAAGCGAATCTGCAAAGAAGGACCTGTGCTCACAAAGGAGGATATTATATGGTAAACACAAAGGTAACACTTTCCGGACTTACTCTTGACAATCCCATAATCCCCGCCAGCGGTACCTTCGGCTACGGCTACGAATTTGCACAGCTTTATGATATTAACATCTTGGGTTCCTTCTCCTTCAAGGGCACAACCTTGGAGCCTCGTTTTGGCAATCCTACTCCCAGAATCGCAGAAACGCCTATGGGAATGATTAACGCAGTTGGTCTGCAGAATCCCGGTGTGGACAAGGTTATCTCTGAGGAGCTTCCAAAAATGAGAGAGGTGTTCCACAAGAAGGTTGTGGCAAATATCAGCGGTTTCTGTGTTGAGGAATACGTGGCTTGCTGTGAGAAGATAGACAAGGAAGACTGCGTAGGTATCATCGAAGTCAACATCAGCTGTCCCAATGTTCACGGAGGCGGTATGGCTTTGGGAACAGACCCCGAGATGGCGGCTGAAATCACACGTGCTGTCAAGGCTGTAACCACAAAGCCTGTGTATATAAAGCTCACACCCAATGTAACAAGCATTGTTCCCATAGCAAAGGCTGTAGAGGAGGCAGGTGCAGACGGAATTTCCCTTTGCAACACCTTTCTTGGAATGAGAATTGACCTCAGAACAAAGAAGCCTGTAATTGCTAACAAAATGGGCGGTTTTTCAGGTCCTGCAATCTTCCCTCAAGCATTAAGACTTGTTTATCAGGTTTACGAAGCAGTCAACATTCCCATCATCGGTATCGGCGGTGTAGCTACTGCAGAGGATGTAATCGAAATGATGCTTGCAGGTGCAACTGCAGTTCAGGTAGGAGCACAGAATCTTGTTGACCCCTATGCCTGCAAGAAGATTATAGAAGACTTACCTGCCGTAATGGAAAAATACGGCATTACAGATTTAAATGATATTATAGGAGGCGCACACTAATGGGTAAAGACGTAATCATCGCCTGTGATTTTGCAGGCAAAGAGCAGTGCCTTGCATTCCTTGACAAGTTCACAGATTGCAAGCCTTTTGTAAAAATCGGTATGGAGCTGTTTTATTCCGCAGGTCCCGAGATTGTAAAAGAAATCAAGGCAAGAGGTCACAAGATTTTCCTTGACCTTAAGCTCCACGATATTCCCAACACAGTTATGAAGTCAATGTCTGTACTTCGTAACCTTGATGTTGATATGACAAACCTTCATGCATCAGGCACAAAGGCTATGATGGAGGCTGCACTCAAGGGCTTAACCCGCGAGGACGGCACTCGTCCCATCCTCATTGCAGTAACTCAGCTTACTTCCACCAGCGAGGAAGCAATGAAAGAGGACCTGCTTATCAACGCTCCCATTGACGAGGTAGTCATGCACTATGCAAAGAATGCGGCTGACGCAGGTCTTGACGGTGTAGTTTGCTCTCCCTTGGAGGCTGGCAAGGTACACGACAAGTGCGGTAAGGACTTCGTAACAGTTACTCCCGGTGTGCGTTTTGCAGACGGTGACGTTGGCGACCAGAAGAGAGTTACAACTCCTGAGCGTGCAAAGGAAATCGGTTCTGACTACATCGTAGTGGGCAGACCTATCACAGCAGCAGAGGACCCCGTTGCCGCATATAAGAGATGCGTAGCTGAGTTCGTTGGTTAATTAAAGTGTAATAACAGAAAGGACATAAAGATTATGGAAAAGACAGTAGCAAAAGCATTACTTGAGATTCAGGCAGTATTCCTTCGTCCCGATGAGCCCTTCACATGGGCATCAGGCATCAAAAGCCCTATTTATTGCGACAACCGTCTGATTCTTACATCTCCCCAGCAGAGAAACGTTGTTGAGAATGCAATCGCTGAAACAGTAAAGCGTGAGTATCCCGAGGCAGAGGTTCTTATGGGTACATCCACAGCAGGTATCGCTCACGCCGCTATTGCTGCAAGCATCCTCGATATGCCTATGGGCTATGTTCGCGGTTCAGCTAAGGACCACGGCAGACAGAATAAAATCGAAGGCAGACTCAAAGCGGGTCAGAAGGTAGTTGTTATTGAGGACCTTATTTCCACAGGCGGCTCTGTTATTGACGTTGTAGACGCACTCAGAGAAGTAGGTGCAGAGGTACTCGGTATTGTATCTATCTTTACATATGGTATGCAGAAGGGTCTTGACCGCCTTGCTGCCGCAAATGTAAAGAACGTAAGCCTTACAAACCTTGATGCTGTGGCAGAAGCCGCCGCAGAGATTGGCTACATCAAGGATGAAGACGTTGCTCGTCTTCTTAAGTTCAGAGATAACCCCTCTGATGAAAGCTGGATTACAGCTAAGTAAAACATAGGATTTAATTTGTAATGCTCGGCTCCCTCTTTGAGGGAGCCTGAGAAATGTTCAGGTGGTGTAAAGTATGAGAGGACTTATTGATATCAGTGAACTTACCATAGAAGAAATTGAAGCTCTTATGAATACAGCCGAGGATATAATTGAAAATCCTCAAAAGTACAGTGAGAGCTGTAAGGGCAAGAAGCTTGCAACACTTTTCTTTGAGCCTTCAACAAGAACAAGACTTTCCTTTGAAGCCGCAATGCATGAGCTTGGCGGCTCCGTTATAGGCTTTAGCGACGGCAGTAATTCCTCAGCTGTAAAAGGCGAGAGTATTGCCGACACCGCAAGAGTTGTGGGTTGCTATGCAGACATTATTGCAATGCGACACTTTATTGAGGGTGCACCCTTTGTTGCAGACCGCAACTGCGTTGTACCTGTTATCAATGCAGGTGACGGCGGTCACAACCATCCTACACAGACACTTGCAGATTTACTTACAATCAGACGTAAAAAGGGTGATTTTTCTCACCTGACAGTAGGCTTCTGCGGCGACCTTAAATACGGCAGAACCGTGCATTCTCTTTGCACAGCACTTTCACGCTATAAGGGTGTTAAGTTTGTGTTCATTGCTCCCAAGGAGCTTCGAATTCCCAGCTACCTTGTGTATGAGGTGCTGGAGAAAAACGGAATTGAGTACGTTGAGTGCGACAACCTTGAGGAGGCAATGCCCACCCTTGATATCCTCTATATGACAAGAGTTCAGGGTGAGCGCTTTGAGGATAAAGCAGAGTATGAGCGACTTAAGGACAGCTACATCCTCACAGCGGAGAAGCTTGCGAATGCAAAGAGCGATATGATTGTTATGCATCCTTTGCCCAGAGTAAACGAAATTTCTGTTGAGGTGGATTATGACAGCCGTGCTTGCTACTTCAAGCAGGTTTTAAACGGCAAGTATATGCGTATGGCGCTTATTCTGAAGCTGTTATCCGAAGCTAAGCAGGGCATCAGCGCTGATGCGGTACGCCCCAAGCCTATTTCAGATGATGCAGATGGCAAGCACATCTGCCAGAATCCCAAGTGCATTACGCACACAGAGCAGGAGCTTCCTCAGGCTTTCAAGTGCGTTGATAAGAGCAAGAATATTCTTCGTTGCAAATACTGTGAAGCAAGGGTAAAATAAAATACAGACATAATTAAAACAGGCACACATCAAAACGATGTGTGCCTGTACTTTTATACTTTGATTAATAATTTAATTAACTCTGTCAAATACCACGGGGTATAGATTCTCATTAGCTCCATTGGAGTTACTTGTGAATGTGAGAGTATCCTCTGTAAGAGTGAAGTTTTCGTAGTAGTCTTCTTCGTAACCCTCTTGTGTAATATAGAGCTTTGAGCCGTCTACTCTGTAGGTGGCATTTGTAGGTTTGGACATATCGTTTACTACATCCATAGGGAACATTTCGTCAACAAGCTCAGACATAGAATTGTAGCCCATAAACTTAATGAGCTGCTGTGCAGACATATTAAGACCGCTCTGCTTAGCAACAGCCTCAATGTAGTTTGCCAAATCTCCCTCAAGCTCTTCCTTTACCAGAATGATACCTGCTTCAACACTATTCTTTTCAGGTTCAGCAATCAGCTTGCCGTCATCTGTAAAGGTGTAAATAAGCTTTGCAGGGAAGGTAGTGATGTTTACATGCTCAAGGAGCAGTTCGTCATCGGTATATAAGGGAAGCATTTCGTTGATGGATTGTGCTAAATCTGATTCTGTTTCCCAAGTACCTACAAGGCTAAGCGCAGGAGCTTCTTCATCTGTGTAAAGCAGATGAAATACAGGCTGAGGAATTTCAAGATTTGCAAGCCATTTTTGAATGATGGTTGCATCTTTAATGGTAATGTCACTTGACAAATCTGTATCTGCAAGAATCTCAGAAGCGCCTTCAAGAGTCAAAAGTCCTGCAATATGCTTCTGAATTGCAGTTGCATCCTTAACAGTAACATTCAGAGAGTTATCTGCATCACCGATATAGCCGATGGCTTCACCCTCAACAGAGTCAAAGGGGGTACCTTCTTCTGCTGAGATGGAGAAATTATCGGGTAGGGTATAAGCTGAAGCTGATACAAGGCTTATGCCAAGGAGCAGCAACGTTGCCAATAAAATAGAAACAATTCTTTTCATAAGTTATACCTCCTGAAAGATTAGGATTTATTCTGTGCGTCTACAAGCTTTGAAGCACCGTACATCTCTCGGAGCTTGGGTTTTTCGATTTTGCCTGTGGGGTTGCGAGGCACCTTTGCAAAGATGATTCTGTGGGGACGCTTGTATCTGGGCATACCCTTACAGAATTCGTTGATTTCTTCCTCTGTAGCGGTAAAGCCTTCCTTAAGCTCAATGATTGCCGCCGCAATCTCGCCAAGGCGTTCGTCAGGCAGACCGATAACAGCAACGTCGTTGATTGCCTTGTAGCCTCTGAGGAAGTCTTCAATCTGAACAGGATAGAGGTTTTCACCGCCTGAGATGATGACATCCTTCTTACGGTCTACTAGGAAGATGAAGCCGTCTTCATCCTCTTTTGCCATATCGCCTGTGTAAAGCCAACCGTCTTTGATAGAAGCCTCTGTTGCTTTTTCATCGTTGTAGTAGCAGGTCATAACACCGGGACCCTTTACGCACAGCTCGCCAACCTCGCCTTTTTCTACAGGTAGGTTATCTTCTCCTACAATCTTAACCTCCCAACCGTAGCCGGGCTTGCCGATAGCACCAACCTTGTGGATGTTCTCAACTCCCAAGTGAACACAGCCGGGGCCGATTGACTCTGAAAGACCGTAGTTTGTGTCGTATTGATGGTCGGGGAAGTATTCCTTCCAACGTTTAATAAGGCTCATAGGAACAGGCTGTGCGCCGATGTGCATCAACCTCCATTGTGAAAGCTCGTAATCAGCAGGGTTAAGAGCACCTGAGTCCATAGCGTTGAGTATATCCTGTGCCCAAGGAACAAGCAGCCATACTATTGTGCATTTCTCCTTGGAAACTGCATCGAATACATATTCAGGTCTTGTGCCCTTGAGCAGTACAGCCTTTGAACCTGAAAGAAGACTTCCGAACCAGTGCATCTTTGCACCTGTGTGGTACAAAGGAGGAATGCAAAGGAACACATCGTCTTTTGTCTGTCCGTGGTGATTTTGCTCAACACGGCAGGAATGAGTCAGGCTCTGGTGCTTGTGAAGGATTGCTTTGGGGAAGCCTGTTGTGCCGGATGAGAAGTAGATAGCGGCAAAGTCATCTTCGGTGAGAGGTATCTCGGGGGACTGAGAAGAGCACTCCATAGTCATATCAGCATAGTCCTCTGCAAAGGTGGGACATCCCTGACCGCCGGCATAAATGAGTAAGCGGTTTTTGCTGATTGATTCCACAATATCTTCAACTCGTCCGATAAACTCGGGACCGAATACAAGAGCATCACACTCTGCAAGGTTTAAGCAGTAGTCAATCTCGTCGCTTGCATATCTGAAGTTAAGGGGAACAGCCAGTGCACCTGTCTTGAGAATACCAAAGTAAATGGGAAGCCACTCAATGCAGTTCATCAGAAGTATAGCAACCTTGTCGCCTTTTTTGATGCCTCTTGCCATAAGTGAGTTTGCAAAGCGATTTGCTTTTTCGTTGAAAACTCCCCATGTGATTTCACGGCGGAAATATTTCTTTTCGGTTTCCTGTACAAGGTCGTAGTCACGCCATGTAAGACGTCTGGTTTCGGGCTGACCTGGGTTAATCTCTACAAGTGCCACGTCAGAGGGGAATTCAGCGGCGTTTTTTTCAAGCATATCAATAATAGTCATCTTGTTATCTCCTCGGATAGAAAATAAAAAAGCCTCAAAAGCACAAAGTGAAAAAGTGCTTTTGAGGACGAAAAATCGCGGTACCACCTCAATTTGTTTCTGCTTCACAGCAGAAACCTCTGCAGGTATCTTCTGTTGAAAATACCCTGCCGTGTAACGGACGGCTCCCGTCACAGCCTACTTATCAAACCTTAGCGAGGGTTACGCACCTCGGCGCTTCTTGTCACGCCTCGTTGTGCTCCGCTACTCTAAAAAAAGTCATCGTACTCCACAAAATTGTCTGTAAGCAAATGCACAGCATTTACTTACTGTTCGTCAATTTCGGTGTCGTACTTGATTTTTTTAGGCTGCGCACCTCGGCGCTTCTATGATGTTCGGTGTGCTGCTCTCGGAATGTATTCGGCTTTAATTTACTACAGGCTCGCACCAGCCGCCTGCTCTCTGAAAGTACTTAGTAAAGCTTACTTCTTTCCGGTCAATGCATTTGTGCTTATGAAGAATAGACAAATTATAGCATTTATAATATTCCTTGTCAATCATTATACTTTAATATAATAAAAAATCCCCGATAAAGCATCGGGGATTCTGCTTAGATTGTTGTGTAAGGTCTGTCAATAGTGACTACTGCATTGCAGTTTTCACACTTTGACTTTATTAGTGTGTTGATTTTTTCTTTGAGAACATCCTCTGTGTCAGCAACAGCGTGAGGGATAACAGCATCAAAAATCAGATTGCTAAAAACAGGGCCGGGGACCATACGGAAATCGTGTATTGTGGCATCGGGATGAAGCTCTTTAATTGCCTCAACTGCGATTTCTTTATAGTTTTTTATTGCTTCGTTGTCGGTTTCGATGGGGTCCATATGGATTACTGTTTCACAGGCGAACTTTTCTCTTAGCTCCTGCTCAATAATATCAATCTCGTTGTGAAGAGCAAAAATGTCTTCCTTGCCGTCAACCTCAGCGTGGAGTGACATCATTTTTCTGCCGGGACCGTAATCGTGGATAACCATATCGTGAATACCCAGCACAACCTCGTGTGCCATAACTGTATTTTCAATATCTTTTACAAAATCTTCCTCGGGAGAAAGGCCTAAAAGAGGTTGGATTGTTTCGTATGCTGAGCGGAAGCCTGCAAAGAGAACAAACATAGATACAGCGGCACCAAACCATCCGTCTACTGCAACATCCGTTAAGGCACCGATGATAACGGAAATAAGTACCACAGCAGTTGCCGCACAGTCGGAAAGACTGTCGGTAGCAGTTGCCTTCATACCTGCAGAGTCAATCTCGCTACCAACCTTGCGATTATAGAAGAACATATAACCTTTTATAAGGATTGAAGCACAGAGAATGAGAATCGTAACCAAAAGATTTCCTGTGAGAGGCTCGGGATTCATAATCTTTTCAATGGAGGTTATAAGAAGCTCAAAGCCTACAATTACGATTACAATTGAAACCAGAAGTCCCGATATGTACTCAATTCTTCCGTGACCGAAGGGGTGCTTCGGGTCGGGCTTCATTCCTGCAAATTTGAAACCAATCAGAGTAATTACCGAGGAGCCTGCATCGGAAAGATTGTTGAAGGCATCGGCGGTAATGGCAATAGAGCCCGAAAGGGTTCCTGCCAAGAGCTTTATGCCGAAGAGTACTATGTTAAGTCCTATGCCTAAAACAGAGCACATCATACCCCAAAGCCGTCTTCCGGAGTCTGTGTCCTTAGATACACCTTTTAGAAAAAGAGATGAAAGAATTTTAATCATTTTTATCACCAACAAAAAATTATATCATAAACCGCAAAAAAATGCAAATTTTGGAAAATTATGCGTTTTTTGAGGTGAAATCGCAGGATGCAACAAAAGCCGCATCCTGCGATTTTGTTCAGGCTCTAAGGCGAAGTATCTGTCCGGGATAAATCAGATTAGGGTTTGAAAGGGCGTTGAGCGAAATAATTTCATTTACGTTCAGATTATAGCGTTTTGCAATGCCCCACATTGTGTCTTCGGGACGGACAGCGTAGTAACGGGGGGCAGTAGGTTTGTCAACAGGAACCTTGATTTCCTGACCGGGAAAAATCAGCTCAGGCTCTTTCAAATCGTTGATCTTTATGATTTCCTCCACAGTTGTTCCGAAGAAGTTTGCAATGCCCCACAGAGTGTTTCCTTCGAGCACTGTATAAAGTACGGTTTCCAAGCACAAAAACCTCCTTTCTATTAAATAATATCCGAAAAGCAGAGATGTGTTCACGAATATTGAAGGGCTTTGAGGGGATTATAAAGTAAAAAGGAGGATATATATGGAATACTCAATTAAAGAAATCAAGGCAAGACAGGTGTTGGACTCAAGAGGTTTTCCTACTGTGGAGTGCGAGGTGGAACTTGAATCAGGCGATAAGGGGATTGCGATTGTGCCGTCTGGTGCTTCAACAGGTGAGTACGAGGCTGTTGAGCTTCGAGATAAGGGCAATGATTATATGGGCAAGGGCGTTACAAAAGCTGTTGATAATGTTAACAAGCTGATTGCTCCTGCACTTTTAGGCAGGTCATGCCTTTGCCAGCAGGAGCTTGACTCTATTATGATTAGAATGGACAATACTGATAACAAGAGCAACTTGGGTGCTAACGCTGTATTATCGGTTTCTCTTGCTTTGGCAAAAGCGGCGGCAAGCTACCTGAAGCTTCCTCTTTACCGTTATCTCGGAACACCGTTTTCATCGCGTTTGCCTGTGCCCATGATGAATATTTTAAACGGCGGTGCACACGCAGGTAATAACATTGATATTCAGGAGTTTATGATTATGCCCACGGGGGCTAAAAGCTTTTCTGAAGGACTCAGACAATGCTGTGAGATTTACCACAGCCTTAAGGATATTCTGAAGAATCTGGGAAAATCCACAGCGGTGGGTGACGAGGGAGGCTTTGCACCTGACCTTGAAAGCGACGAAGAGGCTATCGAGCTTATTTTAAAAGCGATTAAAAAAGCAGGTTATTCGGATGAAAATACAAAAATTGCCCTTGATGCCGCTGCCTCAGAGTGGTTCAAAGACGGCAGTTATCATCTGCCTAAGCGAGGAAACGTGGTGAGTACACAGGAGCTGATAGACTATTTTAACACACTATCCGCAAAATACCCTATTATATCAATAGAAGACCCTCTTTCCGAGAACGACTGGACAGGTTGGGTGCAGATAACAGAAAAGCTTTCTGACCGGGTTCAGCTTGTAGGTGACGATTTGTTCGTTACCAACGATAAACGTTTGTGCCATGGTATAAATATGAAGGCGGCAAATTCAATCCTTATTAAAGTAAACCAGATTGGTACTCTTACAGAAACCTTCCGTGCCATAGAAAAAGCTCACTTAGCAGGCTACACCGCTGTGATTTCTCATCGTTCGGGTGAGAGTGAGGATACCACCATAGCAGATATTGCAGTTGCTACAGGTTCAGGTCAGATTAAAACAGGTGCCCCTTGCAGAAGTGAGCGTACAGCAAAATATAACAGACTTCTTAGGATTGAAGAAGAGCTAGGAGATTTTGCTCAGTATTATATTTGACATCGTATGGTTAAATGCTATCCGAGATTTTTGAAATAAGTAAAATTATTGCCATAAAAAATGTTTTTTGCAGTGCTCAACCTATTTACTTTGGTAAAGAGTCTGTGGTATAATACACGTGTATGTTTTTGGAAAATCAACTAAATTTCAAGGTTTTCCGAAATTTTCCGAGGGGTATATATGAATAATTACAAACACGTTTTAGCAAACTCCGGAGTGTTACTGGATAAATACTATTATTTTGATGGCAAGCTCGGAGCAATCTATAACAAGGAGTGCACAGAATTCCGTTTGTGGTCACCAACCGCAACAGATGTAAAGGTGCGTTTTTTCTCTACGGGCAGTGACTCAGAGCCCGGTGCAAAGGTGCTTGGCACCTATCCTATGACAAAGAATGATAAAGGTGTGTGGTCATATACTGCTGTGGGTGACCTTGCAGGTATGTACTACACTTATCTGGTTTCGCATTCCGATTTCGGCGAGAGGGAAACAGGCGATATTTACGCAAGAGCTGCCGGTGTAAACGGCAACCGTTCAATGGTTGTAAACCTTGAAACCACCAATCCTCAGGGTTGGGAGAATGACAAGAGAATTTTGTTTGAGCATCCTACGGATGCCATTATCTGGGAGGTTCAGGTCAGAGATTTTTCATACTGTGAGTCAAGCGGTGTTTCTGAAAAGCACAGAGGCAAGTTTATGGCTTTCACAGAGCACACAACCCTTTTTGGCAAAGAAGGCGCACCTGCTACCTGTGTTGATTATCTGAAGGAATTAGGTATTAACTGTGTGCAGATTAATCCCTTCTACGATTTCGGCTCTATTGATGAAGCATCAACAGCTGACCAGTACAACTGGGGCTATGACCCCAAAAACTTCAATCTTCCTGAGGGTAGTTTTTCTACTGACCCCTACAAGGGCGAGGTAAGAATTCGTGAGTGCAAGGAAATGATTAAGGCACTCCATGAGGCTGGCATTGCAGTAGTTATGGACGTTGTTTATAACCACACCTACTCAAGCGTAGGCTCTTGGTTTGATATTTCAGTTCCCGGCTACTATTACAGATACAACAAAGACGGCAACTGGTCCAACGGCTCTGGCTGTGGCAATGATACAGCTTCTGAGCACAAGATGTACCGCAAGTTTATGATTGACTCCATTATGTACTGGGCTCAGGAGTATCATCTTGATGGTTTCCGCTTTGACCTTATGGGACTTCACGATACAGACACAATGAACGAAATCAGAAAAGCTCTCAACACCCTTGAAAACGGTGAGAAAATTCTGATGTACGGTGAAGCATGGGATATGTTCACAGCTTGCCAGCCCGGAACAATTATGGCAAATCAGAAGAATATGCATTACTTGCCCAATAATGTTGCCGCTTTCTGCGATAATTACCGTGATGCTGTAAAGGGTAATGAGTTTGAACAGCACAGCTGCGGCTTTGTTCAGAACGGCTCCCGTCGTAATGAGCTCTTCCGTGCAGTTCGTGCAGAAACCGATTTCTGGGCACGTACACCTTCTCAGGCTGTTAACTACGCTTCCTGTCACGACGGAAGAACTATGTATGATAAGCTTTGTGTTTCTGTTCATCACAATAATCCTCAGTATGATAAGCGTCATGAAGATATTGTTAGAATGAATAAGCTTGCCGCTGCCATTATGTATACAAGTCAGGGTATTCCCTTTATTCTTGCAGGCGAAGAAATGGCGCGTACAAAGCTTGGAGAGCACAACAGCTATTGCTCACCTTCAAAGCTTAATCGCATTGACTGGACTCGTATTGTTGAGTATAAAGACCTTGTGGATTATTACAAAGGTCTTATTAAACTACGTAAGGCATTTGCTCCTTTCCGTGACCATACCGAGGGCACCATCCACAAGGGTATGTGGCTCTTTACCGATAATCCCACAGGCGCAGGCTATACTCTGGAGGGTGAGGCTTATGGCAAACACCGCAAGATGCTTCTGCTCTTCAATGGTGCAAATCATCAGGAATGCTTTGATTTGGCTTCCCACGGACTCACAGGCTGGTGGGATGCTCTTGTAAATCATGAGGAAGCCGGCACAGAGTTTATTGGTGAATACAGCCGAGTGATCTGCGTGCCTCCCACAAGTGCTTTGATTCTTGTGGAACAGGACGAAATAAATCCTTGATTTGTTATTTTGCAGTGAATAATTTTAAAACTGAATGATTCATAAAAGATAGGGGATAGGCATTTGCCTGTCCCTTATTTGTCTTTGTTTTAAAAATGTCAACTTTTTTACATTTGTGTCTAGAAATTTCCTTTGAAATATTATATACTATATATGAGTTAATTTTCCCTCGTTGGTCTTGACGAGGAATTTATAAAATTAAGGAGGAATTACTTATGAAACTCAAAAGAACCATCTCTCTTTTGCTTTGCTTGCTTCTTGTAGTAGGCACAGTTACTGTTTCTATGGTTACAGCAGGTGCCGAAGACGTAACCGAAGCACCCACAGAGGCAGTTACAGAGCCAACAACTGAGGCATCAGAAGACGAGATTACAAATCCCTATTCTATTGCTGCTCAGGCTCTGGATAAGGAGTTTGCTTATGACGGTGAGTTAGGTTGCTTCTATACACCCGAAACAACCACCTTCAAGCTTTGGGCTCCTACATCCGCAGAGGTTAAGGTTAACCTTTATGCAACAGGCAGTGACGATGAAGAAGGTGCCGCTGACCTTGGCGTTTATGCAATGGCAAAGGTTATGGACGGCGACAAGTGGACAGGCGTATGGTCTGTAGATATTAAGGGTGACCTCAAGAATGTTTACTACACTTACACATCCACAACCACCGCGCTTGTAACAGAAAAAGAAAACACTGCTACCTTTGTTGACCCCTATGCTAAGGCAACAGGTGTTAACGGTGACAGAGCAATGGTAGTTGACCTTGATTCCACAGACCCTGAAGGATGGGACAAGGATGCTCATATTTATGTTGATGAGCAGACAGATGCTATTGTCTGGGAAGTAGTTGTACGTGACTTCTCCGCTTCCGAAACCTCCGGTGTAAGTGAAGCAAACCGCGGCAAGTACCTTGCTTTCACAGAAAG
Source organism: Ruminococcus sp. (assembly GCA_017411385.1). GTDB lineage: Bacteria > Bacillota > Clostridia > Oscillospirales > Acutalibacteraceae > Ruminococcoides. The sequence continues at coordinate 93,764 of JAFQQF010000006.1, forward strand.
TGGCACTACTGTTAACGGTGAGGGTATGATTCCCACTTGTGTTGACTATCTTAAGGAACTGGGTATTACTCACGTTCAGATTAACCCCTTCTATGACTTTGCAACAGTTAATGAGGCAAAGGATCTTGCTGATCAGTACAACTGGGGATACGACCCTGAGAACTACAATGTTCCCGAGGGTAGCTATTCCTCAAACCCCTATGACGGTAATGTTCGTATCAACGAGTGCAAGCAGATGATTCAGGCTCTCCACGAGGCCGGTATCGGTGTTATTATGGACGTTGTTTACAACCATACATATTTCACAGATACATCAAACTTCCAGCTTGCAGTTCCCAACTACTACTATCGCTTTAACGAGGCAGGCGGTTGGTCAAACGCTTCCGGATGTGCAAACGATACAGCTTCCGAGCGTGCAATGTACCGTAAGTTTATGATTGACAGCTGTCGCTACTGGGCAGAAGAATACCACGTTGACGGCTTCCGCTTCGACCTTATGGGTATTCACGATGTAGAAACAATGAACCTTATCCGTGAGGATTTGGACAAGATTGATTCCAGAATCATTATGTATGGTGAGGGCTGGTCTGCAGCATCTTCTGTGTTTGACAAGACAACCTGCACAGGCGAAAAGACAGTAAGCGCTTCTCAGAAAAATGCAAAGGTTCTCTCTGAGCGTGTTGCTCTTTTCAACGACGAAATCCGTGACGGTATCAAGGGTAATGTATTCTCTGATGCAGGCAGCGGTTATGTTCAGGGTAATATTTCTTGCTATCGCAACATTGCATACGGTATACGCGCAAACACCGTAGGTAAGGGCTGCACATGGTCTGCTGTTGCACCTTCTCAGTGTGTAACCTATGCAAGCTGTCACGATAACCACGCACTCTACGACAGACTCGTTACTTCCATCTACGGCTTTGACGCAGAGTACAGACAGAGATATTCCGACCTTATTGAAATGAACAAGATGTCAGCCGCTATTATTACCACATCTCAGGGTATCTGCTTCTACCTTGCAGGTGAAGAGATGGCACGTACAAAAGACGGCGACACAAACAGCTACAAATCTCCCATTGAGGAGAATATGATTGACTGGGAGCTTGTAGTTTCCAATGCAGATTTGGTATCCTACTACAGAGGCCTTATGGATATCCGTAAAGCTTTCTCTCCCTTTACAGCAGCAACAAAGGATTATTCAACAAAGTACACACTCAATAACGCTCCCGCTTCTATGGTTGACACTCTCGGATATACATTAGAGAATGACACCGAGGGTGAGTGGAAGAAGATTGCAGTTCTTGCAAACTCCAGCAGAACAGAAACAAAGGAAATCACACTTGTTGATGATTCTGTTTCTGAGTGGGTTGTTATTGCTGATAACACCAGTGCAGGTGTAGATGCTCTTTATGAGGTAAAGGGCAGCACCTTCACAGTAGCTCCTTCAAGTGCTGTTATTGCAGTTGACAAGGAGAGTTTTGACGCTGTAGGTCTTGAGTCCGGTGACAGCAAGGTTGTTGTTAACCACGTTAACAAGGATACAGGCGAAGTTCTTACAAGACAGGTAATTACAGGCAAGGTTGGCAACGGCTACGAAACCTCCGCTGACTCTTCTCTCGCTCTTGAGTACGACTTTATTGAAACCGAGGGCGAAGCAAAGGGTGTGATTACAGAGGGTGTTACTACCGTAACCTACAAGTATGAGCTTTACAAAGCACCCAGACTTGTAACAGGTGATGTAAACGGCGACGGCAAGGTTAACATTTCTGATGCAACATCTATCCAGAAGCACATTGCATATCTTATTACACTTGATGAAGAGCACCTGCTCGAAAACGGCGACTATGACTACACAGGTTCAATCAACATCAAGGATGCAACAATGCTCCAGAAGCACCTTGCAGGCTTCTCCGTAAGCATTGCTACAGTTACAACCAATTTCTATGCAGTGAAAGAGGATGGCACAACTGCTTCTATTGCAGCTCCTGTTGTTAAGACCTACAGAGTAGGCACAGAGTACGAAACAGAGGCAATCAAGGTTGAGCTCTACGAGGTAAGCTCAAAGCTTCCTGAGAACGCAAAGGGTATCGTAGCAGCAGGCAACACAAATGTTGACTATTATTACGATTACTCTGCATCAGGATACAAGATTCACGCAGCACATCTGAATGCTGAGGAAACATGGACTCCTTACCTTTGGGCTTGGAGCACCTCAGGCGGTAATGCATTCAAATCTTGGCCCGGTGTAGCAATGATGGATGACGGCGACGGCTGGTTCTCGGTTAATGCTGCTCTTCCCGAGGGCGAGGCATACTCACTTATTATCTCTAACAATGGTTCTCCTCAGTCTGCTGACTACACAGGTGTTGAGGGTGAAGAGATCTGGATTGTAATTGATGACTACAATCTGGTTAATATGGGTAAGTACCTCACAATTTATACAGAGAAGCCTGATTTGGAGGCACTTCGTGCAGAGCTTGCTACAGAGGCTCCCACAGATGCTCCTGTTGAGGAATAATTGAATAAGCTTTCATAAAACAAAACGGTCGGAACAGATTACTCTGCTCCGACCGTTTTTAGTAGGGCAGGGGCTTGCTCCTGCCGCAAATAATAGAATACTGTTTTTTCGGTTTGTTCATCGCTTAGTGATTTAGGTGTTGTGCTTAATTATTATAGGCTCCGAAACTCAGCGCTTCTTGTAAAAGTAAAAAGTCCTCCGATTACTCGAAGGACTTTACATACCGTTTTGCAATATGTGCAAAGAGCAGATTAAACAGCTCTCTGAACTTTACCTGAACGTAAGCAACGGGTGCAAGCATAAACGTGCTTGGGTGAGCCGTTAACAACAGCCTTTACTCTCTGCACATTGGGCTTCCAAGTTCTGTTGGAGCGTCTGTGAGAGTGAGAAACCTTAATTCCGAACTTAACGTCCTTTCCGCAGAAATCACATTTTGCCATGCTTCTGCACCTCCTTAATGACATAGTAGCATTTGTAACTCTGTTATCATAACAGAAAAGCTTACAAAATGCAAGTGTTTTTTTGAAAAACTTTTCTTGTTTTTTTATTTGACTTATTATATAATATAATGGTTAAGTTATATATAATAGCATAAGTGTGCTTTTTTCGGGCTTTTACAGGAGGTGACAGGGTTTGTATCGAATCATAATGAATCTTGATTTTTATTTGGAAAACAGAAACGGAACCATCTGCCTTTTCATCGGCATGGTTTTGGCAATGGCCGTATTTGTGTTTCTTGTAGGACCTGTGCACAATCTTGTCAAAGCAAAGGTTGTAAAGCTCTGCGGTGATGATTGGGTAGAGGAAGCCGGTTATTTTTCACTGAATCCTGCAAACAGCTTTCATTGGATAGGTGCGTTTTCTGTTCTTCTTGTGTTTATGGGCTTTACTAAGCGTGTCCGTTACAGAAAAAGATATCTTGACAGACCTTTTTTAGGTGCTGTTATGATTTCTGTTTCGGGAATACTAACGTATTTTTTGTGCTTTTTATTTTTTGCTTTTCTTGTTTCCTTGTTGGGAAGTGTTAATTCTTACGGAATGACAAATCCTTCGGTTATGCCTGAAACAGAGCTTCCCTTTTGGGGGTGTGTGTTTCATGCTGTTTTTTTAGCTGTGTTTTTTCTCACAAGAATCTGCCTTTATTCTGCTTTCTTTAATCTTATCCCTCTTGCTCCAATGGATATGGGAGAGTTGCTTTTTGCTTTTATCGGAAAGCATTGGTCAGAACAGATAAAGAAAAACGAAATGCTTATTTCTGTTGGTTTGTTCCTTCTTGCTTTCTTATCACTTGGACTGCCTAATAGCTTTATCGTTCAGACCTCTTTGGATATTATTACCTTTTTTCAAAATGGCTTTAGCTTTATTATCAATATCTTTATTTAGTACGGAGATGTTTTAATTGCTTTTTAATCTTTTGCGCGGCAATATGGATTTGCATTCTGTGTTGGTTCATTTTGCTGTTGTGTTTCTGATGATATTCCTTATACTGCCTGTGCATGAGTTTGCTCACGCAGGGGTGGCTTATCTTTTAGGCGATAAATCTATCAAATACAGAGGCAGATTGTCCCTTAACCCTGTTAAGCACATCGACATTGCAGGTGCTTTGTGTATGCTTTTGTTCGGTTTTGGTTGGGCAAAGCCTGTACCAATTCACCCCGGCAATTTCAAAAAGCCCAAGCTTTATATGGGAATTACCGCCTTGGCAGGTCCTGTTTCCAATATACTTTGCGGTATGCTGGGCGGAGCCTTGACTTTGCTTTATGTGAACCTTACCAGTGTTGAGTTTTTTTATTCAACAGCAGGTATCTTTGTTTGGGATTTCCTTACTTATTATGTAAGCATCAATGTGTCCTTGGCGGTGTTCAATCTTATTCCCATTCCGCCTCTTGACGGAAGCCGAGTTGTTTCAATTTTCCTGCCTAATAAAGCAGTGAATTTTATCTACAGAATAGAGCGTTATACTTTCTTGTTGGTTATTATTCTTTCATATACAGGTGTGTTAAGCTATATTATGAACCTGTTTACACCGTTCCTTGTCAGACTCTGCTTTTTCTTCGCTATATAATCTTTACTCAGAATTTCAGAAAGGAGGCAACAGTCAATGCAGAACACAACTCAGCTTCAGTACAAGCTCCCCGTCTTTGAAGGGCCTCTTGACCTGTTGCTTCTGCTTATTTCAAAAAATAAAATTGACATCTGCGACATTGAGATATCGTTGCTTTTGGAGCAGTATATGGAGCAGATAAATGCTATGCAGGCTGATGATATGGACATAGCCTCCGAATTTCTGGAGATGGCGTCACGTCTTGTATATATCAAGTCTGTAATGCTTCTTCCCAAACATGAGGAAGAGGCTGAACAGCTCAAAAGCGAGCTGCAGGGACAGCTTATTGAGTATCAGCTTTGCCGAGCCGTTGCTGCTAAGCTTGCACCTATGGTCAGCTTTGACAGATTCACAAGAGAAGCTTCTCCTGTGGAATTCGACCTTACATACAACAGACTTCATCCGCCTACGGATATTTCAAAAGCCTATGTTAATGCTGTGGGCAGAGGAAAAAGAAAGCTTCCTCCCAAGCGAGAGGCTTTTTCGGGAATTGTGGAGAAGAAGATTATCTCTGTAAGCTCCCGAATCATCCGCGTAATGCGCAACCTTTGGCACAAAAAGAATGTGCGCTATGGTGAGCTTTTTGAAGCTTGCAACGGAAAAAGCGATCTGGTTGCAACCTTTCTGGCTGTTTTGGAGCTTGTTAAGGGTAAGCGTGTTATTATTGACGGTGACGGAGAAAACGCCACAGTTACAATGCTGGAGGATAACAGACGATGAGTGAACTTAACATAAAAAACGCTATAGAAGCTATACTATTTGCATCCGGAGATTCGGTTTCCTTGGGCAGAATGGCACAGGCGTTGGAGCTCACCGAAAAACAGGTGAGAAAGTATGCGGATGAGCTTTTGGAGGAATATAACAGCTCTTCCCGTGGCATAACAATAATAAGACTTGAAGATTCCTACCAGATGGTGTCAAACGAGGAGTACGCTCCTCAGATTCGCACGGTTATGGATTTAAGACGTAACACACCTCTTTCTCAGGCGGCTATGGAGGTGCTGGCAGTTGTTGCTTACAACCAGCCTGTAACCAAAGCTTTTGTTGAGCAGGTCAGAGGTGTTGACTGCTCAGGCGTTATCGGCAGCCTTACCGCAAAGGATTTGATTGAGGAAAAGGGCAGACTGGAGCTTCCCGGCAGACCCTTGGTTTATGGTACTACCGAGAATTTCCTAAGGTGCTTCGGTATTTCCGATTTATCTGAGCTTCCCGAAATTCCTGCTTCTTCCTCTGAAAATTCAGAGGATACTCAGGGTGACGACTCTCAATTGAGTGTTTTCACAGAGGATGCACAACAGATTGAAGAAACCAAAACTGAGCCTGATGCAATGATTGCCGCAACTGTAGGCGAGATTATCGAAGAAGCCACAAAGTCTGAGGCTTGATATAAATAATACGGCATAGGGGAGGATACCCTTGATATATGCTTTTGTTGCAGTTGCCGCTGTCATTACTCTGATTGTGGTACTGCTTAACCTGAATGTTACAGTCAGGGTGCATTATGACGATGAGGAGCAGGTAATCCGCTGTACAGCTCATTACCTGTGGCTCAAATATGTTATTGCACCTACTGAGGAATCCAACAAGTATCTTCGTGAGGAAAAGCTTCTTAAAAAGGGCAAGGAGCTTAACTGGGATGACGAGGTCACCCTGCAGGGACTTTACGAAGAAAAAGGACTTATCGGATTTCTTCAGGTGTTGAAAATCACAATCAAAAACACTTGGAGCCTGCTTGTAAGCTTTCTGAAAAGGGCAACCTTAAGAAAGCTTGAGATAAAGCTCAACGTTGTAGGTGAAGACGCGGCTGATACCGCCATTATCTACGGTTGGGCAAATTCTATAGTTTATCCTATAGTCGGTGCAATAGTTGAAAACGTAGCCGAGTATAAGGATTTGGACGTGCAGATTAATCCCGATTTTACCGAGGGAGCTGACTCCTCTGTTCTTGCAAATGCAGTTGCTACCATTAAGCTTACAAAGCTTATTGCAATGCTTGTGGAAAGCGGAGTTGAAGCCGAAAATCTGCTTCTTGTACTAAGTAAAAATCCCAAACATACAAAGGAGAATTCAAAATGAGCGAACTTCCCAAACAGCATCCTATCAACGGACTTATGGACACAACCCTTGACAAAATCAAAAGTATGGTTGATGTAAACACCATCATTGGTGAGCCTATTACTTCACCTGACGGTACAATTATTATCCCTGTTTCCAAGGTGAGCTACGGCTTTGCCTCAGGCGGCTCTGATATCCGTCCTAAGCGTGAGAATATGCCTCCTACCTTTGGCGGCGGTTCAGGTGCAGGCGTTTCTATCAACCCTGTAGGTTTCCTTGCTGTATACAAGGGTGACGTTAAGTTTATCCCTGTTACAAAGTACGACGGACCTGCTGACAGAATTGTCGGTATGGTGCCTGAGCTTTTTGATAAAGTAAAGGAGCTTTTTAATAAGGAAAAGACAACTAATCCCGAAGTAGGCGACGACGAGCTTCTTTGATGAATAACTGAACATACCCCGAACATATATTGCTTCGGGGTGTGTTTATGAAAAAAATACTTTCTTTGCTTATAAGCCTTACTCTATGTGCTGTTTCGTCTTTATGCGTTTTTGCAAGTGACGATGTGCAGGTTTCTGCTTCAGCTTTTGTGCTTTACTGTGTTGATAATTCTCAAGTGCTTCTTGGCAGAAATGAGCATACAAAAATGGGTATGGCAAGTACCACGAAGATTATGACCGCACTGCTTACCCTTGAAGAAGCCGAGAGGGCTGACAGGGTGGTGGAGTTCACTGCTGAAATGACCGCTGAGGGCAGTTCAATGTACCTGAAAAAAGGTGACAAGGTAAGGCTTTCTGATTTGGCGGCAGGTATGATGACCGTGTCAGGCAATGATGCGGCAAACGCGGCGGCAATTGCTATCGGTACAAGCAAGGAGGGCTTTGCAAAGCTTATGAATGAGCGTGCAGAAGCTATCGGTATGAAGAATACACACTTTGTAACGCCCAGCGGGCTCTCTGATTCTGAGCATTATTCCACTGCTTATGATATGGCATTGCTTATGAATGAGGCCATGAAGAATGAAGCCTTTTCTGAGCTTACATCAAAGAGCAGTGTTACTGTTGATTTTGTGTACCCACAGGACCAACAGGTTACATATAATAACCATAACAGGCTTCTTAAGGATTACGATTACTGCACAGGCGGCAAAACAGGCTACACTATCAGTACAGGCAGATGTCTTGTAACCTCGGCTTGTCACGACGGACTTACGCTCATTGCCGTCACCTTAAACGACAGAAACGACTGGGCCGACCACAAGGCTCTTTATGAATATGGCTTTTCGACATATAAAGCTATAGGTGACTTTGACGATGTAACCTACAATGTAAAGGTAGCAGGAGCGTTAAAGGAAAGTGTGCGGGTGCGTGCAGAGCAAACTAAGAAGGCAGTAGTAAAAACCGAAGAGGCTGAGCGTATAAGGTGCAGGGTGTATCTGACTCCTTTGGTGTTTGCACCTGTAAAGAAGGGTGACGTGTTAGGCTGTGCGGTGTATACATCAGACTCAAAAACAGTTTTGAAATATAACCTTGTTGCACAGGAGTCGACGGATTATAAAGAGTGTAATAAGCTTGTGCGATTTTTCTATCAGCTGTTTCGCTGATAATCAAATATAAAGGAAAACAGGAATTATTTATGGCTAAAAGAACTTATGTGCGTCTGCAGAAAATGCTTGCAGACTGCGGTGTTGCTTCCAGACGTAAGTCCGAGGAGCTTATCCGTGCAGGCTCTGTCAAGGTGAACGGAGTTGTGGCAGAAATAGGAGATAAGGTAGACCCTTATAATGATAAGGTTATGGTTAACGGCAGACGTGTTACCGCCAATGCCAAGCCTAAATATCGTTATGTTATGCTGAACAAACCCCGCGGTTATGTTACCACGATGAGCGACGAGCGTGGCAGAAAATGTGTTGCAGAGCTTGTGGCTGATATTGAAGAGAGGGTTTATCCTGTGGGCAGACTTGACCGCGACAGCGAGGGTATGCTTCTATTTACAAATGACGGTGACTTTGCAAACAAGATTATGCATCCCAAAAAGGATATTTATAAGGTGTACCGAGTAACAGTTCGCCCTGCTGTAACTGACGAGATGCTCCAGCAGTTTGAAGAGGGAATGATGCTTGACGGCAGAAAGACTGCTCCTGCAGAGGTGCGTGTGATTTCACGGCAGGAGGGCAGAGTTGTGCTTGAAATACTCCTTCGAGAAGGCAGAAACCGTCAGATTCGCCGTATGTGCGAGATGCTGGGACTTGAGGTTGCAAGACTCAGAAGAACAGCTATCGGCGGTGTCAAGATGGGTATGCTGAAAAAAGGCGATTGGCGTGATTTGACTCAGGACGAGGTTAAGAAGCTTATGGCTGACCCCAACCCCTCACGTCATATCCAGAAGTAAGGAGGAAAAGGTATGTTTTCAATTCTTCCCTGCAAGGATGCGGACAAGCTTTCCTGTTATCCTGAGGGCACAACCTTGCTTATATACAAAGACGGGGAAAATGAACGCGGACACGTGGCTTACAAAAGATATATGTCTGCACTTGAGATTCTTTCGCTTGACACAGGTGTTAAGCGTGAGGCAGAGAGCGAAATCTCAAAAGAGGAGGTTTTGCACGCAGATGCGTTAATCCGTGCTGTTGCTTCCATTGCGTTGAGTGAAGGCTTGCTTACTGTTTGCTCAAAGGATGAAGCGCTCAGCCCCTTATTTGAAAAGTTCGGCTTTTTCAGAAACGGCGAGTTTTATACCCTGTATATAAGCAAGCTTTTCTCAAAAGGCTTCAGCGGTTGTGATGGTTGCAACTGCTGTGCTGACAAAAACTAAAAAAATCACACATAAATTGTCAATATTCTCTTGATAAATTATGTGCATATATTGTATAATTTAATTTAGATATATTTTATATATTCAAAAATCCTTCGGGAGGTTAATTATGAGTGTTGATAATAAAGTAAAATCACAGATTCCTGCAGACAAGCTTCTTACAATGCTGTTTGATGACGGAGTTTATACCGAGCTTACACCTGTTGCAAATGATGCTTTGAGTGTTGTGACAGCTTGTGGTAAAATTCAAGGTCAGAATGTCTATGCTTTTGCACAGAACGCAGACTGCACAGGCGGTGCTATGACTGCAACCGTGGCACAGAAGCTCACAAAGCTTTATGCTATGGCTCTCAAGACAGGCTACCCTGTTGTTGCTTTCTACCTTGGAAGCCGTGCTCAGATTGCACAGGGCAATATGCTTTTGGATGCTCTTGGAGATTTGGTTGCAAGTGCTTCAAGACTCTCAGGCGTTGTGCCTCAGATTTCCGTAGTGCTTGGCGATGTTGTATCAAGCACAGCTATCCTTGCAAATTGTGCTGACTTCGTTGTGATGAGTGAAAATGCAAAGCTTTCAATGAGTGCTGACAGCGAGTGCAAGGGAATTTCAAAAGCCTCCTTGCTTGTTGCTGATGCAGGAGAGGCTGTGGATGCTGTTGTAAACCTCTTGTCTTTCCTCCCTGCAAATAACCTTTCACAGGCACCTGTGGTTTCTCAGGCTGTACCCTGTGCCGATACATACCTTGATAAAGACTCAGAGCTTGTTCTCTTTGAAAAGACAGGTGAGGGTGCTGTAGTTTCATTTGCACGTGTTGCAGGCAAGGCAGTTGGTGTTGTAAAAACTCTCGGCAAAACCCTTGATTGTAAAACCTGCAAAAAGATTGCAAAGTTTGTATCTGTTTGCGATGCCTTCTCAATCCCCGTGATTACAGAAGTGAATGCAGAAGAGTTTGAATGCCTCACAGGTGCAACAGCATTGCTCAGTGCTTACACAGAAGCAACAACATTAAAGCTTTCTGTGGTAACAGGTAAGGCTACAGGCCCTGTTTATATGACACTTGCAGGCAAGGCAGGCAGAATGGATGCTGTGCTTGCACTTGAGGGTGCTGTGGTTTCTCCCATCAAGCCCGAAGCTGCCGCTTACCTTGCACTTTCCGATGAGCTTACAGGTACAGTTGCAGAGCAGGATGCAAAGATTGCACAGTACGTTGCAACCGAGCTTTCTGCAGAAAATGCCGCAAAGGCAGGTTACATTGACGATGTAGCAACAACCGACACACTCAGAAATAAACTTATAAATTATCTTGATATTCTCAGCAGTAAGAGGGAATCCTCTCTGCCCAAGAAACATTCAACAATATAACAGGAGGTCGCAAAAATGAAAAATCTCAGAATTACAGTTAACGGTGTTTCCTATGACGTTCAGGTAGAAGAATTAGGTGAGGGTACAGCAGTAGCTGCTGCTCCTGCACCTGCGGCAGCTCCTGCTGCGGCTCCTGCCGCAAAGCCCGTTGCTGCTCAAGCTACAGGCAGCATCAAGGTTACAGCTCCCATGCCCGGTACAATCCTTTCTGTAAATGCACAGGCAGGTAAGGCTGTTAAGAAGGGCGATGTGCTCGTAGTTCTTGAAGCTATGAAGATGGAGAACGAAATTTGTGCTCCCGAGGACGGTACAGTTGCTTCTGTTCACGTGGAAAAGGGTGCTAATGTAGAAACAGGCGCACTTCTGGTTTCAATGGGTTAAGGTGAACAATATGGCAAAGCAGATTAAAATTACAGAAACAGGGCTTCGCGATGCACACCAGTCATTGCTTGCAACAAGAATGCCTACTTCTGATATGGTACCCATTCTTGATAAAATGGACGAAATCGGCTTCTATTCTTTGGAATGCTGGGGCGGTGCAACCTTTGATTCCTGCCTTCGCTTCTTAAACGAAGACCCTTGGGAAAGACTTCGCACTATCCGCGACCATTGCAAGAACACAAAGCTTCAGATGCTCTTCCGCGGACAGAATATGCTTGGTTACCGTCACTATGCAGACGATGTGCTTGAGTACTTCGTTCAGCGTTCTGTTGCAAACGGTATTGATATTCTCCGAATCTTCGATGCTCTCAACGATATTAAAAATCTTGAGAGTGCAATTAAAGCCGCAAAGCGTGAAAAAGCAGAGGTTCAGGTAGCTATCAGCTACACTACAGGCCCTGTCTTCACCGATGAATATTATGTTGATTATGCAAAGCGTATTGCCGAGGCAGGTGCAGATACAATCTGCATCAAGGATATGGCAGCTCTGCTTACTCCTTACAAGACAGAATCTCTTGTAAAGGCTATCAAGTCTGCAGTTGACCTTCCTGTTCAGATTCACACCCACGCAACCTCAGGTCTTGCTTCCATGTGCCTGCTCAAGGGCATTGAGGCAGGTGCCGATATGATTGATACTGCAATCAGCCCTCTGGCACTTGGTACATCCCACGCACCCACGGAGTCTATGGTAGCTGCACTCCAAGGCACAGAGTTCGACACAGGACTTGACCTTGTGAAGCTCTCCGAAATCCGTAATTACTTTATGACTCTTCGTGAGAAGTACATCAAAGCAGGCCTTATTGATACAAAGATGCTTGCAACCGATGCAAATGCTCTTATCTATCAGGTTCCCGGCGGAATGCTCTCTAACCTTCTTTCTCAGCTTAAGCAGGCAGGCAAGGAGGACAAGCTCACAGAAGTTCTTCTGGAGGTTCCCAGAGTTCGTGAGGATTCAGGCTTCCCGCCACTTGTAACTCCCACATCACAGATTGTCGGTACTCAGGCAGTGTTCAACGTTATCGCAGGCGAGAGATACAAGATGTGCTCAGGTGAGTTCAAGGATATGGTAGCAGGCAAGTACGGCACAACTCCCGTTCCTATTTCTGATGAATTCAGAAAGAAGATTTGCGGCGATATGAAGCCTGTAACCTGCCGTCCTGCTGATTTGATTGCTCCCGAGCTTGATAAGCTCAAGGCAGAGGCTGCTCAGTATGTTCAGCAGGAAGAAGACGTGCTTTCTTATGCAATGTTCCCCAAGGTATCTGTTGATTTCTTTGAGAAGAGAAGACAGTCCCAGCTTGGTTTAAACCCTCAGCTTCTTGATAAGAAAAACGGCACATACCCTGTTTGATATAACGCTATAAAAGAATTAAACCTCTCTGTTTTTCGCAGAGAGGTTTTTTGTTTACTTATATTTTAATAATACCATTTGTAAAATCCTGATTGCACTCTGTGGGTGATTTCTCAAAAACTGTTCTCAGGTTGGTTGCTTTGATTTCAAGTTCTGCTATTTGCTTTGCGTTTGCGTCGAGGAGTTGATAATCCTTCGCAAAGTTGACAACCAAAGGAAGGGAAGCGGTGGCTTTAGCTTTTTTGAGCAATAATTCTCCGCAGGAACTAAACCCTAAAACTCTGATATACGGCACCTGCATAATTTGGTGCTCTTTTGTAATACCAAGCAGAGCACAGGTGAGAATTCTTCTCAGTCTTGCCAAGGTATATCTTTTAGTTTTAATCTCTGTGAGGATTTCGCCAATACTGTTGTGACGGCAGACTGTTTCGTAAATTCTGTTGTGAAGTCCTTCGCTCACATCGGGGGTCTTCTCAAAACTTTCTGCACTCATATTGCGTAAGGCATAAAGCACAGCCCTTTCTGAGTATTCATAAAAAGCAGGGTTGTCGCATTCACCGTTGCTTTCAGGCACAAATCCTTCTGTATTAATCTCCGACAAAATATCCTGTCTGAGCTTTGATGCGCTTGCAAAGCCTTTTGCAGCCTCTTCGCTGTCGTGCTCTGCACCTACACGCTTGATGGTTTTGATTTCAATGTTACTGTTCTTTAAGGCTTTTATATATTCAACAGCAAGGGTGTTGTTAGGAGTGGAAAGTACCTGTGCAACTTCCTTTCCGTAAACCTCACTCACAGCTTTCTCTAATGCGCAGGGATAATAATCTCCTTGCGACATATACGTATTTGTAATCTCATTAACCTTTTCATCAAGGGTAGCCTTTGTAGCTTTTATGAGCTTCTCTATATCTCCGCTTTCGCTTCCAAAATATACTCTGTCAACACATCCAAGGGCTTTAATAATCTCACAGCCTGCTTTAGCAAATCTTTGTGCAGAGGACACAGCCCACACAACAGGCAGTTCGATTACAATGTCAGCACCGCCTTTGAGGGCATCCTCGGCTCTTGTGAATTTTGAGTAAACAGCTACGTCACCTCTTTGAGTAAAGCTTGTGCTCATAACCGCCACAATGCAGTCACAGCCGTCACGCTTCATTTCATCGAGGAGATATTTATGCCCGTTGTGAAATGGGTTGAATTCACAAATAACAGCTCCCGTAACCAAAGTTTACCACTCCTTTCAAAAAAACTCTTGAAACTTTCACAACATTGTACTATTATATAGTATAGATTATTTTTCTATCGAATTCAATAAATGGAGGAAGAATTATGAAAATTCTTGTAATTAATGCAGGCAGCTCTTCTCTGAAATATCAGCTGATTGATATGGACAATGAGCAGATGCTTGCTAAAGGTAACTGCGAGCGTATCGGCAACGAGGGCTCCTTTATCGGCCACAAAACAGCAGACGGCAGACAGATGACAAAGGAAATCGAAATGCCCGATCACACAACTGCATTCCTGCAGGTTAAGGACGCTCTCCTTGATAAAGAGGTTGGCGTTATTTCCGACCTTTCCGAGGTTTCTGCTATCGGTCACAGAATCGTTCAGGGTGGTGCTCTGTTCAGCGAGTCTGTAATCGTTGACGAGAAGGTTATTGAGGGTATCGAGAGTCTTATTCCTCTTGCACCTCTGCACAACTCAGGTCACGTTCAGGCTATCCGCGGCTGTCTTTCCGTTTTCGGTGACTCTGTTCCCGAGGTTGTGGTTTTTGACACAGCTTTCCATTCTACAATGCCCGCAAAGGCTTATATGTATGCAGTACCCTACGAGTACTACGAGAAGTATCAGGTTCGCCGCTACGGCTTCCACGGTACATCCCACCGCTATGTATCAGGTGAGATGGCAAAGAACATTGGCAAGGATATCAAGGACTTGAAGCTCATCACTTGCCACATCGGTAACGGTTCTTCTATCACAGCTATTGACGGCGGAAAGGTTATCGACACATCTATGGGACTTACTCCCCTTGACGGCTTTATGATGGGTACACGTTCCGGTGGTCTTGACCCCTCCGTTGTTACCTTTATTGCTGAGAAGGAGGGCATTTCTCCCGAGGAAATGAGCAATCTCCTCAACAAGAAGAGCGGTCTTCTCGGTATTTCCGGCGTTTCTTCCGATGACCGTGACGTTTCTGCTGCTGAGGAAGCAGGCAACGAGCGTGCTCACCTTGCACATGAGATGCTCTACTATCAGATTGCTAAGTACATCGGCTCTTACTATGTAGCTCTTGGCGGCTGTGACGGCATTGTGTTCTGTGCAGGTCTTGGCGAGAATCAGCCCCAGCTTCGTGAGAAGGTTTGCGAATACCTCAAGTGCTTCGGCGTAAAGCTTGACCTTGACTTTAACGCAAAGGCTTGGCGCGGTGTTGCAGGCAAGATTTCTGCTGAGGATTCTCAGATTCCCGTATGGGTTATCGAAACCAACGAGGAGCTTGTTATCGCAAGAGATACAAAAGCTCTTGTTGAGAAAAACGCATAATTCATTTTTACATAAGCAAAAGGACGACAGTTTGTAAACTGCCGTCCTTTTTATATTTCGCTTACATTGAGTCGTGAGAAAGCTCGCCTTTGTCAGGTGTTTCGGTAACAGCACGCTCTCTGAAAAGAAAGGTAATGCACCAGAGTGCACACAAACCTACAAGTGCGTAAACTATTCTTGATACAATGCCTGTCTGGCCGCCGCAAATCCAAGCTACGATATCAAACTGAAAAAGACCAACGCTGCCCCAGTTGATTCCGCCTATAATAAGAAGCGCCAAAGCTATTTTATCCAGCATATAAAAACCTCCTAATTTTTATTTGCTATAATAGTTTTGACGCAAAAATTCATTTTATTCAATTTGAGTTAAATGCATTTTATATAAGGGCTACAATCAGAGCACCGATGCCGAAGGCAAAAAGCACGATTGAAAACAGTCGTACAAAGCTCATTGCTTTTTTGAGTTTGTTTTTTTTAATCATATTGTCAGTGGGGCAGGGGAGAAGCAAAGTCATAATTCCAACCGAGAGAGAGCCTGTTGCCATAAGCAGAGCACCTACAAGGTTTGTAATTGCAAAAAGAAAAATGCCGACGGCTATTATACAAGTACCGACGATGTTTACTGCGGAAATCAAAGCTTGTAGCTTTGCACGCTTAGCAAAGTATTCTGTTGCTTTGTTTTCACAGTCCTCACAGCAGTATAAATCATGGTAGCTGATTTCCTTTGCACAGTATTCGCATTTTTTCATATATATCATCTCCAATGACAGAAATTATATCACAGCAGTTTGTTTTTTTCAAGTAATGAGATAGTAAACAATTGATAAGAATTTGTTTGAGTTGAATGGAATAGCATTAATTTGTATGGCGGAAAATTATCTTTTGATAAAAGTTTCCGAAATTCACACATTTTATAAAAAATAGATAAGAACGTGGCAAAAAACTGTTGTATTTTTTATAATTTTAATGTATAATACATCTGTATGATGTGGTGGTGCACGCACTGCCGCTTGTCAGCAAGGGCGGTTTGCATTGCTGACGGGTACAAAAATTATTTTAATGGAGGCTTTTTACGATGAAAGCAAAAAGATTACTTAGCGTAGTTCTTGCGGTTACAGTAGTTCTTTCTTGCGTAATGGCAATGGCATTCGCTCCCACTGCAAGTGCAAGCGAATACAACACCTACGCAGACTTCCAGAACTCTATTAAGCCCGAGAACAACTACGGTCTTGAGGAGACCGTTAACGATGGTAAGATTATTCAGGCTTGGAACTGGTCTTATAAGAATGCCATCGATTTGCTGGAAACAGTTGCTGAGCAGGGCTTCACAACTCTCCAGATTTCTCCTCCCAATGAAATCAAAATGCCTACTAAGGGCGTAGCAGTTTGTGCAGCTCCTGTTGACGGTATTGCTCCCAACGGTTGGTGGATGTTCTATCAGCCCGCAGGCTTCCAGCTCAACGAGTCTGAGGACAACGCTCTCGGTACAAAGGCTGAGTACATTGAGCTTTGCGAGAAGGCTCACGAGCTTGGTCTTAAGATTATCGCTGACGCAGTTATCAACCACATGGGTACTGATGACGACCACGTTGGTGTTTATGACAATGAGTCTACAGATCCTATGGCTCACGTTAACCCCAGAGCAGCTGAGTTCGAGCCCGAGCTCCTCGCTGCAAAGGCTTTCCACTCTCCTTGGGTTAATATGACCTACAAAGAGAACTACTGGGACGGTTTCTCCGATTACGACATCGAAGAGGACCTTACTCAGCATTGTACTTCCGGTCTTCCTGACCTTGCAACAGAAACACAGCTCGTACAGGATACAATCTACGATTACTTTGTAGAGCTTGTTGAGGCAGGCACAGACGGCTTCCGTTTCGACGCTGCAAAGCATATCGAAACATCTCACGACACATACTTTGCTTCTGACTTCTGGGAGGATACACTCCTCAAGCTCAGAGCTAACTACCCCGACAAGGAGCTCTATGCTTACGGCGAAATCCTTAACAAGTGCGGCGACGGTCGTCCCTTCCACGAGTACACAGAGCTTATGGATGTTACTGACTCTTCCGCATACTGGGGCATCAAGGATGCTGTTCAGAAGAGCGGCAACGGCGGTAACCCCTTCCCCAATTATCAGTCTGAGGAAGATGGCTGTGACCCCACAACTGTAAACTTCACAAGAGAGAACGTTATCCAGTGGAACGAGTCCCACGATACATACATCGATGGCGGTACTTCTTCTCTGACAGTTCAGCAGAGAAACAAGATCTGGGCTCTTACAGCAGCTCGTCAGACAATCTCTGCAATCTACTTTGCACGTCCCGATGACAGAACAGGTGCAAACCGTGCTGCAATCGAAACAATTTGCCAGGACATCCTCCTCGGTGATGCAAACGTAACATCTTGGGCAGACCCCGAGGTTGCAGCTGTTAACCAGTTTGACAACTACTTCGGTGATGCTCCCGAGTCCTGCAGAACAAAGGATAAGGTTGCTATGGTTGAGCGTGGCGGTCTTGGCGCAACACTTGTAAACCTCGCAGGCACAACTAAGTCTGTTGAAATGCCCACAAGAACTCTTGCAATGGGTACATACATTGATTCTCTTACAGGCAACGAGTTTGAAGTTGCTGCAGACGGTACACTCACAGGTACAATCGGTTCCACAGGTATTGCAACTATCTACTATGCAGAGGATACAGCTCCTGTACAGCCCGAGCGTCCCGCTGATCCTTGGGCAGAGGAAATCGTTGGCGAAGAGTTCCCCACACTTGCGGGTTACAACACAGTTGTTTATTCCCAGAGCAACAGCTCTGACTGGTCAAAGGTTTACTACTACTGCTGGGTAGAGGGTACAGAGGATTGCGAGTACGCATGGCCTGGTAGAGAGATGAAGTATGCACGCACAAATCAGTATGGTGAGAAGCAGTGGGTTGCTTATGTTCCCGTAGAGTACAGCTGCTACATCATCAACAATGGTACAGGCGGCGGCTCCAACCAGACTATCGACCTTAAGATTACAGGCAACACAGGTATGTATATGAAGGATAAATCCGGTGCTGATGGTAAGTGGACAATCGGTGAGTGGACTCCCACTTTCTATGATATTACACCTGTTGAGAAGCCCACAGAGGCTCCTACAAATGGTCCCACAGAAGTTCCCACAGAAGTTCCCACAGAAGTTCCCACAAATAAACCCAGTGCTCCTGCAGATGAGTACATGATTGGTGATGCTGACGGCGACAATCAGGTTAACATCAAGGATGCAACTGCTATCCAGAAGAACATTGCTGACATAGAAGTTGCAAACTTCAATGAGGCAGCTGCTGATGCAAACCTTGACGAGCAGATTAACATCAAGGATGCAACAGAAATTCAGAAGTGGATTGCTGAGCTTCTCACTGATTCTCAGATTGGCACACTTGCTTAATCTTAATCAGCCTTTACTAATATAGTGCATATTGCCCCCGAGAAAACTCGGGGGCTTTTTGCGTGATGAGCACGTTTCTGATGTGCCTTTTTTCGGTGGTGAAAACATTGTTGACTTTGAATTGAATATATAGTAATATTTAATTGCATCAAATTAGTTTTGGCGGTGAATGTAATGAAGCGTCACGATTACGGCTTATATTTTTTCTCTGCAGGTCTTATTGTCCTTGTGATTCAATTTCTTATAATTCTATTCAATGCTGTTAACGGTACGCTTTCATTAGATGAAAATGTGTTTGTTTTTGCCGAAGAAATCAAAATTGCAGATGTTCTGTCGACTGTTTGGTCATCGCTTTTAGGAACGGTGCTTCTGATTGCTCTATATATCCGCAGATTTATCAAGGGTAATGAAGCTATGCTTGTTCTTGTAGGCGGTATTTTATGGGTTATTCAGATTATCAGTCTTTATGAGTCGGGCTACGAGCTTAAAGCGTTTATCCTTCATTACATCCTTGGTATAATCGGTGTAGCACTTGTTTTTGCCACAGGACTGTATGAAGCATATGTTATCAAGCGCTACGAGAGTTCAGAAAACTAATTTGAATATTTAGTGCAAAAAAACGCCACCTGTGTATGCAGGTGGTTTGTTTTTTAGCGTATTGAAACATTATTCCTTGAAAGATTTATAAATCTGTAACCATTCTTAAAAAATAGTAACTTGTTTTTTCTAAATGTTGTGTTATAATTTCAGTATAGGAAATTATATACTATATATGGAGTGTTTGTATATGAAATGTCCGTTTTGTGGATTTGAAGAAAGCAAGGTTATTGATTCCCGCCCTGCTGATGACGGCGAGCGTATAAGACGCCGCAGAGAGTGCCTTGGTTGTGCCAAGCGTTTCACAACCCATGAGGTTATCGAAACCGTTCCTATTGTTGTTGTGAAAAGGGATAAATCCCGCGAGGTGTTCAACAGAAGCAAGCTTATGTCCGGACTTCTCCGTGCTTGTGAAAAACGCCCTATTTCTATGGAGCAGATTGAGGGAATGATCGACTCTATCGAAGCACAGCTTCAGAGTGGGTACGACAGAGAGGTCACCTCTCAGCATATCGGCGAGCTTGTTATGGAGATTCTCAAGGAAACCGACAAGGTAGCATATATCCGCTTTGCTTCCGTTTACAAGAATTTTGAGGATACAGACACCTTCCTCGAGGAGCTCAGCCGTCTGCATAAAACTCAGTCTTGATTTGAAACTCAGAGCATAAGTGAATGCCGTTAATATTTGCTTGCAAAAACCGTCCTTTTATAGGGCGGTTTTTACTTTTTAAGCTTCCTGCACAGAAAATGTGAGTTTTGAAAATAACAAAACTCTGGTAGTGTGCAGACAACGAAAAAAGGACAAGCAATGAAGCTTGTCCTTTTTAAAGCTGATTTAATTAATCAGTTGCAGCTGTCGCAACCGCAACCATGGTCGTGGTCACATTCCTTGATAACTCCTACAATAGGTGTGGGGTCAATGCCAAGTCTTGTGTAGTAATCGGAGAGAGCTGCCTTGATTGCCTGCTCTGCAAGCACGGAGCAGTGAACCTTAACAGGGGGAAGTCCGTCAAGAGCTTCCATAACTGCTTTGTTTGTAAGCTGGAGTGCCTCGTCAATTGTCTTGCCCTTGATAAGCTCAGTTGCCATGGAGCTTGTTGCAATAGCAGCACCGCAGCCGAAGGTTTTGAACTTGCAATCTGTAATCACATTGCCCTCAACCTTGATATACATTCTCATAATATCTCCGCACTTGGAGTTACCAACCTCGCCAACGCCGTCAGCATCGGGGATTTCGCCCACATTTCGGGGGTTAGCAAAATGGTCCATAACCTTTTCTGAATATGCCATAATCTATACTCCTTAAATATTAGTCATTCTTTATTTTGTCCCAAAGGGGAGAGAAGCTTCTCAGGTATGCCACAATCTCGGGAACAATCTTAAGAATATAATCAATATCTTCTTCTGTGTTATCATCGCTGAAAGAAAGCCTGAGGCTTCCGTGAGCGATTTCGTGGGGAAGTCCCAGAGAAAGAAGCACGTGGCTGGGGTCAAGGCTTCCTGATGTGCAGGCAGAGCCTGAGGATGCGCTGACTCCTTTAAGGTCAAGGCTTAAAAGCAGGCTTTCGCCCTCAATACCCTCAAAGCACATATTTACATTACCGGGGAGTCTGTGGTCGTGGCTTCCGTTAAGACGGCTTTTTTCAATATTCAGTAGACCGTCAATAAGGCGGTCACGCATTTTTGTAAGTCGCTGATTTCTTTCCTGCATTGTGGAAATGCTTAGCTCCATGGCCTTTGCAAGACCGACAATACCTGCTACGTTTTCTGTGCCTGCTCTGCGAGAACGCTCCTGTGCCCCGCCGTCAATGAGTGTTTCTACTCTGACACCGCGGCGGATATATAAAGCTCCGATTCCCTTGGGACCGTGGAACTTGTGAGCAGTAAGAGAAAGAAGGTCGATGCATTCTTCCTCAACATTGATTGGGGTATTGCACACAGCCTGAACAGCATCTGTGTGGAAAAGAACTCCTGCCTCACGGCATATTTTACCAATCTCGGCAATAGGCTGAATTGTGCCTATTTCGTTGTTGGCATACATAATTGTAACAAGTGCTGTGTTGTCGCGGATAGCGTTCTTTACATCCTCTGCACGAACAAGACCGTCATCGTAAACATCAAGGTAGGTTACCTCAAAGCCTTCCTTTGCGAGCTTTTCACATACGTGAAGCACAGCGTGATGCTCGAATTTAGAGGTTATGATGTGGTTCTTCCCTTTGTCTTTGAGCATTTTGCAGACACCCTTGATTGCCCAGTTGTCTGCTTCAGAACCGCCTGATGTAAAGTAAATCTCATTTGCGTTTTTAGCACCTATGAGATTTGCCACAGTCTGTCTTGCTTCTTCTACTGCATCCTTAGCCGTTGCACCGATACGGTAAAGGCTTGAAGGGTTGCCGTAGATTTCTGTGAGATAAGGAGTCATAGCCTCCAAAACCTTAGGTGACAATGCGGTGGTTGCGGCATTGTCTGCATAAATCTGCATATACACTTCTCCTTAAATAGTCTTTATGTGAGGAGATATTTGTATCTCCGATAAAATCGTTTGCAAAACTCAGCTGAATTTACTAGACTGAGCAACAGCGAGTCTGTCGCATCTTTCGTTTTCGGGATGGCCTGCATGACCTCTCACCCAGACGATATTCACCTTGTGAGTATCGTAGAGCTTTAAGAGTCGCTCCCATAAATCAGGATTCAGAGCAGGCTCCTTTTTGTTTCTCATCCAGCCGTTTTTTTGCCAATTCTTTGCCCAGCCTCTCTCCAATGCATTGCAAACATACTGAGAGTCAGAGTAAAGGGTTACCTCGCAGGGTTCTTTGAGAAGCTCCAAGGCACTGATAACAGCCATAAGCTCCATTCTGTTGTTAGTGGTGTTTGCTTCTCCGCCCGAGATTTCCTTCTCGGTTGTTTTGTAGCGGAGTATTGCTCCCCAGCCGCCGGGACCCGGGTTGCCTGAGCAGGCACCATCTGTAAAAATCTCCACTTGCTTCAAAGCACTCACCATCCTTCCTGCGGGCATATTGTGGCTTTTTTGTAAAAATATATACAAATTAAACCTTATTAAAAATCGTATAAACTTTACTTATTATTCCACCACACTATATTATAACACCAAAATTTCTATTTGCAATATTTTTTACGATTAAATTTGCCTCTTTGTGCCAAGAATAAGAATGATAAAATTAACTCTATAATTCTCTTTCTCACCTTGACACAAGGCATATAAAAAGGTACAATAAATTGAATAACTATATTAGGTACATATATCCTTTTTTGCGAAAAGCACACAGGATTAATTAATTTATCCGTAAAACTTAACGGTATTAATTTAGGATTTAGTTTCACGCGGCGGTCGTGTAAACATATAGAACGGACGAATAAACAAACAATCACGTTAAAGACACTTTGTCAGAAATGGAGGAATATTTTGAGTCAGAACAATACTGCTGAAAAGACTAAAACAGCTAAAAATCAGAGCTCTAAAAAAAGCTCAAAGCCTGCTTTAAATCAGAGCAAAAAAAAGAGCACTAAGCCTGCGGCAAAAAGCAACGGCAGTCAAGGTGCTAAGAAATCTGCTCAGACTAAAAAATACAAGAGAACGAATTATACACCTAAGAGAAAGAAGCAGAGTGTTGCTGAGAAAAAGCCTGCTGTACGTATAATGTTCCTTGGCGGACTCAACGAAATCGGTAAGAATATGACACTCTTTGAGTGTATGGGCGATATGGTGCTTCTCGATTGCGGTATGGCTTTCCCCGATGGTGAAATGCTGGGTGTTGACCTTGTGATTCCTGATTTCACTTATGTTGAGCAGAACAAGGATAACATCAAGGGTATTATCATTACCCATGCCCATGAGGACCACATAGGCGGTCTGCCTTATCTTCTGGGCAAGGTCAACGTGCCCATTTACGGCACAGCCCTTACAAACGGAATAATCGGCAATAAGCTTAAAGAGCACAGCTTGCCTAAAGCACCCCAGCTTGTGGATGTGAAGGCAGGTGCCCGTATAAAGCTTGGCTGTATGGAGATAGAGTTTATCCACGTAAACCACTCAATTCCCGATGCAACAGCCATTGCTCTGCATACTCCTGCAGGCACTGTTATTCACACAGGCGACTTCAAGGTTGATTACACTCCCACTTGGGGCGAGCCCATTGACCTTAACACCTTTGCCAGACTTGGCAGTGAGGGAGTGCTTTGTCTGCTTGCAGACTCCACCAACGCTTCCCGACCGGGGTCTACTCCCACAGAGCAGACTGTTTCCGAAAGCTTCGATAAAATCTTCAAGGGTGCAATGAACAAACGTATAATTATTGCAACCTTTGCTTCAAATGTTGGCAGAGTACAGTCTATTATCAACTGTGCCTACAAATACGGCAGGAAGGTAGCGTTCTCGGGCAGAAGTATGGTCAACTATATGTCCGTTGCCAAAGAGCTTGGCTACCTTGATGTTCCCGAAGGAATCCTTATTGATATAGATATGCTGTCACGCTACAGCCCCGAGCAGGTGGTGCTTATAACCACAGGCAGTCAGGGCGAGCCCATGTCTGCTCTTTCACGAATGGCATATTCCGACCATCGCAAGGTTGCGGTAGGTGAGGGTGACTGCATTATAATTTCCGCTAACCCTATCCCCGGTAACGAACGCACCGTAGGCAACGTTGTGGATGAACTCTTAAAGCGTGGTTGTGAGGTTATCTATGAGTCTATGTATGAGGTTCACGTTTCGGGCCATGCCCGTCAGGATGAGCTTAAGATTATCCATTGCCTGACAAAGCCTAAGTATTTTATCCCTGTTCACGGTGAGCAGAAGCATCTGAGAAAAAGCCGTGATATTGCAGTTTCTATGGGTATGCCCAAGGAGAATGTGTTTATCGGTGATATAGGCTCCTGCGTTGAGCTTCACGAGGATTATATGAAAGAGCTTGCACCTGTTCAGGCAGGCAAGGTCTTTGTTGACGGTCTTGGAGTAGGCGACGTGGGAAGCATTGTGCTTCGCGACAGAAAGCATCTGGGTCAAGACGGACTTATTATCATCGTTGCTTCACTTGATGTTTATGACGGCCACGTAATCAGCGGTCCCGATATAGTGTCCCGTGGCTTTGTATACGTAAAGGAAAGTGAATCCCTCTTTGACGAAATCCGTCATATTTCCTTGGATGTGCTGGAGGATTGTGCCAACAGAAACATCCACGAATGGGGAGTTATCAAGAACAGAATCAAAGACGTCGTGTCAAAGCATATCAGCGACAAGACCCGTCGTTATCCTATGATTCTGCCAATTCTTATGGAGGTCTGATAAGGTTCAGACCTTTCGGGAGTCTAAGACTCCTTGTGCCGAATCAGTCGGCGGAGGTATGAGTATGAAGAAAAAAGCTTGGATTACAGTTCCGTATCTTGCTTTGTTTTCACTTGCAATGATAATAATGGCACTGATATCCCTCAGCGTCAGCAAGACTCTCTTCATAATCGAAGGGATAATTGCACTTGTGAGTATTATTGCGGCGCTAGTGATTTATCTGCTTTTTGCAAAATATGTCCGAGTTTCCGTTAAAGGTGCTGTGGAGAGTATCCGTGGCTTGGATAAAAAGTATTTGGAGCGATTTGGCTTTCCTGTAGCTGTAGTAAGCGAAGATGGTCAGATACTCTGGTACAACAGCACCTTTGAAAGAAACCTGTGCAAGGATGAGAATATGTTCGGTATGTACGTATCCTCAATAATCAAAGGCAAAAGCGTAGAGGAGCTGTGCTCAGCTCACGGCGGTGACATTGAGCTTGATGATAAAAAATTCACCGTTTATGCAAATCCCATTGAACAGGGATTTGTGCTGTATTTTTTTGATGATACATATTACAAGGACACAGAAAAGGAATTTAAGGAAACCCGTCAGTCTGTGGCTTTGGTTGTTCTGGATAACCGAGAGGCTCTGGAAAATGTAGATGACGAGGACGAAGCAATGCGCGTTTTGGTGCAGGTAGAATCCCTTCTGCAAAAATGGGCGGCTGAGTATAATGCTCTTTATCGTAAGTGGGGCAACAGCCGATATATGATAATCTTTGAAGAACGAGAAATTCAAAAGCTTGTTGAAAATAAGTTTGACATTCTTGCAAAGATAAGAGAGCTTCGCATAGGCGACGTGGGAGCCACCATTTCAATCGGTATCGGCAGAGGTGAGCAGGGACTCAGACGCAGCCAAGCAGCTGCAAAGCGTGCTCTCGATATGGCTTTGGGCAGAGGCGGCGATCAGGTTGCGATTCTTAAGAGCGGCGACTTTGAGTTCTTTGGCGGAAAATCCGCAGGAGTAGAGCGTCAGAGCAAGGTGAGAGTCCGTGTTATTGCACGAAGTCTTATGGAAGCAATCGAAGACAGCGACAAGGTTTACATAATGGGACACAAATTCTCTGACCTTGATTGCATAGGCTCTGCTGTAGGTCTTTACGGGGCAATAACCTCCACAATGGGTAAACCTGTGCAGATTGCAGTTGATTACGAAAACTCTATGGCTAAAAGCTTGATTGATGCCTATAAAACCCAGTGCGGCGAGGGAGTGTTTATAAGTCCCCTGCAGGCATCGGCAGAGATTACCCCCAAAACTCTGCTTATTGTAGTTGATACCCAGTCTGAGAACAGATTGGAGAGCAAGGAGCTTTATCTGGCTTCTCAGCGGGTGGTTGTTATTGACCACCACAGAATGAGTGTTGACCATCTGGAAAACACTCTGGTGTTCTATCACGAACCCAGTGCATCCTCCGCTTGCGAAATGTGCACAGAGCTTATCGACAGCTTCCCTGATATTAACCTTAAAAAGCCTGAGGCTGAGGCGTTGCTCTCGGGTATTATTCTTGATACAAAGAACTTTGTTGTGAATGCAGGTGCACGTACCTTTGAAGCGGCGGCATACCTTAAAAAGCATGGTGCGGATACTGTTTCCGTGCGTCAGCTTTTCTCTGATTCCATCGAAATTTACAGAAATAAATATAAGCTGGTATCCACAGCCAGAATATATAAAAAATGTGCAATCGTTATTGCTGAGGAGGATATGAGCGACATCCGTCTGATTGCCTCTAAGGCTGCAGACGAGCTTTTGGGACTTAAAGGAGTTAACGCTTCCTTTGTTGTGTTCCGTACTGATGAGGATACAATCAACATCTCAGCAAGAAGCTACGGCAAGCGTAACGTTCAGCTTATTATGGAGAAGCTGGGCGGCGGCGGTCACCACGCAATGGCGGCGGCACAGCTGAGCGGCGTCAGCTTTGAGGCTGCTGTCAGACAGCTTGTAGAGGCTATCGACAGCGAAGCTCAGTAATTTTCATTGATAACTATTAGAAAAGAGGATATATTATGAAACTTGTTTTATTACAGGATGTTAAGTCCCTTGGCAAAAAAGGCGAGCTTGTAAACGCTTCTGACGGCTATGCAAGAAACTACCTTATTCCCAGAGGGCTTGCAAAGGAAGCTAATGCTCAGGCTATGAATGAGTATCAGAATGCAGAAAACTCCAAAAAGTATAAGCACGACCAAGAGGTTCTCGCTGCAGAGAACGCAAAGGCTGCACTTGACGGAAAGACTATTTCTCTCAAGTCAAAGGCAGGCAAGGAAGGCAAGCTTTTCGGTTCTGTTACTACCAAGGAGGTTGCCGCAGAGCTTAAGGCTAAGTACGGCATCAACGTAGACAAGCGTAAGATTGCTATGGCTGACATCAAAACCTGTGGAAGCTACAAGGCAGAAATTAAGCTTTTTCAGGGCATTACTGCAGTTGTAACTGTGGCTGTAAGTGAACTGTAATTTCTGTCATAGAATTATAAATTCAAGGAGAACACCATTATGGCTGATTATACTCCGAAAACCGAATATGACGGTCTGAGCTTGCCTTACAGCTCTGAGGCTGAGCAGGCGGTGCTGGGTGCTATTATCTTTGAGCCTGAGTGCCTTGACAGAGTAACCGATATTCTGCCAAACTCTGACTATTTTTACATAGCACTGCACAGACTTATATACAGCACTATGCTTTCAATGCTCTCTTCGGGCAGAAGCATTGACTTTGTAACTCTTTACGAAGAACTAAGACGTGAGAAGGACTTTGACCCAACCGAGGGTAAAACCTACCTTGTTGGTCTGGTTGAAAACTGCCCTTCAACCTCTAACGTTGAGATTTACGCCCGTCTTGTAAGGGATAAGTTTGATATTCGTCAGCTTATTTACGCAGGACGTCAGATTATCGACAAAGCCACCGCAGGCGAGTATGAGTCCGATATTCTTGTGGATAATGCGGAGCAGATGATTTTTGATATCCGCCGAGGCAAGAATGTAGCAGGGCTTGAGCTTGTAGGTGACGTTATCCTCAAAACTTTTGACCGACTGGATGCCCTCAATAAGGATGACCCTGAGCTGAAGCCTGTTTCCTCAGGTATCGGCGACCTTGACCGTGTAATCACAGGTCTTAATCGCTCAGACCTTATTTTGTTGGCGGCACGACCCGGTATGGGTAAGACCAGCTTTGCTCTGAACATTGCAAAGAATGTTGCAGGACCTCAGAAGCGTACTGTTGCTTTCTTCTCATTGGAAATGTCCAAGGAACAGCTTGCATCCCGTTTGCTTTCAACAGAATCTCTTGTTGAAGGCACAAAGCTCAGAACAGGCAAGCTTACAGACGAGGAGTGGCAGAGAATCATTGCAGGCGGAGATATTTTGTCTAAAATGAAGCTCTATCTTGATGATACACCGGGTATCACCGTACCTGCTATGAAAGCAAAGCTAAGACGTCTTCGTGGTATTGATTTGGTGGTAATCGACTACCTCCAGCTTATGTCCACAGGCAGACGAGGAGATGGCAACCGAGTACAGGAAATTTCTGAAATCACAAGAAACCTTAAGATTATGGCTAAGGAGCTCAATGTTCCCGTAATCTGTCTTTCACAGCTATCTCGTGCCAGCGAACAGCGTACCGACCACAGACCTCAGCTTTCAGACCTGCGAGATTCAGGTTCTATCGAGCAGGATGCTGATATTGTTCTTTTCCTTTATCGCGAGGGCTACTATGATAAAGAAGGTTCACCCGAGGCTTCTCAGAATGTAGACCAGAATGCGGCAGAGTGTCTTGTTGCCAAAAACCGTCACGGCGAAACAAGGTCTGTTAAGCTTCATTGGCAGGGACAGTTTATGCGGTTTACCTCCGTGGAGAATAACCGTGATTACTAAGGTACGCAGAACCCTCACAGCTCGAAATCTTCTAAAAAAGGGTGACAGGGTTATAGTGGCACTTTCGGGAGGAGCAGACTCCGTTTCGCTTTTGCACGTGTTGCTTACTCTGAAAGATGAGTTTGAGTTGACCATAATGGCGGCACACGTAAATCACAACCTCAGAGGCGAAGAATCTCTTAGGGATGAAGCTTTTGTAGCTGATTTGTGTGAAGCCGAGGGTGTGGAGCTTTTTGTTCGCAATGAGGATGTTAATGCCCTTGCAATAAAGCAAAAAAAAAGTGTGGAGCTGTGTGCCCGAGAGATAAGGTATGAGTTCTTTGAGAAGCTCTCAAAAGCTTATAATGCAAAGGTCGCAACAGCACACACCTTGAGCGATAGTGAGGAAACAATGCTCTACAATGTGGCAAGAGGGACAACCCTGCATGGATTATGCTCAATTCCTTACAAACGGGATTATATTATCCGACCCTTGCTTGATGTGTCGAGGGAAGAGGTAGAGGCTTTTTGCCGTGAAAACAATATAGACTTTGTTCAGGACAGCACTAATTTCTCTGAGGAAGTCTGCAAGCGTAACAAAATCCGCTTGTCGATTTTGCCGCCTCTTCGAAGTCTAAACGATGGCTTTCACCCGAATTTTTACAATCTTCGTGAGGATTTGCTTTGCGTTGATGACTTCCTTCGCTATAGTGCCGAGGAGGCTTTGAAAGCTTCAGAATGCAAATTTGGCTTTGATGCAAGTAAGCTTTGCTCTTATCACAGGGCAGTAGTAAACTATGCACTGGCTTTGATTGTTTCAAGGTCGGGTGCCAAGGCGGAAAACCGCCACATAAAGCTGTGCTCTGAGCTTCTGCGTATTGGCGGTGTGGTTGCTCTAATAGGTAACCACACAGCTGTGTGTACTCAGGGGATTTTTCGCGTTGTGTCCGATGTGAAGAATGAAGATTTTCAGGTGATTCCTTTCAGAGAAGGTCTGAGTTTTGTTTATAAGGGCTCAGAGTATTTTGTAAAGGAAATAACAGGCGATAATAAATTTAACAAAAAGTTAGCAAGTTTTTGTATTGGATATGATAAAATAAGTGATGATACAGTAATCCGTACTCGGCATGAAGGGGATACCTTCTCACCTATAGGCAGAGGACACACAAAGCCTCTGCGAAAGCTCCAGAATGAGCTAAAAATCCCTGCGGAAAAACGTGATACCAACCTTGTGGTTGCCACAGGGAGTACTGTTTTGTGGGCAGAGGATATAGGCGCTTCCGCTCACGGAGTAATGGACAAGGATGCTTTAAACGGACTCTGTATTTATATAAAAAGGGGAGAGCAAAATGCATAAGGATTGCGAATACATACTGCTTTCGGAGCAGGAAATCAAAGATATTGTCAAGGATATGGCAAAGAAAATCAGTGAGGATTACAAGGATAAGAATCTGATTCTCATAGGACTTCTCAAGGGTAGTGTCTTGTTTATGTCTGATTTGATGAGGGAGCTTTCCATTGACTGCGCTATCGACTTTATCTGTGCCTCAAGTTACGGTTCAGGTACAGAGTCCTCTGGCAGAGTCAATATCGTCAAGGACGTTTCTCAGCCTCTTGACGGCAAGGATGTGCTCATCGTTGAGGATATTATTGATTCGGGAAATACTCTCAATTTCATAACTAAGTATTTTGCTGCAAAAAATGCCGCAAGTGTAAAGATTTGCACAATGCTCTCAAAACCATCCAGAAGGGTTGTAGAAATCCCTGTGGATTATGTAGGCCGTGAAGTGCCTGATGAGTTCGTAATAGGTTACGGACTTGACTATGCAGAAAAATACAGAAATCTTCCATACATCGGTGTGCTGAAGCCTTCTGTTTATTCATAATTTCAAAATATTTTTCCATACTACACTAAGGAGTGAAGCAATTTGCAGAATAATAAATTATCAGCAAAAAAACTTTTAATCTACTTAGGAATCCCGATTCTGGTTATTCTTTGTGTTGCCTTGATGTTCTCGTTCGGCAAAGAGAAGAAAGAGTATAAATATTCAGATATTGTTGGATTTTTTAAAGCACAGCAGGTTGAAAGCTTTTCTGTGAATGTGGGTACAGGTGCCCTTGAAATGATGGTTAAGGATGAGGCATTGGTATCTGACAAGACCGCGGAAAAGGATGATAGTCCATCACAGACAGGTAATATCTTTTCAGGACTTGTAAAGCCCGAGGATAAGAAGGACGATGACGGACTCACTAAGATTAAGTACAAGCTTGCAAGTGTTGACTTGTTTTATATGGATGTAAACGATTACATTCTTGAATACAACGAAAAGCACTCAGAGCCTTTGGAGTATGACTATATTCCTGCAACCAACAACTCCTTCCTTCTGGAGCTTATCCCCATCTTATTCTTTATAATTGTTGCTGTTGTGTTCTGGTTCTTCATTATGAAGAGGATGAATGCCGGCGGTATGGGCGGTAAGGAGTTCCAGTTCGGCAAGGCAAAGTTTAAGGATACCAACGATGAGAAGCGTAAGACTACCTTTGAGGATGTGGCAGGTGCCGACGAGGAAAAGGAAGAGCTTGAAGAAATCGTGGAGTTCCTGAAAAATCCCGGCAAGTATAACGAGCTTGGTGCAAGAATTCCCAAGGGTGTTCTCCTTGTAGGCCCTCCCGGTACAGGTAAAACTCTTCTTGCACGTGCTGTAGCAGGTGAGGCAGGAGTTCCCTTCTTCTCAATCTCAGGTTCTGATTTTGTAGAAATGTTTGTAGGTGTGGGTGCCTCCCGTGTGCGTGACCTTTTTGAACACGCAAAGAAGAACTCCCCCTGTATTATATTCATCGACGAGATTGACGCCGTTGGCAGACAGCGAGGCACAGGCCTTGGCGGCGGACACGATGAGCGTGAGCAGACCTTGAACCAGATGTTGGTTGAGATGGACGGCTTCGGTGCAAACGAGGGTGTAATCGTTATTGCGGCTACCAACCGCCCCGATATACTTGACCCTGCACTGCTCAGACCCGGTCGTTTTGACCGTCAGGTGACTGTCGGCTATCCCGATGTTCAGGGCAGAGAGGCAATCCTTAAGGTACACGCCAGAAAGAAGCCTCTTGCTCCCGATGTAAAGCTCAAGACTATTGCAAAAACTACCGCAGGATTTACAGGTGCTGACCTTGCAAACCTTTTGAACGAAGCAGCCCTCCTTGCAGCACGCAGAGGCAAAAAGGCTATCACTATGCAGGAGGTTGAGGAAGCTACAATCAAGGTTGTAGTGGGCACAGAGAAGAAGTCAAAGGTTATGTCTGACAAAGAGAAAAAGCTCACAGCATACCACGAGGCAGGTCACGCAGTTGCTACCTATGTGTGCGAAACTCAGGACCCTGTTCATCAGATTTCTATTATACCCACAGGTATGGCAGGCGGTTACACAATGCACCTGCCCGCTGAGGATAAGTCCTACCAGTCCAAAAAGGGAATGGAAGAGGATATCGTTGTGCTTCTGGGTGGCCGTGTTGCCGAGGCTTTAGTGCTCGGCGATATTTCCACAGGTGCATCCAATGATATTGAGCGTGCTACCTCAACAGCCCGTGCAATGGTTACAAAGTACGGAATGTCTGAACTGCTCGGTTGCATCAACTACGCATCAGGCAGTACAGAAGTGTTCATTGGCAGAGATATGGGACAGGTTAAGGATTATTCCGACGATACTGCATCTAAAATTGACTTGGAGATTCATCGTATTATTACAGAGGGCTACAAGAAGTGCGAAAGCATTCTTACCTCAAATATGGATAAGCTCCACGAGGTTTCTGCTTACCTTATGAAGCACGAAAAAATGTCGGGCGCAGACTTTGCGGCAATGATGGAGGGTACCTTCACAGAGCCTGAAGAAACCCCTGATGATGAAAGCGAAGAAACCGCTGAATAAAAGAAACCCGAGGCGGATAACAATGTTGTTATCCGCCTTATATTAACAGCCTTTTTAGAAAGGAGTGTTTATTGATGAGTGAAAAATATCTTTCTGTCAGGGGTGCAAGAGAGCATAACCTGAAGAACATAGATGTTGATATACCAAGGGATAAGCTTGTGGTGCTCACAGGTCTGTCGGGTTCGGGCAAGTCCTCTCTTGCTTTTGATACCATCTACGCTGAGGGACAGCGCAGATACGTCGAATCCTTGTCCTCTTATGCGCGAATGTTTTTAGGTCAGATGGATAAGCCCGATGTGGATAGCATCGACGGTCTATCTCCTGCAATTTCCATTGACCAGAAAACCACCTCAAAGAATCCTCGTTCAACAGTTGGAACAGTAACCGAAATCTACGATTATCTTCGACTTTTATATGCACGTATCGGCACACCTCATTGTCCTGTCTGCGGCAAAGAAATTAAACAGCAGACCGTTGACCAGATTGTTGACAGGGTAATGAGTATTGCCGAGGGGACAAAAATTCAGGTTATGGCACCTGTTGTCCGTGCCCGCAAGGGTGAGCACACAAAGGAGCTGGATTCTGCTCGTAAAGGCGGATTTGTCCGTGTCCGTGCAGACGGAATTATTTATGATTTGTCGGAGAATATAATTCTCGAAAAGAACAAAAAACACAGCATAGAAATTATTGTGGACAGGCTTGTGATTAAAGAAAGTATTCGTTCAAGACTTTCTGACAGCATCGAAACTGCATCTAAGCTTGCAGGAGGTCTTGTGCTTGTGTCAGTAGACGGGGAGGAGGATATACTCTTCTCTCAGAGCTACGCTTGTCCCGAGCACGGTATTAGCATTGATGAGCTTTCACCCCGTATGTTTTCCTTTAACGCACCTCAGGGTGCCTGTCCCAAGTGCACAGGCTTAGGCGTGTTTATGAGGATTGACCCGGAAAAGATTATTCCCGATAAGTCAAAATCCGTTAATCAGGGTGCTATCAAAGCAGGCGGTTGGGCAATGGAAGGCAACACCATTGCGGCTATGTACTACAACGGTCTGTCTGCTCATTATGGTTTCTCTCTTGATACCCCTGTTTGCGATTTGCCCGATGAGATTGTAGACATACTTCTTTACGGCACAAAGGGCGAAAAAATCCGATTGGTTAGAAACGGACTTTACGCAGGGGGAGAATACTACGCTCCCTTTGAGGGTGTAATAAATAATCTTGAAAGACGTTTCAGCCAAACCCAAAGTAATTGGATAAAAGAGGAAATCGAAGCCTTTATGTCTGCAATTCCTTGTGATGAGTGCAATGGAAGAAGACTCAGCAAGATTTCTCTTTCTGTCACCGTAGGCGGACTTAATATCTCTGAATTCTGTGATATGTCTGTGACAAAGGCTCTGGAGTTTGTAAACACTCACAAGCTTTCAGAACGCCAGATGCTCATTGGCGGTGCAATTATAAAAGAAATCAAAGAGCGACTGGGCTTCCTTGAAAGCGTAGGTCTTGGTTATCTCACCCTCTCGCGAAGTGCAGGAACCCTCTCGGGCGGTGAAAGTCAGCGAATCCGCCTTGCAACTCAGATTGGCAGCTCCCTGATGGGTGTGTTGTATATTCTTGACGAGCCAAGCATCGGGCTTCACCAAAGGGATAACGAAAAGCTTCTCAAAACCCTGAGAAGACTTCGTGATTTGGGCAATACGGTTATTGTTGTTGAGCACGATACAGACACAATGCTTGCCGCTGACCATATTGTTGATATTGGTCCCGGTGCAGGTGTTCACGGCGGAGAGGTTGTAGCAAGCGGTGCCTTAAAAGATATCATTGCCTGTGAGCGTTCTGTTACAGGCAAGTACTTAAGCGGTGAAATCAAGGTTGAGGTGCCTTCAAAACGTCGCAAGGGTAACGGCAAAAAGCTGGAGATTACAGGTGCTTCACAGAACAATCTGAAAAATATAAACGTGAAAATTCCCTTGGGCGAGTTTGTATGTGTTACAGGTGTGTCAGGCTCGGGTAAGTCTTCTCTTGTAAACGAGATTTTGTACAAACGTCTTGCACGGGACTTAAACGCAGCTAAAACCCGCCCCGGTAAGCACAAGGATATTAAGGGTATTGAACACTTAGATAAGGTTATCAACATTGATCAGAGCCCCATCGGCAGGACTCCCCGCAGTAATCCTGCTACCTATACGGGAATGTTTACCGATATCCGTGAGCTTTTTGCAAAAACTCAGGAGGCTAAGATGAGAGGCTTTAGCTCAGGCAGATTTTCCTTTAATGTCAAGGGAGGCAGATGCGAAGCCTGTGAAGGCGGCGGAATTGTAAAAATCGAAATGCATTTTCTGCCCGATGTGTATGTTCCTTGCGATGTGTGCAAAGGAAGACGTTATAACCGCGAAACTCTTGAGGTTAAGTACAAGGGCAAGTCCATTCACGACGTGCTTGAGATGACAGTTGATGAAGGCATTGATTTCTTCCAGAGTATTCCGAAAATCCATCGCAGACTTCAGACCCTCTACGAGGTAGGCTTGGGTTACATCAAAATCGGTCAGCCTGCAACTACTCTCTCAGGCGGTGAGGCACAGAGAGTAAAGCTTGCAACAGAGCTTTCAAAACGTTCTACCGGCAAGACTGTTTATATCCTTGACGAGCCTACAACCGGACTCCATTCAGCAGATGTTCACAGGCTTATAGAGGTGCTTCAGAAGCTGGTAGATAAGGGCAACAGCGTAATTGTTATTGAGCATAACCTTGACCTTATAAAAACCGCCGACTACGTCATTGACTTAGGTCCCGAGGGCGGTGACGGCGGAGGAGAGATTATAGCAGAAGGTACACCCGAAAAAATTGCCTCCTGCGAAAATTCCTACACAGGACACTTCCTTAAAAAACTTCTGTAAATAAACATTTTATTTAAGAGAAATTGCATTGTTTTATGCAATTTCTCTTTCTTTTTTTGCTGTTTTTGGAGGTGTAATTATATGATTACTATTCTGAATGGAAAACTTACCATTCCCGAGTCTGAGCGTTTTATCGGATTTGCAGGGGATAACCTCAGACGAAAAATTGAATTTTTAGTCAGCGGTATTTACGAAGCTGACCGTATTTATCGTATCTACCTCACCTTTGATGACGGTACGGTGAATTATTTTACTCTGCCCTTTGAGGTAACCGATTTGGGAGTTGTCCTCACTTGGGATGTGCTCAGAGAGCATATTTTCAAGAGCGGTTGTGTAAAGGTGCAGATTAAAGCTTTTTCTGACAATGGGGTTGTCTGGCATACCAACACAGAACGCTTCATTGTGGGTGAAAGCACAGAGCTTACCGAGGAGTTTGCAAAACAGAACACAGAGTTCCTTAGATATGAGGAAAGACTCAACAATCTTTCAAAGGAGATTTCTGAAATCTGTGTTCTGATGCCCTTTGTAGGTGATAACGGCAACTGGTACATCTACGATGCACAGGCTTGTGAGTATAAAGACAGCGGTAAGCCCTCTGTTGCAATTGCCGACGGGGTTAAGATTTCAGACGGCGATATTGATAAGCTTTCTCTTTTTTCCCCCGAAATGGTTCAGAAGTATCTGTCCTTGCCTGTGTATAAGTGTGAGTCTAACGACCCTTTTTCAGAAGAGTTTTACAACACATTGACAGAACAGGGCATTTACAAGCTTGATTCCTTATCAGGTGTTCATCAGGTTGTTGTTGTGCTAAGCCCGAACACATCAGCACACCTGATGCAGATTAAATTTGAATATAACCAAATCCGATATCGCGGAATATGGTGTACTGAGGACGGAAAATACCCTCAGGAGGATTGGGAAGAGTGGACAACACTTAATGTGAAGGTTGATTTGAACCTCGATTCCAATTCCGAAAATCCTGTTTCAAACAAGGCTGTATCGGAAGCACTCGGCAAGAAAATGAGCGTAGCTAAAAGCTTTGTCAAGGCAGCAAGCGTTGCAGATGATACTGACCCTCAGCTTATTGCCTATCAGGAAGAGGATGTGTCAGTCCCGGAAATGCTGAGAATTCCTCTGTCAGTTCTTATGAAGAAAATCAAGTCTGTAGCTGACAGCGGTAACTATTTTGAGTCAGATACCGTGGAGGCTGTGTTGCAGGAAATCGGCGCAAAGCTTCTCAAGTTTACAGAACTTAAATCAATTTACGACAACGAGCCTGAGCTTGCTGACCCCAATAATACAGGCTTGCTTTCCAATGTAACTGAAAACTCTATATTTATGGCAAGCAACTCACATTGGACCGATACACCAAACAATGAAACAGTAATTTTCATCAATCTTCGTTACAGCCTTAATTACGATGTTCAGATTGGTATATCCATTGTGAACTCAGGTGTGATTTATACAAGGGTTATTCATCATAGCAAGAGAACCGTATTCAAAGATTGGGGAACGGCTTCTGTGATAAATCAGAGCGATACCCAAAAGCCTCTGAAGGTTCTTGCTGTTGGCGACTCTATATGCACAGGTTCAGGAAATTCAGGAAAGGGTTATGCTGACTATCTCGGACTTGAATGCAGAAACGCCGCCGTGGGTATGGCGACAATTTCAAATTTCCGCACAACTGTTACAAATATTCCTGACCAGCTTACAGGAGTAACAGATTTTACTCCCGATGTGATTATCGCCGAGGGTGGAGTGAACGATTACTATTATCACGTTCCATTGGGTACGCTTTCAGCTTCTCCTGTCAGTTCGGATGCAGAGGCAAACTCCCTTGACCGAAACACTTTTTTGGGTGCCTTGGAATACCTTTTTTACAAGATGATTAAGCTTCGTCCCAAGGCACAGCGGTTCTTTCTGATTACTCACAAAACCTATGCTACTGCCTGCAACGGCGCCACAGATAAAGCGTACTGGGTTACTCACAAAAACAACGCAGGCTATACTCAACAGGATATGCACGATGCAATAGTTGAATGCTGCAGAATGTATAACGTGGGTGTGATTGATGTGTTTGAAGAAGGTTTAATCAACACTCTGTATTCTGAATATATGACAGGCTATGTAGGTGCAGACGGAATCCATCCTCTTGAACAGGGCTATAAGGAAGCTTACGTTCCTCTTATTAAAAAAGCCTTGGCTATCGGCACTGTAAAGAATAGCTGATTTTATTAAAAAGGAGGTGAAAAGATGAATTGTATTGATGTTTCTGAGTGGCAGGACACTATAGATTGGAAAAAGGTAAAGTCGGCCGGATATGACTACGCTATTCTCCGTGCAGGCTTTGGCCGTCTTGCATCTCAGAAGGATAGCTCTTTTGAAGCTAACTACAAAAACGCAAAAGCCGCAGGAGTAAAGCTTGGTGCATATTGGTACTCATATGCTACAGATAACAGCATTGCAAAAATGGAAGCCAAGGCTTGTCTTGAGGTGCTTGGCGGCAGATATTTTGAAATGCCTGTTTTCTTTGATATGGAAGAAAGCTCTATGACAAAGCTTTCAAAAGACACCCTCACAGGTATTGCAAAGACCTTTTGCAATGCTTTGATAAAAGCAGGCTACAGAGCAGGTGTTTACAGTAATCTAAACTGGTTTACAAACTATCTTGATTACGACGCTATCCGCAAGCTTTATCCTGTGTGGCTTGCTCAGTATTACAAGGAAGCACAGCTTGATTGCGATGTGTGGCAGTATTCTTCTGAAGGAAAGGTAAACGGTATCTCTGGTAATGTAGATATGAATATTATTTACAATACAGAGATAATCAAGAGTGAAGGAGAAAAGCCTGATGATAAAAATGAAGTGAAACCTGTTTTTGAAACCGCCTCTGTGCAGGCTTTGCTCAGACTGGCTTATAATATGGGTGTTGTAAAAACCTTTGTATCTCCTGTTGATAATAAAAAAGGCAAGCTTACCAATGCGGCGATTGTTGAGGCAAGACAGTATTTGGAGTATCAGAATCCCGATTCTTCCGTTGACCTTGATTTTATATCACAGCTTTCTGCCGTGCTAGAAGAAAAGCTCAATGCTCTTTCAAACAGAGCTGTTGGAGATGTTAACGGTGACGGTAAGGTTGATATAAAGGATGCCACAGAAATTCAGAAGAAAGTTGCAGGACTTATCTGATGTTTGCGAAAATTATGGCGTATTTTACAGGCTCTTTTACCTTGCCAAAAATAACTTTTGCCTCGATTGTTGCAGGAGTCGGAGGTTTTGTTGCGTGGTTTTTAGGAGGTTGGGATGAGCTTATTATTACCTATATTACCCTTATGGTGCTTGATTATATCACCGGTGTTGCAAAGGCAATTTATCAGAAAAAGCTTTCAAGCTCGGTGGGCTTCAAAGGAATAATCAAGAAAATACTTGCACTTCTCATTGTGGGGCTTTCGGTAACCTTGCAGAATGTTCTGCCCGAGGGAATACCTCTTCGCGAAATCACCGTCTTGTTTTTTATAGCCAACGAGGGCTTTTCAATCCTAGAAAACGCAGACGGACTAATTCCTCTGCCAAAAAAACTACGCTCGGTATTGGCTCAGCTTCAGAACAATTCAGAGGAGAATAAAAAGGATACTAAGCACGAAACAAAGGAATAATTCATTGGTAAAGTATAAGGCATCAGTCACAGAATCGGCTGATGCCTTTCTTGATTTTTGATATTCTCTGTGGTATAATATCAGTTAATATGGATAAGTGTATGGATTTTCAGATTTTTTACATAAAAGGAGAGGGACAATATGGCTATAAAGGTTACACTTCTTGCACATACTCCAAGCCCCGAGGAAATAGTAGCAGCGGCGGCAAAGCTTTGCTACTCACCCTCAGGAATTGATAATATACGCGATGGACTCACCGAGGAAAAAACTGCATCCTTTGTAAAGATGCTTGCAGATATGGGGCATGCAAGCCCCACAGAGCACGCTTCCTTTACCTTTGGTATCGAGGGTATCTCCCGTGCTTGCTCCCATCAGCTTGTACGTCACAGAATTGCATCCTACAGCCAGCAGTCCCAAAGATATGTTGACGGCAACAGCTTCGAGTTTGTTACTCCTCCCGAAATTGCTGAGGATGACCATTGCCTTGATGTTTACAACAGAGTTATTGATTTGCAGAGAGAGGCTTATTCTGAAATCCGTGATGCTCTTGCTGTAAAGTATATCCGTGAATTCACAGACAAGGAATACAAAGGTACAGATGCAGAAGTTATCGAGGCGTTCAAGGCTGACAACAAAGCTCAGTGCTCTGCTTTTATCAAGAAGGCAAACGAAGATGCCCGTTACATTCTGCCCAACGCTTGCACCACCAAGATTGTGTGTACCTTCAATGCAAGAAGCCTTGAAAACTTCTTCGCTCATCGTTGCTGTAACCGTGCCCAGTGGGAAATAAGAGAGGTTGCAGAGCAGATGCTTCTTCTGTGCAAGGAGGTTGCTCCCAATATATTTGCAAAGAGCGGTCCCTCTTGTATGCGCGGTGCTTGTCCCGAGGGCGGTATGACCTGCGGTAAAATTAAGGAAGTAAGAGAAAAATACGGATATGGAAAATAATCAGAATAAAAAGGGACGTATAATAGTAATAGAGGGACTTGACGGTTCAGGTAAGGGAACTCAGTCTAAAATTCTCTTGGAGAAATTAGCTGAAAAATATAAGGTGAGAAAAATCTCTTTTCCCGACTACGAAAGCCCTGCTTCTTACCCTGTAAGAATGTATTTGGGCGGTGAATTCGGCAACGATGCTTCCTGTGTGAATTCCTATGCGGCGGCATCCTTTTATGCTGTTGACAGAGTTGCAAGCTTCCTCAAGGACTGGAAGCAGGATTACGAGAACGGCACGGTTTTTGTGCTGGACAGATATGTAACCTCGAATATGATATATATGCCTGCAAAGCTTCCGAAGTGCGAGTGGAACTCTTTCCTTTCGTGGCTTGCAGATTTTGAATATGACAAGCTGGGACTTCCAAAGCCCATAGGTGTAATCTACCTCGATATGCCCACAGATATTTCTCAGAAGCTTATGACAGGCAGATACAATAGTGACGAGTCTAAAAAGGATTTGCACGAAAAGGATGTTACATTCCTCAACGCTTGCCGCGAAAGTGCTCTCTATGCCGCTGAAAATCAGGGTTGGACAGTTATTCCTTGCAGTGATGGAGTTGAGCCCTTCACCATTGAGGAAATTGCAGAGAAAGTGTATGAAACAGCCTGTGACTTTCTGCAGGATTGATAATTTATACTTACGGAGGACACGATGTTCTATTGTTTTTTAGCAGATGGATTTGAAGAAATAGAAGCCATAACCACAGTTGATATGCTCCGCCGTGCAGGGGTTGATATGAAAACCGTAGCGGTGACAGGGGATGCTTCCCTCACGGTTACAGGTGCTCACAGCATCCCTGTTACAGCAGATATGCACATAAGTGACGCGAACACATCTGACCTTTGCGGTGTTTTTCTGCCCGGAGGTATGCCGGGTACTACAAACCTTGATGAAAACAGCAAGGTAAGGGAGCTTGTAGCTTTCTGTGCAGATAACGATAAATACATTTTTGCTATCTGTGCCGCTCCCTCAGTTTTAGGTCACATGGGACTGCTCAAAGGCAGAAAAGCTACCTGCTACCCCGGCTTTGAGTCTGAGCTTGCAGGTGCTCATTATTGCGATGCTCCTTGTGTGCAGGACAATAAAATTATCACAGGCAAGGGCCCCGGTGCAACGGTTGGTTTTGCATCAATGATTATTACCGAGCTTTGCTCTGATGATGCTTCAAAGATGCTCAGAGCTTCAATGCAGTGCAATGAGTAAGATTTATGATGAAAAGGTAAAGCTTCGTCAGCATTACCGCTCAATGCGAGATAAAATGACGCCTGAGTACAAGCACAGCCTTGACATTGAACTTGCAAGCCGATTGTTGTGTACCCGTGAATATATGAAGGCAAAAACCCTCCTTGCATACGTTGCAAAGAAGGGAGAGGTTGAAACACGCGGGATAATTCATGCCGCCTTTGCTAACAAAAAGCAGGTAGCCTGTCCTCGGTGTGAAGGCGAAGGAGTTATGAAGTTCTATCTCATCTCATCTATGGATGATTTGGTTGAGGGCAAATTTGGTCTTCTGGAGCCTGACACGAGCAAGTGCAGACTCCTTGAGGATTTTGACAAGTCTGTTTGCCTTGTGCCTGCATTCACATTTGACCCTCAGGGGTATCGTTTGGGTTACGGTGCAGGTTACTACGACCGCTTCCTCAGCACATACAAGGGCACAAGCGCAGGACTTTGCTATGCAAGCTTTGTGAAGTGGGATTTGCCCTGCGAGCCTCACGATGCGAAGGTTCAGCTTCTTGTAACAGACAGATATGCACGGCACACAGCCGATAAGATATAAACAAAAACCTTTGGAGGTGTTTGTATGAGTGAAAATATGGACAACCGCGATAACCTGAATCAAGAGGAAATTCGCCTGTATCGTCAGCGTAGGGTAGACCAGTTCAAAATGCAGATACAGGAGGATGAGCCTGCTTCTCAGGAAGCATCCTCGGATTTTTCTGACGAGATTACCTCTTTTTCTGATGAAACCACAAGAGCACAGATTGAGCGTGACTCAAAGCGAGAGCTCAAACGTCAGAAGAATGAAGAGAAGAAGATTCTCAGAATCAAATCAGGACAGAACAAAAAGGTATACAGAATAGCGTGGATTGCTGTTGTAATTATCCTTTCTGTGGTAATGTCCCAGTTTCTGATTATCGGAAGTAACGATTTTCTTGCAATTACCAGAGAGGATGAGAGTCCTGCCACAGTAATTGTTGAGGCTGACGATAAGGTACCCGATATTGCCAAGAAGCTTCAGAAAAAAGGTGTTATCAATTCCACAGGCTTCTTTACTCTTTTTGCTAATATCACAGGTAAAATTGACAACGTAGAGCCTGGTGTTTATCAGATTGCAAAGAATAAAGACTACCTTGCAATTCTCAATCACCTTCAGTACACAGGCAATCGCCAGAACACTATTACCCTTCAGATTCCCGAAGGCACAAATGTTCTTGATTTGGCACATCTTTTGTATGAATCAGGCGTTACCTATGATGTAGACGAGTTCCTCCGTCTTTGCAACAGCAATGAATTCGACGAGGATTATGCTTTCCTTCAGGATTTGTCCGATAACCCTGTTCGTATTTATAAGCTTGAGGGCTATTTGTTCCCCGATACCTACGAGTTCTATGTTGACGAAGCTCCCGACGTTACAATCAGACGTTTCCTTAATAACTTCGAAACAAGAATTACAGAAACAAAGTTCGAGGTTAAGGGCTACAGCGAGCCTGTTACAATTTATCAGCTTATTAACGATAAGAGAGAATATAATCTTGAAGAAATAATCAATATGGCGGCTATTGTTCAGGGCGAGTCTGCAAACTCCGAGGAAATGTTCAAGGTTTCCTCTGTAATCCACAACCGTCTTGATTACGGTCCCCAGTATGATATTCATACTCTTGGTATGGACTCAACCGCTTATTATCCCTATAAAAACGAGGATGCTGTGCCCGAGGATGAGCTTGAAAGCTTTGTAAGCACCTATGGCACCTACGAAAAAGAAGGTCTGCCTGTGGGTGCAATCAACTCTCCCGGTGCAGATGCAATCATTGCCGCTGTTGCTCCCTCAGATACAGATTATCTGTACTTTTGCCACGGTGTAGAAGCAGACGGCTCAATAACATCTTACTTTGCTTCTGACTACAGCACCCACCTTTCAAATCTTTCCAAAGCAGGACTGAACTGATAATGAACGAACATATTATAAAACCCGAAATCCTTGCTCCTGCAGGGGATGAAGAAGCATTGCAGGCGGCATTAAGATTCGGTGCAGATGCAGTGTACGTAGGTGCACAGCAGTTTGGTATGAGAACCTCGCCTAAAAACTTTGATGAGGTTTCCTTGCCCCGTGCGGTAAAGCATGCTCACACTTTAGGCAAAAAGCTGTACCTTGTCTGCAATGTTCTGCCGCGTGAACCTCAGCTTCACCTTTTGCCCGACTTTCTCACCTTTGCACAGGAGTGCGGGGTGGATGCTCTGATTATTGCCGATTTGGGCGTGTTTGAGCTTGCTAAAAGGTACGCTCCCAACACTCCCCGTCACGTCAGCACTCAGGCAGGCATTGTCAACAGCGAAACCGCAAAGGCTTTCTACAATATGGGTGCAAGCCGAGTGGTTTTAGCCCGTGAGCTTTCCTTTGAGGAAATCGCACAGATTCGTGCTAA
The DNA here is from genome assembly GCA_017411385.1 of Ruminococcus sp. GTDB lineage: Bacteria > Bacillota > Clostridia > Oscillospirales > Acutalibacteraceae > Ruminococcoides. The sequence goes on from JAFQQF010000006.1 coordinate 137,270, forward strand.
TATTCCCAAAGAGCTTGAAATTGAGTGCTTTGTTCACGGCGCAATGTGTGTAAGCTTCTCGGGCAGATGCCTTATTTCCGAGTACCTTACAGGCAGGGATCCCAATAGAGGCGATTGCTCTCAGCCTTGCAGATGGAAGTACCATCTTTACGAAGAAAACAGAGAGGGCAATTACTTCCCTGTAGAAGAGGATAACGGCGGTACATTCCTTTATAACTCCAAGGATATGTGTATGATAGATTATATCCCCGAGCTTGTAAAAGCAGGCATCAGCAGTTTCAAGATTGAGGGCAGAGCAAAGACAGCATATTATAGTGCGGTTGCTACCAATGCTTACCGACAGGCTGTGGACGCATACTTTGAAAGTGGACTGAAGGATGATTTCAAAACTCCCGATAATATCCGCGAGGAGCTTGAAAAGATAAGCCACCGTGATTACAGCACAGGCTTCTACCTTGGTACAACACCCGGTCAGAACACCTCCTCGGGCGGATACATTCGTCACTATGATTTAGTAGCTCTTTGCGAAGAAGAGTGTGACTTCGGCGGTGTAATCACTCAGCGTAATAAGTTCTATCTTGGTGATGAGGTTGACGTGCTTCCCCCAAGCGGTATTCCTTTCACAGTTGTTATAAAAAAGCTTGTGAACGAATACGGTCAAGAAGTTGACTCCACACCACATCCAATGCAAAAACTTGAGCTTCATTGCGATAAAAAAATCCCTGCAGGCTCCTTCCTGCGAGTTAAACGTAAATAAGCCTCCCTTGCCTAAAGGGAGGTGGGTTTTGCCTTGGGCGAAACTCGGAGGGATTGTAAACATAATGGGCATAAATGAGCGTTCTTTTTTGTTAAAAGATTATTCTGCCTCTATTGACAATCCCTTTTGTTATAGCTATAATATCAACAGATATTGCAAAAAGCGTTGACGGGACGAGATGTTTCATTTGCCCACTCAGAGAGAGCACCCATCGGCTGGAAGGTGCTCAGGTGTAAAGATTCATCAGCCACCCCTGAGCATCGTGCGAAGAGTACGACGTATATCTGCGTTAAAGATAACCGAGCGGATGCATTATATTGTAATGCGTCAATCAGGGTGGTACCGCAGGAATTATACTCTTGTCCCTATTTTGGGGCAGGAGTTTTTTTATTTTTACTGTACTTAATTGAAAGGATGATTTATATGAAGTGGACAGGTCTTAACGAGCTCAGAGAAAAGTTCCTTTCCTTTATGGAGAGCAAGGGTTGCCTTCGTTTAGAGAGCTTTCCTCTGATTCCTAAAGACGACAACAGCCTTCTGCTGATTAACAGCGGTATGGCTCCTATGAAAAAGTATTTTACAGGTGAGGTTACCCCTCCCAGAACAAGGGTTACAACATGCCAGAAGTGCATCCGTACTCCCGATATCGAGCGCGTTGGTATCACAGCACGTCACGGCACATATTTTGAGATGCTGGGTAACTTTTCTTTCGGCGATTACTTCAAGATTGAGGCTACTGCTTGGGCTTGGGAGTTCTTCACAGAAGTTCTAGAAATGCCCAAGGAGCTTCTCTATGTTTCTGTTTACGAGGAAGACGACGAAGCCTTTGACATCTGGACTCAGCGTGTAGGTGTTGATCCCTCGCATATGTGCAGAATGGGTAAGGAAGATAACTTCTGGGAGCACGGCTCAGGTCCCTGCGGTCCTTGTTCCGAGATTTACTTTGACAGAGGCCCTGAGAAGGGTTGCGGCTCACCCGATTGTAAGGTAGGCTGTGAGTGTGACCGCTTTGTTGAGGTTTGGAACCTTGTGTTTACTCAGTTTGAGAGTGACGGCAAGGGTAACTACACACCCCTTGAGCATCCCAACATCGACACAGGTATGGGACTTGAGCGTCTTGCTTGTGTAATGCAGGGTGTAGATAACCTCTTCCTTGTTGACACAGTTCAGAATATTATGAAGCATATCTCCTCGGTTGTAGGCGTTGAGTACGGCACTGATGATAAGAAGGACATTTCTCTGCGTGTTATCACAGACCACATCCGCTCCACAACCTTTATGATTGGTGACGGTGTAATGCCCTCAAACGAAGGCAGAGGCTATGTTCTCCGTCGACTTCTCCGCCGTGCCGCACGTCACGGCAGACTCCTCGGTTACAACAAACCCTTCCTCTATGAAATCTGTTCCACAGTTATCAAGGAGAACGAGTCTGCATATCCCGAGCTCAAAGAGAAGGAAGAGTTCATCACAAAGCTCATCCGTGTTGAGGAGGAGAACTTCGCAAAGACAATCGAGCAGGGCTTTGCAATGCTTGATTCTATCATTACAAAGGGCGATGTAAAGGTACTCTCCGGTGAGGATACCTTCAAGCTCAACGATACCTTCGGTTTCCCTGTTGACCTTACCCGTGAGATTCTGGCTGAAAAAGGTATTGCTGTTGATACAGACCGCTTCTATGAGCTTTTGACTGAGCAGAAAAAACGCTCAAGAGATGCAAGAAAGAACGCAGGTGCAGATGCTTGGATTTCTGACAGCGTAGACCTTTCCGACATTTCTGCAACAGAGTTTGTGGGCTACAAAGACTACACCTGTGATGCTAAAATCAAGGCTATCATTGTAAACGGTGAGCGTGAGGTTGCCGCATCTGAGGGTGACAAGGTGATTGTTGTTCTTGACAAAACTCCCTTCTATGCAGAGAGCGGCGGACAGGTGGGCGACACAGGTGTAATCGTTATCGGTGAAACTGAGGTTGAGGTAACCAACACCACCAAGGACCACGCAGGCATCTTTATGCACGCTGGAATTGTTACAAAGGGTAGCTTTGCAGTAGACGATTGTGCCAAGGCTTCTATTGATGCTGACCGCAGAATGGCTATTATGCGTAACCATACAGCAGCACATCTTCTTCAGGCAGCCCTCAGACAGGTTCTCGGCAACCATGTTGAGCAGGCAGGACAGCTTGTAAACGATGTGGCAGTTCGTTTTGACTTTACTCATTTCTCAGCTTTGACAGCTTCTGAGCTTGCACAGGTTGAGGAGCTTGTAAATAAATATATCTTCGATGCAATTCCCGTTGTAACCCGTGAAATGCCTATTGCAGAGGCAAAGGAAATGGGTGCAATGGCTCTGTTTGGCGAAAAATACGGCGATGTGGTTCGTGTTGTTAACGCTGAGAATTGCTCCGTTGAGCTTTGCGGCGGTACTCACGTGGATAATACAGCAAAGCTCGGACTCTTCAAGATTCGCTCCGAAGGTTCGGTTGCCGCAGGTGTTCGCCGTATTGAGGCTCGCACAGGTGACGGTGTACTCGAAATGATTACAAACCTTATCGGCACAATCGCTCAGTGCTCACAGACCTTGAAAATTAGCAATGTAAAGGATCTTCCCGCAGGCTGCGAGAAGCTTATGGACGAGCTCAAAGCAAAGGATAAGAGAATTGCTGAGCTTGAAAACCAGATTGCCGCAGGCAGAATTGCAAGCCTTGTTGATAAGGCAGAGGATATTGACGGAGTTAAGGTCCTCACAGAGAAGCTTCAGGATGCCGATGCAGATATGCTCCGCAATATGTGCTCTATGGTAACCGATAAGTTTGCAAACGCAGTTGTCCTCATTGCAGGAATAAATGGCGAGAAGCTGACTCTTTGCTGTGCTTGCGGTAAAGAAGCAGTTGCAAAGGGTATCAAGGCAGGTAATGTAGTTAAGGCTGCTGCAGTTGTTACAGGCGGTAACGGTGGCGGTAAGCCCGATATGGCTATGGCTGGCGGAAAGGATATCACAAAGGTTGACGAAGCTTTGGCATCTGTAAAAGATACCGTAAAATCAACCCTCGGCTAAGAGTCGGTTATCTCTCAGTGAAAGTAACGCCCCTCTTGTGCAAAGGGAGTTGGGTGTTAGCACAAACCGAGAAATCAATTAATAATGTAGGGGAGGGACTTGCTCCTCCCAAATAATAAAAGGTTCCGACTTCTCAGGTCGGAACCTTTTTTAGTCACTTTCTGTGAATATGTAAAAATAATTTAAATACATTTTTGTATGCACTTTTTCTCGGGTTCTCAGTTGTATTAATAGTGAAAGGAGAGATACAATGTCAACAACGGTCGAAAAAAAAGAACGGGCAGAACAGATTATAAGACAGCATGCTGATATGATTTATCGCATAGCTTTGAATAATCTGAAAAATCCTGCTGACGCTGAAGATATTTTTCAGGAAGTTGCTTTAACCTTGCTGACAAAGGATGCTCCTCTTTTTGATGATGCGCACATCAAAAACTGGCTCATACGCGTAACGATTAACAAGTGTAATAATTTTCGCAGAACTCCGTGGCAAAGCAGAACAGAGCCTTTGAGTCTTTATACTGATATAACCACAGAGCAAAACAATTCAATGCTCGAATTACTCTTCTGTTTGCCTAAAAAGTACAGAAACATAATTTACCTGTACTATTATGAGGAGTATACTGTCCCCGAAATCGCTCAGCTTCTCAATGAAAATAAAAATACTGTTAATTCCAAGTTACAGCGTGCCCGTAAGAAACTCAGAGAAATACTTGAAGAAGGTGACAGTCTATGAAAGATAACCTTTATACACAAACAATTAAGCATATTAAGGCACCTGCGAATCTTATTGAAGAAACAGTAAAAGCTATGCAGAGTGTAAATACAGAAAGTGAGGTAATCTCTATGCGCAATAAAAGAACATTCAAATTTGCATCGGTTATAGCTGCAGCTCTTGCCCTCATTATTACTTTTGGCGCGGTTTCACTGAGCATAGGTGATAATTCAGAGCATAATTTCATTTTGACGGTTGGTGCGGCACAGGCTACTGATGATGAAGCAACAGTTGATGAAATTACTAAGGAAGCATATATTAACGTTGGTGAGCTTAAGGGCTTTTCTGATGCAGGAACATCTCTGCACAAAAAGCAGTATGATGAGAACGGCAATGTTTATTACAATATGTATGAGGGCGAACTTATTTCTCTCAGCGAAGAGTTTACAGTCGATATGACCTGCACGGGTGAAAATATCGAAAGCGTTACCTATACAGCACATAACGGTTTTCTTACTTATGATGAAAACTATGTGGGATTAAAGAACGCCATAAAGGTTACTGAAAACGGGGTTGAAAAAATCGGCGGAACTAACGGCTATAAGTGGGCTTACTCTTGCACTTTTGATTATAATAATCAGCCGAAAAGCTCTTGGGATAAATCAACTGTTGTGTTTGAGGATGAAGATGTTGTTGATGGTACAATTCCTCTGAGAATGGCATTTGAGCTCGAATTTGAAGCAGGAGAATACTATGTAAAAATAGACAAAAGCACAGGAGCTTGGGATGTTGATGATATATTCGAAAAAGAGTTTAATGCCAAAGCTGATGATTATGCTCTTGATGTAACAGCTAACTTTAAAGACGGAACTACCGCAACAAAGACGTTAAAGTTTAAATGTGTAAACGAAGACAATCAGCTATATATGTATGCAATTGAATCTTAAGCATTAATCAAAAGCCCCCGATTTCTTTTTTAGAAATCGGGGGCTTGGTTTTTATCCTTTGATTTTAATTATCCGCCTGAGCACTACCTTTGCAAAGAAGTACACAAGTGCTGTTTCAATGGGGAGAGCAATCAGACATTTTATTGCTCTGGTGCCTGCCATCACCCAGAAAGCCTTGTTGTATTGAATGTATAGCCACAAGGAGCCTAAAGGTACTTCTACAGCAAAGTTTATGAGGATTTCGCAGATGATGAGTTTAAGCAGGAGCTTTCCGTCTGCTTTGTAAAGAAACAGTCCATACAGCAGTCCTGCAAGCATTCCGTTTAAGGTCCAGCCGAAGAAGTATCCGCCCATAGGTGCCAGCATAAAGCTTATTATATCTCCAAGTCCTCCCACAATCATACCGCATACAGGACCTAAAAGCATAGATGCAATAGCAACAGGCAGAAAGGCAAAACCTACCTTAGCATTGGGCGTAATTGCAAGGGAGAAGTTTGCGAAGTAGCCTATTACTACCCTGAGTGCCAACATCATTGCACATATAGATATGTTTTTTACACTTGAAAGCTCCTGTGCCGAGCTTCTGAATTTTTGAGTCAAACAGTTCATTTGTATAAGCCTCACTTAGGTTATACGCCGTTTGCAAAAGAAAAAAGGACAGATCCCAGAGGCTCTGTCCCAAAGTTCTTCATAAACAGCGGGATGCGAAAGCTGTACCGCAGATTTTGTTTTATCAAAATCCTTCGTCATGCAGGCAACTCCCCGTCCCGCAGGCACTTCACGCACAGCTTCTACTCTGTAATGTTAATATTATATCACGTGTGTTGAATTTGTCAATTCAGACCTTTAATCAGTACGCTCAAAGGCTTGTAGATGAATACTGTAATCACAGAAACAACAAAAGCTTTGATAAGGTTAAAGGGCAGAACACAAACAAGACAGAAATCAAACATACTGTCCACAAAGGGGAAAATAGCAGTACCCATCTGGATGATTGTATCAACCGGCATATTGAAGGCTGTTGCATACAGAGGAATCATTACAAAAGCATTCAGGAAGGTTGCAAGTATTGACATAAGCAAACCACCCACAACAAGAGAAATAACAGCTCTGCCTTTTGTTTTCTTGCTTCTGTAGATAAGAGCAGCAGGAACAACATAGATACAACCGAGCACAAAGTTTGAAAGTTCACCAATACCCATAGTCGGGTTTGCAGGGTTTACAATAAGCATAACAAGGCTTTTGATTAACTCTATGATAACACCTGCCACAGGGCCCATAGCAAAACCGCCGATAAGAGCGGGCAGGTCAGATACATTGAATCTGTAAAAGCTCGGTGCAATAAAGGTAGGGAACTCAAGGTAAGTGAGTATAATTGCACAGGCAGACAGCATAGCACAGCTTACTATGTTTCTGGTTGTAAAGATTTTTTTGTTGCTTTTTGTTGTTTCGCTCATAATGCAAGTTCCCCCTTAATAAAATAATCCCTGCGAAATCCGCAGGGACTGAGCTTTTTGATAAGATGCAAGATTAATTATGAGATGATATAAAAATCTTGCCTTCCATCTTTTCTCATCCGGACTATACCGTCGGCACAGGACTCAAACCTGTTCGGCAAAGTGCAGTAAAACTTTGCTTGCGGGCTATACCGCCGGTGGGGATTTTCACCCCGCCTCAAAGACTTCTAATATATATTATTACTCAAAAGAATATTTGTCAATAGTTTTTAAATAAATCAGGGCACCGCAAGCCTCAAAGGTAGCAGTCAGTTAAGCTGACTGAGAAATTAACAGAACAAAAAACAAGCCCTGCATTATCTGCAAGGCTTGTGAAGTTTAAGTTCGATTATGTCGTGGTGGGGAATTCTCTTTTCTTCCGGAGGAAGCTCCATATAATTCCCAAAAGGAATTTTTAAGTATTCGTCGTAATTCTTCATAGCAAGGAAGTTTCTGCCTTCAAACTCAAGCTCTGTGGTACCATCCTCATAAATGTGTCGGGGATATACTTTCTTCATAAAGTAAAAACCTGCACAAAGCTCAGCCACGTTACTGCTCTCATAAAAATCATAGCGTGTCATTCGCTTTTCAGCATATCGCCAGATTTTGTATCTTGTCTTGTGACTTCTGAAAATCGACAGCAGAGTCTTGCTTCCAAAAGAGAGTAATCTGCCTTGGTTTTTCGGAACAATCTGAGAACGGAAAAGAGAGTAAACCATAGTCCAGAAGTACTGAATATATCGTGCTGCCTTACCCTCGGCAAGTCCGTCAATGGGGAAGATGTCAAGGGGGAGTCCGTGGGGCATCTGAAGGTCTTTTTGGTATTCCTTAATAAGCGTGTGGTCGGTGTCGCTTATAACTGCAAAGATATTTCCTGAGTAGCTCTCTATGTCAGAGTCATCCACAAGCACATATCTTTCGCTTGGGTTTTCCTGCCTGTAAAGCTCAAGAAATCTTTCGTAGTCAGGTCTTGGCATCAGTACGTCAGCGTCATCATCCCAAGGAATGAAGCCTTTGTTCCTTAATGCACCTATAAGGCAACCGCCGCACAGATAATATGTAAGTCCGTTACGTCTGCAAAACTCATCAAAAAACACAAGTCCGTCAAGCTCGCAAAGCTGAAGTTCTCTTAGTTCTTCAGGTGTAAGTTTTAATGTTTCCGACATAGAATCACCCGATTGCATCTTCTGCCTTGTCAGGCTCACGTCTGTTATTTATCATAGTCTGACGTACTTCTTCAATACGCTCATAGGGAGCTTTGCCAAGCTTATGCTTCCAGAAGGGCATTTTAATAAGTCCCACAAATGTGCCCACACCGTATGCAATGTGCAGTATGGGGAATAGCACAGGAAGCAAAAAGAACTGAGGCTTAATTTTCTTGGTCATAAAGCATCCTACTGTGTTTGTAAAATCAAACATTGCGTATGCAAGTATAAGGAACATAAGGGGATAAAGATATCCGAAGCAGGCAATAACCGTGAACAGAATAAGTGCCATAAGGAAGGCAAAGGGAACAAAGTGGAAGTAGGAAAGACAACCTCTGCAAACGCCGAAGGTAAGTCCTATCCAGTATCCGTTGCCGTATTTCTGCTTAATCATATGTCGCAGGGTGTTTCTTGTGTGCTGGAAAGAGATGATGTCAGGGCAGCTGCACATCTTGTAGCCCGCCTCACGGATTCTGTAGTGAAGCTCGTTGTCTTCGGTTCTGCCAAGGGATTCGTTGAATCCACCAACTTTCTCAAAGACCTCGCGTCTGTATGCGGCGTGAAAAAGGGAATCGTGATATTCCTTTTTTTCTGTTGGGCGTCTGTACTCGGCAATAGAGCTTCCGAACAGGCTTTCCTCAGCGGCTAAGAGTGTCAGCTTCCAAGGGGTTTCGTTGTCAACAATATTGGGTCTGCCGCCGCCAACGATGTTTTCGCCTTCTTCAAGGTTGTCCACACATCTTCTGATGAAATCTCTGGGAATTTGTGCGTGGGCATCAATTCTGATGATAACGTCACCTGTAGCTTCGCACAAAGCACAGTTCCAAGCACTTGCCTGATTGAGCTTTGTGTTGTTTGTGATGGCAACTCTTCTGAATTTGTAGTCGGTGTTTTTGAAATCCTCCATCATTGAGCGTGTGTTGTCTGTAGAATTACTGTCTACAAGCACAACCTCAATATCTTGATGAGGATAGGTCTGGTCGGCGATGTTGCGGAACAGTCCGTTGAGCACCTTTTCTTCGTTGTATGCAATTACGCATAGTGAAACCAACATATTTTACTCATCCTTGTTTTCTGATTGATAATGCAGAGCGATTATCCATTTTGCTGATGTTGAAAGGCAAGTTAAAGCATAGGGTAAAACAAACAGACAAGGGATAATCAGGATACAGGAAAGTATCCATGGAAAAAGGGATAAAATCAGTTTCATAACACTGTCTTTGAATCTTTCCATATAAGCTTTAGACAGTGTGCAAAGCTCTCTTATGCCAAGATTTTCGTTCTCAAAATAGAGAAAAAAGCTAAGAAAATATTTTACGCTAAGCCTTGCAAATAGAAGTATACCGCCAAAAATCAAGGCGTAAACTATAAAATAACATAAATTGTCAAAAAAAGCAAGCTTATCTTTTTCTGCTGTAGCATCAGTCAGAAGGACGTACCCTATGTATGATGGCAGAAAGCTCACAGCCGCCTGCCAAAGACAACGTACTCCTACACCAAAAAACACACCCAGTGAACGGAAATACTTTGCGCCTTTGTAGTAAAAAAGCTCAGAAAACTCTATTTCATTGTTCTTGGTCATAAGGTAGAAAAGCCTTAATGCTCCCATAACAAGAGGGATAAGCAGTACAATTCCTGGCAGTATAAGTGCATTCAAAAAGTAGCCTTGGGTGTAAGCCTCCACATCTATAATTTGCTGAAGCTCAAATTCGTTAAACAAAGCCTCACACAGCAAATCAAGACTGGAAAGCAGGTAAATCATTACAATGAAAGCAGCAAATACCACAAGTATAACTGCAACTGCCATAGTCCAGTTGTTTGCAAGGGAGTTCTTTGCTTGTAATCTAATCTTTTTTTCCGGACTCATAACAAAATCTCCTGTGATTTTGAGTTTTAGCAGATTACTCTGCGGTATACATTCTGTACATTGCTTCAAGGCAAATCTGAGCGTGCTTGAAGAAGCTTTCCTCGTTAATACCCTCGTTTGAGTTGTGAAGCCTTGCATCCTCACCGGGGAACACAGGACCGAAGGCAACACCGTTGCCTCCAAGCTTTCTGGCATAGGTTCCGCCACCTGTGGAGTACATAAGAGGCTCTTCGCCCATAACTTCCTTGTAGGCTTCCTTAAGAATACCGATAACAGGCTTTGTATCATCAAGGCACAGAGGCAGGGTGTGAGAGAGAATTTTTACCTCTACGTTTTCAAGCTCAGCAGCCTTTTTAACTCGTCTTATCAGCTCCTTGCCGCCAAAGGTAACAGGATAACGGATGTCAATGGTAGCCTTTGCCTGAGTTTCGTCAATACAGATGGTTGAAAGACAAGCAGTAAGAGCACCTGACTGGGAATCACGCATCTTCATTCCGAGAGATGTGCCGTCGGATTCCAGCTTAATATGAGTGGATATGAAAGTGCAAAGGTCGCCTAAAGCTTCCAAAGAGAAGTTGGAAGCCAGCAAGTCCACAAGCTCCAGAATAGCGTTAAGGCCAAGGTGTGGCTCACAGGCGTGAGCAGCCTTACCACGGCTTTTAATCATCAAACCGTCAATGGTGTAGCAGAACTCAAAGTCACCGTTTTTTGCATCAGCAAGACGCATAAGCTGGTTGTCGTCGTTTTCGTTGCAGTAAAGCAGACAGTAGGCTTTATCAGGTACGGCGTTTGTGGCAGTACCGCCCTTGAACTCTGTAAGCAGTGAGTGGTTTTGGTTTTTAGAGCTGATTTCAAGCTGAAGAATACCCTTTTCGGCCGCACAGATTCCGTAGCCTGAATCGGGAGTAAAGGACATATCAGGCATAGCTTCCTTTGCAAAGTAAGCAACAACGTCTGTCATTCCAACCTCTTCGTCGGTACCAAAAATTGCTCTTAGTGTGTTTTTACCAACAACTCCTTCATCCTTAAGGATTTTTAAGCAGTAAAGAGTCAGAAGTGCCGCACCCTTATCGTCAGCAACACCACGGCCTAAAAGCATTCCGTTCTTTCTTGTCAGCTCAAAAGGCTCGCACTCCCAGTTTTCTCCTGCAGGTACAACGTCAAGGTGTGTAAGAGTAGCACAAAGCTTTCCGCCTTCGCCAAGCTGTGCGTGTCCTGCTTTGTTGTCAATGTTCTTTGTAACAAGTCCGAAGCTTTCAGCTTTTGCAAGCATCCAGTCAAGTGCTTCCTTGCACTTTGCGGGGCTCTCGGAATACACGGAGCGGATTTTGAGAAGCTCATCCAAATCTCTGAGAATATCGTCTTTATACTCAAGTATCTTTGCACCGAAATTCATATTTACCTCCATAATTTTTAGTAAAATATCTTTACCAAATTGCTTCTTTATTATATAATACTCTATATTATAACACATCTGTTTCTGAAATGCACTAATTATTTTGATTAAATTATTAATTAAGAGGTATATAATATGAGTAATTTTTTTGCAATGCTTTCAAGAATGAAGTATATAAATCGCTGGGGACTTATGAACAACACCAGAGAAGAAAATATAAGTGAGCACAGCTTAGAGGTTGCCCTTCTTGCTCATGCGCTTGTAACCATTGCAAACGAGCGTTTCGGGGCAAATCTTTCTGCAGACCGCGCGGCGGTAATGGGGATTTTCCACGATGCAGGAGAGATTATCACAGGCGATATGCCAACTCCCATCAAGTACTACAACGAAGATATTCGTACAGCTTATCAGCAGATAGAAAGGGTTTCCGAGCAAAGCCTGCTTTCAATGCTTCCTGAGGATTTACGCACAGTTTACGAGCCTTTGGTAGACTCCTCAAAAGCAGATATGGAGCTTTTGCCTTATGTTAAAGCAGCGGACAAGCTTTCGGCACTAATCAAGTGTATTTGTGAAATTAGAATGGGTAATACAGAGTTTGCAAAGGCTGAGCGTACAATCCGCGAGTCTTTGATGAATACCGAGCTGTCAGCACTCAGAGTTTTTATGGAGGAATTTTTGCCTTCATACGAGCTTACTTTGGATGAGCTTGACTGATTTTTGTGATGAAGATGTGAAAGTAATATGACAGTTTTCTAAAACATAAGACTTTCCTTTGTATATATCTACAAATCTTGTCGTTAATTCTGTATTGGAACAATAAAATAAAACCATAGGGGTATAATAACCTGTGGTTTGTTTTTCAGTATGGTTTTTGGAGGCTTAAACCATGGCAGACAATAGAGATTATTTGGATGATTACGGCGACAATTACGGCTCTTCTCCCCGCAGAAGAAAGAACTACAGCTCCGATGAGGAATATCCCGTAACCGCCCGTTATACTCCGTATATCAACAACTACGGCGACGGCACAGAAGATAACTCTGACAGGGAGATTTATTCTCACAGCAAACCCAATGCACACAGCAGAGCAAAAAACAAAAAGAGCAGTCACAGCTTCAAAAAGCTTATCTGTGTTCTTCTTTCTCTTTTGCTTTTGTTTGCAGGCGGTGTCTGTCTTACCTTTTATTTTATATTAGAGCCTGTAAACTACGTTGAAATCGACAGCTCTGATGACTTCCTTTCATTTGATGAAAGTGCAGGGGAGCTTATGAGTGACTCAAAGGTTCTCAATATTATGCTTTTCGGTGTGGATGATGACTCCTCAGATTACGGCAGGAGTGATACAATGCTTCTGCTATCCGTTGACAACCGCCACAAGAAGCTCAAGATGACATCGTTTCAACGTGATACCTTCGTCTTTGTTCCTGATGCTGAGGACCCTTATTACACAAAGCTTACCAATGCCTTCAGCTATGGGGGAGTTCCCCTTGCTGTGAATACCATAGAAGCTAACTACGGCGTGCAGATAGACCGCTATGCTACCGTGAATTTTGAATCCTTCAAAGCCATCATCGACATCTTGGGCGGTGTGGAGGTGGAGCTTTCTGACAGAGAAATCCTCTATATTAACTGCCAGATTGCTCAGAATAATCAGACGGAATATCTGAATGCAGAAGCAGGGCTTGTCACCTTAAACGGTCAGCAGGCTCTCTGGTATGCCAGAAACCGCGGTGGCGATGTAATAAACGGTGTTGAGTTTTACGAAGGCACAGACTGGGACAGAACAGAGCGTCAGCGTAAGCTTCTCTCAGCCGTTATTGATGATATGAAATCTGCTTCTCCTGCGGAAATTCTCCGTATTGTTAACGAAGCAGGACCTCATATCACAACAAATCTGAAAAAGACAGAGATTGTGTCATTAGTGGCAAATTCTCTTACATATCTTCGCTACGATATAGAGCAATGCTCTATGCCTTCAGATGGAACTTGGGGGTATGAGGATAACTTTGCAGGCAATGTTATCTATGTGTATGATTGGGAGCAAACCCGATACGACCTTAAAAAGTTTATCTATGAGGAGCATGCGGAATAATCGTAAAAATCTACCTTTATAAAAAGGAGTGCAGTATATGAACAATAAGGAAAATATGGATTACGTGGATATCAACAGCCGAAGTGCTTCGTCAGTAAGTAATCAGACAAGCCCTCAGCCAAAGAACAAAAAATCGAGTGCAAAAGTTATCAAAATTATTGCTGTTGTGCTTGCTTTTATTTTTGTGCTTTCCGGCAGTGTTTGTCTTTACGGATACAAAACTCTGAATTCCTTCGGTTATGAGGATTTGCCCGATGTTACCAATCCTACATCCTCTCAGAACACAACAGACGAGCCTTCAACAGAGGATTTGCAGTTCCATAATGAATCTTCGGGCTCTTTGCTCAATGACCCTTATGTGCTGAATATTATGCTTTTCGGTACAGACAGATATGGCGACGAGGGCTTGAGCGACACAATGATTCTTCTTTCTATTGACAATCGTCACCAGAAAATTAAGATGACCTCCTTCCTCAGAGATACCTACATCTCAATTCCCGGTGTTACTTCCCACAAGCTTAACTATGCTTATGCCGTAGGCGGTGCAGGTCTTTCAATTCAGACAATAGAGTCCAACTACGGTGTGCAGATTGACCGCTATGCAACAGTTAACTTCTCCACCTTCAAGGATATTGTTGATATTATGGGCGGTGTAGAGCTGTATGTTACAGCATCAGAAATCGACTATATCAACGCTCAGGTTGCACACAACGGTCAGTCCGAATACCTCTATGCATCAGAGGGTATGGTTACACTTAACGGTCAGCAGGCTCTCTGGTATGCCAGAAACCGAGGCGGATACTATAACGGTATGAGCTTCTCGGGCGATGACTGGGACCGCACAGACCGTCAGCGTAATTTTATTGAGGCTGTTATTACAAATCTCAGAGAAGATGCAAGCCTTACCGAGATTGTTCAGATTGTTAACAAGGTTGGACCTATGGTTACCACAAACCTGAAGAAAACCGAGATTCAGTCCCTTGTTGCAAATGCAATGACTTATCTTACCTACGACATCGAGCAGTGCTCGATGCCTACAGACGGAAACTGGAGCTACGGTTATAACGCTGCAGGCTCAGTAATCCTTGTAAACGATTGGTATCAGGTTCGCCGTGATTTGGCAACCTTTATCTATGAGGAGCTTGTAACAACAAGTTACTGATTACAATAAACAGAACACCCGACAGCCTGTGCTGTCGGGTGCTTTTTTTGTTTGGATTAAAATTCAGATTTATACCAAAGTGAATTCAAGGTGTGCAGGTACTGCATCAAGGGTGATTTTTTCTGTGCCGATTTGCTTGATATTTCCGTAGAGCTTTCCGAAAATAATGTTTTTGTTACCGCACTTCTGACTCATAAGCCTGCCTGCTTTAATCTCAGGTCTGAACACAATCTCCATAGCGTTGCTGCCTGCTGTGAATCGCCAGGGCTTATCGGGTCGTTCTTCTGACCCTTCGGCTTTTACGGAGGCAAATTTGTGCACTACTCCGTCAAGGAAATAGCAGTTTTCAGAGCCTTGTGCAGGGTCGCCCAGACCTCCTGCAAGGCAAAGAGAAAACTTGCGGTTGTCAATTACAGAGTCTGCATATAAGGCGTGGTAATATGCCTTATCGTTAATGGAAAACCTCTGCCAGTCGAGAAAGGCTGTGGTGGTTTCAGCTTTCAGATTATATTCAGCACCACCGCAACGAACAACTCCCGATACACTCATAGAGGGCATAAATCTTTTCAGGAAGAAGCCTCGCTTGTTGTGCTTTGTGGGAATAAGCACGTTGAGGCTTTCGTCTATGGTGTCCTCCAGCGTAACATTGATGTAAAGATTTTTGTCTTTGCAGAAGTTTACAAACTCACAGCGGATGTATCTTTTCAGAGCTGTGTTTGAAAAATTCATTCCCACTCTTGCATCAGTAAAAGTAACGTCACCATTTTTGCTTGATGAGGGCATATCGTGCCTGCCAAAGGACATATATTTTTTCAGGGTCCTTGCATCAATGGTGCCTCTAACGTGGTCGACAACAACTGCAGTAACCTCAGAGTTTATGCCCATATCAGCAATGGAAAGATAAATTGAAACTTCTTCGTTTGCAATGAGGTAGCTGTCCCTTTCGCAAAGACTCAGTCTGTTTTTGCACAGAGATTTATCAAAAGTAAAAAGAGGAAGTCTGCTCCAACCGGGATTTTTTACAAAGCCTGACTCGTCAAAAACAGCAGTTTCGGTTTTAATCTCGTTTTGCATATGCCTCACTCCTTACCGATGTTTTGTGTTTATGTGGCAGTCTTAAAATACATACAAACCCACTATAATATCTAATTATACATTATTTGCAGTTTAATTCAATACTTTTGAAGAAATCTGCCTTATACTTTTGCCAAAAGGTGATTTATGAAACGCTTTATTTTGATTTCGATTACCGCAATTGTTATGCTTGCCTTCTCTGCCTGCAGAAGGGTTGTGGTCACAAGTGTAGATGAGTTAACCTCTAAAAGCTGGTGTGCAGAAACCTTATCGGGTATGAAGGCACAACTGATTTTTGATGAAAATACCGCTACCCTCAGAATTATAGGGGAGGAAGAAATATCTTTGTCTGGCCGTCTGTCAGCAGACCCGGAAAGGTTTTATATCACAAGCGTTGATAATTTCAAAACCTATACCTTTTCTTATCAGGTGTTTTATGATAAAGTTAAGGTTATTTATAACGGTGCAGAGCTTGTTTTTTATCCTTGTGATACAACCCAAACCCCTGATGAATACTGATGATTTCAAGTGTTGATGCCTTGATGTATGCGAAGTGGTTTTAATACATTTTTTGTCAGGCTTGTTCTTCTTTAAAAAATGCAAAACTTTTGCGAATATCCGTTGATAAATTTGCATTTATATGTTATAATGTTTCATTAGTGAAATTATGTTCGGGCAGTATGCCCAAAGGAGGGATTTGCGGTGGTTGTTCTTGGTATTGACCCCGGCTATGCTATAGTCGGCTACGGGGTGATTTCCTATGGCGGTACAGGCTATAAGCCACTTGCCTGCGGAGCTATAACCACCGATGCAGATACTCCTTTTGACAAGCGTCTTCGGATTATTTATGACAATATGACCGAGCTGATTGAAAAGGTTAAGCCTCAGGCAATTTCTATTGAGTCCTTGTATTTTCAAAATAACCAGAAAACAGCCATCATGGTTGCCGAGGCAAGGGGAGTAATTCTTCTGTGTGCAAACCTTGCAGGTGTGCCTGTGTTTGAATACACACCCTTGCAGGTTAAAACTGCAGTTACAGGCTACGGCAAGGCAAAGAAGCCGCAGGTTATGGAAATGACAAAGCGGCTTTTGCACCTTGCAAAGATGCCCCGATACGACGATACCTGTGATGCACTTGCGGTTGCAATCTG
Organism: Ruminococcus sp.; assembly: GCA_017411385.1. Lineage (GTDB taxonomy): Bacteria > Bacillota > Clostridia > Oscillospirales > Acutalibacteraceae > Ruminococcoides. The sequence continues at coordinate 154,186 of JAFQQF010000006.1, forward strand.
CCACGTGCACGCCGCAGGCACCGCCGCAAGGCTCAATATGCGTAATATGGGGCTGAGTTAACAGCTAAAATAACAAGAGGTAAAATATGATTTATTCTGTCAGAGGTACGCTCATTCATATGGAGCCGGGCTTTGCCGTTGTGGAGTGCTCGGGTGTTGGAATGAGATGCCAGACCACAACCAATACACAAAGAAATCTCAAGCTTAATTCAGAGGTAACCCTGTATACTCATCTGAATGTCCGTGAGGATGCAATGGAGCTTTTCGGATTTTACAGTCAGACCGAGCTTTCCACCTTCCGCATTCTTATCGGTGTTACGGGTGTAGGCCCTAAGATGGCGCTGTCGATTCTCAGCGAGCTTACCTCAGAGCAGGTGGCAATGGCTGTTGCTTCTTCCGATGTGAAGTCGCTCACCCGTGCATCGGGTGTAGGCCCCAAGCTTGCTCAGAGGATTATCCTTGAGCTCAAAGACAAGCTTAAAGGCTTTGCTAGCTCAGAGGTTTCTGTGGAAACATCAGGCTCGGTGATTCAGGACACAGGCAATATATCAAAGGCGGTTGCCGCTTTGGCGGTGCTTGGTTATTCCTCGGCAGATGTAACTCCCGTGCTGAGCACCATGGACCCCACCCTCAGCGTGGAACAGCTTATTGCTCAGACCTTGAGAAGAATGGGTAGATAATTATGAGTGCAAACGTATTTACAGATGATTTTGATTTTGAAAACAGAATAGTAGACACAGCAGAAATACCTGCAGATACTCTTGAGGGGGATAACCCCCTTCGTCCCAAAACCTTCGATGATTACATCGGTCAGCAGAAGGTTAAAGAGAATCTAAAAGTTTACATCGAGGCAGCTAAGCTCAGAGGTGAGCCTCTGGACCACGTACTCCTTTACGGTCCTCCCGGACTTGGCAAGACCACTCTTTCTAACATCATCGCAAATGAGCTGGGAGTAAACATTCGCATCACCTCAGGCCCTGCCATTGAAAAGCCGGGTGATTTGGCGGCGTTGCTTACAAACCTTAACCCCGGTGATGTGCTCTTTATTGACGAAATCCATCGTATGAGCCGTGCTGTAGAAGAAATCCTCTACCCTTCAATGGAAGACTTTGCAATAGATATTATCACAGGTAAAGGCCAGATGGCGGCATCTTACCATCTGCCGCTTCCCAAGTTCACTTTGGTGGGTGCTACCACTCGTGCAGGTCAGCTTTCAGCTCCCTTGCGTGACCGCTTTGGTGTGATTTTAAGACTGGAGCTTTATAAAGCTGAGGAGCTTGCAGAGATTATAACCCGTTCTGCAGGAATTTTGGGCATCGGCATTGACAAGGGCGGTGCAATGGAGCTTGCATCACGTTCCCGCGGTACACCTCGAATTGCAAACCGCTTGCTTAAAAGAGTGCGTGATTTTGCACAGGTTATGTCAGACGGTATCATTACCTATGAGGTTGCAAAGGAAGCCTTGGATAGACTTGAGATTGACTCACTTGGTCTTGACCAGAGCGACAGACGAATGCTTCTTGCAATGATTCGCAACTACGGCGGAGGTCCTGTGGGACTTGATACAATAGCCGCCGCAATAGGCGAGGAGGCTGTCACCATCGAGGATGTGTACGAACCCTATCTGATGCAGATTGGATTTATAAGCCGTACACCTCGTGGCAGATGCGTCACAGCCTTGGCTTACGAGCATCTGGGAATTTCTCAGAATGGCTCAAACTGTGACTGCTGTCAGCCTACACTTTTTGAATGACTTTAAAGACGGCTTAATGTCGTCTGAAATATAAAAATAACTCAAATTACATATAACGGAGGATTATTATGGGAAGATTATTCGGTACAGACGGTGCCAGAGGTGTCGCAAATACAGAGCTCACCTGTGAGCTTGCAATGAACATCGGCAGAGCCGCCGCAATGGTGCTCACAAGCGACGAGGTAGCACATCCTACCTTTGTTATCGGTAAGGACACACGTCTTTCGGGCGATATGCTGGAGGGTGCTCTGATTGCAGGTCTTTGCTCTGTTGGTGCAAATGTTAAAATTTTGGGTGTAGTGCCCACTCCTGCAGTTGCTTACCTTGTTTCCAAGTACAAGGCAGATGCAGGTATTATGATTTCTGCATCCCATAATCCCTATGAATTCAACGGCATCAAGCTCTTTAACGAGGAAGGCTTCAAGCTTCCCGATGAGCTGGAAGACCAGATTGAGTCCATTGTTCTTGACAATTCTACACCCTACAGAGTATGCTCTCGAGATGAGCTGGGTAAGGTGGAATATGTTACCACAGCTGCCGATGAATATATTGACCATGTTGTAAGCACTGTTCAGTACGACCTTACAGGTATGCGTATTGCACTTGATTGCTCCAACGGTTCTTCCAGTACTACAGCTAAGAAGCTTTTTGAAAAACTGGGTGCAGAGTGCCATATGCTTTTTGACCATCCCGATGGCATCAACATCAACGAAAACTGCGGTTCAACTCACACAGAAACCTTGATGCGATTTGTTCGTGATAATAACCTTGATGCAGGACTTGCCTTTGACGGTGATGCCGACAGATGTCTTGCTGTTGACGATCATGGTGAGCTTGTAGATGGTGACTTCATCATCGCAATCATTGCCGCTGATTTCAAGAGCCGCGGTATGCTCAAGCGTGACACGGTTGTGGGCACAGTTATGACAAATATGGGCTTCCAGAAGTTCTGCGAAATTAACGGTATGAACTTTGTATCCACAAAGGTTGGCGACCGTTATGTATTGGAGTCTATGCTTCAGGAGGGCTACAATATCGGCGGTGAGCAGTCAGGTCACGTTATCTGCCTCGATTACTCTACCACCGGTGACGGTCAGCTTACAGGTGCACAGCTTTTAAGCCTTATCAACCGCCGTCAGGCACGCCTTTCTTCCATTGCAACTCTGATGGAGCGTTATCCTCAGATTCTCATTAACGTAAAGGTTTCCAACGAGAACAAGAATAAATTCTACACAGATAAGGATATCAAGGAAGAAATCAAGAGAGTTGAAGATATCCTCGAGGGCAGAGGCAGAATTTTAGTAAGACTTTCAGGCACAGAGCCTATCATCAGAGTTATGCTGGAGGGCGAGGATTACGCTGAGATTTCACGCCTTGCAAATGAAACAGCAGCAGTAATCAAGGAGAAGCTCAGCTGATGAGAGTTGCAGACAGATTTGTAGACTACGAGCTTCTGGATACCTCAGGCGGCGAGAGGCTTGAGCGTTGGGGTGATATTATCCTCATCCGTCCCGACCCTCAGATTATCTGGAACACAGAGAAGAAAGACAAGCGTTGGTTTTCTGCTCACGCAAGATACATCCGCTCCCAGAAGGGCGGCGGCAACTGGGAGGTTTACAAAAACCTGCCCGACAGATGGAATATTAAATACGATAACCTTTCCTTTAACGTGCGTACTATGGGCTTCAAGCACACAGGTGTTTTCCCTGAGCAAGCAGTTAACTGGGATTTTGCAACTGATATTATCCGTAAGTCTGATAGAGAGCTGAGTGTTATTAACCTTTTCGGTTACACAGGCTGTGCGACCCTTGCTTGCCTCGAGGCAGGTGCACGTGTGTGCCACGTAGATGCATCAAAGGGTATGGTTCAGTGGGCAAGGGATAACGCTCAAGAGAGCGGTCTTGCAGACAAGCCCGTGCGTTGGCTTGTGGATGACTGCATCAAGTTTGTAAAGAGAGAGCTTCGCCGAGGCAACCGCTATGACGGCATCATTATGGACCCTCCTTCCTACGGCAGAGGTCCCGGCGGTGAGGTGTGGAAGCTTGAAGAGGAAATTTATTCTTTCATAGAATTAAGTGCACAGCTTCTATCTGAGGATGCTAAATTCTTCATTCTCAATTCCTACACAGCAGGACTTTCACCCTCGGTTATGCACTATATTCTCAGCAGTGTTATTGTGCCCCGTATGGGTGGCAAGGTAACCTGCGATGAAATCGGTCTGCCTGTAACCTCAACAGGTCTGGTGCTTCCCTGCGGAAGTACCGCAATCTGGCAGAAGGACTAAGCTGTTCTGCATTATTTGGAATTTGAAAGTATATGAAAATAGTCAAAACACAGGAGAGTATAAATGGACTTTATAAGGACAGAGCACCTGTCGTTTTATTACGAGCAGGAGGACGAACAACAGAATACCCCAATAGACGTTCTGCGTGATGTGTCTTTGTCTGTAAAGAAAGGTGAGTTTCTTGCGGTAATCGGTCACAACGGTTCAGGCAAATCCACCCTATCAAAGCATTTTAATGCTATTTTGCTTCCCACAGGAGGCAAGGTTTTCGTTGAGGAGCTCGATACCTCAGATGAAGACAGAATTTACGATGTAAGACGTAAGGTAGGACTCGTTTTGCAGAATCCCGACAACCAGCTTGTAGCAAGCATTGTTGAGGAGGATGTGGCATTCGGTCCCGAAAACTTAGGAGTAGCTCCTGAGGAAATCCGTCGCCGTGTAGACGAAGCTTTGAAGGCTGTGGATATGTATGAATACAGACTCCACGCTCCTCACAAGCTCTCAGGCGGACAGAAGCAGAGAATTGCAATTGCAGGAATACTTGCAATGGAGCCCGACTGCATTGTTCTTGACGAGCCTACGGCTATGCTGGACCCCAAGGGCAGAGAAGAGGTAATCTCTGCTGTCACAAAGCTCAATCGGGAGCGGGGTATCACAGTTGTTCTCATTACCCACAATATGGATGAAACCACCCGATGCGACCGAGTGGTTGTAATGGACAAGGGTAGGATTCTCACAGAGGGCACTCCCCGTGAGGTTTTCTCTCAGGTTCAGCTGCTTCGCAGCCATCGCTTAGATGTGCCTCAGGCAACAGAGCTTTGCTCTATGCTTTCTGCCTGCGGCGTTGATTTTTTACAGCTTCCTCTTGATACCGAGGAATGCGTGAAGGTTCTTTCGGAGGTGCTTCTATGAGTAATCCGATTTTGAGAACAGAAAGTTTAAGCTTGGTTTACGGCAAGGGAACTCCCTTTGAAAAGCAAGCTGTAAAGAATGTTTCAATAGAAATTAACCGTGGTGAGGTTATAGGCGTTATAGGTCATACAGGCTCAGGAAAATCCACCCTGATGCAGATGCTCAACGGACTTATTAAACCCACCTCTGGCAAAGTTTTCCTTGACGGCAAGGATATCCACGCTGATAAAAAATCCCTACGCAATGTACGTTTTCGCGTAGGCTTGGTTTTCCAGTATCCTGAAAACCAGCTTTTTGAAGAAACTGTCAGACGTGATATTGCCTTTGGCCCTCACAATATGGGCCTCCCCGAGGAAGCAATAGAAAAGCGAGTGAAGAGTGCCGCTGCTTTTGCAGGTCTGAAGCCGGAGCTTCTTGACCGCTCACCCTTTGATTTGTCGGGCGGTGAGAAACGCCGTGCGGCTATTGCAGGTGTTATTGCAATGGACCCCGAGGTTCTTATCCTCGATGAGCCTACCGCCGGTCTTGACCCTATGGGCAGAGAAGATCTTCTCTCTCAAATTGATGCTTACCATAAATCAAGAAATAATACCGTGCTTCTGGTTTCTCACAGTATGGAGGATATAGCAGGCATTGCAGACCGTGTACTGGTTATGAACCACGGAGAATGTGTGATGCTTGATACCACACAGAATGTATTTTCAAAAGCAGCAGAGCTTGAAAAAATCGGCTTGAGAATTCCTCAAATAACCAAAATCACCTCAGAGCTTCGTGCTAAGGGTGTGCCTCTCTCTGAGGGTATCCTCACAGTTTCAGAGGCTTTTGAAGAAATCCGTGCCATCCTGAAAAAGGAGGGCAGGCTATGATGCGAGATATTACTCTCGGTCAGTATTACCCCTCAAACGGAGTACTGCACCGACTTGATCCCAGAATAAAAGTTCTTTTGCTTATTGGTGTGATTGTACTTATATTCTGCACTTTCAATTTTTACGCTTTGGGAGTAGTTGCTCTTTTGGTGGCGGCTTCAGTAATACTCAGTAAGGTGCCTGTTAAGCTGTACCTAAAGAGTATGAAAGCCATCATCCTTGTTATCCTTATAACCTCTCTGTTAAACCTGTTCTACGGCACAGGCGAACCCATCTTCCAGTGGTGGATATTCAAGGTGACTGCAGACGGAATAAAGAATTCTATCTACGTAGCCGTGCGTATTATATCTCTTGTAATGGTCAGTTCATCACTTACCTTTACAACCTCACCCACAGATTTGACAGATGCTCTGGAGCGGCTTATGAAGCCGCTTAGCGTCTTGAAAATCAAAACCCACGAAATTGCAATGATGATGACTATCGCTCTTCGCTTTGTACCCACCTTGCTTGAAGAAACCGACAAGATTATGTCTGCGCAGAAAGCAAGAGGTGCAGATATGGAAAGCGGCAATCTCATCAGAAGAATAAAAGCTCTCATACCTGTCCTTGTGCCTTTGTTTGTTTCTGCATTTCGCAGAGCTTACGAGCTTGCAATGGCAATGGAGTGCCGTTGCTATCAGGGCGGAGAGGGCAGAACAAGAATGAAACAGCTTCATATGAGTGCACGTGATTTTGTAGCTTTGGGTGTGCTCTTGGTAGCTGTGGCAGGAGTGGTATTATGCAACATCTTCCTGTAATTCCCGATATTGCAAGCGGTGAACGCAACTTGCTTTTTACTCTCAAATTTGACGGGAGCGTGTTTCACGGCTGGCAGATTCAGCACAATGCAATTACCGTTCAGCAGGTTTTTCAGGAGGCTGTGGCGAAAATCATCGGCAAATGCCCCGATATAAAAGGGTGCAGCCGCACGGACTCAGGAGTTCACGCCAATATGTTCTGCATCAGTATGCATGTGCATCATCCAATTCCCTGTGAGAGGTTTTTGGCGGCGGTTAACTCCCATCTGCCCGAAGAGGTGGTTGTCACGTCTGTACGCGAGGTGCCTCTTGATTTTCACGCACGCTACAATGCCTTAGGCAAAAGATATATTTATAAAGTCCACAATTCTCAAGTGAGGGACCCTTTCCTTCGGGGCAGAGCGCTTTATTACCGCAGACCGATTAATGCTGATTTGCTTAATAAAGCCTCAAAGGCATTCATCGGTGCTCACGACTTCACTTCCTTTTGTACACTTGATAAGCGTGAACCGGGGGATTTTGTCAGAACGGTTACAGATTTTTCTGTCTGGCGCGAGGGAGATATGGTCTATTTCTCAGTAAGTGCTGACGGTTTCCTTTACAATATGGTGCGTATTATGGTTGGTACACTTCTTTATATAAACGAAGGAGGTACCTCACCTGATTCAATTGTGCATATACTAAAGGCTTTAAACCGAAGCGAAGCAGGGCCGACAGCTCCTGCCTGCGGACTATATCTTGACGAGGTCTTTTACGACCTTTGATAAAAATTTACAAATTATCCATACATTAAGTTTTATTTGGTGTATTATTGTTGAAAGGGGGAGTCCCCGTGGCTTTGTTCGGTAAAAAACCAAACCACTACCGCATTGATAAAAATAAAAGAGATGAGCGTCAGGTATTGAGCTTTGAGCAGCTGCCTCTTGAAGAATACGAAAATCAGGATGAAAATGCCCCAAAGCTTGATAAAAAGAAAATCCTGATAGCGGTAGGAATACTTATCCTTCTTGTGTTATGTGTTCTGTTGTATTTTAGCAGGGACAGTCTTGCCTCTTGCGTAAGCAGTCTTGGAAAAGGCAAAAGCTTTTCAGCGGTTGTTTCCGGCTCCGGTGTTGATGCGGGAAACTTCCGAAGCTTTGCAGGTGGTTTGGCTTACGCTTCAGATACGGGTTTTATTTGTCTTGATAGTGAGGGTAACGAAAAATTCAGTGCTCAGCATGGCTTTGCACACCCTGTAATGAAAACCGGCGGTAACACAGCAATGGTTTATGATTTAGGTTCAACAGGCTTTATTATCGCCGACAATACAAAAGTGCTTCATTCAAAGGACGCAGAGCGTAATATATTTCTCGGAGATATTGCATCGGATATGAGCTATGCTTTGGTAACTGAAGAGAGTGGTTACAATGCGAAGCTTTCTGCTTATACGCAGGAGCACAAAGTTCGCTATACCTATTCGTTTACAGAATGCTACATTACCTCTATGGCTTTGAGCCCCGATGGCGAAGGAGCGGTAGTCTGTGGCATAACTGCAGAAAACGGAAGTCAGGTTAATATTATTTATCTGGTGGATTTTTCAAAGGAAGAGCCTGTGGCAAAGCATACGGTTGCAGGGGATTTGATTTTCGACTGTGATTATCTTTCTAAAAATTCTGTTTGCTTAATCGGCTCAGAAGCATCATATGTAATTAACGGCAGCAGATTTTCAAACCTTACAAAAAAATCCTACAGTCAGATGACTCTTACCGCATACGATATAAATACCGATGTGGGTGTTCTTGCCATATCATTGTCACGAAGCGGTGATGGCAGAAATTGTAGTGTTGAATATATTAACTCCTCGGGTAAAACCGAGAAAACCATAGAAACAGATTTAGCTCTAAAAACCTTGAGTACCTTCAAGGACAGACTTGCTGTTTGTGATAATAAGGGTGTTCACCTTTACCGCCACAACGGCGACCTTATCTCAAGTGCTGAGGTAAACTCTGATTGCAAGCAAATACGTCTTGCATCGGCGAATTATGTTTATGTTTTAGGTCTTTCTCACATTGTCGGAATATCTTTTTAAATTATGAGTGTGAATTTATGATTTTTGACTTGGTATTTTTAGCAATACTAATTGTATTTCTGATATACGGTATACGCAAGGGTGCGGCAAAAACTCTTCTGTCTTTGGTTGCACTTGTGTTGGCTGCTGTGCTCAGCATTGTACTCTCACGCTGTATTTCGCAGTGGATATCAGATTTCTTTATCAGAGGATGGCTTGTTAACAGAATCAGCTCTGTTATTGAAGCAACTGCCTTGGAGCCTGTAGCAAATACTGTTTCGGAAATTGTGTCTTCAGTTCCTCAAGTTATTATTTCCGTGCTGGCTTTTAAGGGAATGTCATCAGTCGGATTTGAAACCAGCTGCACAGAGGCTTTGTCGGATGAAGCTTATCCTGCTGAACAAAGCATAGCGGATTTAATAATGCCTGCCATAACCGGCGTTATAGGTGCTGTGCTTGGCATAATCCTTTTTATTGTACTTACAATACTTTTATCCGGACTTGCAAAAGCTCTCTCTAAGGTTTTCCGCTTACCTCTTATAAGAGTTCTGGATTCACTTTTTGGTGCTGTGCTCGGAATTGCAGAGGGCATTTTGTTAGTAACGGTAATACTTGTTTTGCTGAACCTTCTGATACCGATGTTGCCTATTTCGGTTTCAGAATATATAAATACTTCTTATGTTTTTGAAGGCTTTAATTCAGGTGAATTGCTAAATCTCATTCAGCAGTATATTTATCCTGTAAAGGAGCTTGTGTAATACATTTATTTGTAAGGTATAGGAGAAAGTTAAAATGGAGTGGAACAAAGAAAAAAAGGTGGATTACAGGTATATCTTCACTGTACCCAACATCTTAAGCTATTTCAGAATTTTGCTGATTGTGCCCTTTGTAATTCTTTTTCTCAGGGGTGAATATCTATGGAGTGCAGTCTGTATTATAACTTCGGGTCTTACAGATTGCATTGACGGATTTTTAGCCAGAAAACTCAATCAGATTACCCAGCTTGGCAAAATGCTGGACCCTGTGGCAGATAAGCTCACCTTGCTTGCTGTAGGCGTTTGCTTGTCTGTAGTTGAACCCATGATTATTCCGGTCATAATTATTCTTGTTGCAAAGGATATGCTGATGCTAATCGGTGCATCTTTGATGCTCAAAAATAAGGTTATGCCCTTTGCATCTGAGTGGTACGGCAAGGTCGGCACAGTTTGCTTCTATGTTTCAGTAGCTGCAATTGTTGTTTTTGACTTGATTTTGAAGGTTAAGCATTTTGATATTGTTTCCCTTATACTGTTGTCAATTACTGCAGTTATTATGATATATTCACTCATCAGATATTATCTGATTTTTAAGTCAATGATGAAAAAAGCAAAAGAAGAAAAATCAGAAGTAAAGTAAATCTTCTTGATTTTATATAAAGGAGAACTGTTATGTTATGTTCAAGATGCGGCAAACGTCCCGCAGTTGTTTTTGTTTCCAATAATCAGAACGATTCCAATACAGTCGGATATTGCCTTTCCTGTGCAAGGGAACTAGGCATTAAGCCTGTTGATGATTTGATGAAAAAGATGGGAATATCCGACGAGGACCTCAAGGCTATGGAAGAGCAGATGGGCCCTATGATGGAAAGTCTGCAGGAGGGCGGAGATTTCTCTGAAATGATGCAAAATCTTCAGAATCCCGACGATATCGAGGAAGCAGAAAGTGCAGACGGAGAAGATTTTACTCCCGGTGGTGCACCTGCTTTCCCAAGCTTTTTCAATAACTTTTTCGGAGGCGCTCAGAAGCCTGCAGATGCAAGCGGTTCAGACCCCAAGAAAACCAAAAAGCAGGAGAAAAAGGAAAAGAAAGAGAGAAAGTTCCTCTCACTTTACTGTGAGGATTTAACCCGCAAGGCACGTGAAGGAAGAACCGACCGTGTTATCGGCAGAGATAAAGAAATCGAGCGTGTTATCCAGATTCTCTCCAGACGTACAAAGAATAACCCCTGCCTTATTGGTGAACCCGGTGTAGGTAAAACCGCCATAGCCGAGGGACTTGCTTTGCGTATTGCCGAGGGTAACGTACCCCAGCGACTCAGAGATAAAGAAATTCACCTTTTGGACCTTACTGCTTTGGTTGCAGGTACTCAGTTCAGAGGCCAGTTTGAAAGCCGTATCAAGGGACTTACTCAAGAGGTTAAGAATCTTGGCAACATCATCCTTTTCATTGATGAGGTTCACAACCTTGTTGGTACAGGTGATGCCGAGGGTACAATGAATGCGGCAAACATCCTAAAGCCTGCTTTGTCCCGCGGTGAAATTCAGGTTGTAGGTGCTACCACCTTCAACGAATACAGAAAATACATCGAGAAGGACTCAGCCTTAGAGCGTCGCTTCCAGCCTGTAAAGGTAGCAGAACCTTCTGTTTCTGAGGCTATTGAGGTGCTTGAGGGCATCAAGGATTACTATGCAATGCACCACAGAGTTGAGGTGGGCGCAGATATAATCCGCAAGGCTGTAATTTTCTCTGAGAGATACATCACAGACCGCTTCCTTCCCGATAAAGCCATCGACCTTCTGGACGAGGCTTGTGCTTGTGCATCTCTTCGCAACAAGGAGCGTGAGCGACACGACAAGCTCACAAATGAAAAGCACAACCTTCAGCTTGTGCAGGAGAAGCTTTCCACAGAAGAGCAGATTGACTACGAACGCCTTGCAAGTGTCAAGAGTGAGCTTGCAAAGCTTGAACAGCAGATTGCAGAGATTCCTGAGGAAGCTCTGCATACAGAGGTTACCGAGGAAGATTTGGCAAAGGTGATTGAGCTGTGGACAGGAATCCCCTCAACCCATGTTCGTGAAAACGAGCTTGCAAAGCTTGCTAATATCGAAGCACAGATGAAGGAAAAAATCATCGGTCAGGATGAAGCTGTAAAGGTGCTTGCAAATGCAATCAAAAGAAGCCGCGTGCAGATTTCTCCCAGACGCCGTCCTGCATCCTTTATCTTTGTTGGTCCCACAGGTGTAGGTAAAACCGAGCTTGTCAAGGTTCTTTCGAGTCTTCTTTTTGATACACCCGAAACCTTAATCCGACTGGATATGTCCGAGTTTATGGAGAAGCACTCCGTTTCCAAAATTATCGGTTCTCCTCCCGGATATGTAGGTTACGACGAGGCAGGTCAGGTTACTGAGAAGGTGCGTCGCCGACCCTACAGCGTTCTCCTTTTCGACGAGATTGAAAAAGCTCATCCCGATGTGCTCAATATTCTTCTGCAGATTCTTGACGAAGGCAAGCTTACAGATGCTCACGGTAGAGTTGTAAACTTCGAAAATACGGTTATCGTTATGACAAGTAACGCTGGAAGTGAGAAGAAGGAAAACGCTCTCGGCTTTGCAAAGAGCGAAGCAGATGCTACCCGTGACAAGGTAATGAAGGCACTCTCAGAATTCCTCCGACCCGAGTTTATTGCCCGTGTTGACGAAATCCTTGTTTTCCGCCACCTTGAAAAAGAAGATTTACGCAAGATTGCTGCTCTGATGCTTTCAGAATATGTGGACACTTTAAAGGAAAAAGGCATACAGTTTACCTTTGATGTTAATGCCTGCGAGGTGCTCACAAACAAAATCACATCAGGCAGAAGCGGAGCAAGAGATTTGCGTAACATTATCCGCAAGGAAGTAGAAGAGCGTATTGCTGAAGAAATGATTGCAAGAGGTGAGGGCGGTATTATCGGCATCAACTTTACCGCTGAAAACGGCGATGTTAAAATAGAAGTTCTTTGATAGATATAAGAAAATATAAAAAAAGACCGCTGAGCAATCAGCGGTCTTTTTGCGTTTAGGTGTTAAGTTATAAAATTTATCTGTTAACACCGAATACTCCGATTATTATAAGTGCACAGCATATAAGCTGAGGTAAAGACATACTTTCTTTCAATAAAATCAAGCCAGCCAGTACAGACACCACGGTAATCAGGTTGGAGAAGGAAGCGGACCTTACAGGACTTATCACCGAGGTGGAGTAGTTGTAGAGCATAAAAGCTACAATCGAAGAGGCGACGGATAAATACAGTATTGCGCCCCAGAACTCAAGAGCGCCAACAGCTGTTACAAGCTCTGTGACATAGTTGCTTCTAAGCCCGATTAATGCAATCAGATTAAATCCCACAGTGCCCACAAGGAACATAATATACGTTCTCTCAAAAGGGGAGTAGTGCTTTGATTCTGTTCGGCTTAGTATGTTAAATACTGCCGCACATAGAGTAGCCCCCAGCAAAAGTAAAATTCCGAATGGCTTGTTCTTTGCACCGTTGTCTGACAATATACTGATTACCGCATTTGAGAAACGGTAGGTTTTTCCTTCAGGAAAACAGCGGATAGAATAATCACAACCACAGGTACCAACGAAATAATAACTCCCGACATAGCACTTGAGGTGTTCTCAATTCCGTACAGCTCCAAAATAAAATACAGCAGAGGCTGAGCCAAAGACATAAGCAGAATTCTCTTTTTAGGCTTGCCTTTGAAGTTAAGCTTTACAATGCCAAACATCCAAAGCAGATTAAGTACTGCAAAAGCTACAGTAAACCTCACCGCCAGTATAATCAGCGGATGAGCGTAAGAAAGTGCTATCTTTGAAAACAGGAAACTGAAACCGAATATTATATTTACGATTAAAGCGGCAATAGTGCCTTTGAGTTGTTTTGATTTGTCTGTCATAATTTACTTGTGCGTTTTAGAATGTATATCAGAAAATCTTGGTTGTCCACTTGGTGCAGTCCCAGACCTCGTCAACCACATCTAGGTAAAACTCGGGCTCGTGACATATAAGCAGGATGCTTCCTCTGTATTCTCTCAGTGCACGCTTGAGCTCTTCCTTTGCATCCACATCAAGATGGTTTGTAGGCTCATCTAAGAGCAGTACGTTTGTGTCCTTATTAATCAGCTTGCAAAGCCGTACCTTTGCCTGCTCACCGCCGCTTAATACTCTCACCTGACTTTCAATGTGTTTTGTAGTAAGTCCGCATTTTGCAAGGGCGGCACGTACCTCGTGCTGATTGAGAGAAGGGAATTCTTTCCAGATTTCTTCAATACAAGTCACAGTCATATCACCTGTGAACTCCTGCTCAAAGTAACCTGTGAGCAGATTATCTCCAAGTTCAACCTTTCCAGAAAGTGGGGGGATGATTCCCAGAATGCTTTTGAGCAAAGTTGTCTTACCGATACCGTTGGCGCCAACCAAAGCAATCTTCTGTCCTCTTTCCATGTGGATTGTCAGAGGCTTTGACAAAGGCTCGTCATAACCGATTACAAGGTCTTCTGCTTCAAAGATAAACTTTCCGGGAGTTCTGCCGACCTTAAAGTTGAATTCAGGTTTTGGCTTCTCCTGTGCAAGCTCTATAACCTCCATTTTATCAAGGAGCTTCTGTCTGGACATAGCCATATTTCGGGTTGATACTCTCGCTTTGTTTCTTGCCACAAAGTCCTTAAGCTCGCTAATCTCCTGTTGCTGACGTTTGAATGCCGCTTCAAGCTGAGCTTTCTTCATTGCGTGAACTTCCTCAAAATGGTAGTAATCACCAACGTAGCGGTCAAGCTTCTGATTCTCCATATGATAGATAATGTTGATAACCTCGTTGAGGAAGGGGATATCGTGAGAAATCAGAATAAATGCGTTTTCGTAGTCAATTAGGTATCGCTTCAGCCACGCAATATGCTCTTCGTCAAGATAGTTTGTGGGCTCGTCAAGGAGCAGAATATCGGGCTTTTCAAGCAAAAGCTTTGCAAGGAGAACCTTTGTCCTCTGACCGCCGCTCAAATCCGTAACATCTCTCTGAAGCCCTAAGTCTGCAAGTCCCAAAGCACGTGCAACTTCCTCAACCTTTGCATCAATTACATAGAAGTCGTGAAGCGTAAGCGCATCCTGAATGGTGCCAAGCTCCTCAAGCATTTCAGCCATTTCGTCTTCGTCAGCTTCACCCAGCTTGTCGCAGATTTCGTTCATTCGCTCTTCCATTTCAAAGAGATAGGAAAAAGCGCTTTTCAGCACATCTTCAATAGTCATTCCGGGTGTGAGCACCGTGTGCTGGTCAAGGTATCCTGCACGGACATTCTTTGACCATTCAACCTTGCCCTCGTCAGGCATAAGCTTGCCTGTAACTATATTCATAAAAGTAGATTTACCCTCACCGTTAGCACCGATAAGTCCGATATGCTCACCCTTGAGCAGGCGGAAGGATACATCGTCAAAAATAGCTCTGTCACCGAAACCGTGTGTCAGATGCTCAACATTAAGTATACTCATAATTACTCCTTGAAATATATCGTCTTTCGACAGTATATCATAACAGACTCTTTTTTACAACTTATTAATGTAATGAAAAACAGCAGATGTCATATCAAAAACATCTGCTGTAAGTTTTGGTGCTTTGGGTTTAATCTTTGCTGTTGAGTGCTTCGTTGATTTTCTTAGCTTCAGCTTTTGCCGCAATCAGAGTTGTGATGTAAATTGCCGCATAAACGACCACAAACACAGGCAGTACAGATATCAGTATACTCCAGAAGCTGTCGCTGTAGCCGTTTATTGCACAGGCTGTGCAGGTAATAATCAGACAGCCAACGCAATGAATAGCTGTGATAATGGGTAAAGATATCCTTGAATTCTTGAACAATATGCTCAGCACACCAAAAAGTGCTGAAGCCACAAGCCAAACCAGAAACTCTTTGATTGTTTCGTTCCATCCGCCGAGAATAAACATACAAATAATAGTAACGGGCATTCCGATGCCGATGCCTGAAATACAGGCTAAAACAATATCTTTTAATTTCATAATCGGTTCTCCTTAAATTTTACTTTTGAATTCCTTGAAATACTTTCTTGAAATAGTGAGTGTTTCCTTGCTGTTTTTTAGTTTCAGAGTGTAGTTTCCGCTGAATTCAGCCGATACAGATTTTACAAAATCAATGTTTACAATTACGCCTTTGTTAATCTGAGCAAAGGGTAGGGAAGTAAGAAACTCTTTTAATTCATATAGCTTCTGTTTTGTGTGATACACACCGTCTGTAGTAAGCACGGATACCTTACCATCGCTTGCCTCCAGATATATAATATCCTCAGCATCCACAAGATATTGTTCATCTTCCTTGTAGAGCAACAGCTTTCCGCTGTTGCTGCCTGAGTTTATAAAGCTCAGCAGAGAGCTCACTTCGTTTGAAGCAATATCACCTCTGATGATTATTTCTGTTTCACCTGTGTTCATCGGTTCTAAAGTGATTTTCACCTGATTACCTCATTTCGTTTGTTCTGTGCTAATTATATATCAAAAAAACACATTTGTCACATACTTTTAAAGCTTTATTCGCTTTCGAGTTTAATCAGTCTTTCTATGCTTGCACAAGCAAGACCGATGCCAAGAAGAAGTACTGCTTTTTCAACAGCTATTGCATCCATTATCATCATAGCAACTACTGCTACACCCATTGCAAGGGAAACTGCCTTAAAAATCAGTTTAATCATTTTATTAAAGTTCTTCATTTTTTGTTTGCTCCTAATTTTTATTCTATAGTATAGCTGTATGAGCTTTCAAAATTTCTGTGGAAGTAAAAGTCCAGAGCTTTTTTATCAAGGTTATATACAATGCTCCATTGAGTTTCGCTAGCATAAGAAACAGCTTCAAGACAGTCTTTCATATCCATAACGTCAGAAACGTTAGATTTAGCGTTTAGGAGTTTTTCAAATCTCTTGTGAGATTCCTCATTCCCAATACCCTGCTTGCTACCCTCGGACAGATAGTGATTTGTAACTGCCGGAGTGTCTGTCACAGTCATAACATTATCAATATACTCAACTACTACAGATTTACCGCTTGCATCACTAATAGCAAGATGATGAGATGTGCCGATTGAAGAGTGCATGTCGTATTCTGAGAGCAAATTAACCGCCTCCTCAACTGTGGAAGCTTTGTCAAGCAGAAGTCTTATAGCACTTGTTGTAGTAAGGTCGGGCTTCTCCGTCTGCTGATTTGTTGTGTAGTTATCTCCTGCAAGCAAATCAGCAACACAAAGCCCCATTTCGTTTATGCCATCAAGGGGTACATATACTCCGGCAATAGACATATATTTGTTACCGAAGCTTTCGGGAGTGAATCCCTCACCAAAGCCTAAAAAATCAAGCCATGTTGTAGAGTATGATTCATAACCGTCAGAGGGTTTGGTGTGAATAATCATAACGGCACCCGTAGAACCGTTTGACCAATCGAAGTTTCTGCCCATTATTGTACCCTCTGCTGTGTTAGTGGTAAGTGTACTGCAACCAAAATCAAGGGATACGTCTTCGGGTTCATTTTTCCAAAATCCGCCGGACATAAACGATATAAGATAAGCAGCCATTTCGCTTTCTGAGGAAGCACCGCCGTTTTGAAGGAACTCTTCAAAACCGTAGTTACCTTCATATTCCATATAGTAAAGGTTGTGTTCGAGCTTTTTCACACTTCCTGCAGCTGAAATCTTATCTGCAAACATCGCATATCCGAAAATTCCTGTTGTTATAGTAGCACTCAGGATTATTGCAACTATAATGATAATTACTGTTTTGATTTTGCTTTTCTTTTTCATAAAATCACCTTCAAGTTTTGTTTTGTTCTTTCGGAACTGTCTGTATTATACGAAACCACACACCGTTTGTCATAAAGAAAACAGTGTGTGGTCAAAAATCCAAGTCAAGATGCAAAATATCAAGGGTGAAATTATATATTCGATTAAATAATCCTCTGTAAAAAGCCTCCCTTGCCTAAAGTGAGGTGGCAAAATCTTTGGCTTTGACGGAGGAATTGTAAATCGTTTTGTAGCGGATGATGTCCTTTATATATATAACGCCCTTTCGATTCCCATCTTGAGGCGCCCTCTCAGAGGGAGCTGTCACCGAAGATGACTGAGGAAGTACAAAAATGGAGCGGATGATGTGCCAAAGATAGAGAAGGTCACATCTTCTCGTCAGATGGGGTGTGTAAAGGCTTTAAAACAACATCATCGCGACGGGCTAAAAACAGTCCGCAGGACTGTTTTCTTAACGCCCTTTCGATTCCCATCATCTTATTCACTCCATAAAAAAACAGCACTCGTATAGGCTACTTCTCATAAGGATGTTTTGAATACCCTATGAAATCAGCCGATTGACGAGTGCTAAGAAGATGACAGTATAGCAATATGCCATGCTGTCTTTTCTTTTATCATCCCACCGATTTTTCATCGGTGGGATTTTTTCATTTTAATAAAACTGAAACATTTCAAAAACATCGCAAAAACATTGACAAGATATAATCTGCTTGTACGGTGAAGAAAGCGGCAAAAACACTTTCGAAAGAAATTTTTGAAATTAACAAAACTCAAACATTTCTCAAAAATTTCGCAAACAACCGTAAGATATAATGAACTCACAAAATCAAGAAAAGGAGATTATTACAATGAACAATAAGCAGATGGAAATGATGGCAAGAGAACACGATATGTCCGCTATTGATGCGGAAGTTGCAGAAAAAGTTGTTCAGGCGGCAGCTAATGGTGCAAAAAGCACCTATCAAAAAATCGAAGATGCTGTGGTTGGTGGTTATAAGAAAATCGAGGATAAGTTTACAGAAACATTTTTGAATGAGGATGGAACTATGAAGACCGGTAAAATTGGAGATGCGGTAGTCGAGGGCTACAAGAAAATTGAGGATGGCGTTGTAGAAGGTTATAAGAAGATTGAAACCAGTGCCGTAGAAGGCTTCAACAAAGTTAACGATAAGATTATTGAAAAGGTATTTTCTAAGGATGGCGAGACCGTGGAGGAAACCAAGAAGAGACTTTCCGGTGACAAATAATTCTGTAGCCAAGAAGAGGACGCAAATGAATCAGGATACAACATTTATTTATAATTACTCGGCAAAAGAAAATAAAGAGATTCAAGATATCAGAAGCAAATACCTTCCCCGTGAGGAAAGCAAGCTGGAAGAACTGAAGCGGTTGGATTACACTGTTCAAAACTCCGGAATGATCGAATCTCTATGTGCAGGTATCGGCGGTGTCTTAATATTTGGGCTTGGACTTTGCCTTGCAATGCAGGTGATCGGAAGTGGCGCGCTGACGACGGCACTCGGTGTTCTTCTTGGAATCATTGGTATGGTGAGTATGATCGTCGCCTATCCGATATACCGTAAGGTGTTTGGTAAAACCAAAGAAAAGCTTGCGCCGAGAATTCTCGAACTTACAGCCGAACTTACCAGTGGAAAAAATTCTGCACTTTAACAAAACTCAAACATTTCTCAAAACTTTCAAAAACAATAGTAAGCTATAATTAATTCATAAAATTAAGAAAGAGGTTATCGTTATGAATAAAAATGATCAGTATTTTCTCGTACAAAAGATCCGTACACAGTACACCGAAAAGGAACATACCGGCCTGGATGAACTGAAAGAACTGGATACAAAGGTTAAGCGCCCGGCTAATGTGTTCGCCTATATCTTCGGCAGCATATCCGCTATTATTATGGGCGCAGGCATGAGCCTTGTTATGACCGATATTGCAGAAACTGTGGGCATTCAGAATCCGATGCTTTACGGTATAGTAATCGGAATTATTGGTATGTTTATGGCAATCGTAAACTATCCCATCTATAAAGGCATTCTCGGCTCTCGCCGTAAGAAGTATGCTGATAAAATCATCGCTCTCAGCGATAAGATCATGAACAAGTAATAACATCTGAAAAGGAGTAAATGAAAATGGAAAACAGAACCAAGACTCAGCAGGAAATCGAACAGGAGATGCTCGAACTGAATGATCAGTTTGCTGCATTCCTTCACACCAAGGGCATTGCCGCAAAGTTTAAACTGGCATTCAATAACATGGGCGAGTCTGCAAGAAAGCAGCACGCTGCTGACGTTGCCGAATTTGAAGCAGTAAAGGCTCAGTCTGCAGAAGACAACAAGGAGTTCGCAGAATTCCTTCGTACTAAGGGTATTAAAGCAAAATACAAGTTGGTTGTTGAGAATATTAAGAAGGGCGCAAAGGCTGCACCTGCCAACACCGCCGCACAGATTGCAAAGGTTCAGGCCGAAACACAGGCAGCTGTTGCCCGTGCAAACGCTATGGGTAACCCCGCGCCCGTAGTAACCGAGGTAAGTGCTGCTACCCTTGAGAATGAATTTAATGCCTTCCTGAAGTCCAAGGGACTGGACGGTAAGTATACTGTTTCTGTAACAGAAGAATAAGACCGGTAAGCGAAACGGCTTTTGGCCGTCTCGCTTTTCGGCGTTTTATGAGGTGGTTTAATGAAGCGAAAATACAGCTATTTTGACGGCAAAAAACAGACTGAACGGGAGTATTCTTATATTCCTTTCCGTTACATAGCGGCTGTTCTTATTACTCTTTTTGAAGTCCTTGCAGTAATTGGAATCGTAATTGCTTGCTGTTATTATGTTCCGTATTTTTATTTGACGGCTTGGGCAACGGAAATATTCTGCGTGATCCGCATTATAGCCTCTGATGATAACCCCGATTATAAAGTGCCGTGGCTTCTGTTTGTGCTGATAATTCCGATTGCAGGCTTTATGCTATATTTTATGTTTTATTCCAGAACTTTACAGAAACGGTTTATCAAGCGTTTGGACACATTAAAAAGCCACAGCTACAAGTACGATGACAGTGCCCTAATTGCAAAGCTGCAGGATGAAAATCCGATTGTCGCATCGCAGGCAAAGATGCTTTGCAGTATTGGAGAAGCGCATTTGTTTACCGATACCAAACAGGAATATTTTCCCCTTGGTGAAGATATGCACCGCCGCTTACTTGAAGATTTGGAAACCGCTGAAAAGTTCATCTATATGGAATACTTCATCATTGAGGAAGGCAAGTTTTGGAACTCGATACTGGAGATTCTGAAAAGAAAAGCCGCCGAAGGTGTTGAAGTCAAAGTCTTATATGACGATATCGGCTGTATGATGACACTCCCCGGCGATTACCACAAAACACTGAAATCATACGGTATTGATGCAACTCCCTTTTCACGACTCAAAGGCAATGCAGACAGCGAGTTCAATAACCGCAGCCACCGTAAAATCACAGTTATAGACGGAAAAGTGGGATATACCGGCGGCGTTAATATTGCTGACGAATATATTAATGAGATTGTGAAATACGGTCATTGGAAGGATACTGCCCTCCGTTTGGAAGGCGAAGCGGTACGGGAACTGACAAAACTGTTCCTTGTGGATTTCGGTATCAACGTGAGAAAAATGCCGGATATCCGTGATGACCTGTATCCCAAAAATGAGGTGAAAGAACACGGATATGTCATTCCCTTCGGCGATGGTCCGCATCCGCTTTATAATCGCAGAGTTGGTAAAAGCGTAATTCAGAATATGCTCAGCGGTGCTACTCGGTATATGTGGATGACCACACCGTATCTTATCATCGACAACGATCTGTGCCAGAGCATAGAAAATGCCGCTTTGCGTGGCGTGGATGTTCGCATTATTGTCCCACATATTCCCGACAAAAAGCTTGTCTTTGGTATGACACAAAGCTTTTACCACAGACTGATGGCGGCGGGAGTGCGAATTTATGAATACGAACCCGGCTTTGTTCACGCCAAGAGTTATCTCGCAGATGATAATCAAGCGATGATCGGCACCATCAATCTGGATTACCGCAGTCTTGTTCATCACTTTGAAAACGGTGTGTGGATGTATGATTGCGAGTCCATCAAGGACTTGAAAACCGATATGGAGGAAACCTTAAGCAAAAGCATCGAGGTTACTCCCGAAATGCTAAAAACAAATCTACTGCAGCGGTTCATCCGTGCGGTAGTCAGAATATTTGCACCAATGCTGTAAAAAAGGAGAAATATTATGAACGCTATAGAAATTAAAAATCTTTCTAAAAGCTTTCGCACCATGTATGCGGTGGATCATCTGAATATGACCGTTCCCGTAGGCGCCATTTACGGTTTCATCGGCGAGAACGGTTCAGGTAAATCCACAACTATGAAGCTAATTTGCGGACACCTGGTTCCCGACTACGGTGATATTAAGTTGTTCGGCAAGGATTATACCGATCCCGGTGTCCGTGTAAGAGTGGGCGCACTTATTGAAAATGCCGGATGCTTCCCCGGGTCGAGTGTATATCAGAACCTGAAGATGCAGTGCATCAATCTCGGTATCGAAAACGCTGACGAGGAAATCCATCGTGTCCTTGAAATTGTTCGTATGGAGGACAATGCAAACATTAAGTTTAAGAGTTGTTCTCTCGGTATGAAGCAGAGAATCGGTATCGCAATGGCGCTCCTTGGCGATCCTGCGCTTCTCATTCTGGACGAGCCTATCAACGGACTTGATACAGACGGTATGAGAATTATGCGAGAAATACTTGTGGATATCACGCAGAAGTACGGTTGCACCGTTCTCATCTCTTCCCATATTCTCGGTGAACTTGAAAAGATTGCAACACACTACGGCATTATCCGTCAGGGCAAGATGATTATGGAGCTTTCCGCAGAAGAAATGGATTCAAGGGCTCAGGTGTTCGTATCACTTAAAACAAAGGATATGAACGGTGCTAAGGCACTTTTGGAATCAAAGTTTGCGGATGTTCGCATTGAAGATGATTATATTCGTGTTTATGACGTGGACGATACAGCGGCTATTGTTGATTACATGATGAAAAACGGTCACGTTGTCAGCGAACTGAAAAAGAACAAGATTGGTCTCGAAGAATACTACATCGAACTGATGTCAGCAAAGGAGGAGAAGTAACATGACAAGAGAACTTAAATTTCGCAACCCGAGCTTTTCGGAGAGAATTAAAGGTATGCTTGGAGTGGACTTTTACCGCCTTTTCCATACCCCTATGTTTTATATTTTCTTATGCATTGCCGCTATCATTCCTGCAATGGTTTCAGCGATGACCATGATGCCAGACCAAAACGGCAATACGATGGAACCTCTCTATTCCAATGTGTGGCAGATCATTGCCGCAACCAAGTCGCTTTACGTAATCGAAACCATTGCCGATTATGCTAATATGAATATGGTGTTTATTTTCGGCGGTATTATGGTGTCAATTTTTATTGGTCACGACTATAAATCCGGCTATGTAAAGCAGCTCTTCACAACCCACGCAAAAAAGCAGGACTATATGATCTCCAAGAGTCTTGTATGCGCTTTTGCAATGGCGTGTATGTGCATTACTTATTTCATTGGTGGTACAGTGGGCGGTTTGCTTGTAGGATACGAAACAACTGTCAATGTGGGCTCATTACTTATTGCTATTCTCGGAAAGATTATTATGTCACTCGGCTGGGCAAGCCTTTACACCTTCCTCAACGTGATCTTCAGAAGATATTTCGGTATTTCCGTGGCATCATCCTTCTTCTTTGGTACGGGTATACTGATTATCGGAGCTGCAGCAATCGTTGAAAACCTTAAGATTCCTACGGCATTTCTCAACATTTTCCTCTACGGAGCATCGGTAAATGCAAACCTTTCAAGCGGTATCGGCTCTTTGCTTATCTGCATTGTAGTGTCGGTTGCTTGGGCGGTAATCTATAACGTAGCAGGCACACGACTTCTAAATAAGTGTGATGTGTATTAAGGAGGTCGAAACAATGAACGCAGTTGAAATAAAAAACCTATCTAAAAACTTCGGCCCCAAGCAGGCGGTGTGTGGACTTGATATGACCGTACCGATGGGTGCATTTTATGGATTTATCGGTGAGAACGGCTCGGGCAAATCCACTACCGAAAAAATGATCTGTGGTCTGATCCCTACAAGCGGCGGATCAATCAAACTGTACGGAAAGGATTATACGGATGAAGCTGTGAGAGCAAAAATGGGTGTTCTCATCGAATCTCCCGGTTGTTTCCCGGGTCTTACCGTTTGGGATAATATGATGCTTCAAGCGGCAAATCTCAGCATTCCGAATGCCGAGCAGGAAGTCATTAAGGTTCTCAAAATGGTGAGAATGGAAGGAGCCGCAGGAAACAAATACAAAAACTGTTCCCTTGGTATGAAACAGAGAGTTGGCATTGCTATGGCACTTCTCGGCGATCCTACACTTCTCGTGCTGGACGAACCTCTCAATGGTCTTGACGCTGACGGTATGAGAATTATGCGCGAGGTGTTTACTGACATTATTAAGGACGGAAAGCGCAGTATTGTCGTATCTTCCCATCTGCTTGGCGAACTGCAAAAGGTCGCTACTCATTACGGTATCATCCGTCACGGTAAAATGATCTGCGAGATGACGGCGGACGAGCTTGATGCAAGTTGCCGTACTTATATTGCACTAAAAGCCGAAGAAATGAGC
>JAFQQF010000007.1 GCA_017411385.1 Ruminococcus sp.
CTTCTTTTCTGCGTAAAACTTCCTCTGTTAAACACTTTACCTTTGTATATTTTTTTGACATGATTTAACCCCCTGTTGTAGTTTTTATTCTACAACAGGGGGTGTTTTCTTTCAATGTCCGTTTTTCGGGATATAGTCCACTGATGTGCATACGGGTTTTGTTTTATTCTATATAGTTTTTAAGCTCTGTAAGCGAGTCGATTATCACAGCATCGGTAACAGAGAGCTCACGCCTGCATTGATGCCCCTTTGTGTTTAAAATACAATCACAACGAAGAGCCTGTGCCATTTGCCAATCGGCAACACAATCACCGATGACTACAACATCATCTGGCGAGATATTGTTTACAGACAAGTACTGCTGTGCAAGAAAAGTCTTATCGCCACAGTTATAGTCACTCATAGCAAGGACATCTGTAAAGTATGAATATAGCTTTAGGTCTTTAAGACGCGCTGTTACCTTGTCGATATGAGATGCAGAAACTATAAGCTGGGTTTTCTCAAGAGAATTAAAGTAGTCTAGTACTGCAACGGCATTTTCCATTACAGGATAAGGCTTCAGGTATTTTTCATAGCCTGTGTCAAATTCACTGATTGCCTCCTCAGGAGTTATACTGCCAGAAACAAAAACCTTCTCGTAAAATTTCCAGATTGGAATATCTACGTTTCTGCTGTAATCATCAAGAGTTATGACAGGCTGATTTCGGCGAATAAGCATATCGTTAACAGCACCCAAAGCAGCATTCACATCGTCTACAAGGGTTCCGTTGAAATCCCAGATAATTGTTGTGTATTTTTTCATTCGTTTGCCTTTCTGTCATAGGAAAGTCCTGCTTCTTCCATTACAAGACGAAGACGCTTTGCTTGTTGTGAATCGGTGGAAACCGAGTAATACTTAAGATTTTTTGTATTCAGATTGCGTTTTCTGAAAACACGCTCAAACCAATGGGCACAAAGACAAAAAGGATAGAGAATTTTGTGTGCTTTTGCCGAGGGATAAAGCTCTGCGATTGTTTTATATGGCACAAAGACTTTTCGCAGAAACAGCTTAAAGGCAGTCTGCTTCTTACCCGTTTTCTTCTCTGAAATAATAGCGTTGGATATGTACGAATCCTTTGCGTTTCCGAAGGTGCAGGCACAGAGAATGTAGTCTGCAAGGAAGGTATCGGTGCAAGGCTCATCCTCAGAAAACCAATTAAAAGCAAGCTTTCTAACTTTACATTCGAAATCTTTAAGGTTAAGCTTTTCAAGCTCGTTACTAAGATATGCTTTATCAAGATTATCGTAATACTTTCTGCAGAAAACGTATACATCGGTAATCATACGAATTCCTGCTCCGCCGTAGATAAAATGCTTTGAAAGATGACAAAGTAAGAACAGATATGAGTCCTCCGGATTCAAATGCCCCACAAGAGAGCCAGCAGGATATACACCTCTGTCAAGAATATCAGAAAAATAAACATGATTAAGTTTTTTATCCGAATGTAATTCAAAATGATAAAACGGTTCTTTGTTGAAGTTAAGTTCCTCTCCATTTTCTTCAAGTGTATATCCTAAAGAAGCAAAAATATCTTTAACCTCTTGCTTCTTGTCTGAAGCATAGATGATATCAACATCTGTCATTGAGCGCATTGAGGGTATAGGATAATCATTCTTAATTACATAGCCTTTAACAGGAATACATTTTACACCTGCATCAGACAAAGAATTAAGAATCAGCTCTGTTTCCAAATTTACATTTGAGTCGGTTACAAGTGCCAAAGCCTGATGCTGTCTGAACAGCTCGTATATTTCACTTTGAGGTCTTTGCACCTTGGGCAAAGCACAAACGGCATAGGAAACCAAGCTTGCCAATGAATGAAGCTCAGAGAGGGAATACAACGCCTGCCAGTTTACAGCTGTGCAATCAGGCAGTCGCCTCTCGGAATCAAGTGCATAAGCAAGAAGTTTGAGAAGATATGAAAAACACTGTGCATATTCGGATTTTGCTTTAGTTTGCAAGTTCAAGCACCACTATCTTTCCGTCCACTATACGAACTTCTTTGTTACAAAGGGCATTTGCCGCTTTTTTATGAGATATGAGGATACAGGTTTTATCAGAGAGGCTTTTAATATTTTCGAGCAAGTGAAGCTCTGTTGCCTCGTCAAGAGCAGATGTAGCTTCATCCAGAAGAATTATGGGAGCACCTGAAAGGAAGGCTCTGGCTATTGCAATTCGCTGAACCTGACCTTCGGAGAGTCCCATTCCCTTCTCGCCTATTACCGTATCAAGCTGCAAAGGAAGTGTGTAGATAAAATCAGCACAGGCAAACTCTATCGCTTTGTGGATTTCTTCTTCGGTTGCATTTTCATTGATAAAGGAAATATTCTCGCGGATAGTACCCGACAGCAGGAAGTTACCCTGAGGCACATAGGAGAAAAGTTTTCTCAGGTTGCAATCCACAGGAACCTTGCTGCCATCCTTCATATTCAGGTAGATTTCACCGTCTTCGATAGGAAAAACACCTAAGAGAAGCTTTGTAAGGGTACTTTTTCCGATGCCCGAGATACCTGTCATCACAACCAAATCTCCCTTATTAATCGAAAGAGATGTGTTGTCAAAAATCAAAGCTCGGTCATACTTGAAGGTAATATCCTTAAACTCGATGGTTGAAAGGTTATTGTAAAGCTCCTCCACATTGATGCTTGAATTGTTGAGGGAAATTTCATCCTCCAATTGCTCAAACTCCATAATACGCTCTGCAGAGCCTATGGCTGCATAGTATGTGGGGAGTATGCCTGTGAGGGAGTTGATAGGTGCACTAATCTGTGATATAAGAGAAAGCACCTGAGAAAGTACACCGTAGGTAATAAAGGAGTCCCCCTGTGCAATCTTGACAGCACAGTAGAAGAGTCCGAAAAGATAAGCTGCGTTGTATGCTACAGAAAAAGAGCCATGAGTTACAAGAGAGATAATGTTTCTCTTAGCTTTTCTCTTATAGTTAACCTCCTGAAGCTCGGAAGAAATGTCGCATACTTTTTTCTCTGCACTGAACACCTTAACAACAAGCAGGCTGGAGAGAGTTTCCTGCATAAAGGAACGGATTTTACCATCTGTTTCCATAATCTGCTTGTGGTAGTTCTTCATATACCTTTTAAACAAAGAAGATATCACAAAAACAAAAACTCCAACTGCCACAAAAGCAAGAGTGAAGCGGTAGTCGATAGACAAAAGCACAAAGAAAATACCTATCAGCTTTGAGATAGTAAAGGTAAGTCCGGGAATAAGAGTAGTAATAGCATTTACAATGGTTGCAACATCATTATTAAGGCGGTTAAGCATCTCGCCTGTATGAAATTTTGTTACACTTGCAAAGCTCTTTCTGATTATAGTTCTGTAAAGGTTAGACTTCAAATTAATTGTAAGCCTTGCATTAATCCTAAACACAAGATGATTAGTAACAATAGTAAGAATTACTCTTACAGCAACCATAGTCGCAAAAACTATTCCCCAGAACATAATTCCCTGAAGACGCTGTTGGGTTAGAGTGCCGAAGGAGCTTTTACCTATTGCGGAATCAACGACGTTTCTAAGCATATAGGAATTTGTAATAGCTATGCCTGCCAGAACAACATTGAACAGGGTAAGTAAGAATATATTAAACCACTGTGGTTTTGAGCTTTTGATTATCCATCTGACAGCATTGCCGTCAGAAAGAGCCTTGAACAGCTTCTTTATTGTAGACATTTCCTCCACAAGCATCACCTTCCTTGCCGAAATATAATAATAAAACAATGCCGTACAGGATACTGTACGGCTTTGATGTTCACAGTATATCAGTCAAGAAGCTCTGCATCACGAAGCTGTGCGATAAATTTTTCAACATCAGTTTTTGCAAGCTCCTCTGAAACATCGTAGTGCTCCAGCATATTCTTTACAACCTCTGCCTCTGTTGTGTCGTTCTCAAGAAGCTGCCAAAGGAAAGCGCCTGCTTCGTTGAGGTTAATCATACCGTTAAAGCTGGCAACAGCAGAACCAACAGGAACGACTACGTAGCTGTCTGCAACTTTTCTAAGCATAAAATTCTCTTTGATTTTCATTTTTATACATCCTTTCAGAATTGCTCTGTGATTTCAAAAACTGTGTGAACAGCTTCATCGCTGTTAGTACAGTATAATTTATAAAAGGGATATTTGGAAATAATTTCATCGTACAAGCTCAGGACCTTGTCCATAAGCTCTGAGTTATATTTTCTGGGAACCTGAGAGAAAAGCAAGGGCATAACCTCTTGAGAAGTAAGCCTTACAAGCTTATCCTTCTCTGCGCGTTCGATAAAAACGATTGCTCCAAGCTCTGCTTTATCGTTACATTGAATTGAAGTGCCGCCTGCAAAAGGTGTACCGTAAATAATACATTTACCGTCAATTAAGCGAAACGAGGGTTTATCGTCATTTATGATTTTAGTATCCTCAGGATAAAGCCTGCAAAAACGCTTTGTTAAAGTTGATTTACCTACTCCCGAGGAAGCTGAAAACAAATACGCCTTGTTTTTGAATTTTATGGCTGAACTGTGAATATAGCTGCCGTTAAAGCATCTGAGAAGCATACGGTTGAAAACATTGCAAAGCACCATGTTTTCTGCTATAGGAGGTGTAATATCCAAGCCCTCTCTGACAAAATAATCTACACTTTCCTGTCGATAAGTCAAGGGAACATCAAGGCTCAGTGGCTCATCTGTGATATATTCTTCATACCAAGGTGCCGTTTCTTCATACTTTTGGGGCATTTCGAATACAACATCTGCAATTTTATATCGTGCCATTAAATCTGCACCTCTGCGCCTACAAAAAGTATACCGGGAAGACTTGCGCAGTACTTCTGAATCTGGGTTGCGTCCTTGATATTAACGCCTGATGAACCATCGCAGTTGGCGAGAAATCTCTGAATGCTATCGAGCTGCACAAGCTCTGCACAAAACTTTTGAATCTGAGTTGCATCCTTAACTGTTATTCTGCTGTCAACATCACAGTCACCTATGAGGTATGTTTTCAAAGCTGATGTTGGCTGAGGAGTGGTTGTGGGCGCAACTGTTGTCTGAGTCGGTGCTTCGGTGGGTTCTGTGGGAGCACTTGTGGGCCCGTTTGTGGGAAGCTCGGTTGGTTTGGCAGTTGGTGCCTCGGTGGGGTTATCGGTCGGAGCTGAAGTCGGTAAAGTAGGAAGCTCTGTAGGCTCTGTTGTTACAGGGCCGGTAGTAACGGGAATTGTGGGAGCTTCTGTAGGAGCTGAAGTAGGTAAGGTAGGAAGCTCTGTGGGCTCCACGGGTAATGTAGTTGCAGGCTCAGTCGCAACAGTAGTGGGAACCTGAGGTATAGTAGTAACAGGCTGGGTGGGTACGGTTGTAGGCTCGACAAACTCGGGAGCTGTAGGCTCTACATAGGTACCGTTTGAAATAAAGGGAATTCCTTTTTCATTTGCAAACTCCTGTGCGTAGGTTCCTTCCCATCCGTTAATTGAAAGGTTTTTACAGCCTAGGAATGCTGTGTCTGCAATGTATGTAACAGAAGGTGAAATTATAGCGGTTGAAAGAGATGAGCAACCGCTGAAGGCATAGCCTTCAATGCGTTCAATACCCTGTGCAATAACAGCTGTGCTCAGAGATAGACAGTTGTTAAAGCAATGAAGGGGTATCGACTTAAGTGAGGAATTATGCTCAAAGGTTACGGACGTTAATGAATTGCATCCGTAAAATGCATTGTTACCGATAGAAGAAACTGTTTTTGGTACAATCACGACTTTGAGTGCGGAGCAGCCGTAAAATGCATTATTACCAATGGAGTTTATAGTATCTGGGAAATCAATATACTGAATAGTATTGTTATTGAGGAATGCCTCGTTATTAATTTTTGTAACCTTTTTGTTCTGGAACAGAGCAGGAAAGGTCACTCTTGAATTCTTGCCTAAGTATTTTTCGATATAATACTCTGAACCATTGAGGGATGCCTCATAGCGCCAGTCGCCATCCTGAATATAGGTAGCCGCAAAGGCAGGTACAAGAGATACGGCAAGAACAGCTATGATAAAAACAACGCATAACAAGGGCTTTGTAAAAGATTTCTTCATAATAAAGCTCCCCCAACATAAAATATTTTATATACAGTAATATTATATCAAACTTGTATACAAATTGCAATATATTACAAAAAAGATGTGAGAATTTTATACAAAAAAGGGTGGATGCATACACATCCACCCTTTTTAAGTTTATGGAAAAATAATTACTGAGTTAGTCCTCATCTGCAAATGGATCATCATCATCCATTGTTTCGCGTGTGTTGTCTAAAACAGGGGTTTCAGTAACGAATATGCTGGCAGTTAAAACATTAACTGTGGGCTGAAACCTGATAATTTCCATACTTGGTGCTTCATATTTCATAATACCAAAACCTCCTTACATAAATTTACGTATATACTTTACCACAAAATGTTGATATTGTCAAGTGTTTACGCAAAGGAGGTATTATTTTCTACAACTGCATCTTTAATGCCCTCATTGTAAATATTCAATGTCTGAACATTACTGATGTATGTAGTTGTCACACCATTATAAGTAACAGTCAGGTATCCGTAAACATTGTAGAATCTGTTCTGGTTACCGGAAGTGTTGTTCTGCTCGAGAACGAAGAGAACTCTGTTCTTATTGGTAATGTTGTGCTCTGTTGCATCGTAAACATAACCGTAGGTGTTTGTTTCGCCAATGAAGCCCTTTGCAGCACCGGAATTAAGGAATTCAATGAGAGTTGCATCATCTGTTGCAGTGCCGTAACCCTTTTCCTTAGCTGCAGCTTCTGCTGCTGTAAAGTCGTTGTTATACTTATCCTTAATCTTGAAGGTACCAACCTGCTGGAGAAGTACGCCGTAGCTTACTTCATAACCTGCTCTCTCGAGAGATTCGATTGTAACAAGTGTCTTACCCCAGCTTCCGTCTGTAATCTCCTCACCATCATAGATAGGAGTAAATTCAGGATGGTTGTAGTAGAAGTAAGGTGTGAGGATATTTATAACATAGTCGATGATTACAATGTCAGTACTGTTACCGCCTGATGAGTCTGTTGTCTGCTCACGTCCGTAAACAGGAGCATCAAGAGATACATTGAACTTATAGTCATCATCGGAAGCAACGTACTGATAGTTGATAGCCATATCCTGAGTTACACGGTAACCATAGTAAGGACCATATGTAAGGATAATATCAACTGTTTTTTCATAAGTGCCGTTATTGTTTACATCCTGATACCAGTATCCTGTGTAGCTTGCATCAGGTACAAGGTCGCGGATATCAAGGTCAACAACTGTGTTGTAAGGAACCTTGTTAACAATAACACTTGCGCCGTTTTCAGTAACAACAGTTGTTGTTACTGTGTACATTGTCTCAGGCTGTGTTGCCCAGAGAAGGAAGGTCATTGTGTTGTACATTGAAGAGTTAATCTTCCATGTTGTATCCTTGAAATAGTCCTCAACATAAGGAGCGTTTGCAAGGATTGTGTTTACCCATGAATTATCAGTAGAAGAGATATATGCAGGTGTAAATTCAGTATTGTTGTTACCTGCAAAGCCCTTGATTTCATCATCATTAAGCTGATACTTCACATAGTAGCTCTTGGGATTACCATAACGATCTGTGTACTGATAAATAAGTGTAACCTTATCAGATACGGGCATAAGGTCGGAGTAGAAATTGAGCACGAAATCGTCATCTGCACCAACAGTATACCAGAACTGGAAGTATACTCTGTCGATAGAGCCTTCTACTGTAGAAACATTCATATAGTACTGGCTGTTAGGATCGGAGAAAGCAAGGTTGTCATCAGAATCAACACCTACTTCTTCGAATGTTGTTTTGCCATACTTATCAACTGCATCTGTGTACCATGCGTAGAACTTGTCAGCACCGATACCATCAGTTGCGATTGTAATGAGAAGTCTGTCACCCTCAGTTGCTGCAAGACCTGCAGAATTACCAAGGAGGAGAGAAGTTGTTGTACCCTGAGTTACATTCTGGATACCAACATAAAGCTGTGCATTACCATTGTGTGCAGGAGGTCTGTAGCTTGCTGTACCGTTGCCTGTGTAAATGTAGTGGTTTACATAGAAGGAACCTTCTGCAAGAGGCTCAAATACAGCTACGTAGTGAGTACCGATAGCAGCTGTAACGTCAGAAGCAAGGTTAGTATCGAAGAGCTTGCCATCTGCTGTGTACCAACCAACGAACTTGTAACCCTTAAGTGCCATACCTGTAAGGTGAGCTACATCACCACGAGCTACGTCAACATTCTGAACATCGTTGATGAAAGCTTCACCATAGATAGCCTTGTTGAGGTCGCCGTCTTCATCGATAACGTACTTACCATCGTCGCCCATAAGAGCTACCTTAACTGAAAGGTTGATTGTTACGGATACATTTGCGTCACCGTACCATTCACCGTCGTAACGAGCACCATTTACATGCTCATAAGAGATGTAAGCTCTCTGATTTTCGTAAGCTGCGATAGTAGTCCAGATAGCGGAATCCTCGTCGTGGAGCTCGTAAGAATAGCACTTACCAAGGAATTTACCTGTTACATCGTAGAGGAAACACTCTACATACCACTGACCGTCAAGTGTATCATTAGTAACACTCTTGTCACCTGCCTGAATGATATACAGAGCATCTGTATCATTGAGGCCTGCATCAATGGACTCAATGTTGTTGCCGAAGATATCAATCTTCAGACCGGAGTAATCGGTATACTGAACAAAGTCCCAGTTACCGTCTGTAATACTTACAGTGCCGCCGTTGACACGGTCAGAGTTGTAAGTATCGTTAGTATCCTTAATTACGAATGTGATGTTTTGTTTGCCATCATTAAGAAGTGCAATAAACTCATAGTAGTCGTAAGTCTGGATGTTAGTGTAATTAGTTACTGCAGAGTTATCGATGTTATCACCGGAAGGATAGTTGTTGAATGTGATACCGGAAATCTGAACATTATCACCTGTGGAGGTTTCAACGATTGTGTAGTAAACACCATCAAGACCTGTTACAGGAATCATAAGCTGACCGGACCATGGACCAAACTGCTCGTACTGAGTTACGCCGCCAATCTTGTACCATGTATATGCTGCAAGATACTGATCCCAGTTTGTGATATCTCTATCAGCAACTGCGTAAACAGTAACTGTTTCTACACTGTTTGCAGTAAGCCATTCGTTAGTATGGAAGTAAACGGGAACAACAGTTGTGTCATCCTCTGAGAAGATGTAAGAACCGCTGTACTTACCGTTACCAAGAGAAGTAGCTGTTACAAACTCTGTACCGTTGATTACCCAACCTGCTACATAGTAGTCATAACCGTTTGTTGCTGTGTTCTTGTTAACCTGAGTATAGAAGGTTACAGGATTACCTGCAACAACCTGAGCTGTTGTGTAGTAGGTATGCATCTCAGTTCTGTTAACTGTATCGTCGTCAAAGTAGGTGTCACCTACTCTGCCGTTAGGAGTACTCATGTTAGTGTCTGCTTCGTTTTTACCTCTACCGTCTGTACCGATTACTGTGATTGTGGGAACATTCTCAGTAATAGTCCAAGTAAAATCACCTGTGTAAGGATAGAAGGTAATAAACAAATCGTAAGCTTTGTTGAAGTTCTCGGTATCAATCTTAATCTTGATGCGCTCAGGAGTGTTTGTATGCTGATTAATACATACCGTATCAACATAATTACCATTCTCTGTGCCGGGAATGAAATTCCAGAAATGTGAATTCTCGTTAACAGGGTTAACATAGATATAGCCGTCTTCTGTGGAATTAACAGTTAACTCCATTGTGTAAATTGGATAGCCGTTACTATCTGTACCTGCATAGTCAAAGGAAACATTGTCGTAAGTAGTGTGGTTTTTACCGTCCCATCTACCATCCAGATAATAACCAACCTCAACAAATTGAGTGGGAAAGCCTGTAGTATCTGAACCATTGGTGAAAAGGTTATTTGAACCAATTACGAACTCCTTCTGGTTCTGGTTTGTACCATCGTTGAACTGAACATTGGTAGCATCGAAAGGTACATAGCCTACCCAAAAACCAAGAGAATTGTTATATGTCATGTTAACACCGGGCCAAGCAGGACCTGCGGATGAACCACCCCAGTAATAGATTTGGGGATTTGACCAGTTAGCATCGTTCTTAAGGTAGATAGCTTTCATAACCTTTTCGTAGTTAGCTGTTGCCTTGATGTTGCCGCCGCTTGCTACGATTTTGTAGGTTGTATCGCTCTTAGTTGTGTTGTCTGCGTTGTAATAAGCGCCTTCAATAGTCCAACCAACAAAACTGTAACGAGGATCAGTACAGTTAGTTGTAAGAGTTAAAACTGAATACTGCTGAACTACTGCTGTTGAAGAATTATTAACAGTAGAAGTAGCAGCTGCTGCAGGCTTTGTTACAACAGTAACTGTAAGCTGCTGGAGTTTGATCCATTCGATATCCAGTGTGTGGTCGGTTGTAATAGAGCTGAATGTGTATGTAGGCTCTTTTCCTGATGTCTGAGAATCAGCAACCCAATAGTAAATACCATAACCGTCGCTGGGTTCTGCTGTGATTGTTACAGTATCACCGGAAATAACCTCGATAACAGTACCTTCAGAAGGAATAAGCTCTCCGTTGTAATAAAGCTTACCGCTTGTTTCAGGATATGCATCTATTGTAATCTTATAAGTTGAACACTTACCGTAGGTAACGATGATGTTTACATCTGCGGTTACACCAGAGATTGGATAATCATTCTCTAATTCTTTATATGTTTCATCAGTACCGGAGTAAACTTCCTGACCATTTACAAAAACGCTCTGGATGTAGTAAAGCTCAGGAGCAGTTATGTTGAATGTGGTGTTATAACCGTAAGAAATCAAGTATTTGCCATTTACTTTAGCAACAGTATTGGAGAACTTTACCACGCCACCTGTTGCTTTGTTCTCGGTAATCTTGATTTCGGGGTTTTCTTCGTACTCGATTTCGATTGCTGTATCGGTTGTAAATGTAAGAGTTGCCTCGTAAGTCCAACCCTCAATATTTACCGACTCGCCATTAATCTTAAGGGATTTAATGAAATAATAAGTAGGAGCAACAAACTTAACCGCGAGAGCCTTGCCCTGAACTACCCTTACTGTACCTGTTGCAGTGGTGATATTTGTAGAACCGATCTTTGCTTCAAAAGGTACAAAGTTCTGAGTATAAGTTACTGTTACATAAGATTCGGACTCAAGAGCATCATATGCGGCTTCGAGAGCGTCATATGCATCATTAATATTTGCCTGTGTTGCGTCAGCTTGACCTGATTCTGCTACAGCAGCATTGTAAGCAGTTACATAATCTGCCCATGAATCTGCAGTATATGTGCCATCAGAGTTGTTTGTATTTACAAGATCTGTGTGCTGAGTGATGAGGTCAAGGAGGTCACGGCGGAGAGTTACTTTGCCCTCCTGTGTAACCCAAACCTCTGTCTCACCTGCCCATACACCACCGGGTAAGAGGGTTTCTGTCAGGGAGATAACACCTGAGGAAGCGGATGCAGAACCATTATATGTAGGAGCTGTCCACGCAGTACCTGCATATTTGCCGTTGGACTCGTTGCCAATCCAGTAAGCAGAAACATTACCCGAATTTAGATCCAAGTCAACAGTCTGTGCTGAACCATTGTTAAAAATAACTTTGTTAAAGTTTTTATCGTTTTTAACAACAATTACATACACATCCTGGCCCTGATCATTGGTATATGCTTTTTTCATTTCTGTACCAGACCAACCACTGTAAGTCTGGTTAGTTGAGCTGTTCCAGATGTATGCTTTTAAGGGAGACCAGTTGTGATTGTTTGTACAAATAATGGTCTTGTAGCCATCCATGGAAAGGAAACTACCATCCTTGTACCAGTTAGCGGAATTAGTAGGATCAACAGTTGTTGTACCCTCAAGCTGTGCTGTAATGGTTGTAGCTGTCGGGGGGATTTCCTGCTGACCGGAGTTAGTCCACACAACACCATTGAAATCAGTTGTGTTTGTCTGCTCTTCTCCTTCAATGATATTTGTAGAATCTGCTGTTAAGGTCAGATTATTGTAACCATTTGCAGAGTAAGTGTAAACTGTGAGCTTTCTGCCCTGAACAAAACTGGGAGTAACAGTTACGTTTGCTTCGGGTCTGATTGTGATAGAATCAGATGTTTCAGAAACATCTGTCTTATCACCTGTGATAGTCCAGCCTGTGAGAACATAGCCCTCAGCAGGAGTTGCTGTGATTGTTACTGTATCGGGATATGTAACAGTATTTTTATCAGCCTCTGCTGTACCGCCAGTTGTATTGTTCACAGTTACTGTGTAGGTATTACCTGTGTACTGAGCCTTAACTATAAGGTCTGTGGTAACATTAGTAAAAGCTGTGTCCCAACCTGTGAAGGTGTAGTGAGCAACTGTGGGGGCTGTGGGAGCTGTTGCAGATGCACCGTTAACAACTGTTTCGGTTTTGATTGTGGTACCATTCATACCTACAAATGTTACTGTCCATGTTTTTACAAACTTTGCAACAGCAGTTACATCTGATGTGGGAATGATAGTGAAGGACTCAGAATTAACAGTGCCTGTTTGTGGTGTGTATGTGCCTGTGATATCCCATCTGTCAAATCTGTAACCGGGTTTTGCGGTTGCAGAAAGAGTGATAGGATAGCCGTCTGCTACTTTCTGAGAAGTAGGAGATACAGACTGAGCGCCCTCAGCAGGAGAAGCTGAGGCAGACACAGTAAAGGTCTTTGTCTGAACAAAGTTTGCTGTTACGCTAACATTATTGGTAATGTTAGTAAGCTCAAGTGTTGTATGAGTTGTGTCACCTGCAAAATCAATACCGTCAATTGTCCAGCCTGTGAACACGTACTCATTGGCTGTATCGGCAGTTGCATTGAATGTAACAGAGCCGCCGTGCTCAACGGTAGTCGATGTGGGAGTAACTGTGTTGTTACCGCCTGCAGGAGTTGCAGAAACGGATGCAGAAACTGTATAAGTGTTCTTCTTAAAGGAAGCAACAGCTGTTGCACCGTCTGCTGAAGGAGTAAAGGTAGTAGTTGCTGTGTTTTCATCACCTGAACCGTTTGTGAAAGTCCACTTGTCAAAGGTGTAACCTGTATCGGGTGTAGCTGTAAGGGTTACACTTTCACCTGCTTTCACTTTACCACTTGTGGGACTTACCGAACCGCCCTCACCTGCTGATGCAGTGTAGGAGTACTTTATTTCTTCTTTTTCAAACAAAGCGTAAACAGTTTTTGCCGAATAGCTTATATCATACTTATAAGTATAAGTTGCATCAGTAGACACAATATTGCTCGCTGATGAAGAGGTAGACCAACCTACAAACTTGTAACCAGAAGCTGGTGTTGCTTTGAAGGTTGCGGTGGAGGCAGGAGCAAGAGTTGTGGATGATCCTGCTGAGCGTGAGGATGCAGTATTGTAAGCACTCATGTAGTAACCCTCAATACTTACAGTACCTGCTTCTGCATTAGAACTATAGGTTGTACTACCTGCTTCTGCCGCATACACTTTAGCTTCGGCTGCTAAATTCATATCAGAGGCAGATTTTTTGTAATTTATAGTCAAGCCTGCATTATTGGCAGTGCTTGCAGGTACACAAATATAGTAGCTACCGCTGTTAAAACCATAGTCGTTATACACATTAGTATAGTGAGTAGCGTTTGTACGGTTGCTTGGACCCCAGCTACCACTTCCCCATAATGAGCTTGCATTAGCAAACGCAACATAAGTTGCTCCGCCCCAAGAAGGCATAGTATAACGATATAAGTTGTCTGTGTTAGCAACTTTAGTCATTTCGTATACAGAAGTGTATCCATTATGTCCAATGAACATCATCACCTTAGATTCTGTCCACGTTGATGGTTTTAAAAAGTAAACATAACCACCAGTATGGTTTACTCCTGTATTTGCCAGCTCAACCTGTGCTGCGGAAATGCCGAGTGATGTTGTTGAGAGTAACATCAGAAGGGTAAGCAGCAGGGTGAGTGCACGCTTGAAAAATTTCTTAGTTTTCATTCGTTAAAAACCTCCTATATATAATAGTATAGGAAAATCAAAGGCAACCTGCTATCTTTTTCTGGATAGCGGTAGCATCTTTGATTGTTACTCTGGAGTCAGAGTTAACGTCTGAAACCTCTTTGCCCAAGGCACCGAGAGTTTCGAGATTTGCAAGGAACTTCTGAATAAGAGTTGCGTCCTTGATGTTAACCTTACCGTCACCGTTTGCATCGCCTACGGAGATAAGGCTTGTGTTTGCAGAGAGTGAAGCAAGAGCTTCTTCGCCGTCAAGCTCAGCATCGTATACGCTGTGTACTGCACTCTGTGTCCAGTTACGCTCGTTTTCGGTCCATTCGGTCATATTAATCATTTCATAACCGGAGTTCAAATCGTCAACGCCAAGGTAAACAGAACCTGACTGAGCAATATTGAATGTGAGCGTAGACTCCATCGCATAACGAGAAGAAAGGTATATATTAACTGTGAGTGAAGGTGAAGCCTTGGAAACCTGAACATCAGCTTTATACCAATAGAAAGATGAAGTCTGAGTTTTGTTCTTACAAATGAAGGTGTCCTTAATCATTGAATAATCAGAAAGATTCTGTACGGCACCATTAGTTGTAATGATAGGTCTGTAACCAACAGTTGATGTACTCTTGAAATAGATGGTTACATCCATAACTTCCTTAACCTCTGTGATCAGAACGTTTACTGTGCTGGAAGTTGCAGTGTAACCCTGACCGGCTACTGTAGTAGTTGCAACAACATAGAAAGATTTGGTATTACCGATATCCTCCTGAGTTGCATCAAAGGAATAAACACCTGAGTTGTTCTCTGCAACGGGTGTGCCGTCTGCAGCATAGAACTTGTATGTAACTGTTGAATTTGAAACAGCAGTTGCATTGAGTGTTGCCACCATACCAGCCTCAACTGACTGAGGAGCTGAGAGTGTTACATTGAATTCAAATGGATTGATTTCAACCTCAAAGTCATATTTTGCAATATACTCCTCACCATCAACCTTTGTGCTTACCTCAAGCTTGTAAGCAGGAGTTGAGCCAGCATCCTCTCCAGAGGTTTCAATGAAGAACTCACCTGTAATGTTTGTATCAATCAGATTGCCGTTTTCATAAAGGTTAAAGATAACTTCCTCATCAGAATTTGTCTTAGCTTCGATGTGGATTGTATCGCCAACCATAACCTTATCCTGAACTGTTACGTCAAGGTCAAATACAAAACCTTCAACTGTAACTGCTGCTGCAGCTGAAACTGCAGAAACTTTGGAGGATGTTGCAGATACAGCCTTAACAGTGTAGTTACCTGCGATAGCTTTTTCTGCTGTCATGGTGTATGTCTTGCTCTGTGTTGTGTCAACCTCTACCCCATCTTTATAGATTGTGTAGGTGTAGTTACCATCTGTTTTGTCGTCGATTGTGAGGGTAACTGTATCCCCTGCTGCGTAAAGGTTTTTATCAGCAGTAACTGTGGGAGGCTGGATAATATAATCTACATTATAGATACCTGTGTGGTTTGAACCATCGCGGGAGATGTATTCGTCCATCCACATAAGGCGGTTATAGAACCAGTTGTTTAGGAAAACTACTGCACCATCGTGAGTTTCAGAGGTATCGTTAGAACCCCAGTCGCCACCGCCGTTCTGATTAGCAAGAAGATCCTTCCAGATCAGTCCCCACTTATCTTCATCCATTGCAGTAGAAGCTGAAACCATATCGTAGAGAGCCTTCATAACACCGTCAAGGTCTGAAACAGAAGAAACTGTGCTATCAGCGAACTTTTTAGCTTCGGAACAAAAGATTTCATCCCACTCAGCAACAACTACTGACCAGAAGTTGTCATTCTGACAGAGAGCAGCCTGTGCATTAAGAGTTGAAGCTCCGTAGATATTCTTGGAATTAAGATACCATCCGCCGTAATTAGCAGGACCTGCATCTACCTGATCGTAGAAATCACTGCCGCTGTTAATCTTGCTTGACTGTGATTTACTATACTGACCGAGAGTCCAGTCATAGTCCCAGGCAACACCGGCATGAAGCTTGCCGCCATGATAGTATACATAGTAGGATGTTGCACCGCCGTCCAGGTTCTTTGTGAGTTCCTGGATAAGATACATTTTTGCAAAAGACTCAACATCGATTACTGCATCGAGCTCTGCATATGTAGCTGTATCGTCGTACATCAAAGCTTCGGCAGCATTCCATTTACCCATGATGAACTCAATCTGAGCTTTGGATGCATATTCAGGGTACTTACATACAATCTGCTGACCCTTTGTTGAAATGAAACCTGAGATTTCATCTGCGAAACGCTCATTAAGCTCGAACTCAAGAAGGAAGCCTGAGTCAGCATACAAAGCTGCATCAGGTTCTTCAAGCGCTACATATTTATAGAAGCCTTTTGTTGAGTTTGTAGACTGTGAACCGTTAACGTATCTGCGATAGGATGAGATGCTGTCTGCGCCATAGATGTCGTAGTTGGTACCGAAGGGACCGTTGTCCTCATCAACTGTACCAAGCATCTCGTTAATATCATCCAAGTTAACAATATCAACAAGAGGATCGCCGATCTCAACCTTATCAGTAAGAAGATATGAACCGATATATTTGCCGTTGTTATAGAAGTCAACAGGTGCGTAGTCTGCAACATACTCAACACCAATCTGCTGTGCAAGCTCATAAACAACAGCGTTTCTCATGCGAGCCTCATCTGCATTGTAAGAAACAAGGCAATATTTCTTTGCGGCATTGGATTCATCAAGGAGCTGTGCTTTCTTATCAAGTGTCAGGTTAAAAGCATACTTACCGATGATTTTATGAGAAGCTTCCCATGAGGAGTTACCTCTGCCCTTAATTTTCTTAAGAACTGTGTTGGAGTTAATCTGATCTCCATCCTTATCGAAAACCACAATTGAACCCTTGGTTTCAAAATCATCCTTGTGCTCATATCCCTGATATGTGCCCTGAGGAACAGAAACGCTTGTTGTGGTATGAATGGATGAAACATTTGCTGAACGTAAAACTTTGACAGAACCGGAGAAGTCGCCGCCTAAGGGGTAGGTACCTGAGCTCAGGTCAACCTGAGTACCGGAAGTGGTAACTGTATTGCCGTCGATTGTCATAGTACCCTCTGTGGTGAAAAGAGTAACATTGGCAGAAGGAAGATAAAGCTTACCGTCCTGTGGATAAACAGCGTCGTCAGTAGTAGTGATATCACCGTCAACATCTGCGAAGAAGGAACCGGTGAAGGAAGGACCAACGTCATAATTTGTCCACTGACCGGTACAGTCCTTGCTGTTACTTACCCAACCTGTAATCTTATAGCAGTTGTCAGAACCGATAGAAAGGTCACCCTGTGTTCTGTTCCAATATTCGCTATCATTCCAGCTGAACGAAGTTGCTGTGTTGGTCATACGAATAAAGATTACATTATCAAAAGAATTAGTAGTGTCAGTAAAAGAATAAATACCATCTTCTACTTTT
Source organism: Ruminococcus sp. (assembly GCA_017411385.1). Lineage (GTDB taxonomy): Bacteria > Bacillota > Clostridia > Oscillospirales > Acutalibacteraceae > Ruminococcoides. The sequence continues at coordinate 17,572 of JAFQQF010000007.1, forward strand.
ACACCATTAATACTCCAGCCGTTGCCGCCAGTTTTCCAAACCCAGGCAACAAACCATGCACCGCCCTGATCCCACATTGTGGATCCACCGGTATTCAAGTAAATAGTGTTAACGGATGTTCCGTTTTCTGCGAGATCTACTGAAGCGGCAGATGTTGATACAATACCAACTGTACAGATGGAAAGCATCATTAACAATGACAGAAGCATTGACAGCGCACGCTTTGTAAAACCTCTTTTAAGAGTTTTCATAATATTACCTCCTAATCGCAAATTTGCGTTGCAGTAAGCAGAGTGTATAACTGTTAAGCGAAAACAGCGACTGACCTTCGCCGCTGCTGTGTGTTATGAACAGCCGACTCTTCAGCAATTCATAACACACAGCAAAATGCCAAAAGGGTATACTACTCCACCTATAAATTATATATATTATAATACATATATATTGTAAAAATCAACTAAATTTTGGTACCTTTTGAGAAACTGTGATATTGCACCAATAAATTCTTTTCAATTAGTCATTTTGCACAGAGGATAATGAGAAAATAGAATTATAAAGGAATTATGACAGGTACACAGTCGGATTTTGAATGAAATTTGCAGATGCTATCCTCGGATAGGGTTTATCCCTCCGACTTTTGGTTTTGCTAAAATCCACCTCCCTTTAGGCAAGGGAGGCTAGTCAAAAAAAATACCCACCGAGGGGGTGCCTCGATGGGTAAAGTACGTTATTAAAATTAGTCTGCAGAATAAGGAAGCAGAGCAAGGTAACGTGCACGCTTGATTGCTACTGTGAGCTCTCTCTGGTGTGCTGCACAAGTGCCTGTTACTCTTCTGGGAAGAATCTTTGCTCTCTCAGACATATAACGGCGAAGACGGTTGATATCCTTGTAATCAATCTTCTCTACCTTGTCAACGCAAAATGCGCATACTTTTCTGCGGGACTTTCTGTGCATAGGTCTTTCAGCCATTGTAAAGTCTCCTTTCAAAAAAATCAAATATGAGTATTATCAGAAGGGCAGGTCGTCATCTGCGGGCATCTCCTCAAAATCAGAAACAGAACCGCTTGCAAATGAAGGAGTCTGCTCTGTATATGCAGGATGCTGAGGAACCTGGGACTGGCCGTAACCTGAGTTATCACGGCGCTCGCCTGTGAAGGAAGCGCTGTCTGCGATAACCTCTACAACGTAGCGGTTTGTGCCATCCTTAGCCTGATAGGTACGGCTCTGTAAGCTTCCATCAATAGCGATGAGTGAGCCCTTTCTGAAGTGTTTGCATACGAAGTCAGCGGTGTAACGCCATGCAACGATATCAAAGAAATCTGCCTGACGCTCCTCGCCGGCTTTGACATAACTGCGGTCAACGGCAATACGGAATGTGGTAACATTGATGCCTGACTGAGTTGTCTTAAGCTCAGGGTCAGAAACAAGTCTGCCCATAAGTACTACTCTGTTAATCATAAATACTCGTCCTTTCGTTGTGCATCACAAAGATGCTGAAAAATGTGATTATTCGTCTTCCTTCTTGATGATGAGAGATCTGAGAACGCCGTCTGTGATCTTGTATCTACGGTCGAGCTCAGCAGGGAACTCTGCGTCTGCTTCAAAGTTCATAAGAACATAGTAGCCCTCAGACTCCTTGTTGATGAGATATGCGAGCTTTCTCTTGCCCCACTCATCAACACTCTGCAGTGTTGCATACTTCTCGATGGTCTTCTTGAACTTCTCAACGAGAGCCTGAACAGCCTCCTCGCCGTTCTTCAGTGAAAGAACCATAACGGTTTCGTAGTTAGCCTTAACTGCCATTTGTTGCACCTCCTTCTGGACTTTTGGCGCTGAATGGAATTACGCGAACGCGTTCAGCGCAAGGATGAACGTTGCTGACCGCAACGCGGCTTTGAAAAATACAAAGCCTGCTACGTGCATACATTTACACATAACAGGCTTATTATAACATAATTCGTTTAATTGTCAAGGATTTTCCTGTGTTTTTTCGGAAATCCCAGCAAGTGAATCCAGGTTTTCGTAAACCGCAGGGTTAGGTGCTTCATCGTAGGAATAAAAGCCCCTGCCCTTGATTGTGTTTGCTGTGGTAACAATCACAAATGCCTCGGAGTCAACCTGATGGATAAGCTGATTTGTAAGGTGCACCTGATTGGAACGAACCGCGCAAAGAATCACACGCTTGTCGTCACGACGAAAACCGCCTTCGGCTTTGAGCAGGGTCACTCCCCTGTCAACGCGTCTGAGGATTACATCGGTTACCTCATCATACTTTGATGTAACAACAAAGAGCAGCTTGCCGTTGTTTTTGGACACACCGTAAAGGATTGTATCAATTGCCTTGCTCATAACAAATATGCATATTATTGCATAAAGTGCATTCTCTATATTCCCATAGACAAAGGCAGAAATAACAACCACAACCGCATCCACGAAAAGCATAAAATTACCCTGCGAAATGTGGGGTGCCTTCAGGTGCATAATGCGAGCTACAATATCGGTGCCACCTGTGGAGCCTCCGCGGTAGAATATGAGGGCAAGACCAGCACCGCACAAAAGTCCTCCAAAGGCAGAAACAAGGAGTCCGTCACCTATATAGGGGGTAAGGTAGCCTTTATCTATAAGCACGTTGAAACCATCCATTAACACTGAAGAAACAGCAGAACAAATAATAGAACGAGTCAGATATTTCCAACCGAGAGCAATACCGCCCCAGATGAATATAGGCACATTGAGCAAAAGTGTCATAGTACCCAACGGCAAAAAGTCAAAGGCATAATTAATGAGTGTGCTGATTCCGATAACTCCGCCCGGAGCGATGTTGTTTGGAGAAGTAAAAAGAACAACAGACAAAGCATACAGAACACAGCCTGCAAATATGACAAGAACATCTGTAAATGTAATTCTGCCATATCTTTTTTCTTTAACACGCTTTTTCATAATTATTCACCTTACACGCATAATTATTCATCGTTATCTGCGTTGACAATCACATTGAAAAGTTCATAAATACGCTCAGTTTTATTGCAAAGATACAGATAACCGAACAAGGCTTCAAAGCCTGTTGCTGTGTGATAATCCTTGAGGGAGCTGTTCTTGGGCACGGAGTTCACCTGAACGTTTCTTCCGCGGCGAAACACACCCTCCTCCTCTTCATTGAGAAGCTCTTTAATCTTATCAAGTGCTTTTGTCTGAGCTGCACAACAGACCATAGCAACTTTTTCTTTATTAAGCTCCCCTACCTGACGCTTACCTTTGGACAAAAGATACTCGCGGACAAGAAGCTCGTATACGCTATCTCCCACAAAAGCAAGAGTTAATGACGGAAGCTCGCGGGGATTTACATCTGATATAAATAGTTTATCCATAAAAAACCTTTATTACTCAACAAAGTCAAACTGCACATCGTAGATAGAAACAGTGTCCCCTTCCTCGATGCCTGCATTTCTGAGAGCATCGATAACACCTGCAGAAATCAGCACATTCTGGAAGTAGTTGAGGCTTTCGTAATCATCGAAATTGACAGACTGCATAACGCGGTAAAGCCACTTACCCTCAACGAAGTAGATACCGTCACACACAGAAATCTTAACTTCTTTAGAGTTAAGCTCATCCACATCAATCTGAGGAGCAGGCTCTGCCTCGTAGACTGTCACGGGAGGCAGCTTCTGGAGCATTTCGGTTATCTTATCAAGGAGAGGGTCTACATCATAACGGATTGCCGCCATAATGGGGTAAAACTCATAGCCCTCAGACTCAACAAACTTGCGGAAATCTTCAATTTGCTCATCGGTTGCAAGATCGCATTTATTGCCTGCTACCACCATGGGGCGGTCGGCAAGCTCAGCATTAAACTTGCGAAGCTCAGCATTGATGATGTTGAAATCTTCCTTGGGATTTCTGCCCTCTGAGCCTGCAACATCCACGATATGAACGAGCATACGGCAACGCTCCACGTGACGCAAAAACTGATGACCAAGACCTGTGCCCTCCCAAGCACCTTCGATAAGACCGGGAATATCTGCCATTACAAAGGAGCGACCCTCGGAAACGGTTACAACACCCAGCTTGGGAGTTATTGTTGTGAAGTGATAGTCTGCAATCTCCGGCTTTGCCTGCGAAACCACGGACAGAAGTGTGGATTTACCTACATTGGGGAAGCCCACAAGTCCTACATCAGCAAGGAGCTTGAGCTCAAGCTGAACCTCCATCTCCTCACCCGGCACACCGGGACGGGCAAATCGGGGAGTCTGACGGGTGGGAGTTGCAAAATGGGAGTTACCCCATCCGCCTTTACCGCCTTTTGCTACAACAACAGGCTCTTTGCCTGATATATCAGCAATAATTCTGCCTGTTTCGGCATCTTTAATCAGAGTACCTGTAGGCACACGGATAATCAGGTCTTCGGCTTTTCTGCCGTTTTTTCTGCCTGACATACCAGCCGCACCGTTTGGTGCTGCGTACTTACGCTTATATCTGAAATCAGCAAGGGTAGACAGGTTGGTATCGGCAACAAAAACTACGTCGCCTCCTTTGCCGCCGTCACCGCCGTCGGGACCGCCTGAGGCTACGTACTTTTCGCGGTGAAATGAAACCGCTCCTGCACCGCCGTCGCCTGCTTTTATGCTGATTTTTGCTACATCGACAAACATTATATCCCTCCTATTTTATTATTTGCATAATAGGATTTAATAAGCTAAACTGCAATAAAAAAGGGCGGATTAATAAATCCGCCCGAATGCTTCGTTATTACTGCTCAACAGGGTAAACGCTAGCACGCTTTCTGTCTTTGCCCATACGCTCGAAGCGGAGAACACCGTCAACGAGTGCAAAGAGAGAATCGTCCTTGCCTCTGCCAACATTTGTGCCGGGATGGATGTGAGTACCTCTCTGCTTAACGAGGATGTTGCCTGCGAGAACGAACTGACCGTCTGCACGCTTTACACCAAGACGTTTGGACTCAGAGTCACGGCCGTTCTTGGTAGAACCCATTCCCTTTTTATGTGCGAATAACTGGATATTAATCTTAAGCATTTCTTTACACCTCCGAATAAATTACTTTAATGTTGCTTTGGTACTGCTGTGAAAGCTCGTTTATGTGAAGCTCAAAGCCTCGTAAAATATCCTGTGCTTTCAAAGCGTTTTGTGAAGAAAGCTTCATCGAAAGAAAACCGTCATCTACAGATATTTCTGCATCCAAACCGATTATTTCGGTTATGGTATTGGCTGTCATATAAACAGCGGAGCTTACTGCGGCACAAACGATATCTTCGCCTTCTTCGGCAAAACCGCTGTGACCCTGAAGCTCGAAGCCGAGTATCGACTCCTCAGATGCGATGAAGCGGACGACTGTCATAATCAGCCGGCAATGGACTTGATTTCAACCTTTGTGTAAGGCTGTCTGTGTCCGAGCTTTCTCTTCTCACCCTTCTTGGGCTTGTAAGTTGCAACAGTGATTTTCTTGCCCTTTGCGGTCTTAAGAACCTCACCTGTTACCTTTGCACCATCAACATAGGGGGTGCCGACAACAAGACCGTTGTCTGTGGAGATAGCAACAACCTTGAACTCAACAGTTGAAGCTACTTCTGCGTCAAGCTTCTCAACATAGATAACGTCGCCGTTCTCTACCTTGTACTGCTTGCCGCCGGTTTCGATTACTGCGTACATAGTAAGTACCTATCCTTTTTATAGACTCGCTATCGCTGGGTGTGACACTAGTCAACTTATTACCCACAATAAGCGGCTCATACACTATACCACAACAAAGGGTAAATGTCAACTGGTTTTTTGAAGTTTTGTTGCTTTGAGAGTGTTTTTCATAAGCATTGCGATTGTCATGGGACCAACACCGCCGGGAACGGGTGTAATCATAGATGCCTTATCGCGTACTTTGTCAAAATCCACATCACCGCAGAGCTTGCCGTCATCCATTCTGTGGATGCCTACGTCAATTACAACAGCACCAGGCTTTACCATATCAGCCTTAACAAACTTAGGTTTGCCTACTGCGGCAACAAGGATATCAGCTTCCTTGGTGATTTTCTTAAGGTTGAGAGTTCTTGAGTGTGTGATGGTAACTGTGCCGTTGTCGTGAAGAAGGAGCATAGCCATAGGCTTGCCTACAATATTGCTTCTGCCGATTACAACGCAGTTTTTACCCTCGGGATTGCAGTCATAATGGTGGAGAATCTCCATAACACCTGCAGGTGTGCAGGGCAGGAAGTCGTACTCGCCTATCATAATCTTGCCAACATTGGAAGCGTGGAAAGCGTCAACATCCTTATCGGCACGGATGGCAGAGATAACTGCCTTCTCGTCAAGTCCCTTGGGTAAAGGAAGCTGAACAAGAATACCGTTAACATCCGCCCTGTTGTTAAGCTCATCAACCAGCTTCAGAAGTTCATCGTTGGTGGTTTCTGCAGGCAAGGCATACTCCTCGGAAATAATACCGCAAGCCTCACAGGCTTTCTTTTTATTATTTACATAAACTCTTGATGCAGGGTCATCGCCTACGATAACTACTGCAAGCTTTGAGGTGATACCCTTCTCACCCAGAGCTTTTACCTCAACCGCTACTTCTTCTTTAACCTTTGCAGATACGGCTTTGCCGTCCATTAATATTGCACCCATTGTTTCTTTCCTCTTTCTGAATATAATAAGCAATACCACACCAGTCAAAACAAGCGCAAAAGAAAGCACCTGTGATACTCTGGGGGTATATGAACCGATTGAGAAGGGCAGATACAGCGAGTCTGTACGCAAGCCTTCAACTACCATACGCTCAAATCCGTACCACACAAGGTACAGAATGAAAACCTGTCCTCTGTACTTTTGGAATTTCTTGCTGAAGAAATGCAGAAGCACAAAGCCCAAAAGGCACCAGAGGGATTCATACAAAAAGCAGGGATGTACGATTTTGCCTGACGTGGTATCGCTGAGCATTCCCCAAGGAAGGGTAGTTTCACTACCAAAGGCTTCCTGATTCATAAAGTTGCCCCATCTGCCCAAGCCTTGTCCGATAAGAAAACCCAAAGCTACCAAATCAAGAGTACCTGCAATGTTCATTTTGCGGATTTTCGCCATTATGCATCCGCCTAACAGAGCACCTATGAGTCCGCCGTAGATGGCAAGTCCGCCCTTGTGTATGTAGAAGATGCTCACAAGGTCATCCTTGTAGGCATCCCAAGAAAAGATTACGTAGTAAAGTCGGGCACCGATTATCGCGGTAAAAAAGCCTACAATTACGCAATCGAAAAGCTTGTCTGCATTAACACCGAAGTATGGTGCGCGGTGAGTTGCATAGAGAAACGCAAGCAAAAAGCCTGTGGCAATGAGGATTGCATACCAACGGATTTCGTAGTTACCTATGGAAAAAGCAACCTCATTGATTGTAAAATCAAGTCCCAATGCGGGAAAGGATACATTATGCATATTACTCCCCCACTATCACAGAGAGAGTTGTATTCTCTGTGTCCAGAATATCTTTGAGTCGGTTTTCTATATCTTCTGCGGTAGCATTTGCAACTGCATCGAAATATTCAAACAGGTTGCGGCTGCAGAAGCAGAAGTCCTCTACAAGATTTGCGCTTGTATCAACGGAATTGAGGGAGGAAAGTGCATCGCCGTAGGTGGCTCTGCGGGCACACTCAAAATCTTCTTCGGAGATGCCTTCCTTACGCATTTTGTTGATATAGCTTTTGATTACTTCCTCTACCTTTTTGGGCTCTTTGGATTCACCGGAAAAGAAGATACTGTTGTATCCGGGGCCTTCAAACTGCTCATAAGCAAAAGATGCATTGATAAGACCTGTATCCATAAGCTCACGGTACATTGTGCTTGTGGAGGATGCAAGCATAAACAGAAGTATGTCTGTGTATGCAATTTCCTTTTCGGTAAGGCGTCTGTCTGCCCTACCCTTGAAGCCTAAATTAAACAGGGGCACCGCAACGGGAAGTTTTTCTTCCACATAATGTTCTTTAACCTCATAGGGGTCTGTGGGAAAATGACTCTCAACAGCAACCTCTTTGCAGTCTTTCAGCTCTCTGTTGCAGATTTCAAGGACTGTATCAAGCTGAACCTTGCCCACAATGGTGAGTGCCATATTGTGAAGGTTATAGTAGGAATTGTAGCAAGCATAAAGGTCATCGGCGGTAATCTGTGCTATAGACTCAACTGTGCCTGCAATGTCAATTCTCACAGGGTGAGAGTGATACATGCCGCGAAGCATATTGAACATTACACGCCAATCGGGAGAATCGTCGTACATACGAATTTCCTGACCGATGATGCCCTGTTCCTTCTGCACGGTTTCTGCTGTGAAATAGGGATTTGTGACAAAGCCCAGTAAAATCTCCAGACAACGCTCAAAATTCTTAGTACAGGAGAAGAGATAGCAGGTTTTGTCAAAGCTTGTGTATGCATTGGCATTGGCACCTGTGGAAGCATACAGAGAGAAAGCATCCCCTTCTTCGCTTTCAAAGAGCTTGTGCTCCAAAAAATGTGCAATGCCGTCAGGGACTTTAATCTCCTTGCCGTCTGCTGTGAAGTGGTTATAGATACTGCCAAAGGGAGTGCCGAAGACCGCATAAGTGCTGTTGTAGCCTTCTTTAGGCCAGACGAAAATTTTAAGTCCTGTGGGGTGCACTACCTCATAATATTTTTCATTAAGTTTTTCTGAAACAACTTCTTTAATCTGCATATAATCACACTCCTCTGAGAACGTAGACTGTATCAAGGGTGAGCTTGTTTGCCGCTTCAACAATCTGCTCTTTGGTAACAGAGTTAAAGTCATCAATAGCTTCTTCAACGGAAAGGAGTCTGCCGTCTGCAAGCTGAGAAACATACCACTCACCGATACCTGAAACAGTATCACAGATGCTTACAAAATCATTAGCAACTGAAAGCTTTGCAAAGTTGATTTCATCATCGGTAACATAGCCTTTACGGATTGCATCAAGCTCAGCTAGGATTGCTTTTTTAGTCTTTTCGATATTGTCAAACTCGACTCCGCTTTCAACGGTAATAATACCCTTTGCACGCTGATAACGGCTGACACAGTAGTAGCAAAGACTCTGCTTTTCGCGTACATTCACAAAGAATTTGGAGTGAGCACTGCCGCCCAAGATTGCACACATAAGACGCATAGCAGTAACACCCTCGTCGGTACCGCCTACACCTGCTCTGAATCCTAAGAGAAGCTTTGCCTGTGCAACTTCCATTCTGTCCTCAAACTCGCGTACGCACTCAGCACTGCGGACTATGTCTGTTGAGAGCTCAAAGGGCTCACGGGTAATCTTTGCAAACTCCTCAGTAAACACAGCACGAGCTGTATTGGCAGAAGATTCGCCGATAAAAAAGATTTCAAAATGAGCAGATTTGAGCATTGTCTGCCAAGCAGAGTAAAGCTCCTTTGCAGTAACCTTCTTTATAGACTCAACAGTACCATAACGGCGAAGAGCATAAGACTCTCCCTCACACATAAGCTCTAAAAGCCGGTTGTTTGCATAGGCACGCTTGTCGTTAATTTCTCCCTCTGCAAGCTCTATAAGCTGGCGTCTTTCCTGCTCTGTTTCCTCAATATCAAAAGCATCCTTGCAAAGCAAGGGTTTGAAAATAACCGAGCAAAGAATACGTGAAAGTTCCTCGGAAATACTCTCCTGAGTGAGAGCATAACGGTCATCAAGTCCTGACACGGAAAAAGTAAGTGCTAAAGACTCGCCAAGCTTTCTGACCCCTCCTGAAAGCGATGCTCCGTAAAGAGAGCTGAGCTTCTTTGAAAGAGCGGTAAAATCAGGGTATTCCTCGCAGGAGCGCGTCATTACCTGAGTAAGCAACGCGTATGCCGAAACTGTATCCTTGCAAAGAGGAACAAGCACTGTGGCTGAAATTTTCATAGTTTTGAATCGGTTGTCGCTGATAGCAGAGAAGTTTACTCCTTGTGCTATCTGTCTGCGGTCTATAGAATTCATCGCTATACCTCCATAAGTAGGCTAAGGTTTAGTATCAACGGGCACAAGTGCCCTACACCTCACCGGTTACCTTTGGTGACCGCCTCTCCTCAAGGAGAGGTCAACGCAAATACATTTTTATTATACCAACATTTAAGCATAACAGCAATATAATATTTTATATTTTTTTGAAAAAAATTCTTGACAAGTGACAAAGCTTGATATATAATAGTCAAGCAATCGAAAGTACAGCTAAGAGTTGTATGGAATTTGCGGATGTAGCTCATCCGGTAGAGCGCCACCTTGCCAAGGTGGAGGTAGCGAGTTCGAGCCTCGTCATCCGCTCCAAAATAATCCGCTGATTAAGTTCGGCGGATTTTTCTTTTTCTTAAACAAGTTTATCCCCTATTTTATTCTAAGGAGAGAAGATTATGAAATACACATATACTACACACGGAGTTTGCTCCAGACAGATTATGGTTGACCTTGACGGCGATACAATCAAGGAGGTTGCTTTCCTTGGCGGTTGCCACGGAAACACTCAGGGCATAACCGCTCTTGTAAAGGGTATGAATGCATACGAGGCTATTGAAAGACTCAAGGGCATTCGTTGCGGTTCAAGAGCTACATCCTGCCCCGACCAGCTGGCAAATGCACTTGAGGAAGCACTGGATATTTAATCAACAAAAAAACATTAAGGCGGTACAGTTTTTAGCTGTACCGCCTTTTTATGTATTAATTTGAGTTAACCGATAAATCTGCTCATAAGAGTGTAGCCCTCGGGAATGTATACACCTGTCTGAGAAGCATTAGCCTCTGTGAACTTATCAACACCGCTGTTGTTAACATTACTGCGATAGATAAGATAAGGCACAGCTTCACGTGAATGGGTACGTGTTATAAGAGGAGTGGGATGGTCAGGACAAACAAGGATTGAGAAATCCTCACCCTTTGCGCGGAAATACTCAACCATTGGTGCAAGGACCTTTTCGTCAATAAGCTCAATGGAACGAACCTTATTCTGATGCTCTGCACGGTGGCCGCACTCATCGGGAGCTTCCACGTGAATATAAACCAAATCCTGTCCGCGGTCAAACTCAGCCATAGCCGCCTTTGCTTTGCCCTCAAAGTTTGTATCAATATAGCCAGTAGCACCCTCAACGTCAACACTTGACATTTCGGCACAGATTGCGATGCCCTTGAGAAGGTCAACAGCGGAAACCATACTGCCCTTGAGGTTATATAGGTGCATAAAGCTGTCTAAAAGAGGCTTTGTGCCCTCACCCCAGAGCCAGATTGAATTTGCAGGGCGTTTGCCGCGCTCTATTCTAGCAAGATTTACAGGGTGGTCTTTGAGGAGATTATAGCTTCTTTCCATCAAAGGCAGAAGTACATCCTTTGCCACATCTGTGGGCAGGTATTCCTTTATAGGTCTGCCTGTGATATCGTGAGGAGGAGTGAGCTTGCCGGGCTTTGAGTTGCCGTTTGCCCACACAAGACAATGGCGGTAAGAAACGCCTGCATAAAAAGCAAACTCATCTGTGCCCATATTCTCCTGCACGTACTCAATGAGAATACGTGCTTCTTCTGTTGAAATGTCGTCAGCACAGTAGTCAAGGATAGTTTTATCCTCGTACTTTTCCTCATCAGAAAGAGTAACAAGATTACAACGGAAGGTTACATCGGTGTCCTTAAGGTCGATACCGATAGATGCCGCCTCCAGAGGAGAACGTCCGCTGTAATATTTTTTTGCATCGTAGCCGAGAACTGCAAGGTTTGCAACGTCAGAACCGGGTGACATACCGTCGGCTACAGTCTTGACCATACCTACCTCGGCAGTTTTTGCAAGTGTATCCATACAGGGCTTGTTTGCAAGCTCCATAGGTGTTTTATTATTAAGCTCGGCATTGGGCTCATCAGCCATACCGTCACAAAGCATAACAAGATATTTCATATACGTACTTCCTTTTGTCTATTAAGCGAATTAGCAGGTACTCGCTACCTGTCCTTATATGATTTAGCCGTTATTCTGGTTCAGCTCACCAGTAGAAAGTCCTTTGAGGTAAGCGTTGATAAAGCCGTCAAGGTCGCCGTCCATAACAGCATTTACGTTACCCATTTCAAAGCCTGTGCGATGGTCCTTAACAAGGGTGTAAGGCATAAACACATAGCTTCGAATCTGGCTGCCCCAAGTGATTTCCTTCTGAACGCCCTTGATATCGGAGATTTTCTCAAGGTGCTGCTGCTCTTTAATTTCAACCAGCTTTGAGATAAGCATCTTCATAGCCACGTCACGGTTCTGATACTGTGAACGCTCAACCTGAGAGGCAACAACAATACCTGTGGGAATATGGGTAAGACGTACAGCAGAGGAGGTTTTGTTAACCTTCTGACCGCCTGCACCTGATGCACGGTACACATCCATTTTGATTTCCTCGGGAGGAATTACAACAGATGTATCCTCTTCGATTTCGGGCATAACCTCCAAGGAAGAGAAGGATGTGTGACGTCTGCCTGCACTGTCAAAGGGAGAAACACGCACCAGACGGTGAACACCTGCTTCGCTCTTAAGGTAACCATAGGCATTTTCACCCTCGATAAGAAGCACAGCACTCTTGAGTCCTGCTTCGTCACCGTCAAGGTAATCAACCTCCTTAACGTTGAAGCCGTGAGCGGTAGCCCAACGGGTATACATACGGTAGAGCATCTGTGCCCAGTCCTGCGCCTCAGTACCGCCTGAGCCTGCGTGGAAGGTAAGGATTGCGTTGTTTTTGTCGTATTCACCTGTGAGCAAAGTTTCAAGTCTTGCTGATGCAAGCAGGGTTTCTACTGCTTCTACCTCAGATAGAGCTTCATCAAACAGGGACTCGTCCTCTGCCTCGTCTGCAAGCTCAATAAGCGTCAATGCATCAAAATACATTGTGTCAAGCTTTTCGTATTTTTCAACCTTTGCTTTAAGGTCGCTGGTCTGCTTTAAAACCTTCTGAGAATTTTCAAGGTCATCCCAGAAGCCCGGCTCGGTTGCACGGTTTTCAAGCTGTTGTATCTGTGATTTCATACTGCTAAGACCCAGAGCATCTGCGTAATCGTCAATATCCGCACGGGAGCCTTCAAGTCGCAGTTTTAATTCTTCAAACTGAAGCATAAACATACCTCTCTTTATACAAACTCATAATAAACTCTATTGATTATACTCCAAATGAGAAAAATTGTAAACCCATATATAAATATATAAATTACAAATTATTATGTTGATTTAGGAAAGATTATTTGGTATAATGGCTAAAGGTGATAATATGGAATATTATAATTATCGCTGTCCTGTCTGTGAAAAGGACTTTGATAAAGACAGCGATATTGTAGTTTGTCCCGAGTGCGGTGCACCTCATCACAGAGAGTGCTACGAAGAAAACGGAAAGTGTTTCTTCTTTGACAAGCACAAAGAGGGCTTTGACTACAAAGGCTATATTGAAGAAAACAAGCAAGATAAAGACAAGCTGATTTGTCCTGTCTGCGGAAGTGAAAACGAAAAGGACAGCAGGTTCTGCCAGCAATGCGGTGTTGCCACTCAGAATTACGAGGCTTATGACAGACACCGAGAGGAAGAAAACAAGGAGCAGGGTGCGCCCTATTCTCCGCCTAATGACACCGAGTCGCCCTTTACACAGCACACTCCCCCTACCTACACTACCTTTACCTTTGACCCTATGGGAGGGCTTAAGGCAGAGGATGAAATCGGTGAGGGTGTTACAGTCGGCGAATGTGCAAAGTTTGTAAAAACAAGCACTCCTTTTTATTCCAGACTGTTCCACCAGATACACACTCAAGGCAGAAGCAGATTTTCTTTTTCTGGCTTCCTTTTTTCCGGCGGATGGCTTCTTTACAGAAAGATGTATAAGCTGGGTGCTCTGATAACTGCACTTTTGGCTTTGTTCATAATTACGGAGCTATATATATCTACCTTTTACTCCGAGCTTATAATAGAGCTCAATCAGGTATCACAAAGCTCCTTCTGGTTCAGTCAACCAGAAAGTGCCGTATCCGCTCAGGAGTTCTTTCTGAGCCTTGACACAGAGGATGTAATTGTGCTTACAATCGGCTACTTTGCGGAGCTTGGACAGCTTGTGTTGCAAGTGCTCTGCGGTATCTTCGGCAACCGTTGGTACAGAAAGCATTGTCTGAAAAAAATCACAAGTATAAAATCTGCTGCAGACTCAAAAGAAACTGCAGATTCACAACTACAGACAAAGGGCGGAGTTAACACTGCTCTGGCGGTAAGTCTTTTCGCTTCCCTGATTTTTCTGTATATACTACCATATTTCTTTTGACGGAGGATAAAAATGAAAATCACAAAAGCTGTCATCCCCGCGGCAGGACTTGGCACAAGAGTGCTTCCTGCAACCAAGGTAATGCCAAAGGAAATGCTCCCCATTGTAGACAAGCCCGCCATTCAATACATTGTTGAGGAAGCTGTAAACTCAGGTATTACGGACATTCTCATCATCACAAACAGAGGAAAAGGCTTCATCGAAGACCACTTCGACAAAGCTCCTTTGCTTGAAAGCATCCTTGAAAGGGACAAAAAGTACGACTTACTTGAAAGCATTCAGCCTCTGGACAAGTTGGCTAACATTCATTATGTGCGTCAGATTGAAACAAAAGGCTTAGGTCACGCAATCAGCAAGGCAAGAATGTTTGCGGGCAACGACCCTATTGCCGTGCTTTACGGTGATGACGTTGTTGTTGGCGGAAACGCTCCCGCTACAAAAGAGCTGATTGATGCTTACGGTACATACGGCAAAGGCGTTATCGGAATCAAGCCAGTTACACGCAAGGAGATTGTAAACTACTCCTGTGTTAAGATTGACCATGTAAGAGATAACATCTACAAATGCACAGATATGATTGAAAAGCCTCAGAGAGATGAAGATATCTTCTCGCTCTATTCTATTTTGGGCAGATGCGTTCTGCCTCCTGAGATATTCGATATCCTCGACCACACTCCTCCCGGAGCTAAAAACGAAATTCAGCTTACAGATGCTATGCGTGAGCTTGCAGTTACAAGCGGTATGACCGCAGTTGAATACAGCGGTACACGATATGATATCGGAAACAAGTTCGGAATGGTTAAAGCTACGGTTGAAATTGGGCTTACCCACCCCGAGATTGGCGTGGAATTCAGAGAATATCTGCGCAAGCTGATGGCGTCTGGTATTGTGGATTTGGAAAAATAACAATATAAATTTTTTACAGGTACAGCAATAGGCTGTAGCCTTATTATGGAAGGAGAAAAAATTATGAAAGCAGTAGTTACCGTACTCGGTAAGGATAACGTAGGAATTTTGGCAAAGGTTTCCTGTGCATGTGCTGAGAGAAACCTGAACATTTTGGAAGTTACTCAGAGTGTTCTTCAGGATTTGTTTGCCATGATTATGCTTGTAGAGTTTGATAAGGACAAGGCACCCTCTTTTGAGGAGCTTAACAAAGACTTTGACGAGCTCGGCGAGAAAATCGGCACCAAGATTCACATTATGCACGAAGACATCTTCAACAGCATGCATAAGATTTGAGGTGCACCGAATGCTTGAAACAAAAGACATACTTGAAACCATAAATATGATAGACAACGAGCACCTTGATGTTCGTACCGTTACTATGGGCATTTCTCTGCTTGACTGTATCGACCCCGATATTGACAAGGCTTGTGAGAATGTATACAACAAAATCTGCAGATATGCCGCAGAGCTTGTACCCACAGTCGAGGCTATTTCCAGAGAATACGGAATACCCATTATCAACAAAAGAATTGCGGTAACCCCTATCTCTATGATTGCCGCTGTTTGTCAGGATAAAGACCCCATAAAGTTCGCTTATGCTCTTGACAGAGCCGCCGAAACCCTTGGAGTTAACTTCATCGGAGGATACAGTGCTCTTGTTCAAAAGGGCTTTTCAGCTGGCGACTACGCTCTGATTGAGAGTATTCCCCGTGCCCTTGCAGAAACAAGCCATGTATGCTCATCTGTCAACATCGGCTCAACTAAAGCCGGCATCAATATGGATGCCGTAAAAATGATGGGCAGAATTGTAAAGGAAGCCGCAGAGCTTACAAAGGATAACAACTGCGCAGGTGCATCCAAGCTGGTTGTATTCTGCAATGCTCCCGAAGACAACCCCTTTATGGCAGGCGCTTTCCACGGTGTAGGTGAAGCTGACTGTGTTATCAACGTTGGTGTATCCGGTCCCGGTGTTGTGCGTGCCGCCCTTGCAAAGATTGACGACAAAGAGGACCTTTCCTACGTTGCAGATGTAGTTAAGAAAACCGCTTTCAAGATTACCAGAATGGGCCAGCTAGTTGCTCAGGAGGCTTCGAAACGTCTTTGTGTGCCCTTTGGCATTGTTGACCTTTCACTTGCTCCTACACCTGCTGTAGGCGACTCTGTTGCTCATATTCTTGAAGAGATGGGACTTGAAATCTGCGGTTGCCACGGTACAACTGCCGCTTTGGCACTACTTAACGATGCAGTTAAGAAGGGCGGAGTTATGGCTTCTTCACACGTTGGCGGACTTTCAGGTGCATTCATTCCCGTGTCAGAGGATGCTGGTATGATTGCCGCCGCTGAGCAGGATGCAATTGACATTACAAAGCTTGAGGCTATGACCGCTGTTTGCTCTGTTGGTCTTGATATGATTGTTGTTCCCGGTGATACACCTGCAGAGGTTATCTCTGCAATTATTGCAGACGAAGCCGCAATAGGTATGGTTAACACCAAAACCACCGCTGTGCGTCTTATTCCTGCTGTAGGCAAAAAGGATGACGAGTGCCTTGACTTCGGCGGACTTTTCGGTTACTCCCCCATTATGAAACTGAGAAAGGGTTCACCTAAAATTTTCATCGAAAGAGGCGGCAGAATCCCTGCTCCTTTACAGGCTCTAAAGAACTAAGGTAAAAATTAACAATTAATTTATTACATATATAGTTCATTTGTACAAATAAAAGTATTGACATTTTTTGTACCTTATTATATAATAATGAAGCTGTCTTGAAAAAGACAGCATATGCGCTAATAGCTCAGCTGGATAGAGCAACTGCCTTCTAAGCAGTAGGTCCGGGGTTCGAGTCCCTGTTAGCGCGCCAATATGGTGACTATAGCTTAGTTGGTTAAAGCGCCAGGTTGTGGCCCTGGAGACCGCCGGTTCGAATCCGGCTAGCCACCCCACTTGATCCATTAGCTCAGTTGGCAGAGCACTTGACTTTTAATCAAGGTGTCCGGAGTTCGAATCTCCGATGGATCACCATAAAGACCTGAACAAACAGTTCAGGTTTTTTTGTTTCCCACTTAAATGCTTTTATCTTCAATTACAAAACATTTATGGATAATTATGTTGATTTTTTTTATGTAGCGTGGTATTATAAACAAGTTGCAATAAATATTGGGCTGTAGCCAAGCGGTAAGGCAACGGACTTTGACTCCGTCACTCGTGGGTTCGAACCCCGCCAGCCCAGCCAGAAAAACCGACAAGTTTCGACTTGTCGGTTTTTCAACTAAATCCACCCTTATGGGTGGGTGAAATCGTCTTCGACGATGAAATCCAACTTCATTGGATGAAATTCGCCTCGACGGCGAGTGGGTAGATTTAATTTCATCTGAGGCAAAGCCGAAGATTTCATCAGCGTTAGCTGATTTCACCCTTGCATCAGCAAGGATTTCATTTATGCAAGGGTTCGAATTCATACGCAAAAACAGCAAAATATCTTTTTCATAGCTCATAGCCAGAACAAAAGACTCCACTTTTGTGGAGTCTTTTGTTCTTCTTATATAATGTAACTTCGGTATACTTTAAGTCTGTGACAAAAAAACGGAGCTGACTAAAAGTCAGCTCCGAATATTCATCTTGATAAAAATCAAAATGTTATGTGACTAACAAAAGCAAGTCTATTAAGCCTCGTATGCAGAAGCTGTAGTATCCCACTTTGTTGCACCTGCAACAGGAGTAAAGAGAATATCGTTGCCGTTTGTAGCTACATCAACAGTGATGTCGTTAGTCTGCTTTGCATTATCCCAAGAGCCCTCATCTGTGCCCTTGAAAAGGCCTGTAGTGATGTTGCTGTTGATAACGATAGACCAGATATCAGTACCCTCAATCTGTGTCATAACATTGTAGCCGCCGAAAGAGCTGTCGCTCCACTGATAGAAAGCAACTACATCCCACTTTGTTTCAGAGTTATCAAAGTAAATTGTAATCTCTTCAACCTCAGCAATCTCGTCGTTCCACTCGCCACTGTTACCGTCTGTCTGGTATGTAGTAGCATCACCGCGGTTGCCAGCTTCCCATGCATTCCATACTGTATCGCCAGCAGGGTTGTATCTATCAAATCTGATGTTTACAACAGTTTCAGGAACCTCTGCTGTCCAAGCTGTGTTGTCTGCATCATAGGTCATAGTGTAAGCTGTGTTTGTGTCTACATCTACGAGAACTACATATGCATCTGCATCAGAAACCCAGCCGGTCTTTGCTGTGTAGAATGTAATTGTAATCATTTCGGGCTCTACAATAGGCTCGTCAACAACGGGCTCGTCGGGAGTAACAACAGGCTCGTCAGGTGTAACAACGGGCTCGTCGGGTGTTACAACAGGCTCGTCAACAACGGGCTCATCAGGTGTAACAACAGGCTCGTCAGGTGTTACAACGGGCTCATCGGGTGTAACAACAGGCTCGTCAGGTGTTACAACGGGTACCTCGGGAGTAGGCTCCTCACCGAGAACTACGCCAGTAAGACCGTTAACAGGAAGGTCTGCAAGGTACTTCTGAATCTCTGTTGCATCCTTAACTGATACCTTGCCGTCTGTGTCTACATCAGCAAGTGTAGCCTGAAGCTCATCAAGAGTTGCAAGCTCAGCAACTGCCTTCTGAATGAGTGTAGCATCGCTGATGGAAATCTTACCTGAAAGGTTAACATCACCATAGAGAAGTACGTCGGGTGTTGCAACAGGCTCGTCAACAACGGGCTCATCAGGAGTTACAACAGGCTCGTCAGGTGTTACTACGGGCTCATCGGGTGTTACTACGGGCTCATCGGGTGTTGTTTCATCGATTGTTGCTTCGTCCTGAGTTGCAACAACGATATCACCAACAGTTGTGTCGTCATTAGCAGAAGCTGTGAATGCGAACATGGAAACTGCCAGTGCGAGGACCATAACTACTGCAAGAATCTTGCGAAGTTCTGTTCTCATCGAAATCATCTCCTATATAAAATTTTACAGAATTAAACTGCATTTTTTAATTATAATGTATCAATCGTCAGAAATCAAGTATTTTTTCATAATTTTCTGCAACAAATTAAAAATTGGTACGTTTTTATTGACATACTTGCAATTTTGAGAGGATATGGTATAATCAAATGCAAATAAACATAAGATAAAAGGAGCAAATAATTATGGCATGCTGTGACCTTAAAGCATATACAGTATCTGATGTGGTGTTTGTTAATCGACTTGACCCCAATGTGCAGATTAAAATCGGCAACAAATTCTCTTACAACGTGAAATACCCCAGCGACCCTGCAACAACTGTTTGCAGAGGCGAGCTTGAGGTAGAGGTCGGAGATACATCAGATGACAGCAAGCTCAACGTAAAGGTAGTGCTTGTGGGAATTTTTGCTTATGACCCCAATGCTAAGAGAGAGCTTATTCACACAGAAAGCTTTAAAATTCTTTTCCCTTATGCAAGAGCAATGGTAACCACAATTACTGCAAATGCAGGCATCAAACCCATCATCCTGCCAAACATCAACATTGATGATCAGGATATTTACCGCATTGAAGGCAACAAGCCTCAATAAGGAAATTTTTGAAATTTAATTGACAAAGCAACGGTGGATGTGATATAATATCTACCGTTGCAAATATGCGGATGTAGTTTAGTGGTAGAACTTCAGCCTTCCAAGCTGATCGTGTGGGTTCGATTCCCATCATCCGCTCCACGAAAAACAGCACTCAATACGCTGTTTCTCATAAGGATGTTTCAGCGTAAGGCGGTGTCTTGGGAGCAGGACGGACAGTTTCGGCTGTCCGTCCTTTCCTTTTATCCCGCTTGTTCTACGGGTTGTACGGTGAGGCTGCCGATATATCGGAAATAAATATCAATTTGTTGCTCGGCAGATTTTGACCATTTATCACTGCGTTCGTGGATTACCACCTTTGCGATAAAGGTTCGTAGCACTTCGGGTGTCAACTCTTGCAGGTCGGTGTACTTATAAGCGATATCCACGAACTTATCTACATTGGTGGCTGCCGCTTTCAATTCTTGTATCTCTGCTTGGAGTTTCGGTATCTGCTCTTGGATATCACGCTGTTCTGTGTTGTATCCGTCAGAGAGCATACGGAACTGCTCGTTGGTCACCTTGCCAAGTACATTATCCTCATACAGTCTTTTGAATAAGGCATTGAGTTCCGTATTGCGCTTTTCCAATCTGCTGAGTTCATTTGTCTTTGCTATAAGCTCTCTCTTGTTTTCAGAGGAGCTTTTTTTATTAATAAACTCAACGAATTCGTGTGTTTTGGCACGGGCATAATAGGTCGCCTTTCGGATTTCTTCAAGGATAATTTCATCCAACACCTTTTCTCTTATACTGTGAGGTGTGCATTGTTCCTCTCCCATATGCTTACGATATCGGCTACAGATAAATCCGTAGGTTTCGGGTTTTATCGTAGTCCCTCTGACAAAGTATAACTTGGAACCGCAGTCGGCACAGCAGAGGATACCGCTGTATTTGTTCACATCACCCATACTGGTTCTTCTGCGTTTGCTTGAGCGAACCTTACGGACAAGTTCCCAAGTAGTTTGGTCGATAATGGCTTCATGAGTGTTTTCGAACCGTAACCATTCACTTTCGGGACGGTCGATTTTGCGTTTATCCTTGTAGGAAGCAACCGTTGTTTTGCAGTTGACCGTATGACCGAGGTACACCTCGTTGTCAAGGATTCCGGCAACTGTTCGGTCGTTCCATCCGTAGATATCTTCGGTATCTGTGATGCAACCATAACTACCGCTTTGCCTATAACGATAAACGGTCGGCTTGAGGATTTTCTTCTCACGCAGGATATTTGCTATTACCCTTGGGCCGTTGCCAAGCGCACACAGTTCAAATATCATTTTGACTACAGGCGCGGTTACTTCATCTATAAGGAGATGACCTTTGATGTCGGGATCTTTTTTGTAACCGTAAGGTATCTGGGTGCTGACACGTTCGCCACGCTCGGCTTTAGCTTTAACAACTGCACGGATTTTCTTGCTTGTATCCCTTGCGAACCATTCGTTGAACAAGTTTTTAAAGGGAGCAAGTTCATTGCCTTCGCTATACAGCGAATCGTAATTATCGTTGATAGCAATGTACCGTACATTCCATCGTGGGAACAGTATCTCGGTGTAATTACCAACCTCGATATAGTTTCTGCCCAGTCGGGATAGGTCTTTGGTTATCAGTGTCTTGACCTTGCCTTTTTCCATCAGTTCGAGCAGTCGCTGAAAATCGGGACGGTTAAAGCTCACGCCTGAATATCCATCATCCACAAAAACTTGGATGTTAGTAAAGCCATTTTCCTCTGCGTACTTTGTTAGTATCGCTTTTTGGTTGACGATGCTGTCGCTATCGCCCTTGTTCTCATCTTCCTGAGAGAGTCTGCAATATAATGCTGTAATTTGTTCATTCAATAGGTTTGACATAATAATTTTTTCTCCTTTCAAATGTCAAACCGATTGAGAGTGCATGGTGCAGATAGAGATTTCTGCACCACAACAATACTCCCAAACGGTTTAAATGTCCAGCGGAAAAGAAAAAGTTCAGGAAACTTTATCAATTTCCTGAACCATTAATCTTTTAAGTGCTTCTTCACTTTCTGGACTGCTGTTCATATCAAAGACGGAATTAACTCTGTATCGCATTCCGTCTATGGTATACTGCGACTGTGCAGTTAACTGACCGCCCTGAATTGTGAATTCATAACGGCGGCGAATACTACTTGCCATCGAAGGATCGTATTCTGTTCCGGACGGTGTCCGAATTTCATTGTGAATGTCATAAAGTTTATCTTTCATATTAAGTCCTTTCTCCAACTAATAGTTGGCATAAAAAAGAGCGTGAGATTAGAGATTTTCTCACGCTCTTACATCCCGTTCATCACGGGGCCTTGTTTTTTCTTGCGCTCTGTGGGATAGTGCTTGGTAGTACAATCTTCCACGGGAGCATCCTCGTCGATTATATTACCGATATCGCCGATAAGATATGCCGCATCAGTTCCAACACTATGAGTACCGCCGAAGGTATCAGAGATATCCAGAACAGCTTGTTCGTATGTCTCTCCAGCTTGTCCTCCGCCGTACTGCGAAGCATAGAGAGATTCTCTGAAAAGTTCTCTTTCATTCTCCCAACCTGTTTCTCGGTATCCGTTATCAACTGATGGATACTCTTGTTCAATTCCGCCGCCGATGTTTCCATCGCCGCCTGAAACTGTTCGGTCGCTTCTTTGGTCTGCTCGGTGTACTGCATCAGCACTTTCAACTGCCGATCCATATATACTTTCAGTTCTTCCTCTGTCGTCAGCGTAGGCAGAGTGTTCTGAATATCCTGTAGCAGTTTTATCTGCGCTTTCTGCGTAGATATCATTGCCATCCAGTTCGGTTCGGTTACCGCCACGCAAGGATGAACCTTTTCTGCGGTGGTGATCTTCTGCTGTGCTTCGGTTATTAAATCTTGCGGTGATTTCCGCTCTGTAGATGAACTCATATTCCATACTCTCCTTTAAAAATTTTGTTAGGTGTAATTTACTGTCCCGACAGGCTTTGCCTTCGGGTGTGGTGTAGGTTATATTTTTACGAGTGTCCGTCCACTTGACACCGTAGCCTTCTGCCTCCATCAGCATAATAAAATGCTCTTTTGAACCGGCAGTCTGCATTGCGGTACTGATAACAGCTTCAAGCCGTATCTTCCAACTCTCGCCCTTTTCAGCAGACCGATATTCTCGGTCGTTCATCGGTTTTGCTCTCTCGGTTGGAGGATTGGGTTTCAAAATCGACAGACCATACTCAAGACAAAGGGCATCCGATTTTTGCATCAGCAGTTCCACTTCGCTTTCGGTGATATGAAACTTTTTCCCGCTTTCTGCGTTTACGCTGTTCATAACAAAATGCGAGTGGATATGGTCACGGTCGCAGTGGGTGGACACTACAATTTCGAAGCCGGAAAACTTTTCAGTTTCCTCAGCAAATCTAACTGCTATTTCGTGTGCCGTTTGCGATGATATATTTTCATCCACCGAAAAGGATTGCACAAAATGATAGAACAGTCTTTTATCCGTTTTGCCGTATAACCTCTTTGTGTTATTGAACTCGGTATAGGCAGATTGCGGTGTGCAGTTAATACCTGTCACATACTTATTGCCGTCATCGGCAACTGTTTTTTCGTTCTGCATTGTGTACCGTAAGACGAAAGCCATTGTGTCAGAAGTTTGCGGCTTTTTGTAGTTCACGAAATGAACAATAGCCATAAGTTACCTCCTTGGAAGCTGCTCGGCAAGAAGTTCGTAAATCTTTTTCAGTTCCTCTTGGGTTGCTGTAAGATTTATAGTGTTGATTCTTCCCTGACGGGAGAGTATCAGCAACTGATTTACATTGTTGCCCAGCTTTTTTACCTGTGTGGTCAGTTCGCGCAGACCGTCATAATTGATTACCTTTTTATCAATGGCGCAGAGTATGATATAGTCGGTAATGCTCATTCCGGCATCTGCAGCTTTTTTACGGATCAGAGCATCCATCGTATCGGAGACTCTGAAATTAAAACGCTTAGTTTTCATAAAAATCATTCCTTTCGAAAATAAAGTGGGTGCAGGGCTTCTGCCCGCCCAGTTTGCATTTGGCGCGGCCGCCGCTTATCGGTGGTCGTACAGCCAAAGGCGATGCTGGTTCTCTCCTGAAGGAGAGAAATAAAATGCGGTAGTTTTTATCGCTTTATCACTAACTTTCAGCGACAAATCTCCGCACACTCGGCTCACATTTGCCCTGTGTTGCGTTTTAACCGAGGCGGTCGGGTGTTTACTCCAAGTTGCAAATCTTTGCAAAAAAACGCCTTACAGGAACGCAAGGGACGAAAGTGACGAATGTTTTCTACACCGAATTTGTTTCGTCACTTACGGCACTTTCGTCACTGCACACAGCAGAAGAAGGAATATATTTCACCTCCAATAGCCGTGTGCCATTGCTACGGTGATCACGATAGTGCACACCGAGCGCTTCGAGGTCGTACCGCCAGCGGTTCATCATTTGCTTGAACCCTTTGACTGTTACCTCACTGTCGGTAAGCTTATTGAACAGTTCCACGAACTCACTGTTACCGCCTACAAAAGTTTCTTGCTCTTTCATAAACTGAACGAGCAATTCCATCTCCGGCGGTAACAATTTTTCGGGTTGCTCTCGGCTGTCGGATTTTAATTCCCAAACGAAATCCTTTTGAGAGAACCGCAGTTCAAACTGCCGATGCTCAATATCTCTGCCTGTACAAACGAGTGTGGCAAGGTTTTCGCTGCGTTTGCTTTTGTCAAGCACGAACACCGAATCGACTGCGCCTACGATTCCGGTCGTGCCTGACAGTTTGTTGAGCGGATCGCTGTCGCCCTGCTTACGAAGGTGATGCACCAGCAGAAGAGAGATATTAAGCTCGTCTGCCAGTTGCTTCATCTGACGGATTTCATCGTAGTCGTTACCGTAAGAGGTATCCAAACCGCCGTTACGCACGATCTGAAAAGTATCGATTGCAACGAGAACGGTATCGGGATGTTCTTTTACGAACGCGCGGATTTCATCGCAGAGACCTTCGGCGAGCGTATGCGCCGCCGTTGCAAAGAAAGCGTTAGAGGGGACATCATCTGTGATTAAACACAGTCGTTCCTGCACACGCCTGAGCGTATCTTCCAAGCAAAGATACAGCGTTGTACCTTTGGTGGTTGGCATACCCCACACGCTTTCTCCTTTGGCGATGCGGATACAAATATCCAGCACCCACCACGATTTACCGATTTTAGGTGCGCCGCCGAGGATCGTTATCCCTTGCGGCAGCAGGGTGTCGATACAAAACTTGGTCGGCTCCAGTCTTGTATCCATTAGGGTTTCACCGTCTATAACGGTGAGCTTTGGTTTGGACTCATACATAAGAGTCACCTCCGTAAATAAAAGTAAGGGCGAGAGTCAAAGTTTTTTACTCTGACTTTCGCCCTTCTACTTGTATTGTGTAAGAAAAAATGATAAAATAATAATTGTCATATACAATATAAAACTATTTGCTGACAAATTAAAGTTAGGAGGTGTTCTCTTGTTCGGATGTATATCTTTTTGTATTGGAGATAAACACATCGAAATTAATGGTAAAAAGTTTTCGCTCGGTGACCTGACAACTGAGTTTTTAAATCTGCCCAAAGATAAATACGCCGCTATGCGCGAACAGTTAGAACTTGCACAGAGCAAGTTAAACGAATATATGCGGAGCAAAAAACTTTCCGATTGGTACGAAGCCAACAAGGAATATATAAAACTCGATGCTATGATCTGCGAGTTCTCTTGCCTTGAACTTGTGCGAGAGGATACAGATATTTTTGCAGAAGCTGAACAGTTTACGGCACAGCAATCGATGTTTGAAACTGATGATTGTGAGCTTTCCGAACACGATATTGAGGTTCTGAACAAAATTACCGCTTATGAAGATTACCTTGATAATCCAAATAATTACGGCGGCATAAATAAAGATTATTTCAAAAACACAACAACGGGTAAGGAGTTTTATGTTACAACACCGCAACCACCGATTCCTGAACTGCCACCCGAAAAGACAAGAGCGTTGCTGATTTATCCGGGCAACATTTCGGTAAAGTGGAAGTATTATAAGGACTACTGCGATGCATATGCAAAGGCGCTTTACGATATAAACTCATTCAACACAACGATCTTTAATTTTATAAAGTTCTTTTTATCTGCTCTGAACAAACTGGATTCCAACAACTATGCAAGGGCTCTTGATGACTTATTCAACCATCCCCGTGCTGAAAAGTTTATCGCCAATCCGGTTGAGGGTTCGGGATACTTCACCGCTAACGATCCGGTGATTCTTCGCCATATGCCGAGGGAAACTTTTGAGGGTTCGGGTGAATATAAAATCTATCAGTATTATGAGGTAGAGTCATTACAGGCACTGCTTAAAATGGATTTTTACAAGGCATTGGAAGTGGGATATATTATACGCAAATGCGAATACTGCGGCAGATATTTTCTATTAAAAAAGGGATACCACACTAAGTATTGCGATAACCCTGCACCCGATAATCCAAGGTACACCTGCGCTCAGCTTGGTTAT
Source organism: Ruminococcus sp. (assembly GCA_017411385.1). GTDB lineage: Bacteria > Bacillota > Clostridia > Oscillospirales > Acutalibacteraceae > Ruminococcoides. The sequence goes on from JAFQQF010000007.1 coordinate 43,916, forward strand.
CACCGCAAGGGAATAAAAGAATTACAGGCTGACAACCCCAAGGCTCAATCCCTTCGCCGTTGTTACTTGCGTATCGATAAGGATTTCTCCCGTGGAGTGATAACACAGGAAGAAAAATATAAATTATACCGCACGGCGCAGGATTTATATTACGATGCAACCACAAGATCGGGAACAACAAATGAGGAGTTTGAAGAGCAACTTGCATCTAAAAATCTATATCCGTTGTGTGATGTTGTTCGCAAAACCAAACCGCGCGGCAGACCGAAGTCTGAGTAAAGTACGGTTTATGGTACACATCGTTTGTTAGAATTATAGTGGAGGAGGTGAGCTTATGACCAACGAAGAATTAATTTTAAAGTTCTATGACGGCGACGAAACGATTTTAGAGAAACTTTATAATAAAAATATCGGTTTTATCCGCAGTATCGCAAAGGAAGTTGCCGTTAATTTTAACTGTTATAATAAAAGTGCGGAGCATCCAAACAAATTGACGGCACATTCAAAATATGTTGTTAATGAACTTTTTTACGAAGGTATGCTTGAGTTTTTCTCTCTCCTTCGCAAAAAGAAATACGAACCGGAACGGGCAAAGCTCACCACCTATCTTTATCCGCGACTGAAGGGTGCTATGTATCGGTGGATGGAATGCAATCTCGGTGTTCTTTTCTTTGATCCTGAGGATATGGCAGAGCTGCGGAAAGCACAGCAATTATATTACGATACAGGCAAGGAGCCGGAGGAGATTGCAAAGGAGCTTGGCATTCCCCTTGAGGATGTTGCTCGGCATATAGGATATAACACACACTTTCTTTCGGTATATGACCTTGTGCCTTACGAGGACGGAGAGCCGTATGATCCGTATGAGCGTCTGATGCCGAACAAGTCCTCGGCATCCACTGACAGAATTGTATATCATAAGCTTTGCCTTGAATTTTTAAAGGAGTTATTTGAGGCGCTGCCGAAAAAAGACAGAGAAATTCTCGGACATTCATTCGCGCTTTTCGGTTATAAGCATATCGACCTTGACGAGCTTTGCTTGGAACATATGATGAAGCCGGACGGAATAATAAAGGCTCGGAAGGCAGCAGTTCGTAAGATGCGTGAAAAATATCCCGAAAGCAGTTTGCGATTATGGAGGTCAGTTTATCGCACAGTAATGCGCGAGGCGGAACGATATCACGAATAACCCCCGTACAATCGAACAGAAATAGTTTCATCGAGCCGTAGGCCATTTCGAATAAAACAAACGGCTACAAAGGCAAATAAAAAAATTACCCACCGGATGTTGTGGCAAGGTTACGCATAGAACCGCCGCATCCAGTGGGTATTTTTATGATTATTTTAAGTCTGTATTTTCAGAGTCCATACATACGCAGACATACCAATAATATCCGTCATACATAACTCCGACCGCCATATAGGTGTACTTGGAACTACCGACATACGACCAGTGTCCTTTGCTGTTCCTGAAACCGTTTGCTATGGAGTGGGCTATCTCATCAGCCGTGCCACCCCAATTACCTTTGCCGATGGCTTCGCGCACATTGGCAGTATAATAATTTTCCTCGCCTTCGATTCCGTATAGTGACCAGTCAACATATTCGCCGTATTGTAAGGCTTCGGCGGCTGCTCGTTGGTCGGTGGTATCATGAGCAAAATTTGTTTTAAGCTGCGTGCATCGGTATTTACAGTATTCAGTCAGTCCGGGGATGACAGTTGCGGTGACATCGCCCTGCTCGGTGCGGAACTTATTTATGTATTCTGCAACCTTCTGTGCCACTAAATCCGCACTCGGCTTCGGTGGAATTATGATTTCTTCTGTAGGCGGATCGTCAGTTTCCACTATGGTGATGCAACCGTTTTCCTTGGTATTTTCCGCCGCCGATGACTCGCTCGGTTTTGTGGTTACCGTAGGCTTGGGTTCTTCCTTTGGCTTTGGCGTTGTCGTAGGCTCTGTGGTGGTCACAGTCGGCTCGGTTGCCTGAGTCTTGCTCTCAGGCGGGTGAGGTTCTTTTTCTTTCTCTGTCGGCTCTACCGCCGCCACAGGCGGCATTGTTTCGGTAGGTGTTTCTGTTATTATCGTTTCTGATACCGTTGTCGGCGGACTCTCAGTAGTCGGTGGTGCGATGTTGCCACCGCATCCCACCATACTCATGAGCACCCCACAGAGAAGAAGGATAATTATTTTCTTCATATATCCTCGACCTCCTCCAAGCCTTGCATCACTTCCACCATTATCCGCGTTGCGAGGATAAATCCCGAACTGAACGCTTCTCGCTCGGTGATGCAGGACAGTTCGCTTGTGCAGTCCTTGAACTTTTCAAAGGTTTCTTTTTGTTTCTCTGTGAGTCCTGAATTAAGTTCTTCCTCATTTTTGCATATGAGTTTGACGAGTTTGTCCACTCTCGTCCCTCGCTTGATATACCTTTCGTGCGGACTGATGTTGCCATAATATAAATCTTCAAGTGTTGTCATGTGCGTTGCACCTCCTTTTGCAACACAAACACATACCACAACACCTTCCACAAGTCCAGACAAATATTAAAAGACGGCGAAAAAATCGCCGTCTTTTCTACTATGAATTAAACACTTTGTCATATTCTCTTTTTATGATTTTGCTCATTTCTTCGGCGGATTCAACGCAGCCGCCTTCAAACCACATTTTCAAAACGGAGTATAAGCCGTTTTTGAAAAATATTGTTTTATATTCTCCGCCGCTTTTACTGATGCCAAGTTTGAAATACAAGTTGAACATATCGGCATTGGCTTTTGCATATTCAAAAAGCCATGCAAATTCACCTTTGATATGCGGTTGTTCGGCTATTCGGTTTTCGAGATCTCTTGCTATCACATTCGCTAAAGCAGATATATCTTCATACTTTTCGTAAAATGTACTGCGGTTAATATTAGCTGCCTTGCAAATGTCTGACACCGTTATCTCGCTCAGTTGCTTATCTTGAAGCAAGGTAATGAATGCCTTATTTATATTATCTATCGTTTCTTGATGTCGCTTATTATTCTTTGCATTCATAACCGTTCCTCATTTCATCAGTTCATCGGTAAGCCTGATGATTTCAGGGGCGATTTTTTTCCGTTCTTTTTTGATGATACAGTTGTAGATAGGATAAGCCATGCAAACAAGCACGATACCAACAATTCCGATTAAGATTCCGACCAGCATAGCCATTCCTCCGAGCAGACCTATAATCTTTCCAATATCGGTCATTGCAAGGCTCATACCTATACCCAAAATCAGTGCACCGATCACACCAAACACGAGGGAAACGGACGTTGCTTTTTGTGTGACAGCTGCATCTAAACGGCGAAGCTGTGCCATTTTATCCTCGTCTTGTTCAGGGGCGGCATACTTTTTGCGAATAGCCTTGATTTCTTCTTGTTCCTTTGCGGAGTAGGTAAACTTAAAAGTTTCTTTTTCTTTATTCTCCATAGGTTACTCCTTCACTGCACGAAGCAGCTTTATCTTTTTTGTTCCCTTTGCGATCATATAAATTGCCATTGCAATAATAAATACGGATATTACTCCGCCAGATATGCCGAGTAAAATGCGCCGCCCTGTTAAGCTCATTGTTCCATCACCGAAGGTTGTCAGCATAGTGGATTCAAGCGTTAACATAGACACACACGCAGAAGCCAAGCTGATTGCTTTGGAGGCAGAATATACGGGGCTGTTGTATTTTCGGTATTTTACCGTATTGATAATCGCAAGTGTCAGCGAAGTAAAGGTATACGCCGCTAATGCAATGGTTGTAATTTCGTGATGGTTGAACGTTCTGTTCCAATACACCATAAAGAATATCATCAGTGCGAGTGCCAGGTTCATAATCAGAAATACAATGCCGCAGATACGGTATTTTATGAGTTCGTCCAGCATTTTCTCTCCCGGTTTATGTTTGCTTGTATGTCGAACCAAAAAGAACCTCATCACAGCAAGAGAAATATAGTATCCTGCAAGAGAGTAGAACCAAAAGGTATGATGCCAAAAGCCCATACCGAGCTGCAATAATGCGTATGCGGTATTGTAGATAAGCGTACCGTAAAGAGATACGTTTACTCGCAGTCTTGTGTCATCCTGCCAGATTCTCGCATACTTGTTTTCATCCTTGAACGTTTTGAAAAAGCGAATCAAATGCGGTATTTTGAAACACCATATCGTTAACGTATAGGCAGCCAATACATACGAGATAATAGCGATAACCGATTCCGTTCCCAAAAACACCATCGAATACACAAGGAATACAGCAGCGATGGGAATGAGAATAATCATAACGGCGATATGGGGAAACAGTAAAGCTTTCCCAAATTTTTTCCAGTCCATTTTATGCCCTCCGTATCCTGACGGTAAAGGTAGAACCTTTTCCGACAGCGCTTTCCACACCAATTTCGCCCTGCATAATGTCAATTACTCTTTTGACAAGTGCAAGTCCCAAGCCGTTGCCCTGAACGGAATGGGAGGTATCGCCCTGATAGAATTTTTCAAATATGTGTGCGCCGACCTCCGGGGTCATACCGCAACCGGTGTCAGTTACTTTAACAATGGCGTGATGATCCGTTGCGGTAAGAGATACCGTCACCGTACCACCTGACGGAGTGAACTTAAAAGCATTAGAGAACAGGTTGTTCCAAACGTGACCGAGCAACTCGGCATCCGCTTTTACTTTAACATCCTCTGCGATATCCGTTTCAATTTCAATATTTGCTTTTTCCCATACATTTTCGTACTGCAAGAGGCACTCGCAAAGTTGCTCACCCAAATCAAATTCCGAAACCTGTGGATATATCTGTTGATTCTCCAAGCGATTGAGTTTTAAGATATTTGTCATCATATCAGCCATACGGCGAGAACCGTCGGTAACGCCTTTTGCATATTCCATGCGCTTTTCATCACTCAAATCAGGAGCCTGCAATAGTGTTCCGTAGTTCTGCATTACGGCAAGAGGCGTTTTCATTTCGTGGGATACGTTGGCGATAAAATCGGTACGCAAGGTTTCCACACTCGAAAGTTCCTCTGCCATTTGGTTGATCGCCATAGCGATCTGATTAAAGCCCTCCATACCTGAGCTTTCCATAGGCTTAATACGAACAGAAAAATCTCCGGACATAATCTTTTCGGTCGCTTCTGTGATAATTTTGGTGGGGCGCTCGACCATTATTTTACGGCGAATATAATCAGCAAACTTGAAAAGAAATGTAATCAAAACCACGTTCCAAAAGGTTACCTTTGCGGCAGCACCAACATTGTCGGGTGTAATTGTGAGATCCATCGTATCTGCCAAGATTCTTACAAACAGCATCATACAGCAGGACACGATAAATCCAACCGTCAAGAAGAACAACAAAAAGCTACTGACCGATCCCAATACATCTTTCAACGTCGGTTTCTTCATTTGATCACCGCCTTGTATCCAAGTCCGTGAACGGTTTTTATTTCAAAATCTTCACAGTCAGACAGCTTTGAACGAAGCTTTGTCATATACACGTCAACTGCTCTCGGCGCGGTTTCTGTGTCCGCATCCCAGAACTCATCCATTAGCTGCATTCTTGTGAAAGTCTTCTTGGGATAACTGAGCAATTTATAAAGAATACTGAACTCTCGGTTGGTAAGAGAGATTTCTTCGTCACCCAAGTATGCGGTATGCTCGTCGGCATCCATTACAAAACGGCCGATTTCCAGCTTGCGGCTGGATGCAATCTTGGCACGGCGAAGAAGTGCGCCGATGCGTAAAAACAACTCGTCAAGGTCGATGGGTTTTACCATATAATCGTCCACGCCGATGCGGAAACCTCTTTGTTTGGAGGCAATATCATCACGGGCGGTCATAAAGAGAATGGGAATATCCTCGTTCAGCTCACGGACGTTTCGTGCAAATTCAAAACCGTCCACATCGGGCATCATAATATCGGATATGATGAGGTCAAACATATTATCGTACATGGCATCGTAAGCATCATTTGCGTTAAGACAACCGGTGGCTTCATATCCGCTGTGATTCAAAAATGAACAGACAGTCTTATTCAGTTCCTTATCATCTTCAACAACTAATATCTTAAACATGAGCGTACCTCCGCAAATTACTATAATCTATTATACAGTATAACATCCAAATGTTAAAGTTTTGTTTGCGTTTTGAGGTTTTTCGAAAAAAGTATACTTTTATTTTAACGATTATCCATTTCGAACTGAACAACATATTCTCCTAAAAAGTGTTGATTTCAAGAAATAAGGCAACGCCGAAATGACGTTGCCTTAAATCATTATACCAAGCTTGTTTTCTTTAAAACGGTTTTACTGATAGCACCGAGTCCAACAGCAAACAAGATACCACCTGCGAGGCAGAGAATAACGTTTATAAATGTAGAGCCAAGAGGGGTAATCATAGATACCATCATAAAGAGCAGCATACCACCGCCGAGGCTTCCGCAGATCGCAAGCCATGCCTTCTGCTTTGCTGCAACGCTGATCAGTGTAAAGATGGAAACGAACACAAGCATTAGGAATACTTTAGCGAGCATACACATAGCGATATTGCCGGCATTCAGTCCGTGAAGATCAAAGGACAGACCGGAGATTGCACCGCCGAGCACCGATCCAATAAAATATGCAATGAGCATAAACGTTCCGCAGAGAAAGCCCGATACAGTCTTCGACACCACGTATTCGCCCCTTTTTGCGCGAACGGTAAAGAGATTTTTTGCATATCCACTTCTGAAATCATCGGATATAAAGAGGCATACGAAAACAGCAACACCCATAAATGCCATATTGATATTGCACATCATAAAAATTTCGTCCCCGCCTAAAGGCTCACCGGGAAGTGTACCGATATTCTGCCAAGCGTTTTCGGGGCCTTCCATAATGGTTTCTACGCCTGTTTGTGGGTTGACCGACACACTGCCGTCCATCATTGACATCATAACGGTCATAAGGATTGGCATAACGAGAAAACAAGCAATCAGAATGTAAAAGAGCTTTGACTTAAACATTCTGCGGAAGTCTACCTTCAGCATACTTTTCACACGCTTGTCGAAACTGATTTTTTCAAATTTTATTGCATTTTCCATTTTATTTGCCCCCCTTCATCAGATCAATGTAGTATTCTTCAAGACCAATCTTGTCGGTCATTATCTCCGTAACTGTGATGCCGTTTTCGTAAAGGTAAGTGACAACATCTTCGGGAGTTGTCAGGTCATATACTCGGATATATCCGGCTTCATCTTCTTCCACACGGGAATACTTACAGCCAAGAAGGTTTTTAGTACGGCTCATTTCTTCGGCTTTTAGTGCAATATAAGTACGGCAACTTGCATCAAGCTCGTCCGCCGTCATCTCGCAGATCATTTTACCGTGACGGATGATACCGTAATGAGTAGCGACCTTTTGCAGTTCGCCAAGCAGATGGGAAGATACGACAATACTGCGCTTTCCGTCCTTAATAATGTCAGTAAACACCTCGCGCATAATTCTCATACCGTCAGCGTCAAGACCATTGAGAGGTTCGTCCAGCACGAGAAGTGTAGGATCGCCGAGAAGTGCCATAGCAATGCCAACTCTCTGTTTCATACCAAGGGAACAGTTTTTGTATTTGTTTCCTGCGGCTCCTTCCATTCTCACCATTTTGAGAACCTTAATGACTTCCTGCTCGGCATTCGGAATGCTGAGATTTGCCGCTTGAAGCATCATATTATCCCAAACGGTAAGACCCGGGAAACAACCGGGAGATTCGATGAGAACACCCATTTTTGCTCTCACAGCTTCATCCGTATAATCCTTTCCGTACAGTTTGATTGATCCGCCGCTTGTAGGGATCAGTCCGCAAATCATCTTTTCGGTAGTAGACTTACCCGAGCCGTTTTCACCGATAAAGCCATAAATTGAACCCATCGGCACGGTCATATCAAGACCGCAAACGGCTTGTTTGGGGCCGAAGTTCTTAGATAAGTTTTTTATTTCAACTGCGTTCATTGTTTCGACCTCCTTAATACACATCACACTTATTTAGAAGTCGTGTGCCTGCTACGTTATAGATTACCGCCCAAGCGACCGATACGACAATGCAGATAACGAGTGAGCCGATACCGCTTGAAAGGTTTGCATTTACCGACGCTCCATAGAGGAAAATGTTGAGAAATGCCGTAGGAAGTTTAAGATTTTCAACGATTGCTGCAGCACCGATAATCAGTATGCCCGTTCCAAAGAAGAAGGATGATGCCACAGAAATGCCGAAATATCTTCTGAAGATTACGTTTAAGAAGGTATAAAGACTTGCCCAGCCAAGGCTCATAATCATTTTGCCTAAAATTGCAATTACCAGCGAAGTAAAGTCAACGCTCCAATCATAGCCTGCAAAAATACCGCCCGCAATGCCGCCGATTAAATACGCAATGCACATACACGCCATTGTAAAAGCGCATACGAGGCTCTTGGAGATCATATAATCCTGCTTTTTTGCGTGGGTTGTAAAAAGTTGCTTTACATAGCCGGATTTATAGTCGTGACCAATGAAAATTGACACCATAATACCGCCGAAAATAAACACCATATTCATATTGGCATAGTCGGCGATGGTTTCGATTACGTAAAGCGACTTGGTTGCGGCAATAATTTGCCACACATTTGAGTATAGCGGTTCCATTGTATTGCCG
>JAFQQF010000038.1 GCA_017411385.1 Ruminococcus sp.
GTAATAATCCTTTACGAGAGGCCACATCTTATCCTTTAGCTCACGCATTTGGTCTTGATAGGTTTTTCTATCATCTGTGGTAAAAGGATCAATGCTATCAGGTTTAGGGACTGCTTTTGTAAGAACAAAGGTACCGTCCTTGCCACGCAAAAGTTCAGGGGTATAGTCGTAAACTTCCCCGGGAACCAGGGCAAGATTCTCAACATCTCCAACTCTGATTTCAAACTCTTCCTCTGCGCCGCACACGGCAGAATCGATAACATATCCTGCGCCGTCGTTCGCAGCAATTTGTCTGAAACCGGAATCTTCTGCAGCTTCAAAAATATCATCCCAAGCCTTTTCGAGTTCCTTATACTTATCCTGTACTCTCTGCAAAACCATGTAAGGAATCATTAAGAACGCAGGACATTGTCCGCCTTTTACCAACGGCTCTTTGGTGCTCGGCTCAGACTTCTTAAACTTACAAGCTTTCAAGTTGTGAGCCTTTACGTCATAAAGCACTGAAACAACTTCATCTCTCTGATTTCCCATAACTTCGGTATAGATTTCACCCTTATTTGTAATACCAATACCTATTTGGTCGGTCAGAAAAATCTTAATCATGGCGTTAACAAGTCCTCCGGGGATTCTTTTGTTCTCGTCTTGATTGTTATAACCCGAAATAATAGGGTTCTCTTTCGACAGATCAAGTTCTGTCAAACCTTCGCTAATAAGCGGTGTGACGTACATATCTTCTATAATTGTCGCCATCGAAACTACCTCCTTGAAAAAATATAGAGAGGCAGTTTCCCGCCTCTCTAAGCAATAGTGAACTTAATCTCTTAACCCGTACTCTCGGATTGCTCGTCGACAGGAATAAACCTGCTTTTTGAAGTCGTCAGTAGCATTCTCCAAGCCGGAACGCTCGGCAAAATACAAACAACTTTTATATTGATAGTCATACAGCTGCTTCGTAGTCCAATTCTTTCCACCGCACGGACCTTCCGTTATGATGAAAGTTTCAGGATCTAAAACTCTGTCTGTATAAACGCCCTTTCCGGTATCATTCCACCAAAAAGGTTCAGCATTTCCAGTCTGATTTTCCTCGCTGCTCTTATTAGTCTCCTCTTTAGGAGTAACCTCTTCCTTCTTAGCAGCAGGTTCAGACTTCTTTTGTTCTGTTTGTGGCTTATCGCCATCCTTAAAGTTCATTTCGCTTGCACCGTAAATATCACCGTGCAAACCTAAAATACCAAGCACGGCACGTTCGTATGCTCTGTTGTCGGCAGTCGTGGCCGGTGTCATCATCATGACATCACAGAACAGATTTTTGCGGTTGGATTCACCAACGGCAGCAAACGTATCGTTGCCGCGCACTGCAGTTCTCGAAAACACATATATTACAGGGTTATAATTGCTGAGCAGAACGGGTTCTTTTACCTTTACTCCCGTCATTTCTGCAAGCATAACGATAGCCTGATGCTTCATAAGAATTCTTCCCTTATCTGATTTAAGGAATTGATTCTTTGCAAATGTATACTCTTGAGAATCCACATACACGGTTAATGAACCATCGGGATTAATTGTGTATCTATCGGGCATTTCCATAACATTACTCTCCTTCTATTTTGCTTGGGAAGGGGCGAACCCCCTTCCCATTTGACCCATTACGGCAATTGACAACCAGAAACAACCTCTTCTTCGTCGGCTGTTTTCTTTTTGTCATCAGCTTTTGTTTCCACAATTTCCCCAGTGACAGGTTCTTCCTTTTTAGGTTTAGGCGCGGGTTTCTTTCCTGCCTGTTCCCCTGTACCCTTCTTGATTGGCTTATTCTCGGGCTTAGGTTCCTGTTTCTGCGGTTCCTCTGTGCCATCTTCTATAAGCTTTTTCTTGAAGAGCCTAAGGTTGAATCCCTTGACCAGAATCAGCAATATCATAAGGATGAGGACAGCATAGAGTAAAATGTTCTTAATCGTACTGAACACTATTCTGTGCTGAATCATCTTTTCCATTGCGCTGGTCTCACCGGAATACGCGGATTTGATTTGCTGACCATA
>JAFQQF010000039.1 GCA_017411385.1 Ruminococcus sp.
AAAGCTCTCCCCATCCCTGAACTCTGGATTCCTGCAACACAGTAAACTCCACCTCTTCCAAAGGAGCGGTAGGTGCAGGCGGAATGGTGGGCTCTTCATCTACAGGAGGCTTGGGCAGAATGTCTGTATCGTCGATATCAACACTGCTTAATTTCCAATGTCCGATATCAGAAAGGTCTGTTGGATAGCAAAGCACTCCATCAAAGAGCGCCGTAAAATCCTCTGTCTGTTCTGACTCAACAGGTGAGTTAAACACCACTCCTATTGAGTCTGCAGGAATTTCCGCAGTATACAAATCGTAACCGTAATTACCCTTGCACAGGTAATTCATTTTCACACCGGGCCAGTTAAGCTTTGGATTTTCGTTCCAGTAATAAGCTTTTACATCTGTCCACTCCAAGGTGTTTTCAAAGCAAACCGTAATGGTGGAGTCAGGAATGGGGTCCGGGTCATCGTAATCGCCATAGTATGAAGTGTGATCCTTGAGAATGGTTACTCCCTCTATATCGGAGTTTTTCACCTCTATAAGCACATACTGATAGTTCATATCGGGAGTAGGATTTTTCGTCTGATAAATAGTTCTGCTCACAGTCAAAACATTACCCTTCACAACCAGATTATCAATATTTTGGAAACAATCTGAGCCGCCTACAATGTTCAGAGAAATAACGAGGGAATTCTCCTCAAAGAAAGCCTCGTCGTACTTTTCGTCCCTTACAAGCTTTTCATAACCTCCGATAGCATCAAGAGTTTCATCCATCTGAGAGGGAGATTTCACAAGGTGCAGCTCTGTATCATAGGAATAGGAACCCAAAACACGACACTCTTCAGCAATGATATAATCAATGTATCTTTCGCTGTCACTATACAAGGGCACAAGCTTTGCAATTGCTTCTTCGATTGCCTCTATCGCCTCGGTTACTTCACTCTGGCTCTGTCCGTAAAGGCATGCCATCTGTCCCATAAACATTGCTTCAATAAGTCTTTCAAGACTTTCGTCGGTGTATCCGCCTGCATCAATGAGTCGCTCAGCCTCGTTCATAAGAGGTATAAGTTCAGATGTATCAAGTCTGACAGGCTCAAGTCCCTCAATTGCAGCTTCAAGTGCCTGAGTCTGTGCCACTACATCCTCATAAGCAGGGTTGTCACTCTCATAAAGAGCTCTCGCTTTATCAATTTCTTCATTGAGTCTTCGTACAGTTGCCGCTACAAAATTACTGCCGGGAGGATTTGCACTTTCGGCACGCCCAATCATTACATCAAGCTCTGCAAGTGCCTGCTGTAAATCGGGTGTATACTCCTCGTAAATAGCCACAAGATAACCGATACCGCTTGAAAGTTCAAAATCTGCAACGTATTTCTGAATTTCTGTGGCATCCTTAATGTTAACCTCGCCGTCAGCATTTGCATCTGCTTTAAGTAATGCAGTAGGTGTAAAGGTATGCAGAGAAGCAATACTCTTCTGCACCAGGGTTGCATCCTTTACGTTGATTTTTTCATCATAGTTTGTATCGCCTCTGAGTCCGTACACAGACTTAATCTCTGCAACGATAATATCTCCGGGGAAAGAGTCTTCAACCTTGGTAACGCCCTCAATGTCAGAAAGAGCAACCTCCATAAGTGCAAAGCGGTACTGCATATCGGAAGTGCCCTGTTCGGGGAAAAATACACTTCTCGAAACATACAAAGTGTCGCCTGCAACATATAAATTTTCTATACTGTGGCGGTAACTTCCGCTCCCAAAAGTATACAGCCCGATTATTACTGCGTTTTCCTCAAAGAAAGCATCTGTGTACTTTGCATCTGTTTCGGGCTTAGGGAATGCTGTGCTGTTTTCGTCACTCTCAATAGAGTCAAGCACTTCCAAAAGCTCAGCCTGTGACTTAACAAGATAATACTCGTTTTCTACATCTCTGCCCACAAAGCCCTGAACACGACATTCCTTATAAATCGCAAAAGGAATTTCGCGGATAGCCTCATCAGCACTCACGCAAGGCACAAACAAGGTGCACATAAGTGCAAGCACCAGAAAAAACGATAAAAACTTTTTAACTTTCATAATAACACTCCTTTGTAGTTTTATATATAAATACACCGTGTATAGTATCCATGTGTGTTTTTGCTCTCTATATCTAATACATTTCAAATATACCATACATCACAAAATTTTAAAATATTTTTATAAAAAAGCTGTCCCACCCCTAAAGGGTAGGACAGCTTTTCTGCTTTTATAATCAGTTCATATATCAATACATTTCTTCAACGTCAATCCATTTGTATTCAAACTCATACTCAAAAGAGTCAACCTCAGAAACATCATCGGGATTCACCTCAATAAGCAAATAGCGGTAATTCATATCACAGGTGCTTACTGATGGAGTTATAATCTGTGTGTGGATTGTTAGCACGTTTCCCTCAAGGGTAAGCTTCTGAACTTCCTGTGTGTAGCTTCCGCTTCCAAGAGGCACAAGGGCGATAATCAGGTTATTTTCTGCAAAATACTCGTCGTTGAACTTTTCATCTCTTGCGGGTTTAGGCTCCCACCGGTCTGTAACTTCACCGCGGATGCGAGAGAGCACCTCGTCCATTTCGTCTACACTTTCAACAAGGTAAATTTCAAGCTCCTCCTGCTCATAAAGCTCTCCCCATCCCTGAACTCTGGATTCCTGCAACACAGTAAACTCCACCTCTTCCAAAGGAGCGGTAGGTGCAGGCGGAATGGTGGGCTCTTCATCTACAGGAGGCTTGGGCAGAATGTCTGTATCG
>JAFQQF010000040.1 GCA_017411385.1 Ruminococcus sp.
GAGGACTGAAAATCCTCGTGTCGATGGTTCGATTCCGTCCGGAGGCACCAAAATGCGGATGTAGCTCATCCGGTAGAGCGCCACCTTGCCAAGGTGGAGGTAGCGAGTTCGAGCCTCGTCATCCGCTCCAAAAAGGCGAAGGAAGGCACTTAATTCTTAGTAAGAATTTAAGTGCTTTTTCATTCGGCGTCATAGCCAAGTGGTAAGGCACGAGTCTGCAAAACTCTGATTCCCCGGTTCAAATCCGGGTGACGCCTCCATGAAAAACGACAAGTTTCGACAGAAGCTTGTCGTTTTTCAATTATATCCGTTCCTGCCGGAACGGGTGATATACCTTCGGTATGCTATCCACCTGCGGTGGATGATATATGCTCTGCATATTTAGTTGAAGAGATTGAGAAACGCTCCAACGATAGGATTGTTTTGATTTATAATAACTTTATTTATGTGTTTTCCACAGATAATGTTTTGATAACAGTATATAAAAATGACAAGATATCTTTGTGAATTAGAAGCAGGTGAGATGAAACCTGCTTCTATTTTGTTATATTCTGAGTTGTCTGAGCATACATTTTAGCAACCGGTGATTTCACAAAAATGCAAGAACAGAGTGTTACAACTTGCAGAAATGACAAAATTAATAAAATTATATAACAAAATCTGCAAGAAGTGTTGACAAATTATGCAAAAGTGTATATAATATACTCAAACAGAAAGAATCTGTAAAAAGTTTTTAAGGAGGCTTGTATTTATGTTTAATCACAAGGATTTACCCCTGCTGTTACTTGACAACAGCTCTATGATGTCCGTTCTCAATGAAGGTGAGTTCAAATGCTATAATCTTCCTTTTGAGGATGCTAAGCATCTTATCGACATCTACGATGAATCTGACATTCTTCGTTGTTTTTCAAACCCCGATATCGAAACCGTAATCTTTGACTATCTTGGTTGTGCTAAGCGTGAATTTGAATACAAGCGTATCCGTAATATGCGTGCAGGACAGGATGCTATTGTTTTCAAGCTTTATGTTACTCCTTCTGAAACTCAGCCTGTGATTAAGGCTGACGACGGGGTAGAGGCTAAGAAAATTCAAAACGTCTACGTTTATTGTCAGTATCTTACACGAATTTCATAACGTTTTTGCGTTTCATTTATGTTCCTTGGGGCGCCCGTGCTTTTTAAGTACGGGTGCTCATTTTTTATGCTTCGGTCTGTCCCTGCGGTATAATATTCCACTTTGTGCGTTGATATACGATTGATGTGTGTGTAGGAATAATAAAGAGAAGCTTTGAATAGTAGAGATAAATAATTTGTAAAAAACAGTAACATATAAAAGTGTGTTTTTAAGTGACTTTCAATGGAATATTGAATATTATATATTAGTCCTATTTTAGGAGGTGAATGTAATGAATATATGGAATTGTAGTAACGGCAATAACTGTTATGAAATAGGCAACGATAATTGTTCGAAAGATAGCTTTGATAATAACTGTTCTTGTGGTTTCTGTTGTCCTGGTTGTCCCCCTGGTCCTGCCGGTCCTCAAGGACCTCAAGGTGAGCAGGGACCGGTAGGTCCTCAAGGTCCCATAGGTCCCAGAGGCTTCACCGGAGCACAGGGGCCTGCAGGTCTTCGCGGTCCCGTAGGAGAAACAGGTCCCGCAGGTCCACAGGGCCCCGTAGGCGAAACAGGCCCCGTCGGTCCACAAGGTCCCATAGGAGAAACAGGCCCCGCAGGTCCACAGGGTCCCATAGGCGAAACAGGTCCCACAGGTCCACAGGGTCCCATAGGCGAAACAGGTCCCACAGGTCCACAGGGCCCCGCAGGAGGGGTGCTTAATTATGCAGATTTTTATGCACTAATGCCACCTGATAATGCGGCAACTGTAGCTCCGGGAACTGACGTTAGCTTCCCACAAGACGGCCCCAATAGCGGAGCCGATATTTCCAGACTCGGAGCGGATTCTTTTAATTTGGCTCAGATCGGAACTTATCAGATACTGTTTGAGGTAAGTGTGGACGAGGCGGGTCAATTATTATTGACGTTAAACGGAGAGGATTTGGAATACACTGTATTTGGCAGAGCCACAGGTGCATCACAAATTGTAGGTATGGCTATTGTGTCAACAACTGTTGTTAATTCTGTTTTGACCGTTCGAAATCCTGCCGAAAACGCAGCAGCGCTTACAATTACACCGCTTGCGGGAGGAACAAGACCTGTTTCTGCGCATCTGGTTATTACGCAGATAGCATAATTTGTCATATAAACGGGCTTTGAAAAACAGGTGGAATGTACTATTAAAATTAAGAGATTGATTTTGAATAAAGTAATGACAACGTAAAACCTTGTTGTAATACCAAATAAGCGTACCTTAATTTTCTTAGATAATTAACCCGGACATTTTACCAAAGTGTAAAGTGTTCGGGTTAAATGCTTTGGTTGGGAACAGTGGTTGTTTATAGTTGAGAACACCTGCCTCGCATGTTGCGGCGTGTTTATAGTCACGAGTATCATCAACGCTCTCCTTAAAAATGCACCACAGGAGCATTTTTACCTTCGGAGCAGGTGTTCCACCTGCACCTCGGCACAGTCGCCTCAAGTCCTGCACCCTGCACTGTTTGGATAAGTAATAAAAGGTACCCTCAAAAGAAGGTACCTTTTATCAATGGTGCGAGTGTTCATAACGGACTTGATTAAAAAGTATTAAATTATCGACATAAACACACATATTTTTCACTCACACATATGTGAATTTCAAGGTTTCTCCGTAAAATAAGATTACAGAAACGAGGAAACAAGATTATGTCAAAATTTATTGAAGAATTCTATTACGGTATGCCTATCTGATAAATACAAGAGGGATTGATAGAGAAGTGGTTCATACCTTCGCACATAAGGGTATGCTTTACGAGTCTGCGGTATATCACGATGCGGTGTTTGTTGGTTTTGATAAAGAAGGAACAGATATTATGTTGTTTGAAAACAGGTGTGGGTAACTTTAATGTTTTATTGCAAACAGTGAAGGGGGTATTGTGTCCTTTTTGTGGCAGTACCCTCCTTTCACTGTGAAACCCCTAAGAAGTACCCACTTTAACTTTACCCAACAGAGTAGAAGACATATATGGCTATACTCTAAGACAGGATATTAACTATGGCGATACAGTCAGGAGAATGTTAATCGAGAGTTTTATATGAAAGATGATAGTGTCAATAGTATATCTTGCAATGGTTTATTCAGAAATCCAACTGATGAAAGAGCAGAAAACGAATCCTTCTAATTAACCCCGTACCGTTCTTCTCTGCCGGAAAATAAAAATGCTGTCTCACATAATGTGGACAGCATAGTGCTATTTGCATGAGTTTCTTATTTCCAACTTGCAAGGGAGTTTTATTCTCATTGCGGTGGGCAAAGCTTTTGAACCGTCAGAAATGAGGCTGTTTACTATTGACACTCCATAGAATCCCATAGCGTATACAGGAACGCTCATAGTTGTAAGAGAAGGATTGGTATAGCTTGCAATTTCGATATTGTCAAAGCCTATTATTGAGATATCATCAGGAACATTATATCCCTTGTCCTGCAATGCTCTCATTGCCCCAATAGCGATAGGATCACTAGCGGCGAAAATCGCGGTGGGCAAATCGCCCTTCTCTATCATCTCTGCCATTGCTTTGTAGCCTGCTGAGATGTTGAATTCGCACATACCAATATAGTTTTCGTATTCGATGTTATGAGCAATACAAAAGTCTTTGAAAATATCAAATCTCTCATCTCTCAAAGCAGAATTGTCCTGAGGTGTTTCGATTCCTCCTAAGAAGCCTACTTTTTTGTGACCGAGATTATAAAGATATTCCATAGCAGTATTCACTGCCTGACTAAAGTCGAGTGTTATCGATGTGATGTCAGGATCCTCCACAGGCATATCAAGAAAAACAAGATTTGGAGTTAAGTCCTTTAAATCTGAAATTTCCTGTTTGCTGAACTTACCTATACATATAATACCGTCAACCTCTTTTAGTGCCTCGAGATAATCAACATCGGTTTTGAATTTA
>JAFQQF010000041.1 GCA_017411385.1 Ruminococcus sp.
GGAAGTAATTACGAAACAGTCATCGAAAGCACGGACAAGACCTTTGAGGAGGTTTTAGAAGCGCACAACGCGGGAAAGCGTGTGTATTTGTTAGTTAACAAAAAGGAGATTGCTCCAATGACTGGCATAGACACAAGCCGTGCAATCTTTGCAAGAATTGGCTATGCGGGAGAGAAAACTCTGCAATTTGATGTATCGCAAAGTGGTTGGTTCGTTTCTCCAGCGCCCGACCCCACCTATCTGGAAATCGAAAAATTGATACGCGACGGCGATTATAATGTGACCCAAGAACTTCTTTCCAAAATCAATGCAAAAGCAGATGCTCGGGACGTTGTGGCGCTTGATACAAGCGCGCGTAACACCTATGCCAACGCATTGAAAAAGACGGTAAGCGGGGTTTGCACAGTATCAATGGATGACGTAAGCCCTGTCCCGCACGATGTGGCGGTTGAGGTAAAAAGCGAGAATATTTTGCCTTATCCGTATAGTTTCACGACCAAAACGATAAATGGAGTTCTGTTTACTGATAATGGGAATGGGTCAATAACAGTAAGTGGAACATCGACGCATCTGGCTATCTTCAGATTGTTTGCGGATGTGAATGCACCGTTACCCGGAGTTGTTAAAGGTAAAACTTATGTGTGCTCTGGTAATAGTAACAATGTTACTGTTTCAATGACATACTACAAAGAAGGTGAGACATCCAGTGTAGGTTGGTTGAGTGGCAATGGTGTTGCAAAAGCAACGCCAGAGGATATGCAAGGAATGTATTGCTATATTTCTGTGCCTGCCGGTGTCACCGTCGATGAAACCGTATATCCAAAGCTTCAAGAGGGGAGCACCGCAACGCCATACACTCCATATGTTGATGTATCAAAGACAAAGCTGACCGCAACGGGCAAAAACATAGTTGATGTATCGCAAGCGGTATTAGGCAAAAAACTGCAATGGGGCGCCTCACCTGGTACGCCTCTTGCGGCGCACGCGACTGATGATAAGGCAGCATACATTCTGCATATCCCCGTTAAGGGTGAAACTACGTATACTTTTTCACTCGACAATTCGGTTTATTGGCTTAATCGAATTATCGAATTTGACGCAAATGACCTGGGCGTGTTTCATTACCCATATTATTACACAAACACAGATAAAGCGACATATACAATTACAACACAAACGACAACTGCTTGGGTTGGAGTCGACCTAAGCAACAAAAATGAAACAGCGGCAACAGCAGAAGACTTAAAAAACATCCATCTTCAAATCGAGCGTGGTGAGAAAGTAAGTCCTTATGAGTCGTACAGTGCCGAAACCTACATGACTAATACAGACGGCACAGCTGATATTACCTCAGTATCGCCAACAATGACAGTCTTTACAGATAACGCCGGTGCAATCATTGATTTGGAATACAACCCAGATATCACCAAGGCTATGGAGAACGTCAATGCTGATTTGCGAAAGCTGAAAGAAGAATGGCGGCTGATCAACGAGGTAGAACTCACAGAGGATGCCGTTGTCGAGTTTACGGCAGATGCAGACGGCAATGCGTTCAATCTAAAGAAGTTCAAAGTGACGGTTTTAATGCCAAAACTTGAAACGCAATCACAGGTATGGCTGGCTGTTTTTACCTCTTCATATTTTCTTGCAGTATATTCCGAGAGCATACCGACAACAGTAACTTATCCTGCGGTTTCTGTATCGGGTGAGCTTACCTATGCTTGGCAGTTTGAAACCTGTTATTCAA
>JAFQQF010000042.1 GCA_017411385.1 Ruminococcus sp.
AGCAAATTATGTTCACGTTTTAAACGGCAAAAAGAACGCTTCTTATGAAGAATACAGCGGCTTTTGTTTTGAAACCCAAGGGTATCCGGATGCGGTAAATCATCCCGAATTCCCATCAAATATATTGAAAGCAAATGAGAGGTACAACCAGACTACAAAGTTTGTTTTCACCGTAAAATAAAAGGAGGAGAAAGATATGTTTATTCCCAAGCACTTTGAAAACCTTAATGTGTTACACGAAAACACAATGGAAAACAGAGCCTACTACATTCCTGCTTCAAAGAATATGGGCGATCTTGTGGAGAACCGAGAGCAGTCGGATCGTTTCGATTTGTTAAGTGGCGATTGGCAGTTCAGATACTTCAAAAGTATCTATGACCTGAAAGAGCGTTTCTTCGAAATCGGTGCAGACCTTGGCGATTTTGAAAAGGTAACAGTTCCTTCAGACTGGCAGAACTACGGTTACGACTTTGAGCAGTACACAAATGTAGAGTATCCCATTCCCTTTGACCCGCCTTATGTTCCTCATGAGAATCCTTGCGGTGCTTATGTAAAGGAGTTTGAATGTCACAAAGATGCTTCAGCTCCAAGAGTTTTCCTCAACTTTGAGGGTGTTGATTCTTGCTTCTATGTATGGGTAAACGGAGCATATGTAGGATACAGTCAGGTGTCACATTCTACAAGCGAGTTTGAGATTACAGATTCTCTTGTAGAGGGTACAAACAAGCTGGCGGTTCTGGTTCTTAAGTGGTGTGACGGTACTTACCTTGAAGACCAGGATAAGTTCAGAAAGAGCGGTATCTTCAGAGATGTTTATCTTCTCAGAAGACCCGAGAAAGCAGTTTTCGATTACTTTGTGAAAACAAAGATAAACGAAGACAAAACAGATGTGGAAATCGAAGTGAATTTCCTTGATGAGGAAATCACTCCCTTGAGCATTGCTCTCTACGATGAAGAAAATAACCTCGTAGGAAAAGCTTACGAAAAGGTTGATAACGGCAGTGCATATCAGCAGGTGTTTGCTCTTGAAATAGTAAATCCCACACTTTGGAATCCCGAAGAGCCTTACCTCTACACTCTGGTTATGGAAACCGAAAACGAGGTAATCGTAGATAAGGTTGGTATCAGAGAGATAAAGATAGAGAATGAAATCGTTTATCTCAACGGACAGAAGATTAAGTTCAGAGGCGTTAACCGTCACGATTCCGACCCAGTAACAGGCTTTACAATAAGCTTGGAGCAGATGAAGAAAGACCTTTATATGATTAAGGCCCATAACTTCAATGCCATCAGAACAAGCCATTATCCCAACTCTCCTGTTTTCTATCAACTTTGCGATAAGTATGGATTTATGATAATTGATGAGGCTGACCACGAAAGCCACGGCGTAGCAGAAATCTTCTATGAGGATAATGCTTGGGAAAACCACTGCGAAAGATGGAACGGTCCTTTGGCTGATAATCCTACTTGGATTGAGCCTACTCTTGACAGAACAAAGCTTTGTGTTCACAGAGACAAAAACAGACCTTCCGTTGTAATCTGGTCAATGGGTAACGAAAGTGCCTACGGTGTTTGCTTTGAAGAGGCTCTTAAGTGGACAAAGGAGTTTGACCCCACAAGACTTACTCACTACGAAGGTGCTCATTACAGAAACCATAGCAAAAAGTACGATTTCTCAAATCTTGATTTCTATAGCAGAATGTACCCCTCTTTTGAAGAAATTGACGATTTCCTCAGAAGCAATTACAGAAAGCCTTACATCACCTGCGAATACAGCCACGCAATGGGCAACGGCCCCGGCGACTTTGAAGATTACTTCCAGGTGTTCCATGCACACGACAACATCTGCGGCGGCTTTGTTTGGGAGTGGTGTGACCACGGCATTTATAAGGGCGTTGCAGAAAACGGCAAGCCAATGTACTACTACGG
>JAFQQF010000008.1 GCA_017411385.1 Ruminococcus sp.
CTTCTTTTCTGCGTAAAACTTCCTCTGTTAAACACTTTACCTTTGTATATTTTTTTGACATGATTTAACCCCCTGTTGTAGTTTTTATTCTACAACAGGGGGTGTTTTCTTTCAATGTCCGTTTTTCGGGATATAGTCCAGAATTAAAAAAACTACCATAGGGGTGTTTTTTGTCTGCTTTTACAGAAGTGTTCACTTTTTGAGGGTCCTGCATATATACAAACAGTAGGTTGTTCGCAACTTTGAATTCTGAGTAACAAGCAACACAGGGCATCGTTTTCGACGTCCTGTGTTGTTTTCATAGTTGAGCTGTGGTTTTTTTGTTCGCTTTTTTATTTATTAAATCTGTTGCCATAGTCTATTTGTTGATGCTGGTTTGATCTGGATTAATAGCGGATATGTACTCTTGACACTTCCAACAATCGGCATTAAAATATCAGTATAGATAAAATCTAGGAGTGATTTGAAAGTGAAACGTTTTTTATCCTTACTTTGCGTTGCGTGTTTGCTGATGTCAGTATTTATAGTAGTACCTGTTTCAGCGGCGGGAGTGACGGAAGACGGACTTTCCTATGAAATCAAAGACGGCGAGGTAACAATAACAGACTGTAAACCAGGCGTTACAGATCTTATTATACCTGATACTATTGAGGGTTATCCGGTTACAACTATCGGATGGGCTGCTTTCCGTAGTGACTCATTACTTAAAAGTGTTACAATTTCCAAAAGTGTAAAGTACATCAAATACGGTGCTTTTGCTAATTGTAAAGGTTTAACCAGCGTCACTATTCCTGAAGGTGTAATTTCTATCGGTGACTGTATTTTTAAGGAATGTGTAAATCTTGAAAGCGTTACACTTCCTGAGAGCCTTATAAGAATTGGCGGTCATGCTTTCTATTATTGCGAAAAACTTGAGAGTATCAACATTCCTGATAGTGTTACTGCTATCAATAATTACACATTCACACAATGCAAAAATCTTGTGAATATCAATATTCCTGATAGTGCAGCATATATTGGTGAGGCTGCTTTTGCTGAGTGCGAAAAGCTTGATAACATAACAATCCCTGAAGGTGTATCCTATATTGGGGAATATGCTTTTGATGGTTGTGTTAGTCTTAACAGTATTTCAATTCCCGATAAAGTAACTGCAATTTTGAAAGGTACTTTTGTCGGATGCATTAATATGGAAAGTGTTACTCTTTCGGAGGGTATAACCTATATTGGTGACAGTGCTTTCAACACCTGTGAAAATCTTAAGAGTATTACAATCCCCGGCAGTGTAAAAACCATTGGAGGTTACTCTTTTGCACAATGTTATAATCTTGAAAACGTCACTATTCCCGAGGGTGTAATGTCTATAGAAAGAGCTGCTTTCCAGTCTTGTGAAAAGTTTACGAGTATTACACTCCCTGAGAGCTTAACTTCGCTTGGATATCAAGCTTTTAATGGTTGCAAGAATCTTGAGAGTATTACAATTCCTGACAGTGTAACCGAAATTGGAAAATATGCGTTCTCTAGTTGTAACAAACTCAAAATTTACGGTTATTCAGGTTCTGTAGCGGAAGCTTATGCAAAGGCAAATTATATATCTTTTGTATCTTTGGGCGAGTCTGCAACAGGTGTTGGGGATAAGCCCACAGACTCCACAGGAACTACAACCGACGGACTTTCCTATGAAATCAAAAATGGTAAAGTGACTATAACAGATGCTCCGGAAGATATAGTAGAGGTGGTTGTCCCTGAAATTATCGAAGGGTATCCTGTTACAGCAATCGGAAGTGATGCTTTCTTTAATTGCAAGAGCCTTACAAATATTAAATTGCCTGAGAGTTTAATGTATATTGACAGTGGAGCTTTTTTGGGATGTAAAAGTCTTAAAAACATCGAAATTCCTGATGGAGTTACTACTATTGGTTTGTGGGCTTTCGAAAATTGTTTAAATCTGGAAAGCATAATATTTCCCGAGAGTTTAACCCAAATTATGGATTATGCTTTCCAGTATTGTGAAAGCCTTAAAAGTGTTACAATTCCTAAGAATGTAACTACTGTTGGCTATGCTGCTTTTAATCGTTGTACAGACTTAACAAGTGTTACAATTACTGATGGAGTAACCGATTTAAGTATGTATGCATTTGCAAACTGTTACAGTCTTGCAAGTGTCACTATTCCCAGAAGTGTAAAAAATTTCGGTGAAGGTATTTTTATTAATAGTGATGACTACCTTACAGTTTATGGTTATGAGGGCTCAGAAGCAGAGTTTTATGCGTATGATTACGATATTTCTTTTGTTGCTTTGGAAGAACCTGATATTCCAGATCCCACCGAGCCTACAACAGGGGTTGAAGAAAAACCCACAGACCCTGCAGAACCTACAACAGGCGTTGAGGAAAAACCCACAGAACCCGCAGAGCCTACAACAGGGGTTGAAGAAAAACCCACAGACCCTGCAGAGCCAACAACAGGAGTTGAAGAAAAGCCCACAGACCCTGCAGAACCTACAACAGGAGTTGAAGAAAAGCCCACAGACCCTGCAGAGCCTACAACAGGAGTTGAAGAAAAGCCCACAGACCCTGCAGAGCCAACAACAGGAGTTGAGCAAAAGCCTACAGACCCTGCAGAGCCAACAACAGGAGTTGAGGAGAAACCCACAGACCCTGCAGAGCCAACAACAGGAGTTGAAGAAAAGCCTACAGACCCTGCAGAGCCTACAACAGGCGGTGCGGATAAGCCTGCAGAACCAACAGAACCTGTTGCAACAGGGCTTCTCGGCGATGCAAACGAGGACGGTAAGGTGAATATCAAGGATGCTACCTTGATACAGAAGACTATTGCTAATCTGACAGAACTTACCGAGAAAGGCACAACCCTTGCAGATGCAGACTTAAGCGGTGGTGTCAACATTAAAGATGCAACTGCAATTCAAAAGTACATTGCAAGCATCGAAATAGGTTATCCTATAGGTGAGCCTATGGTTTTAAAAAAGAATAGCTAAATGAATCATTCTGTCTAAGGTGAGATGGTGGATTTTGATTGCTTCGAAAATAATATTTAATTTATGATGAAAAAACATATTATAATCGAATTTTCCAATCGAAAAGGAAGCAATTGCTTAACGTTAATTGTATATGTATAACGTCAACAGACAGTGCGTTTTTATAACTATTATGGAGTGGTTAATATGAAACTTTTTAAAACAGCAGTAAGCTTTGCTTTAGCAACGGCAACAGTTGCAATGCTTATGCTCCCTGTTGCAGCTGCAAACAGTTCTATGCAAACACAAAAGGATTCCTTGCCCGCTTGTTACAGTTCGGCAGATGCAGGCTATGTTACTGCTGTTAAAAATCAAGGTGCAACCAACGCTTGCTGGGCGTATGCGGCTATGGCTGCTTGTGAGTCGAGTATGATTATCCATAACGGATACGACACAAGTCTGGATTTATCAGAGCTTCTTACAGCTTATGCAGGCTATAACAAAAATGCAGATAAAATGGGTATGTTTGACAGCTCCCAGAGGGGCAATGATTTTGTTATGGAAGGCAATCGTACAGAATTCACAATATTTGCACTTGCCAATCAGCAGGGTGTTGTAAAAGAAAGTGCCAACCACGGACAATTCTCTTCAGAGAAATTGCTCTTTGACTCTGCCAATATATTTAGAGTTATTGACCCAGAAACCATGTATACCTATAACGAGGCTTATGTTACGGATGCCTACAAAATAAGTTTTTCAAACCCTGATTTAGTGAAGGAATATATTATCAAATTCGGTGCCGGCACAGCAGAGCATGCCAATCCCGATGAATATTATAACGCTGAAACCGGCGCTTACTTTTGCTACGAGTACAGCTGGCCTAACCATGCTGTTGCGGTTGTAGGCTGGGACGATAACTACCCCAGAGAAAACTTTAACACAGATGGTTCCTCTCCTGAGAATAACGGTGCATGGCTTATAAAGAACAGCTTCGGTACAGAGCACGGCAACAATGGCTACAACTGGGTTTCCTATGAGGATACTTCCATTACAATGTACCCTGCTATTTTCTATAAACTGTCTGAAAACGGAACATACACAAACGCATACCAGTACGACGACTTATCCTTAGACGATTTTTATTGGGATGAAACTAACGGAATGTCGTTTGAAGGCGGTGCATATATGGCAAATGTATTCACTGCTCAAAAGGATAATGAAACCTTAGAGGCTGTGAGCTTTTACACTTTAAATGAAGACCTCGAATATAAAATAGAGATATACACAGATGTTCAGGATGCATCAGACCCCACGAAAGGCAGCCTTAAGGCTACACTGAACGGCAAAGATTTACTTAAGGGTTATCACACAGTTAAGCTCGATGAGCAGGTTGCCTTGAACAAGGGCGAAAAATTCTCTGTTGTTATAAATCTGAAAGATGAGCAAAACCTTGAGTGTGCAGTGTTTATTGCTACGGATGGTACACGCTCTCCCAGAGATTATAAAAGCCTTGAAAGCGGCGAAAGCTTTTTCAGTCGTGACGGAAAAAGCTGGACAGACCTCTGTGGTGTTGTGAATGGTAATATGCGAATAAAGGCTTTTACCAACAGCGACGAAACACCGGTTGAAATAAAGGATTACTACACAAGTGCCGAAGGAAAACCAAGAGAAGAAATAATATCAGAGCTTGAGGCTACTTTGAAGATATGCCGACCGGTTTTCGAGAATCCCCAATACGAGGAGAACTTTATGTACGATACTTTGCTTCAGCATTACAGCTATGCTGCAAATGCTTGCGAAAAAACTGATATTTTCCTCGCAACTGAGCTTTTCGAGTTAAACGATAGCATCAAATATTATTACACCGGAGTAACAGGAGAATCCTGCCCCACACTGCCCCCTGCAACCGATGACGAAAACGCTGCAGATATTCTCGGCGATGCAACCTGTGATGGCAAGGTCAACATAAAAGACGCAACTGAAATTCAGAAGCACATCGCAGGACTTATCGCCCTTACTGAAACAGGAGCCAAGCTTGCAGATGTAGATGCGAACACCAACGTTAATATCAAGGATGCAACAGCAATTCAAAAGTACCTTGCAAGCATCGAAACAGGCTATCCCATCGGCAAACCTGTTGCATAATGAGTTGCATAAAATATAAGTCTTGATAGACTGACTAACCCCCTCTGCTAAAAA
Organism: Ruminococcus sp.; assembly: GCA_017411385.1. Classification (GTDB taxonomy): domain Bacteria; phylum Bacillota; class Clostridia; order Oscillospirales; family Acutalibacteraceae; genus Ruminococcoides. Next base: position 5,174 of record JAFQQF010000008.1, read on the forward strand.
CAGAGGGGGTTAACTTTTTTTAATTTTTTGCTAAACTATTGCAGTAAAGTATATACAAACAGTATGTTATGCTTAACTTTGAATTCTGAGTAAACAAAAAACACAGGGCATCGTTTTCGATGTCCTGTGTAACTTTTGTAAAGAATATAAGATTGGATTATTACCAATCAAGCTGAAGGTAATAAGGTTGGTCTGCACCATTCTCTAAGCTATCACAATATATGTATCTGACCTTAAGATTTGTTTCATCGTAGGCGAAAATAAAGTATGTATAACTATCGGTAACTTCTGTGAATGGTTCATTATTATACGCATAATGTCGAAATAGACATGTGTAGTTATCTTTTTGTATTACAGGGTAATCCCAATGTTCACTGTCTTCCGACTGGTATTCTTCAAACAGGACTTTAACACGCTCGACTTCTTTGTAAAACTCATCTTTTTCAAGAGGCCATTCGGCATAAATATCATATGTGTAATCCATAACCTCTAAGTATCGGTAGTAATAGTGCGAGTCTAATTTTATATCTTCCCAACTACCATCGGGTTGTTTGACAGATTTGCTTTTTTGAGCGAACGTAGGAAATAACTTTTGAAAAAACATATTTTTATTAGCAAGACAGTCGGCATCAAATTCTCGATAATTCATAATGTCTGTGGTTTCAGAATAGTTAGATGTTATGCCAAGTGAAAAGATAAAGCAAAAGGGTAAACTTAATACGCAAAGAACCAGTGTAATTGTTTTAACTACACGCTTCCACGCAAATTTGAGTTTTGACATAACCAAAACAGAAATAGAGGGAAGTAGGAAAAGAAAAATAATAACGTATAGTTTAGGATTTGTGTTAATACGGGGATATTCGTAATCTAATAGACCTAACACAAAAGCAAATATACATAAAAACATTGGCAGCCATACGATAATGAAAGTGGTGATGGATTTCATTACAGAAAGGATTACTTTGCCAAAATTTTTACTGTGGTTTTCCTTTGGCAGTGGTATAGCCGAGGAATGAAGAGTCAGTTGTTCTGCAAGTTCTGAAACAGTATATGATTTATCGCTATCTAACTGAATTAAAACCGACAGTTTTTCTTCACTTTCTGTAATAGCTTTTTCTATGCGTTTTTTTACATTTTCAATTATGCTTTTGCTGTTTTCAGGAGATGAAATAATAGCTCGGATCTCCGAAATAGAAAAATCAAATTTTCTGAGTGTTGCAATATTATTTAATTCGTCAATGTCCTTTGCAGAAAAATCGTATGTTTTTCTTCCAAGATAGTTTTCGGTGTAATTGGGGGTTATGAGTTCTTGCTCGATATAGTAGCGAATAGTTCGGTCGGAAAGCTCGGTGAGTTCACAAACAGCTTTGATTTTCATATAAATGCCTCCTTTTCGCTACGATTTTATATTTTTACCTAAGGTGAAAGTCAAGAACTTTAATTAGATTTATGATAGAAATTTATTGAATTGATTATATCACATTAGCTTGCAGTGTTCAATTTATTTGAATTTTTCATTCCCCTGCTAAACTTCTGCTGTAAATAGATATATTGGCAGGATGCTGTGTTTGTCATAAAATATTATTTATGTTATAATTATCTTAATGAACTTCATAGGTTGGAGGTTTAAGATGAAAAAAAGCGTTAAAACAGTTCTGATCATAATAGCGTCGGTTGTAATAACATGTGTAATATTCATAGCAATTATGGCTGTTGTAATATCAAATGTAGAACTTAAATTTGAATTTAATTTATTTAAAGAAGATCCGATTGCAGAGGAAAACTTTGATGAAGACATTCTTGATTTTCTTGAAGCTTCTAACATCATAAATCCAAAGGATACCTATAAAAAATATGATAGAGATATCGGACTTTTTGGCCCTGAGGGAGAAAAACGATATGTATATTATAGGAAAAACGGAAGCTATTATTATGTTGAAATAAATCAATTGTTTTACTATGGCAATGGTGAGTTTATGGGATATAACTATCGCTCCGGTGAGGTTTTTTATTTGATAAGTGTTCAGGACTGCGAATATAATGAATCAGCCCAATCAATGGACGAGCGCATCACTCAAACCATAGGGGACGTTGATAAATATATTGTCAGCGGAGAAAAGGACAATTATAAGATAATGGAATGTGAATAGAAACCAATCATAAAATCTTTATACAGAATAATCCCCTGTTGCGTTATTGCAACAGGGGATTGCTTTAGTTTGATGTTTTTTGTTGACTGTTATTCAACAGATATTTCTTCGGTTTCATTGAGCATCCTGATTATTTCTGCGAAAAATTCACTATATCCCTTTGGTTTCTTTATGTACCCGTGGGCATTGATAGTCTGTCCGCCGTTTACAGTGGCTTCAAAACTAAACGAACCTGCATCCGATACATTATGTGGATATTTTCCGTTGAAGCCATCCCATTTGAGCACTCCGCAGGAGTTCATAAGTTCAATGAATTCATTTGTATCCACAACCACACTTTTTTGTGGTTCAAGAACAAAGCCTTCCTCGGTGTAAACATCACCATAATACCTCAGTTCTGTTTTACCGTTTTCCTGTGTAAGTTCATAAACAGTTCGACCTTCGTGGTATGACTGAAAGGAAAGTGTCATGGATTCTACAGAAGTAATAACTTTCTTTTGACCAATCTGTGCGCAACCGTAAAGGTTCATTAGTGTTGTGAATAATAGAATAGTTATCAACAGTACCTTACAATGCTTGTTTATGAAGTTCTTCATTTTAACTCCTCCGTTTTGTCGAGATAACGTAGCCTTTTAATAATGATGACACATATAATCGGAAAATGAACTGTATGTCAAACACAGTACTGATATGGCAGTTGTTTTACTTTAATATAATTTTTGTTTTGGATTCCTTTAATAAATATTTTTGCCAAAATGATTATATCACATTAGCTTGCAATGTTCAATTTATTTGAATTTTTCATTCCCCTGCTAAACTCCTGCTGTAAAAGGCTATGTTGGCAGGATGCTGTGTTTGTCGTTACATATTATCTATGTTAATTATCTTAGTAAACTACATAGGTGGGAGGTTTAAGATGAGAAAAACGTTAAAACAGGTCTGAGCATAATAGCGTCAGTTGTAATATCAAATGTAGAGCTTAAATTTGAATTTGATTCATTTAACTGCTGAGATTATGGTTTGACAGGTGTAATTTAATCTAAAAATATTGACATAAGATTAAGGAGCCTATAGAATGATAAGTGTAATAGTGGGTAAGTTTAGCGTGTGGCAGCTTGCTTTGTTTTTGAAAGGCAAAATGTCACCGCAAGGCTTTGCTTATGTTTTGAATTCCCAAGGGCATTTCTGCGTTTGTCCCCCTTTAACTTTTGCCCTTGTTTATATATATTTGCAAAATAAAAGGAGGAGTTTAATTGAAAACTAAGAAAATTTTGGTAAAAAGAGTTGTAAGCTTATTGCTTACACTCTTAATGGTACTTTCCTTAGTACCAATGTCGGTATTCAGCACCTCTGCGGCGGATGAACCGGTACTCAATGAAGAGGGGTATTATGAGATTGAAACTTATGATGACCTGTGTTGGTACAGAGATAAGGTTAATGACGACAGTAAAGATATTAACGCTATTTTGATGAACGATATCGTTGTGAACGAGAATGTGCTTGATGCTGACGGAAAACTTAACAGCGGAACTTTTTCTAAATGGGAAGGAATCGGCGATAGTTTTGACGGTCCTACTCTCGTCGGTTTTTATGGTACCTTTGACGGAAACGGAAAAACTATAAGTGGAGTATATACTGATTTTAGCCAAGGTGGCTTTTTTAGAGAGAACCACGGTACTATCAAGAATCTTAATATTGTTGATTCATATTTCGGCGGCGCAAGCTTCTGCGGCAACGAAAACTATGGAAGTATCGTTAATTGCTCCAGTTCTGCTACTATAGGCAACGCAAGCAACACAAGCGGCGGTATTTGTGAAAGTAATAATGGCTTTGTTGAGGCTTGCACTTTTACAGGAAAGATATTCGCAACCTCAGATTCGGCTTATATTGGCGGTATTTGCGGAATGAATAGGTCTGTAATCAAAAACTGCTATAGCGGTGCGGCTATTGACGGAAGAAGTGGAATTGGCGGAATAAGCGGAACAAACAGAGGTACTGTAGAAAACTGTTGCTGTACGGGAAAAATCACTATCCCGGACACTTATCAGGGTAAGGTGAGCTATGGTATAGCAGAGGGTACTGTTGTAAACAGCTATTACATCAATACTTCCATGAATTCAGGTAGTTCTGCCGTTGCTGTATCTCAAGCTCAGTTTGAGTCCGGCGAGGTTGCATACAAGCTGGGTGAGGCTTGGGGTCAGAAGATAGGCACAGAGGCTTCTCCCACACTCGGCGGCGACAAGGTTTACTATGTAACCAACTGCAATGGCGAGAATATTTACAGCAATAAAAACGAAAATGGTCAGCATAACTTTGCTAACGGCAGTTGTGCATTCTGCGGACTAATTTTAGCGGAAATAAATTTGATTAAGCTTACAATTGAGAGGCTTAACACAATGGCAGAAACAAATAATGTTCTGGAATCCAAAAAAGAGCCCCTGAATGATATTTATCAGGATTTATTGCTGATAGAAACACCTGGAGATATGGCTCCGGTAGGTTCAGGATTAGGCTTGGTAAAAACGGCATTGGCATCATACAAAGCGCAGCTTCAAAGTGGTATTGCTGACGGCACTTGGATTAAGGCAGATTATACCGAGATTGATGCGGCTGTTGCAGAGGTAGAGTCAAGTGGTGCAATAACTGATAAAATAAGTGTAAAACTTGAAGAAATCAAATCAGAGATTTCAGTTATGAAGGAGAATTCCGAAACCTCAAAGGCAGATGTGGCCGTGTTGATGAAAGAGGTAGAGTTACTCAAAGACTGTGTCAGCGGAAATCATATTTTAGAAAACGGTAAATGTACAATTTGCGGTGCAGAAGAATCTGTTGACAAGCTTGCAGGTTATACCATAAGCCTTGATGATAAGATTGCAGTAAACTACTATATGAGCCTTACAGAGAAAACCATAAATGACGCGAACGCAAAAATGGTGTTCACAGTTCCCGACACAGGCTCAACCTATACACTTGAAATCCCTGTAAAGGATGCAGTAAAGTCAGGCGATTTATTTGTGTTCACCTGCGAGGTTGCAGTTAAGGAAATGACATCTGTAATCGAGGCAAAGTTTGTTACAAGCACAGATGAACTTGTGCTTGATGATTATACTGTTCAGGAATATGCAGAGGTTATCCTCTCAGATACAGTGAAGTACGCAAAAGAGCAGGAGCTTGTAAAGAAAATGCTCAACTACGGCGCAGAGGCTCAGATTTATTTTAATTACAATACTGATAATCTTGCAAACGATACAGAGTATATGACTGAGGAAGAAAAGGAAGTAGAGCTTTTCGGCTTTGCAGGTGCGCCCTTTACCCTTGAGGGTGAGGAATCAGGCGTTACATACTACGGCACAGCAATTGCCCTTGAAACAGAGCTTGCATTTAAGCACTATTTCATTATTGACGAAAGTGTTGATGTGGATAGCCTTGAAATCTCCTGTGTTTATCCTGTAGCTCTCAAAAAGAACGGAAGCTACTACGAACTTGTTATAAGCAAGATTCCTGCTCATAAGATGGGTGAGAACAGCATAAAAGTAACCATCGGCGGTATTACTCTGGATTATACAATCTATAGCTACGGTGCCCTTGCTCAGAGTGCAGGTAAAACAGATCTTTGGACTTTAGTAAGTGCTTTGACACATTTCGCTCAGGAGGCCACTGTATATGCGTATAAGTGAGGAGATTATAAAAATGCAGAAGAAAGAATATACAGGTATCGAAATGGAGATCAATGTGTTTGCTTCAAAGGAAGTAATTGTTGCAAGTGGTACAGAGGACAATGAATCCGAGGTCAGCACAGGTCCAAACGACCTTCCTATTATGCCTGCTAAATAAGACTTATAAAGTCTGAAATATAATCATAGCTCCCGAAGGACACGCAATGTCTTTCGGGAGCTTTTGCATAATATATTTATAGAGTGTTATTCTTTAGTTCCCCTGCTAAACCTCTACGGATGTATATACAAGCAGTAGATTGTGGTTATGATTGGATATTTAGGCACAAACATATATAAAACCGAATAGAAACAATAAAAACCGTTTTAACTAGTGTTAAAGCAGCTTTTGTGAGCAAAAGAAAACGCATATTTTTATAAAACAAAAAGCGCTGTACCTGAGGGAGAGTGTCAATTCGCTCCTTCAAGTGCAACGCTTTAATTTGTTATGATTTTAATGTAAGAAAAGATGTTAATCCTCTACTCTGATTGTAACAGAATTCATAACAGGATGACGATCTCTGGGAATAGTTCCGTTCTGGTCGATAGGTCTTGCCTCATCACAAACTCTGTCTACAACCTCGATACCCTCGGTCACATATCCAAAGGCGGCATACTGGCCGTCAAGGAAACAGCTGTCCTCGTGAACGATGAAGAACTGTGAGCTGGCACTGTCAGGGTCCATTGAGCGAGCCATAGAGATTGCACCCCTTGTGTGGGACAGGTTGTTGCTGTATCCGTTTATGCGGAACTCACCTACGATGGTTTCATCAGAGCCACCCATACCTGTGCCTGTGGGATCACCGCCCTGCATCATAAAGCCTGCGATAATGCGGTGGAAGGTAAGTCCGTCATAGAATCCTTCCTCAGCAAGGTTTACAAAGTTCTCTGTGGTAATGGGCGCAGAATCCTGACAAAGCTTTACCGTGATGACACCATAACCCTCAATATCAATATCTGCAAAATAAGTCTTGTTATTATCAAGCATAGTTATCCTTCTTTCTGTTTTTATTTCAAAGTGAATTATACTACACATTCCCAAATAAATCAACTGAATGACACAGCACCTCGCAGATAACCGAGATGTACTATGTAAAAAGAGATAACTCAAGGCTTGTGGGTATAACGGATAGCTTCGAAATCTGAGCAAAGAAAAACACAGGACATCGGAAATGATGCCCTGTGTTTTGTCTTTAAGATACGGTTTTGTAAGGGGGTGTCTCAGAAAACGAAATCAAAATCAGTTGTCTTCCGAACGGTTTTTGCTGACAAGGGTTGCAAGCTCGAAACGGCTGTGAACGCCCATCTTGGGGTAAATTTTCTTAGTGTGGTCTTTAACGGTATTTTCGGAAATAAACATTATCTTGGCAATATCCTTGTTGGTGTAGCCCATACAAATAAATTCGGTAACCTCCCGTTCCTTTGGAGTAAGAACAGAAAGAATATCAGGGGTTTGCGCAGGAGTTTGTGCAGGTTTTGTAACAGTCTCACTGACAGACGGAATGTCTTTTTGTGCGGTTTCGTTGTTTTCGGCATTTCTTCTGCGTAAAGAAAACAGTAAGAAAGGTTCAATCTGTGCATATATGAAAACCAGTACCGTCATAATTACTGCGTAAACAAGATACAGCATAACAGGTGCATTTCTAAACATCTCGACCATACTGCTTTGCACTAAAACTGCCACAAGAGCAAGGAGGATGATTATAGGGGATATGTATTTGGACGGATAAGATTTCATAATTACCGAGCCGTACAAAGGAAGCATCTGACAAGGCACGACACCTATACCTATAAGGGCACAGGCAATGTAAGAAAGTGCAGAAACCTGAGTTGCGACGAACATAAGAAGAAACCCAAGACCCCCAAGTCCAACCAATATGGGGGTTAGTCGGAAGGGGTGAATATTGGACTTTTTGTAAAGAAAAAACAATGTAAAGGAAGTAATCGCATTTACAAAGTACATAATAAACACGCCGTGCTGAACCTCGCCGGCAATGGCAGGTCCCGAAACTCCCATTAGTGAACATATAAACACAAGAACATAGGTTCCGTAAAGAAGCTTCTTCGGTGCAGTCAGGTTATCGCTTTTCTTTATGTAACGGGGCTGAACATCACGGCTTGTCGGCATATTCAGAAAGAAGATAAAGAGAAGCACAAGGGCTGCCACCATTACAAAACGGAAGGTGGGGAAGGTGACGGGCAGA
>JAFQQF010000043.1 GCA_017411385.1 Ruminococcus sp.
AGCTTTTCATCATCTCTCATTTCCTGAGTCGAGAAAATATCATCGAACTTGGGCAGAGTGAAGTCGCTCTTTCTTCCTGCCATCGGCTAACACCTCCTTTGAAAATTCGGTGTAGGCTTTAGACACCGTGCTATTGGGTTCGTAGGCATAAATGCTTTTGCCTTTGGAACTGACCTCTGCCGCTTTTATTGCAATGGGAATGTGGGTGTTATATATCTTGATATAACTGCCGAAGTTCTCACGCAAAGCATCTATGGTACTTTTGGCAAGGTTCGTTCTGTTGTCTACAAGGGTTAAGAGAATACCGTCTATTCTGAGTTTGGGATTGATATGCTTCTTTACCTTTGTAATGGTTCTCATCAACTGTGTCATACACTTCGCCGGAAGGTAATGAGCCTGAACGGGAATGATTACGCTATCTGCCGCCGATAAAGCATTGAGAGTCATCATACCGAGCGAAGGTGAGCAGTCTATAATAATATAATCGTAATTGTGCTTCACTTCGTTCAGATAGTTTCTCAAAATAGCTTCACGGTTCATTGCGGTTACAAGACTGATTTCAAAATCGAAAAGGTCGCTGTTAGAGGGGATAAGGTCAACACCTTCTTTATGATGTAGAATACCTTTCATTGGCTCTTTGCACTTATCCTGCATAACTTCAACCATTTTGTCCGGTAGTGCAACGGGTAGATTGTCCGTATCTTGCCATCCAAGACAAGTTGTAAGGTCGCCCTGCGGATCGGCATCTACAAGGAGTACCTTTTTACCTTGCATTGCCAAGCCTACGCCTAAGTTGACTGTGGTGGTCGTTTTACCGACACCGCCTTTTTGATTGCATATAGCAATCGTGTTACATTGGGACATTTTGCTTTCTCCTTTCTCAATATTTGAATCGTTTGATCCACGAAAACACAAAGCACTATGTCTTTGTGCTTTCGTGGTCGCATTTAATTCGATCTCATCCCCCAAATGCGTAAAAGGAAATCAACAAGCGTTCGGTTGCTAACCGAACTCATAGGAATTTCACCTCTGCCGGGTTCTCCGCCAGCTCCGTAGAGAAGTATCATTGTCCCTGATACGTTTCGTTGCCTTATCCGTAGCAAGCGGATATTTCAGAACAGTTCGGAATCGCTACCCACCTTGCTTTCCGTGATAACCCAAAAGGGCAGGTGGATCTTGGCGTACTTTCATTCGGCTGAGCTTTCAACCCCGTTCAGGAATGTACTTGTTGAATGTATATTCAGTTGTCAAGGTGCGGGAAGTTTTGCCTTCACTTTTCAATTGCTGACTTTTTTTCGCTTTTAGACACTCAATTTCAAATTTTTTTGAGAAAATATTTATCACCTCCGTTTGGGCATAAAAAAACACCCACCACATCAAAATAGATGTAATGGGTGCAGAAATGAAAAAAGCCCGCTGATTTCTCAACGGGCTTAATTAGTATTAACTTGTCGTAAGTTATCTTAACTTATCTCAACTTGCATAATTCTACAAGCGTTTTTGGCTTAACTTCGGCTTAAATTGGTTTAAGCATTGGCTTAAAAGCCTTCGATAAGTTCCGCTAACTTGAGATATATACGCTTATACAGACTTAATCAGTCCAACGGCTTCATTGTGGGGAACAA
>JAFQQF010000044.1 GCA_017411385.1 Ruminococcus sp.
AAACACACTGGGGTCAAGTATTCTGACAACAGGCTCACCCAAAACATCATTTGCACTGCGTATATTCATAATCTTGCGTGCCGCAGAATTGATTTGCTGAACCTCCAACTGCTCGTTTAAAACAATGAGTCCGTTGGGGGTGTTCTTTACTATGGTGTCAGAGAAGCTTTCAGCTTTCTCTTTCAGATAAGGAAGGCACATAGAAAACTCCGCCTTACCCTGGCAAATCGCCACCGCTTTTTCACGACAGGTGTTATATCCGCAGGAACCGCAATTAAGTTCCTGAGAGGGCTTGAATTTGCCCATCTGACGCAAAACGGAATTTATCTCCATTTCCGTAGGCTGAGGAAGCTTATGCTCAATAAATGCAAAGTTCTTCTTAAGCTCCGCACTCTTCGGCTGAGGAATATCAAAATCTTTAACACCTGCATAGGAAGCAACAGTCAAATAATCTTTGATTGGTGCGTGGTGGTTTTTCTCCATAACAGGACCGCCGATACAGCTTCCCACGCAAGCAGACATTTCTATAAAGCACTTGTGGATTCTTCCGTTTTCAATGTCTTTAAGGGCGGCAATACAGTTATCAATACCGTCAATAGCTATGTAGGAATACTCTGTGTTTTGCTGCTCCATTGTCTTTAAAACGCCGCCTGTTGTGGGAAAGAATCTTGCTCGACTGCAAAGGTCTGAGTCAAGCTCTTTCTCAAGCTCAATATTCTCTTCTTCAAGCCACGCCGTAAGCTCCTCAAAGGTAAGCACAGCGTCCACAATATTCTCGTAATACTCTGCCTCATCCTTTTTGGCTACACAGGGACCGATAAAAACAGTTTTTGCATTTGGAAAACGATTTTTAATATCCTGACAATGTGCCTGCATAGGAGATAGAACATCCGCAAGAAAAGGCAATGCCCCGGGAAAATACTTTTGAATCAAAAGATTTACGGAATGACAACAAGAAGAAATAATAATATCTCTGTCGTCCTCTTTTATCATACGCTCATACTCGGTTTTTACCATTGAGGCACCGAGGGCGGTTTCTTCTACATCATAAAAGCCCAACTTTTTCAGGGCTCTTCTCATTGCATTAATTCCAACACCCTCGTAGTTGGCAATAAACGAAGGGGCCAGACTTACTATTACAGGTTCAGTACCCTGTAAGAATACCTTTACCTTTTCGGTTTCATTAACAATTTCTTTGGCATTTTGGGGACATACCACAAAACACTGACCGCAAAGTATACACTCGTTGCCTATAATGTGTGCCTGATTGCCTGAAAAGCGGATTGCCTTAACAGGACAATGACGGATACATTTGTAGCAGTTTTTGCAGTTTGATTTTTTAAGTGTCAAACAATTTGACATAAGCTATGCCCCCTCAGCCTTTGATTTTCTTTAATACTTTCTCCGAGAAAAACTCTCTGAAATTTTCTACTGTAATACCCGTATAGATATCATCATCCACCTGAATTGTTACTCCTACGCGGTTACACTTGCCGATACAAAAGCTACCGGCAAGTGTAATTTCAGATTCTATGTGATTATCCGATACGGCTTTTTCTAAAAGCTCTATGATTTTTGCTGAACCTTTAAGATGGCAGGAAGAACCTACACAAACCCGTACTATAACCATCTTTATACCTTCTTAAGGATATTATTGTTAAAGAACTCCTCAACACCTTCAGGGCTTACAGAAAAGAACTCTTCATTTACCGTTACACATACACCCTGCTGACATTTGCCCATACAGAAGGTACCTGCAAGCTCTACCTTATCTGTAAGGTTATACTTGGAAATAAGATACTGAAGCTGTTCAACCACCTGACGTGAGCCTTTAATATGGCAAGAACTTCCGATACATACTGTTACTTTCATTTCTATATCTCCTTATTCGTAATCCACTACATCTACCCAAGAAAGAAGGAACTCTCTTTCTTTTTCATTGCCCTTAACAGACTGAGAAGCTGCAACAATGGGCATCCACTTCTGAACATACTGTTTTGCTGTGTTGCTCTTTTCACAGAAGAGTTCCAGGTACTTCTTTGCGCCCTCGATGTCGCCTGAAAGCCAGAACAAAAGATATGTTCTTGCGGCGTCAGCAGAAGCATTGCCCTGAGTAGCATGTGCCCAGTCTATAATGTAGGGTGTGCCGTCTTCGGTTATAATTACATTGGAAGGATTAAAATCTCCGTGGCAAACCTTGTTATGCTTGGGCATACCCTCAAGACGGGTATGAAGGTCATATCTTGTAGTTGCGTCAAGCTCTGTAAGACTTATTTTACGATTCATCTTATCCTTGAGCTTGTTAAGAAGAGGACAGGTTTTAGAATGAACCTGAAGCTGTAAATCTACCAAAAGCTCAAGATACTCATCCTTCTTATCCTCATCATCAAGCATAAGCTGAGCAAGTGTCTTGCCTTTGATAAACTCTGTAACAATAGCCCACTTACCGTCAATCATTGTTACCTCGAGGATTTTTGGGATATTGAGTCCTGTCTCCTCTACTCTTGCCTGATTGAGAGCCTCGTTAAGAACATCCTGCTTTGAGTAATCCTCGTTGAACACCTTTACACATCTATCACCGTCACGGTAAACAGTCTTGTTGTTTCTCACTGCAATAACTCTGTCAAGTTTCATTATAAAATCCTCCTTATTTAACCTCAGCTTTTTTACCCTTGCGATATATTACCTTTACTGCGTCAACCTCAGCACCGATTTCTATATCTTTTTCTGTGGGTTTTGCTGTTTCTGTAAAATGATTACCATAATAAGCATTTAAATACATCTGCTTAATTTCACTCATAAGGGGATAACGGGGGTTAGCGCCTGTGCACTGGTCGTCGAATGCCTGTTCAACCATATCGTCAAGACGATTAAGGAAATCAGCTTCATCAATGCCGTAGTCTTTGATTGTATCCTTGATACCAACTTTAGCCTTGAGGTCATTGATAGCCTTGATTAAGTTCTCCATCTTCTCTTCGTCAGTGTTACCGCCAAGGCAAAGTGCGTCTGCAATCTCAGCATATCTTGCAAGAGTGTGAGGATGGTCGTACTGAGAGAATGTACCCATCTTTGCAGGAGCCTCACTTGCGTTAAAGCGGATAACCTCTTCAATCATAAGAGCATTTGCTACACCGTGGGGTAAGTGGTGGAAAGCACCAAGCTTATGAGCCATAGAGTGGCATACACCTAAGAAAGCATTAGCAAAAGCCATACCTGCCATTGTGGCGGCATTTGCCATCTTCTCTCTTGCCTCTACATCTGTCTGGCCATTTTCGTAAGCTCTGGGAAGGTACTTGAAGATATTTTTAAGGGCCTGAAGAGCCAAACCATCTGTGTAATCTGTTGCAAGCATTGCGGCATAAGCCTCAACTGCGTGAGTAACTGCGTCGATACCGCTTGCGGCTGTAAGTCCTTTAGGAGCAGACATATGGAAGTCTGTATCAATAATTGCCATATTAGGTAAAAGCTCGTAGTCAGCAAGAGGATACTTAACGCCTGTTTTCTCGTCTGTAATAACTGCGAAGGGTGTTACCTCAGAGCCTGTACCTGCGGAAGTGGGAATTGCAATAAAGTATGCCTTCTCACCCATCTTGGGGAAGGTATATACACGCTTACGGATATCAATGAAACGCATTGCCATATCCATAAAGTCTGCTTCGGGATGTTCGTAAAGCACCCACATAATCTTTGCGGCGTCCATTGCAGAGCCACCGCCCAGAGCAATAATTGTGTCGGGCTTGAAAGCGCTCATCTGCTTTGCACCGTCAGTTGCATTCTTAAGTGTGGGGTCAGGCTGAACATCAAAGAATGTGGAGTGAGCAATACCCATTTCGTCAAGCTTATCGGTAATTGCTTTTGTGTAGCCGTTTTCATAAAGGAAGGTATCTGTTACGATAAAAGCTCTCTTCTTGCCCATAACATTTTTAAGCTCGTCAAGGGCTACGGGTAAGCATCCTTTCTTGATATAAACCTTCTCAGGAGCTCTGAACCAAAGCATATTTTCCCTTCTTTCTGCTACTGTCTTGATATTTAAGAGGTGCTTAACACCTACGTTTTCACTTACTGAGTTTCCGCCCCAGCTACCGCAACCAAGGGTAAGAGAGGGAGCAAGCTTAAAGTTGTAAAGATCTCCGATACCACCGTGGGATGAAGGAGTGTTGAGTAAGATTCGGCAAGTCTTCATTCTGCTTGCAAATTCACTGAGCTTTTCACGCTCTGTAATCTCGTTGAGGTAAATTGAAGAAGTATGGCCGTAACCACCGTCAGCAACTAACTGCTCTGCCTTTTTGAGAGCATCCTCAAAGCTTACTGCCTTATACATAGCAAGTACGGGAGAAAGCTTTTCGTGAGCAAACTCTTCGGAAATATCTACAGACTCAACCTCACCGATAAGGATTTTTGTGCCCTCGGGTACTTCCACCCCTGCAAGGCTTGCAATTTTAGCGGCAGGCTGACCAACAATTTTTGCATTTAATGCACCGTTGATGATAATAGTCTTTCTAACCTTCTCTGTTTCATCAGCATTTAAGAAGTAACAACCGCGGGTTGCAAACTCCTCTTTTACTGCGTCATAAATATCTTCCATAACGATAACGGACTGCTCAGAAGCACAAATCATACCGTTATCAAAGGTCTTGGAGTGGATAATGGAGTTAACTGCAAGTAAGATATCGGCAGAGCTGTCGATAATTGCAGGAGTGTTACCTGCGCCAACGCCAAGTGCGGGCTTACCGCTACTGTAGGCAGCCTTAACCATACCGGGGCCACCTGTGGCGAGGATGATGTCAGACTCTTTCATAACTGTGTTTGTCATCTCAAGAGAAGGAACATCAATCCAGTCGATAATACCCTCGGGAGCACCTGCCTCAACTGCTGCTTCAAGTACAAGCTTCGCGGCGGCTATTGTGCAGTTCTTTGCTCTGGGGTGAGGAGAAATGATGATAGCATTTCTTGTTTTAAGAGCCAAAAGACATTTAAAAATTGCAGTAGATGTGGGGTTTGTTGTAGGAATAACTGCGGCAATTACACCGATGGGCTCGGCAATCTTTGTAGTACCGAAAGCCTTATCCTCTTCAATAACACCACAGGTCTTTGTGTCTTTATATGCATTGTAGATATACTCAGCGGCGTAGTTATTCTTGATAACCTTATCTTCAACCACACCCATGCCTGTTTCCTCAACAGCCATTTTTGCAAGAGGGATTCTTGCTTTGTTGGCGGCAGATGCGGCGGCTAAGAAGATTTTATCTACCTGCTCCTGAGTGTAGGTTGCGAAAACAGCCTGAGCTTTTCTTATGCTCTTGATTGTAGCTTCCAATGTTTCTACACTGTCAACTACTGTGTAACTTTTTGCTTCCATAATTTATCCTCCTAGAATTAAAATACGAAGTGAAATTTATACTCTCTTTTGAGTTCGTTAAAATTTTAACACACTTGCGTAAGCTTTGGAATTCTTAAAATGTTAATCAGTATTATCAAAATAGATAACACCTCAATTACCGACAAAAAAGCCCAACCTCAATTAAGAGATTGGACTTTTTTAAACTAAAGATACTTTCGTTTTGAATCGCACAGCTCAGTAATAAACTGTCTGTCCAGTTTTGAAAGCTTATAACCGTTTTTATAAATCAGAACATCCTTGTAGACTTTCTTATTGTCTACACATTTTTTCTGCACCAGATTATATCGGTCAAGCAAAATCTTAGGTGCAGGAGATACCCACATAAAAGTTTCAGGATTTTTGGAAAGAAGGTCAAACTGGCTTGCTCTTTCAAAGATGAATATTCTCCGATCTATATTATCAGGAAGTTCCTCTTTCACAACCTTTGAAAGAGGCATTGAAGGAACATAAGGGTCAGCATGAGCTATCTCGATAAATCCCTGTAAATCATTAAAAGTAATTTTATCCTTTTTAGCCAGAGGCGACTCTGCACTCATAATAAGGGTATAGGTAAACTCAGTTATCATTTCGTAGCAAAGGTCTTTAGCCTCAAGCATAGACTTAAAATACCTGTCGTAGTTTTCGGCATATCG
>JAFQQF010000045.1 GCA_017411385.1 Ruminococcus sp.
AAGATGCTTTCTGAATATACCGATTTACAGTATGTAGAGGTTATTGGGGTATCTAATAGTAGTGCAGAGGAATTGTCAACAAGAAACGCTGACAGCGAAACAGACTCAAGCGATAAGGTTATACCGTCAACCGTTACCTTATCTGTCAACAGAAATCAGGCACAGGAGCTTGTGGTCTTAGAGAACACAAGTAATATTCACATAGTATTTGTTGGTAGAGGTGAAATCAGTCGAAAGCTATTACAGAATAACTAACTGTAGATTGCTCCTTGCAATCTGCAAAAGGAGTGAAAGCTTTTGAAATTTATTGATTTTTTTGCAGGGATAGGCTGCTTTTCGTTAGGACTTGAAAAAGTTGGTTTTGAAAAGGTAGGCTACTGTGAAATAGATACATTTGCGGTTAAGAGTTTTAACGCCATACATGATATGAAGGAGGGCGATTGTTGGTATGAAAAGGATATTAGAACAGTTACACCCGAAAGCGTTCCAAACGCTGACATCTGGACAGCGGGATTCCCTTGTCAGGATGTTTCAGTCTGCGGTCAGCAAAGAGGGATTAACGGAGAGCGAAGCGGTTTGTTTTTTGAACTTATTAGGCTGCTCAAAGGCAAAGCTCCCGAAAATCGCCCCGAATGGCTTATCATTGAAAATGTTAAAAATCTCTTATCCGTTAATCACGGATGGGATTTTACCGAGGTTTTGTATTCGTTGGCCTCACTCGGCTATGATATTGAGTACGGACTTCTTAATTCAAGATTCTTTGGCGTTCCTCAAAACAGAGAGCGAATATATATTGTCGCTCGAAGATATACTGGAAAACGAAGTGGACGAAAAGTATTTCCTATCACAGCAACAGACGGAAAAAGTCTTATCCAACTTATAGGAGGACAACAGGGCAACCGTGTATATGATGTCAGAGGTTGCTCAACCACTATGACAGCCAACGGTGGCGGTCAGGGTGCAAAAACAGGACTATATTTAACAAATTTCAGTTTTATGGATTTAAACAAAAACAGCGTTATAACAAACATTTCAAGATGTGTTAAAGCAAGAATAAACGCCGGAATTACGAACCGTTCAGGGGATAATTCCGGCGTTCTTTGTGTCTGTGTCAGAGCTTTTATAACACCTGACAGAGAAACTAAAAGACAAAACGGACGGAGAATGAAGGAAAGCGGAGAGCCTATGTTTTGTCTTACTACTCAGGATAAACACGGCATTGCAATATGCAGTTGTGAAAAGTGTATCTACAATATGGATATGGAAACCTTTGGCTGCTGTATCAGAATACGCAGATTAACGCCCCGTGAGGCTTGGAGATTACAGGCTATTGAGGATAAATATTTTGATAAAGCTGCGGCGGTAAATTCGGATGCACAGTTATACAAGCAAGCCGGAAACAGCGTTACGGTATCGGTAGTTTATGCAATCGGTATGAAAATAAAAGAAATAGCTGAAGCAGAACGAGGTGCAGAGCATGAAGTTTAAATGTATCTATGCCGATCCACCGTGGCAGTATAAGGTTTATTCTAAAAAAGGTCAGGGGCGAAGTGCAGAAAATCATTACAGAACAATGAGCAAAGAGGATATATTCTCACTTCCTGTATCAGAGATTGCGGATGATGATTGTATCCTCTTTCTTTGGGTAACATTTCCGTGCTTGCTTGAAGGTCTTGAAACAATAAAACGGTGGGGATTCCAATATAAAACTTTGGGATTCTGCTGGGTAAAACGCTGTAAGAAGCAAACTGAAAAATGGTTTTGGGGTTTAGGCTTCTGGACGAGGGCTAACCCTGAAATCTGCATAATAGCAACTAAAGGAAATCCAA
>JAFQQF010000009.1 GCA_017411385.1 Ruminococcus sp.
AATTGATCCGAATCCTTTGAAATTTTCAGTTTAAGGAGGACATTATGAACGGTATAACCATTATGCTTATATCCATTGCCGTGTTGCTTTTAGCATACATTTTTTACGGCAGATGGATTGCTAAAAAATGGGGAATAGACCCCAAGCGTAAAACTCCTGCTTACGAGCAGAGAGACGGTGTTGACTATGAGCCTGCTCCCAGAAGCGTGGTGTTCGGCCATCAGTTTGCATCCATTGCAGGTGCAGGTCCTATCAACGGCCCCATTCAGGCGGCAATCTTCGGTTGGGTGCCTGTGCTTTTGTGGGTGCTTATAGGCGGTGTGTTCTTCGGTGCAGTGCAGGACTTTACCTCTATGTACGCATCTGTTCGTAACAAAGGCAGAAGCATAGGATATATTATCGAAAAATACATCGGCAAAACAGGTAAGAAAATGTTTCTTCTTTTTGTGTGGCTTTTCTGTATTCTTGTTGTTGCAGCTTTTGCAGACATAGTTGCAGGCACATTTATGGGCTACACAGTAACCGAAGGCGTAAGAGGTGCCAACATAACCGCCAACGGTGCAGTGGCAACCACCTCAATGATGTTCATTGTGTTTGCTATTGCTTTGGGACTATTGCTTAAATACACAAAGCTTCCCGCTGCCGTTAATACAGTAATCGCCATAGCTATGCTTGCTGGTGCTGTTGTAATCGGCCTTAATTTCCCTATGTATCTGCCGCTTAACGCTTGGCACATTTTAGTTTTTGTATATATTTTTATTGCCTCGATTGTGCCTGTGTGGCTTCTTTTGCAGCCCAGAGATTACCTCAACAGTTACCTTCTGGTTGCTATGATTCTGGCGGCAGTTGTAGGCGTTTTCGTTGCAAATCCCACTATAAACCTGCCCGCTTTCACAAGCTTTAACGTAGACGGCAATTATCTTTTCCCCATACTTTTCGTAACTATCGCCTGCGGTGCAGTTTCAGGCTTCCATTCTCTGGTTTCCTCAGGTACTGCTTCAAAGCAAATTAAGAACGAAAAGGATATGCTCCCTGTTTCTTTCGGTGCAATGCTCCTTGAGAGTATGCTTGCCGTTGTAGCTCTTATCGCAGTTGCATCCTTTGCAACCGGTGAGGCTTCAGCTCAGGGTCTTGAAACACCTGCTCAGATTTTCGCAGGTGCGGTGGCAGGCTTCCTTACAAAAATGGGACTTCCCAACGATGTGGTTTTCACCCTCATCACTCTTTCAATTTCAGCCTTCGCCCTCACATCCCTTGACTCTGTGGCAAGAGTCGGCAGACTCTCTTTTCAGGAGCTTTTCCTCGATGATTCCATCAAAGATGAAAACATCGGTCCTGTAAGAAAGGTACTTACAAACAAATACTTCGCAACCTTTATAACTCTTGCGCTTGCCTTTGGTCTTACCTTGGTAGGCTATAAGAACATCTGGGCTTTGTTCGGCGCTTCAAACCAGCTTCTCTCTGTGTTTGCGTTCCTTGCCTGTGCGGTGTTCCTCAAGCGAAAGAAGAAGGTTCGCTGGTTCCTTTATATCCCTCTGGGTGTTATGATGGCAGTTACCTTTACTGCACTTTCAATGACAATCTTCTCAAAGGCAAAGGTGCTTGTAACCGCTACAAGTGCAGACATCTTCGGCGATGTTTTACAGCTTGTGTTCGCAACTCTTATTGTGGTTTTGGGCGTTTGCGTGGTTATTGACGGAGTTAAGAAGCTCTTCGGCAAAGACGAAGAAATCGAAGCAGAACCTGAGAAAATCAGCGAAAAGGTTAACTAAAGAATATACATTTACAGACCTGTTAACCCAAACAAAATAGCAAAATCAAAAAGCAACCTTGCAAATCAAACGCAAGGTTGCTTTTCTTTGTGGTTCTTATTTACACTCGGTACAAATATATTCAGGCACGGATTTTTCGTTTATAACCGACTCATAAAATCTGTAGCCTCCTGCCAGATTGTAGCAGTCATAGCCGTAGCCTGTCAGGATTCGGCAGGCAATGTAGCTTCTCAGTCCGCTGTGGCAATGAACATACACAGGCTTGTCCTTGGGGATTTCGGAAATCCTCTCACGGAGAGAGTCCAGAGGAATATGCATAAAGCCGTCGATTCTGCCCCTTGCAACCTCGGTAGCGGTTCGTGTGTCAAGTAAAGTCACGCTTGAATCTCTTGGCAGACTTTCAACATCGTGCCAGAAGAACTGCTTGAGTTTGCCTGTGATGACATTCTCAGCCACAAAGCCGACCATATTCACAGGGTCTTTTGCCGACGAGAAGGGCGGTGCATAGCAAAGCTCAAGCGAAGCCAGGTCGGTGACCTTTGCACCCAATCGGATAGCGGTGGCGATAACATCCATCCGCTTGTCCACTCCGTCAAAGCCAACAATCTGAGCACCCAAAATTTTATGGGTGGCCTTGTCCCAAAGCACCTTCACCGACATCATAGTCGCATCGGGATAATAGGACGCGTGAGAGGCTGAGTAGGTGTAGGTTTTGTCAAAATCAAAGCCTGCATCTTTGGCTGATTTTTCGTTAAGACCTGTCGTAGCAACGGTCATATCAAAAAGCTTTAACACCGATGAACCCTGTGTACCCTCGAACTCTGAGGGAATACCGCAGATGTTGTCGGCAACGATTCTGCCTTGCTTGTTTGCAGGGCCTGCAAGAGGGATGAAAGCAGGAGCATTCGTGACGAAATTCTTGATGCTAACCGCATCGCCTACTGCGTAAACGCTTTCAACATTTGTCTGCATATTGGAGTTTACGACAATGCTTCCTCTGCCGTCAAGCTCAACGCCTGAATCTTTAAGAAAAGCCGTGTCGGGACGGACTCCCACGGACATAATCACCATATCAGCTTCGATACATCCGTTGTTGAGATGGATTTGTAAATTGCGGTCACTTTCTTTGATAGCGGTGACACCGTTCTTAAGAATCAGGCGAATGCCCTGAGCCTTTACATATCGGTGAACTTCCGTAGCCATATCGAAATCAAGAGGTGCAATCAGATGGTCGGAAAGCTCAACGATAGTCACCTCAAGTCCTGCTTTTTTAAGGTTCTCAGCCATCTCAACTCCGATGTAACCACCGCCTACAACAACTGCAGACTTTGGCTTCTCTCGGTCAATGTAGCCTTTGATTTTCATAGTGTCGGGGATGTTTCTGAGAGTGAAAACCCTATCACTATCTGTACCTTCAATATTGGGAGCGATAGGGAATGCACCGGGAGAAAGCACAAGGCTGTCGTAGCTTTCTTCATAGGCATCACCTGTGATTACGTTCTTAACAGTCACAACTTTTCGGGCAGAGTCAATAGAAATCGCCTCGCTGAAAATACGGACATCAATGTTGAAACGAGCCTTGAAGCTCTGGGGTGTCTGCAATGTCAGGTTGGCTTTGCCCCTGATTTCACCGCCAATGTAGTAAGGCAGACCGCAGTTGGCAAAGGAGATGAACTCCCCACGCTCAAGAATGATAATCTCAGCACTCTCATTAAGCCTCCTGAGCCTTGCAGCACAAGACGCACCGCCTGCCACTCCGCCAATAATCAATGTCTTCATAATCCTACCTCCAATCAAAGGTTTATAAATATATTATACCACATGGATTTTAGGATAACAATTAAAATTATTGTCTGGACTTGTGATGCTTTGTGTGATTATTCTTTGCATAGCTGTAAACAATGAAAGATTGATTGAGAATTTCCGAAGATAATGGTATAATATTTGCGAAGGAGAGATACTATGAAAAAACTAAGGAGACTTATTATAATGCTTATGATTTCACTTTGCTTATTCGGACTTTGCGCCTGTCAGGGCGTTGGAAATAGGGACAACCTCGGTTACGAGCAGATAACTCAGGATAAAGCAAAAGAGATAATGGACAGCGGTGCAGAGTATATCCTCATCGATGCCCGTACAGAGTCGGAATTTGCCGATGGACATATCGAGGGTGCAATCCTCATCCCCGAATACGAAATTGCAAGTCGAGCTGAACAGGAGCTCCCCGACAAAGATACATTGATACTCGTCTATTGCCGAAGCGGCAGACGAAGCAAAATCGCCTCAGAAGAACTTGTAAAGCTCGGCTACGCCAACGTAAAAGAATTTGGAGGTATTATCGACTGGCCCTATGAAATAGTAAAGTAAATAAATATCAAATCAAAACTCCCTGAGAAATCCGAGCGTTTTTGCACGATCACCATCAGGGAGTTGTTTTTAGTTTGTAGGATAGTTTAAGTTTAGGTTAAAGTCAACTATTTTATTCAGCATTTTTATTGCACTCATCCTTGCACCGGGGTGAGGCTTTTTTATTGCTATGTGCTGATAATTTGGAGTGTGTTGTATTGGCAATTTTATAATCTCAGTATATAGTCCGTCCTTCTTACTTTGCGAAAAAGTTCGCATATCCTTCAAATTCTTTTTTTCGTTGCTCATGTGTTATATATAAAGGACTTATGTAGTGATTAGCTTTTAGCCATTCCGCATAATCCAATATTGTATTATCGATTATATTGATAACATATTCGATACCATACATAACAATTATAAAATATGCCTTTCCTTGAGAAGTAAATAAAAAATCAAATTCATAATTGATGTGAGTTGTGACATCACCATAATACGCTTCGTTGCGAGCATAAATTCTCCGAGCGCTGTATTCCCAAATGTAATTTCCGCCGTAACGAACATATTCCCGAATCTTTTTAAATGCCTTATCTTCAATAATGTAATCTATTACATTCATATCATCAAGACATTTATATACAAAAGCCTCCACAGCCATTTTTGCTAAAAGTCGGGATAAATTATAATCGGGTTTTGTGAGTAATTCATCTGTTCTTTTGAGGTATTTTTGATAATTAAATACAGCTTGTTCAACTTCTTCCTCGGTTTTGTCTTCGTGCGACAAAACAAGATGCAAATCTTGAGAAAGTTGCATTATGTTCTTAGTTGGTAAGTCAGCAAAATTATTTACCACTTTTCCATCTCTATTATGTATCTCGAGTTCTTGTCTTAATTGAAGAACCGCTTCTGAATTAAGAAATGGAGATTCGATTTTGCGCGCGAAATAATTATTGCATTTGTCGCATACGACACCCTTGGGTAAAACTGAAATAGAATTGCCAAACGATGCCGGAACAATATGTTCTACACTTTTTGATGATGAGGAATCATTTCCACAGAAAATACATCTCATAATCAAACATATACAAATGATTGCGGAGCTGCTTTAATGCCGTAATCCATTAATGTTTTTGGCGTATCATATACTTTGATTTCGCCTAATTTATACGCAAATGCTACTGTTCTGTTGTTAAAATACCTATCAAAGAATGCTTTACTAATACCCGATTCATTTTTGGTCTGTTCCCAAAGTTCATCAGGGGGAAGTTCTAATACATCAACAATTTCAGCTTCTGCTACAATTCGTTTTATGGGAGTTGTTTCGTAAATTATTATAGACGAGATATCTTGCTTAGCAGCAATTTTGCGATACTCGTATTTCTTTATCCCTGCAATAATGTTTTGAACATGTTCGGGATTTATAGATATAAGTATTTTTCTTTTCATTACACTCATACCTCCATTCCTAATTTGTATATAGTTTCGAATTGTTCTTTTGATATCTGATTAAAGGGGCGTGGTCCAGCGGTTTTACCCACTATTCCGTTTGCTCGTAATTGATCCAAAGTTACTTTTGTAGTAAAGGGCATATAATCGAGTAGTTTAATTACGATCGGACGAGTCTTATGCATTTCCCTGATTTCTTCTTCGGTAAACACAGAACGGTTTTTGCATATACTTACACATTCATCAGCAGTTTCTGTTTTGATTATGTTTTCGATAATGGCAATGCCAGTTACAACAGAAGAATACTTTTTATAGCCTTGATCCGCTATCCTATATATTACAAACAAATCTCCCGGATTAGCATGCGCGTCATAAGAACCAGAAAGATAGATTTTCTCCAAAGCATATCGATGAGCTTTTTTGTCTTCATACAGATGCATATCCTCATTTTTTAATATCATATCGGGAAAGAGATCTGTATGATACTGGGCATATATAGGCAGAAAATAGCAATCAGGTGCAGATTTGAGAAGAGGATAGTTAAATTTGGGACTTTCGTTAGAATCATATGTTTCCATTGTTTTTACAAGAACAAGTTCGCCATTTGGTTTATAGCCGTGTTTGCGGAATCCCCATTCTTCCATTAACAACTTCAACCGTTTGACCCCTTCGCGCTTATTTTCAAACAGAGTAACATAGATTTCATCAACCTTGCGGCTTCTTGCATTGTCGAAAATTATTTTTAAGAAGCGTTCACCAAGACGGAAACCAGTTTGCTCAATTTTAAATGTTCCTACCTTCATTCTACGCTTGGGCGCAAGTGGCGGTGTTACTTTTAAATAGTCAGGTTCATCCTCATATTCGTCTTTGAGGTACAAAAAGCCTTGTAACAACCCGGATTCATTTTTGAATATATATGCCTTTTCTTTATTACGAGCTTTTTTCTTAAACCAATTATCAAAAATAACTCCCTCATAATCTTCTCTCAATGTATCAAAAAATGAAGAGTTTAAATCTATATCGCCAAATTCGCTCAATGTAACTGCCAACATTTTATATTCAATATTTTGGGGATCGCAGGTTTCAAACCATGACAAAAGTTCTGCTGATGTAAGAACTCTATCCCGTATGTATAACTCCTGTGCCTTTCTCAAAATAAGGGTATCATCCGTTAGAAGTATGCCGACATTACCGTCATACACCTCGCGCAACAAAGTATTATCAATAATTCCGTTTTGATCTTTTGGATACCTAGAAATTATTGCTTCAAAATAATCGTCCGTTTGATGCGTGAAGGAAGGCAAAGTGTTATACGATTTCAGCTTTGTAAGCATATTGTTTTTAATTGCTTCATCGCGGTGAGTAGAGAGTTCCTCTTCGGAACACTTATGAACGAAAATCTCAGAGCCTTTTTTCGCAAACCAATTAAACAAACTGGCTATTTCGAAGGTTGCATTGTTGCTGCTTTCTCTTTTGATTATGATATTAGTGCCAATAAGGATGCTGGATTGTAATATATCCGTTTTAAGCGGCTCAATTTCATAAACGATAATACCATAGGTATCGACTTCATCTTTGGGATAAAACTTATAACACTCCCGCAACGCTTCATCAATCGTGGAATATAAGTTTTGAAAATCTTGTTGCCAATTATCTTCCAGAGCTTCTCTCCAACCGGGAAAAATTTTTATACCTTTTACAGTGGTCTTTACAAACACGGATCTGTTTTGATTAGATACCAAAACCAGAGTATCACCAATTTTAACTTGTGTTCTTTCCGGGGATGCTAATCTGTATTCGTGTTTTTTATTGCCGGCATTGATTTCGCCGATGAATTTATCTCTAATTTTCAAGTAATATGTTTTCATATTATTTCTCCCTTATCATAACGACGCAAACAATTTGTTGATTTGTATGAGCATATCGTTAGAAATGTGTTTGTCCCCAAGCAAACGCAGCGAATTGTTGAGTCCATTGTTAGTAACAAGTATTTCGCACACATCGGGGGGTGGAAGCTCTCTAATACAACTATATAAAACATCCATTTCTTGACGTTTTTTATCTGAAGGTGCTAATTCCAATATGATTTTTTCATATACTTCCGGGCTAGGAGCATTAATACCCTTTTCAATATAACTAAGATTTGATGCAGGAATCTCAATTGCACGGGCAATTTCGCGTAGACTTCTTTTGCCTCGACAAAGAGCTAGTAGCGCACCTAATTGCTGCTTCTGCTCTTTTTTGCTATCAAAGTTCTTTTTGGGCATTGTTTTGCCTCCTTGTTATATGTTATATTACATAGAACAGCATACCATAAAAATTGTATTATGTCAACGTTGTTCAGTTTGGGTGGTCAATACCACAACAACTTTTGTTATGATAGATCTTCCTATCGCAGTTTAATGACGCTTGAAATAGAGCAATGTAAGAAGTATAATAAATATATCTTAAGAGTTATTGGAGGAAAATCATGAGTAGCATTTTTCTTAGTCATAGTTCTAACGATAAACCTTTTGTACGAAAGTTGGCAGCTGATTTGCGACGTGCTGGATTCTATGTTTGGGTTGATGAGGCAGAGATTAAAGTAGGAGATTCGCTAATTGAAAAAATAGAAGATGGTATTGATAATACGGATTTTTTAGGAGTTGTTATTTCGCAGAATTCGCTCTCATCCGAATGGGTGACACGCGAAGTTAGAATAGCATTAAGTCAAGAGATTGCAGGTCGCCGTGTTAAGGTGCTTCCTATATTGTTAGAGCCTGTTAGTATTCCCTCGTTTTTAGTAGATAAAAAATATGCCGATTTTACTACTGAAGAAAAATATAATAATTCGTTGCAAGAAGTTATCAAAAGTTTATCGGAGCTACCTGTAGACGGAACAAGAACTTCGTTTTCTGCTTCGGAAATGTCATTTTACAAGACTCAGTTGGAAAACCTAAGACAAGAACTGGATGTAACTCGGGGAGAACGAAGAATGTTGTTAGAGAGACTCGAAAAGGAGCGTAGACACATTCCGGACCGATTAAAAGAAGCGATTGATAGTGAAAGCATCTTATATCCAGAACTTGCAGATATTAATAGGCTGTATTCATTCCAAGTAGGCAAATGTAACGTGACAGCAGGATATTTATTACATTGTCTTAGAAAAGAACATATAAAAGGTGGTCCGCATCAGATTGTATTACTTTGTCACTATGAAAATAAAAAAGATGAATTATCTCTGTTGCTAGAAGCCACCTTACGTAGAGTGATTTCTCTTCAGGAATCCGGTAAAGATTTAGTGATACTGTAATTAGACAAATAAAATATGGACTTCGATATTATTTAACCTCCCCGAGAGCAAGAGGCTGTGCTTGCTCTTGGGGAGGTTTTATTGGCGGTAAAAAAACTGCATCGCAGTAAACAATGAAAAAACACAAAATAGTTTATAAAATGCTTTGTGTTTGGGATATATCGCATACGATTTGTCGTAAATACTCATATAATGGAATTAACGATATATCGTAAAGAGGTTGTTCCTATGACTATTAAAGAAGCTGTTGAAAAAAGAATTGTTGAGCTGTGTACTGAGAGGGGCATAGCTATAAATGCATTAGCAAATATTTCAGGTGTTTCACCTTCCACTGTGTATAGCATACTCAATGAGAAAAGTCAGAATCCAGGAGTTTGTTCTATTAAGAAAATCTGTGATGGCTTAGAGATTAGCATAAGAGAATTCTTTGATAGCAACCTGTTTGATGTCCTCGAACAGGAAGTTAAGTAAGATGGAATTTTATCTGTATTAGCAAAGATAAAGAAATGATCGAAGAGGTAAGAGATTCTCTGCAATATCATAAATTGTTGAAGTATGAAAGAATAAATATATGATACGCTCTTATAAAATCATTAGGAGGGATTATATGCAGACAATCAGAGAGTTGTTTGAAGAAATATCGAGTAATAGACGAAGATGGTCGTACTATAGTAATCCGAATATTTCTATCCGAGGGGTATGGGAAGATAGTGACGGTGATGCTGCTTTGAACTTTATTAAAAGATATTTTAGTTTAGCTAATAAAAGTGGTGTGTTTAGAGATAAGCAATTATGTAGAAAGGAATCATATATAAAGGCACGTTCAAATCATATTATCTCTACGTTTTTGTTAGGAATAAAAATTGCAGAGAGTTTTAATATTGATTGTGATATTCGGTCTGATGAAGGCTTTAATTTTAAGTATTATTGGTTTTTATCTTGTTTATATCATGATATTGGTTATGCGTATGAGAAAAACAGAAGAGAAAGACAATTAAGTATGATACGAGTAGATGGTCTTGATGCATTACAGCAAATTTGTGATATTGAATATTTAGATGATAGAGTTTTCCAATCACTAACCAGAGAGCAGGTTGATATATACTTGAAAGGGCGTGCTACATCTCGTTGTGGATACCATGCTGTTGTTGATCACGGTATAGTTGGTGGTTTGTTGATTTATGATCGATTACGAAAACAATATGAAGAATCGTGGAAAAACAGAACTAATACAAGCGACGAACGCACGAGTTTTTATGTTTATACTGAAGATGGGAGAAGGTTACATTTATCCGACAGACATTATGATGCGTATGCTTATGTTGCCGATGCAATTATTAGACATAATGTTTTTAACGATACTTTGAAAATCTATATGAATGAACTGCAGCCTTGCGATGGATATTTTTTCGATAGAAAAATATCTATTGTATCTAATGTGATTGGATTTGTGTTAGGTATAGCAGACACGATTGAACCATCAAAAAGAGGAACAAAATATATAGATGAAGTGAAAATAGAAGAATTACAATCAGAGCCGGGGATAAGGCTACTTGTAACTGATAAGATATATAATAAATTGTATTGTAATATAGACAGTCTGTCGGATTGGTTATGTGTAAATGTGAAAGTCACCGCGAAAGATGGAGAAATGATTATTGAAATAAAGAATTAATAATGTAGTTGGATATTAAGTAAATAATTAGGTTTATTTGCTTAAAAAGACAGAAAATATGGGTATTGGAAAAGAAATTTAGTAGACTGGCTTGTTAATAAATAGAGGTGATAAAATGTGTAAGAATACGCACGTACCAGATAAGTTAGAAGGATATTTGTTACAAAGTAGACATGCACTATACAATCTGATTTTGCTTGAAGATGGGGTGGTTAGTGTTGAGGCGATTGATGATGTGGCTCTTGAGACGAACGAATTAATAGTAGCACAGCAAACCAAAAGCGTATTATCAAATAATAACCCCGTTACAGATAAAGCGGTAGTGTTTTGGAAAACACTATATAACTGGTGTTGTTATATTGCTAATGGTGATTTTTCGTGTAAAAACCCTATATTAAGGTATGTTGTTGTTTCATCACATAATCTAAATGTAGGAAATATACCAGATTCTTTTTTTAATGCTAAAACTGTAATGGAGGCAAAAACCGCATTAGAGTCTGCTCGATGCCATTTTTATGATGGAGACGACATATCACCTAGAGTGTCTGAAGAGTGCAAGCCCTTTATCCAATATTGCTTTTCTAGTGAAAACGAAGAGATAGTAATTAAAGTAATATTAGCTATAGAGTTAGAGTTACACGAAAACACATATGATGAAGATTTAAGAATAAAATTTTCAAAGCAAATAATACCTAAAGAATACCTAAATGAGTTGTTAACTTTTATGCTTGGCTGGGTAGAAGAAAAAATACATTCTTTTACTAAAAATAACAAACCTGCATATATCTTAGTGGATGATTATAGAGAAGCTTTATTAAGAGAAGTTAGAGGTAGAAACGCAAGTGTAATTTTAAGTGCTGTATCAACATCTCCTAATAGCTTTGAAACAAACCAAGAGTTAGAGCGTCGTGATAATTACATAAAACAGCTTGAATTTATAGAGCTGGACTATACAGATATCTATTCTGCTGCAAGCGATTATTTACGAACGAAGTCGGAAGTTGTCGAATGGGCAAAGCGAGGATTGGTTACACAGCAAAGTTTTGAAGATTATAATGATTCCTTAATAAGAATATGGAGAAATACAAAACATTTGAATGAGGTAAGAGATTTTTCTGATGAATGTAAAAAAGGAAGAACACTTTATTTTGAATGTGATAAAGCAGTAGCTGATAAACAATTGCAAGGTAAAGCGGTTCCTTCTTTCTTTGGTAGTGGGGCTTTACACTCTCTGGCGAATGAACCAAGTGATTCGCCCAAAATAGGTTGGCATCCAAATTATTTGAACTTGTTAAAGGAGAAAGAAGATGAATAAAGAAGTTTACAATGTTCAAAATCCCGCTATTGGTGCAGCTATTCTTTGGCGATTTATCTGCGGATACAAGTCTAAAGATAACAAACCTACACCATTTCCTCTTTTGTTTATAGTACTACCAATTATCTTTAGAGAAGATTTGTGTGCAGTTATAAAAAGCACACAAAAGAAGAAGGGGTTATCCAAAGTATCTGAAAAACTGTTTGATGGTAAAAAAATTGATGAACTATATTCGATTAATAACTCGGCTATTGAAATGCGTTCCTTGACATTAGCTTCATTTAATGTAGGCATTTTATCTAATATATTTAAAATGGATTATGAAAAAGCGTTGGTGTATGCGTTGATAGATACCAACAAAAGTGTTTTTGCATCGTCTACTAAATATCTATTGGATTCGGCAGAAAAATTAGGAGCGTGGTGTTCTGAATTAACACTTCTTGAAATTAGTGAGTGGCTAAAAGTGAGGTTTTAATAATGAGGTTTATAATAAAGAAAGTAATTTTGTGGCCTAAAGATGAAAATTGTAAATTTAGAACGGTAACGTTTGAAGAGGGTAAGATCAATATAATTACAGGTGCTTCTAGAACTGGCAAATCCGCTATTATTCCAATTATTGATTATTGTTTGGCTTCGGATAAATGTACAATTCCCGTGGACACCATTAGAAATAAGACTGCGTGGTTTGGTGTTTTGGTTTTATCGGATGATGAACAAATACTTATTTGTCGAAAAGAACCCGGAGTGAAGTCTAGTTCTGGAGAAATGTATCTTTTACGCGGAACGGATGTTACTATTCCTGACCATATTGAATCAAATACAAATGTTACTGAAGTGAAAAATGTATTGAATGAATTCTTTTCAATGTCATTTTTAGCTTTAGATCCCGCTAATAGAGATGGATTTTCGTCACGAGCATCGTATAGAGATTTTATGGCATTTCTTTTTCAACCGCAAAATATAGTTGCAAATGCAGATGTAATGTTTTACAAAGCAGACACTATGGAACATCGCCAGAAGTTAATTAACATTTTCCCTTATGCGTTGGGAGCGGTAACACCTCAAATTTTAGCGGCACGCCAAGAATTGGATAGGATAAAAAAGCAAAAAGAACGTATGCAAAGAGATCTTGACTCAATAAAGGATGTTGCTGAAGGCTGGAGACACGAGATTGTATCATGGCTTGCACAAGCAAAAGAATTTGGTTTGATCGAACAATATGATGAGCATATGAGTTTTGAAGACCAGATATCAATATTAACAGAAATTATTAGCAAAAACGAGAATGAATCTAGTATACAATCGTCTAACATTAAAGATTTATCGTCTGAAATACTTGCCTTGCGCAGAGAAGAACATAAGGTATCTGCTCAATTGTTTGCTTTGCAAAAGAGATATACGGAAATGCTTCAATTGAAAGATTCGTTAGGAGATTACGAAGACTCATTAAAAATACAAGTTCAAAGATTAGAGATATCTTATTGGCTAAAAGAGTTGGCAAGCCAATCAAAGGTATGCCCATTTTGTAATAATGAGCATACAGGAGACAATAATGAGTTGGATACGTTGTGTCAAGCGATTGAAGAAATTGAGAAGTCAGCTTCAAGTGTAAAGACTATGCCCGCTGCATTTGAAAGAGAATTACAGTATGTACAAAAAGATATAGATATTTACACAGACAAATTAAATGCTATTAGAAATAGATTGTTAGTTGAAAGTGGACAGCAGGCACATGATTCTAACAGAAAGTATACATTAACGGGAATTTCGCGTTTTTTAGGTAGAATGGAAGCCAGTTTGCAAACTTTTAGTAAAATTGGAAGTGATAGTGAACTGGAAACACGGATTTCTGAATTGGATGAAAGAATAGATGTATTGTCTAAGATCGTTAATGAGCGTGAAATAAAGAAAAAAGTTGATAATGCTATAAGATACGTAAACGCAACGATTGGGGAAATAATTAAAGACTTAGATGTGGAACACCCTGATGATCCTGTAGACTTTGTATATAAAGATCTTACGCTTAAGGTTAAGAATGCTCTTGGACGTGATGATTATTTGTGGGAGATAGGAAGTGCATCAAACTGGTTAGCTTATCATATTGCTACCATTTTGGCTTTTCAACAATTCTTTCAAAGACAAACTAGTGTTTCTGTACCAAATTTTGTGATTTTAGATCAGCCAAGTCAGGTTTATTTTCCACAGCGAGCAAATTCAGAGAATGATACCGTTACTATCAAAGATGAAGACAAGGAAGCGGTCAAGAAAATATTTACTTGTATGGATGCGTTTTTAAAAAGAACGAAAGGTGCTGTTCAAATTATAGTTACAGAACATGCAGATGATGATATTTGGGGAGGCATTGATTCGGTTCATCTTGTAGAAAGATGGCGTGGTGAGAATAAGTTGGTTCCTCAAGAATGGCTATAATATTTTATCTGGACTTGTGAAATGCTTTGTGGTATATGTTTGTACTGCGAAGGAGGTGCTGAGATGGCACGGTATGCAGTACAAGCAATAAAACAAAATAAAGATTTGAGCGATTCGATATCAACGTTAGTTGATGTTGGGTCGCTCTTTTCTTATGTGGAGGAGGGTTAGGATGACTATACTTGAAGATTTATGGTACGGAAATGTAAGACCGACGGAGAGAAGCGTTGAGAGAGGCGGTAGGCTTGATAATCTTATGAAGCTGTTGTGTCAGAATGAGGATGATTTAATGTCAGGGCTTACAGAAAAACAGAAGGAAAGTTTTGATAAGTTCAAAGACTGCCAGTCGGAGATTACGGACTTTCTTGAAACCGAAGCCTTTACATCAGGTTTTACCATAGCAGTAAAGCTTATGGTTGAGGTTATGAAAACCATGGAAATACCTGAGGCATAGAAAGGAGAATCGTATGAAAAAGAAAATACAGATAGCATTAATATTTGCAGCTCTGATATGTATGAGTCTCAGTGCTTGTGCCAAAGCAGAGATAGTGCGAACAGATACAACGCTCTTTGAAATCACTACAACAGTTTCTGTAACAACAGTGATACCTACAACTGAGTCAGAGAAAACTACAGCGGTACCTTCAACCGAGGCTGTAACAACGCAAACGGTAGCCGAGGTTGTAGCAGAGACAACTGTCACTACTCTTCCAATCGAAACACCTGAAATTGAAACAGAAATGCCACAGATATACGAACCGACTGAACCTGTGGAAGACGCTGTGGTAACAGAACCGATTATTACAGACAATACAGAAATACCACATAGTCAGTTATGCACAGATGAAAACATGAGCAAAGTTACGTTAGTAATAAATAATCATTTTGCAAATATGGGTTCTCCATACAATCCAACCCTCAACAAAGATAACTGTGGTTGGTTTCTTACACAAACCTTGATGTCTAAATACGAGGAGTGTTCAGTAAACAAATTTACAAATGACACATTAGTATCCTTCATCAATGAAGCTAACGCGTTCTTGGAAATGTCGGATGCTACTTACACCGACTGGACAATCAACTGCTATGCAGAAAAACAACCCGACGGAGAGTATAATATATACTTCTGTCACGAATGATTACATCACACACAGGGTGCAGGCTTAGGCTTGCACCTTGTTTTGCATTATGAATACTGCTCTCACTATTTATTAAGCAAAGGGTATAAAGTCACATTCTAATTATCGTTATCAAGACGAATGAGAATGAGGTCTTGTGCCCTTTGCTTTTTTATTTTGAAAAATTTTTTATATAAACCGAAATTTGTTTGGTGCAAAAGCAAAATTTTTGTGACATATAAGTAGTAGAAGGTGTTTTTTTAGTTAACTTTAACAAAGTTGTAAAAAGTGGTTAAGAAATTGGCTTTCTCGTGCTCTACCATATAGAGGGTATTTTTGGTGGAAGAAAAAATATATAAATATTTGTTTGTGAAAATCCAAAAAATAGTCAGCAATAAACGAAATTGAAAATTTTATAAAATAATTTTGGTAAAACGGGAAAATTTTTGCCTTATAAGGAGTAGGGGTGTGGCTGAAAAATTATGATTCATAGATATCAATAGGGAGCATGTTTTTTAGTTGGTTTTAACGAAGTTGTTATTTTTGCTTATAATTTTGGCTTTTTCGTGCTCTAGTATATAGGGGGTATTTTTTGTCATATAAAGAGTAGAGGGGTAATGCGGATTTTCTTCGTCATTTTTCTTTATGGAAAATGTCGAAAAATAATTTCTATTGTGCATAAGGGAGAAATTGCAAAAACGTGTTGTAAAAAAGGCTTTCTCGCCCTCTACATATTGAGGGGGTTTTTAAAAAATGATAAATTTCGTGAGAATTTATGATTGTAAAAACTTCAAAAAGTCAGCAACAAATATATGAAAGACGTATAAATTTTCTCGGATATCTTATTCGAGAAAGCTAATTTCAGATTGGTTTGTTTGTGCATTGTTCTGAATTTTTTTAAAAGTGTGTTTTAAAAGTCGATTTTCGTTCCTATTACATATAGAGGGTGTTTTTTCGAAAGACAAATTTATAGAAAATTTGGTTGTAAAAATCAAGAAAAGTCACAGATAAGTAATGGGGGAGTAAGAAAAGAATTATGAAAATTTTTGTAAAGTTTACCAAAATGGTTTACAAAATGACCTTCTGCTTCTCTAGTAATTGAGAGGTGTCAAATTGGATTTTTAAAATAAGAGGTTGGTGAGACGCATATGTGAAATTGCAAGGCGAAATGTACAACTTAGTCGCATTTGAATTGTGCGTTGTTCTGAAATTTTAAAAAAGTGTTGTTCAAAAGTCGATTTTCGTTCCTGTACATATGGAGGGTTTTAATTTTTGGTTGTTAAAATACGAATTCTATTCCTATACAAGTGGAAGATATTTTGAAGAAATTTCCGTCACTTTACGAAAAAAATCACATATAAGGGATAGAAGGGTAAAAAGTTTCAGGTTAGAGGGGTACAAAAGTCGATTTTTGTTCCTGTACATATGGAGAGTTTAAATTTTTGGTTGTTAAAACAGGATTTTCATTCCTATACAAGTAGAGGGTATTTTCAGTTCTCTTTGTTGAGGCTGTTTGAAATATAAAACCTTATGAAAGGTGGTGGTTGTCAAAATCAACCGCTGATATTTAATTGGGAAACAAATTTTATGAAGGAGGTGATACTATGATTAGAAAGTCGAAACTGAATGCTATCGACGGTGAAACTTTAATGGACACACGCTTCGATCCTGTGGCGTTTTGTGTTGATACGCTTCTGCCCAAGGGCGTTGCAATCCTTGGCGGTGCTTCTAAGATCGGTAAGTCCTGGTTGGTGCTTGACCTTTGTGTGAGGGTTGCCAAGGGCGAAGATATGTGGGGCATGAAAACCGCAGGCGGGACAACCCTCTATCTTTGTCTGGAGGACACTCTCAGGCGTGTGCAGGACAGGCTCAACAACATCACAGACGATGTTCCTGCCAACGTGTTTTTTGCTAATGCTGCAAGCACTCTTGCAGAAGGTCTTTGTGCCCAGATACGAAGATTTGTAAAGGATCATCCCGACACTTGTCTGGTTGTTATTGATACTTTCCAGATTATCCGTGACGAAAATAAAGACACGTCATACTCTAAAGATTACTCTGACTTGCGTTTGCTGAAAGAGGTCGCAGACGAGCTCGAGATTACTGTCTTGCTAGTGCATCACATTCGCAAGCAGGGGGATAACGACCCGCTTAACAAACTGTCGGGTACAACAGGTGTTGCAGGTGCGGTTGATACTGTCTTCATTCTTGACAGAAGCAATCGCAACGATACCTGTGCAACACTCCTCTGTACCGGAAGGGATATTGAAGATCGTCAGCTGGAGCTTAAGTTTTCCAAAGAAGATTTTGTCTGGAATCTTGAAGCTGACAGCATGGAAACTCCTGAGAAGTTTCTCCCAACTGAAATGGAAGGTCTGATTTTCCTTATGAGGGAAATCAAAAAATTCAGCGGTTCCAATTCGAAGTTCGTAGATTTATTTAATCAACACAACGGAAGTTCGGTAACTGCTAAAAAGTTAAAGCAGATGATGAACAAATGGAGATACGAGCTTGAGGGCTTGGGAATTCGCTACTACAGCCATCGAAGCAACGGCATCCGACTTCTGGATATTACATATTCCGAAGCAGCATAGTGACGGAAAGTGCCGCAAGTGACGCAAATATTCGGTGCCGTATTTTGCGGCACTTGCGTTCCTTTGCGACCCTGTTTTAACAAAAATTATTTAATTGAAAGGACAAAATTACATGAAAAAAATCAAATATAAAATCGTTTGATGAACTGCCCATGTTCCTAAACGCCGAGGATATTTCCGAGGCTTTGGGCATTGCAATCTCAACTACATACGAACTGATGAAGCAGAAAGGTTTTCCTTCCCTTAAAATCGGCAGGAGGTATGTGGTGGAAAGAGAAAATTTTATTAAGTGGGTGCAGAAGAACTCAGGTGGTAGTTCTTGAGTTACACTCCGAAAAATAAACGTGACGGCATCAGAAATTCTTTCTTGATGCCTAACGAAATCTTTGCCTTAGGGCTTTCGGGCGGAGCGATTCTTGTCTATACATACCTGAGATATTGCGAGAACCGTGAAACCTATCAATGCTATCCGAGTTACAAAACCATTGGCAAGGCGGTGGGTATGAGCAAGAACACCGTGAAGAAATATGTAGATGTTCTTCGTGATAAAGGGCTAATCGAAACGGAAAACACCTCGGTGGTAACCGCCAAAGGTCAAAAGAGAAACGGCAATCTTCTCTATACCTTGCGTCCTGTTGAAGAAGCGGTGAAGCTTTTTTATGAGGAACAAAACCGAAGGCTTAATGAAGAAATCGGTCGGGCACAGACTCTCAAAAACATTGAAAAATTCGGTGTTCAGGTGGAGAAATCCGCCTGAATGTGCCGTCCGATTTTTTTGCAGGAATAAGCACTGGCGCCTTTTAGGGCGTTTGTGCAAGTCACATCGGACGGCAGTGCCGACCGTAGAGGGCTTTTTTGGGAATTTGCCTTGGATGTCATTTTAAGGCCTTAAAATGCCCATTGGCGTCAATTAAAGAAAAACTACAAAAAATCCGCATTGTGAAGGGCTTTCTTAAGGCGTCACAATGCAGAAAGGAGAAATTATGAGCGATATTTCAAATGCTGAGGATAAAGTGAAATTATCCGTTTATGTAAGACCTGAGACCGCTGATAAACTTAAGTCTTACTACAAATCTCTTGGCTTTAAAACCAAGTCAGATTTAATTGATGATGCAATAAATTTCTATTGCGGATATCTTTCAGCGGATGATTGTGCGGACTTTTATCCTGAGGTTATTAAATCAGCGGTGAAAGCTAACCTCGAGAGTTTAGAAAACCGAATGGGCAGGTTGTTGTTCAAACATACCGTTGAGCTTGCAATGATGATGAATATTATTGCGGCAGTCTATAATGTTGATGAAGATACTCTCTATAAACTCAGAGCAAAGTGTGTCAGTGAAGTTAAAAGGCTTAACGGCAGAATCAATTTCGAAGATGTTCTTCGCTATCAACGATACGAAGATTAAGGTTGTTAACATCCCTTAAAATAAAACATACCGCAAGAGCGAATAAAAGGCTCTTGCGGTATGCAATAAAATATGAGTTTAGGGGTACAACTTACAAGAATAGAATTAACAACATGATAATAAATAATATCGCCATACCAATAGAAACACCTGTGATAATAAGTGATTGTTTTCTTTGATGTTCAACATAATTATTGTAGTCAATTGGGTTAATGTAATATCTGTTCTTTAATTTGCTTGCAGGTAGTGTTCCATTGTGTATCAACGTATAAACATAGCCTTCACTTTTACCCAAGAGAGAACTTATATCTTTTACTGTATAGTAATTGTCCATAGGATTTTCCTTTTGGGGATGTTTTATAGAAGGCGGGTATGTATGGTTGATTTTCGGTTGGACTGTTACATTTTCGGTGTGCTGAACAGGTGCAGGGGCGGATATTCTTGTAGAAACAGATGTAGGATTACTCTTAGGTGTATCTTTGGATTTAGGCATAACTCTTGTGCGTTTATACTCTGGCAAGCAACATCCTAACATTTGCATAATCTTTAATTCATCCAATGCATCTTGCCAAGCGTTGTGAGTTTCGTGATAGTTTGGGTTGTCAGATAGCATTCGATAAATAGGCTCTACACCGTAGTTGCGTTTTAGTCTTCCTGTACTACAGCATTCTTCAGTTGAAGGAATCTTACAATTAAACTGACGATAGGCAGCGAGCTTCATAATGTCATACCATTCAAACATGGATAGTTCGGGTAATAGGTTGCAATCAAATGCGGCGTTATATGCAAACACCTCAGAAACGTTGTTTATCATAAGAAAAACTTTAATATTACTTATGGCTTCTTTACGAGTGCAAACAATAGCTTCCTTGCCTTCGATGTGCAAAGCGTTTGAATACACACCACCCACGCAATACTCTGGTGTTAGAATGTAATATCTTGAGTCGATTGGTATGTAAGTTGCTGAATCTGCAATGATTACTCCTATGGACATAAGGTCGTTGTTGAAATTCGTTTCTGTATCTATAACAGCAATTTTTTTGATTTGTTTTGGTTTCGTGTACTTTTGCAAATAGTTTTTAGTTATGGCTTTTGAAACAGCATCTAAAAACGCACTCTCGTCAGGTATCTCAATTTCGTATGACATATTATTACGAGTGTTATAAAGTATGCCCCTTTTTAGACCTAATGCAATCATATAGCAAGCACACTGTAAGAAGTGCTCGTGTGTGACTTCGTAAACGAATTTAAGCTCATACACGATATCATTCTTTATAACATCTGCAATTCCAATAGCTGAGAACAAGTGTTTTCCACTATCATCTGCAAAACTGATATTACAGCGAACCTGTACTTCCTCATCAGGAGTAAAAATTGTACTTAATCTGTTTGTGAGTTGCTCTTTTTGTATTTCATTTACAAATGGTGTGATAACTTGTGTTCGATATCGTTCTTGTTTGGTTTCCCACGAAGTAAGCAAAAGTATTTTTTGGTCTAAAGTTAATTCGTTGATAAGACCATCGTAAGTCTTTTTTTCTAATTCTAAGAGAAATTCAATATCTTTATCAATATTATAATTGGCGAAAAAGACAGCTTCCTGATAAATACCGATGCAAGGAGACAAATCAATTAAATCGTCTTGGCTTTTAATGTCAATCTCTTTGGATAACAAATCGCTAGTAACACAGTTGATTTTTAAAAGATTGAAGCACTCCTCAATGTTTTCTTTATATTTAAAATCAAACATTTTGGAAATTCCAACGTTATCAAAATGAGTGTTTGTTTTTTGCGGAGAAGACAAGGTTTCTTCGGAAAGCATAGCTTCTTCGTTGCTAACAAAAATTATATGTTCTTTGCCTCGGCTTGCCGCAACACAAAAGATATTTCTAAGAATTTCATATGATTGCTGAGGTTTGCCAATTCTATCTGCCCAGTTTGATTCGGTAAAGTCAAAGATTACACATATTTTTCGTTCAAGACCCTTACTGCTGTCATAAGTAGTAAATATTGCAGAAGTCTTTTTAGGTTTTGTAGCACCGGTGGAATCTTGGTCAGATATACTTGCAAAAACAGTTTTTTTATTGAATTTTTCAGGAAAACGGGATTCTAATGTATTTAAGGTAGTCGCAAGATTGCCTGTTCTGTTGCCAAGACACAAAATATCCTTTGTGTCTTGCTGTGCTAAAAAGGCAACAACAGATTCTATATCCATCTCTTCAACTACGCAGTCGTCATTTACACCGATGATAGTTTTGTTCCAAATTCTACCTAACTTTTCTGCCAAGGGTGCTGAAAGTCTAAAGCATTTAGTAAACTCTAATTTGATATATGAGCCTAAAAACTGCTCGATAAATCCAGTGACTTCAAGGGTGGTTTTATCATAAATCTTTTGTTGCATGTCGCCTACGGCTATGATTTGTATATGAGGATTTGATTCCTTGATATGTTCAAGCATTTGGGCAAGTTCGAGTTCAATATCCTGGTACTCGTCAATTATTAAAACATCATAATGGTCTATGCTAGGTTTTTCTTTATTAAAACGTTGAACAAGGTCAGAGACACCTGTTTTAATTCCGATTTTACTTAATTCACTGTAAGCGAAGCCGTGATAATTGGTAACAGTAATATTTGCGCCTTTGATTTTAGATTTAGCATCTAATTTTAATAATCTGTTGTATGTAAGATATAAGATTTTAAGAGTTTCAGGCAATCGACAGCAAAGGTGTTGTATGGTAGTTGTTTTACCACTACCTATACATGCATCTACAAGGATGTTGTTGCCTTCAAGAGCTTTTGTGATAAAAAGCTCTTGCTCCTCCGAAAGTACGATATCGTTTTTTGAAGAGTTATTCCTACTCATACATTGACACCTCGGTTACACAGAAAATATGTAAATTTGCCATACACACATTATATCACAAATATAGTACCATAAAAAGTACTTTGCAAAAATCATCTGGATATTACAAACTCTTTGTGATAATGTGTTGGCTTGAGAAAGGAGTGATAACATGGCAAAGCGCAGACCGTCGGGAGACGGAATGATAAGAAGGAAAAAGAAAGATTTATGGGAAGCACGAATTACCATAGGTTATAAAAATGACGGTTCGTCAATGTTCAAATATGCTTACGGCAAAACTCAGCGAGAGGCTCTTCAAAAGCTTCACAAACTTCTTGAAGAGTACAAAGGTATAAAGCTTACCGAAGAAAGCAACATAACAGTATCCGAATGGCTTGACCGGTGGCTCAACGAATATATGATATTCGCAGTCAGAGAAAGTACCTGGTCGGGATATGAATCAATGGCAAGGGTTCACATAAAGCCTCACATTGGCGATACACCCTTAGCCTTGCTGAAGACTGTGGACATTCAGAAAATGTATAACTACCTCCGCAAGAACGGCAGAGTTGACAAGACCAGCCCAAAGGGTGAAGGCCTTGCCGACAGCTATGTCCGCAAAATACATATGATGCTTCACGAAGCACTTGAGATGGCAGTCAGCGAAAAACTGATTGTCAAGAATCCTACAGTAGGCGCAACAGTACCCAAGAACAATTATCCGCCTATGAAAGTTCTCAATGAAACTGAGCTTCAGAAGTTTATGGCGGTTATAAAAGCAGATGAACTCTGGTGCGACTTCTTCTACACCGAGCTGACCACAGGGCTTCGCAAAGGTGAACTCTGCGGACTTATGTGGAGCGACTTTGATGTGGAGAAAGGTACCCTGAAAGTAAGCAGAACAGTCAGGGTGAAACGAGGCGGTGGACTTGAGTGGGGTGAAACAAAAACCGAGGCAGGCAGGAGAACCATTCTCCTGCCTCCAAGCACCGCCGAGATTCTTAAAGCTCGCAAAGAAAAGGTTAAAGGGCAATGGATATTCCCTAACATCTATAAGCCTGAACTTCCGATGAACCCGAGCAGTGCATATAACAGACTGATGACTTTGCTGAAAAATGCAGACTTGCCTCGGGTTCGCTTCCACGATCTTCGCCATACCTTTGCAACCCATGCACAGACAGGCGGTGTGGATGTGAAAACCCTCTCGAAAATCCTCGGGCACACAAATGCTTCATTCACCATAGACACCTACACTCACGTTACAACGGATATGCAAAAGCGAGCTTCGGATATCGTAGGCGGATTTATGGATGAGATTGCAGAGGTGTAAATATGGCTAAGAAACGCAAACTCGGAGAAGGCACTCTCAGGCTTCGAAACGATGGCAGATGGGAAGGACGAGTTGTCACAGGCTATGATGACAAGGGTTATCCAATAACGAAAAATGTTACATCGAAAGATAAGAAAGTCTGTATGGAAAAGCTTGAGGAACTCAAGAAAGAGTACGGCACCGTAAGCACAAGGTGCAGTCCCGATATGCCTTTCGGTGAGTGGATTGACTTCTGGTATAAAAACTTCTGCAAACCCGGTATCAGACTTTCAACTCAGGCTCATTATGAGAATCATATCTATGACCATATAATTCCCGACATCGGCAAAATTCCTCTTAACGAACTTTCTCAGTCAGACCTTCAGCAGTACTATGCAAATCTGAAAACCGACGGCAGACGTTACAGGCGAGAGGAAAACGGCACAGGACTTTCAAATGCTATGGTAAGAGGTATTCACAAAGCTTGCAATTCATCGTTAGAGAAAGCGGTTGAGGAAGGATTGATAGATGTAAACCCGAGCAAGGGGTGTAAACTTCCGCCTAAAAGAAGTGCCGAGATGCAACCACTTTCAAAAGAAGAAGCAAGGCGATTTCTGGCACAGGCAAAAGCGGACGGAGACTACTATGAGATATTCATTCTGGAGCTTGCAACAGGGCTTAGAATCGGAGAGGTCTTGGGACTTCAATGGGACGATATAAACCTCGATACAGGCGAGATTTACATTCAGCGTCAGGCTTGCAACATCGATGGAAATCTTCATATATCCGTACCCAAAACGAAAGGCTCTATCCGCACAATTTTGCTGCCTCCCTCAGTTACTAATATGCTCAAGTCGTATAAGGAAACCGTAAACTCAAGGTGGGTGTTTCCTTCCCCAAAGAAAGACGATGTTCCAAGGCACCCTACCTCGGTCAGGTCAGCCTTGGCAAGGACTCTCAAAAAAGCTCAGTGCAAGCACGTGCGGTTTCACGATTTGAGGCACACCTTCGCAACCTTCTCGCTTGAAAACGGAATGGATATCAAAACCTTGTCCGAAATCCTTGGTCACGAATCTTCGGCAACCACTCTTGATGTGTATTCTCACGTCAGCGATACAATGAAGATGCAGGCAGCTGTCAGCATCGACCGCAAAATCGGCGGTACAAACGCTCAAATGCCTGAACCCGAGAAAGTGCCCGAAGGCACCGAAAAAACGCAACAGGAGCCAAAATTCGAGCCACAAAAGCGAAAAATGCGTAAGCGTGGCACTGGCTGTGTCACAAAAATCTCCGAAAACTGCTATGAGGGCAAATATTCCCCCAATAACGCCTACGGCAAACGCATCAGCCGAAACGTCTACGCCCCCACCGAAGCCGAGTGCGAAGCAAAACTTGCCAAACTCATCAAAGAAATGAACACCGAAATCGCCACCGAAAAAGCAAAACTAAAAGCCGAAAAACTAGAGGGTAGCCTATAAAGCTACCCTCAAATTCTGCACTGCAGTAATTAAAGTAGAATAAAGATATTTATATAGAAGCTTGCAGTATTTTGTTGTGTATGGTATTATTTAATAAAAACATACGGATTTTTCAGGTCATCGAAAGGAGTTTGTTATGAACGAGTTAGACTATAATAAAATTACTGCAGATGTAATAACTAGTTTAGCTAAAGATGCAGCTAAAGGTATTTTTCGTAAGTTGGCAAAAAAATATAAAGACTTTATAAATAAAGATGATATAGATTTTGGGGTTGCTTTTGAGAAATATTTGACCGAATCTGAAAAACATATAAGTATGGCAAAAACTATTTTATATGGTCAAACACCAAGACACCTATATACATTTTTTGAGTGTATGGGAATAAAAAATAGTCAAAATACCGTGGACACTTCAGATGTGAATAATATTTTATCAATCGGGCATAAAATTATTATAACTGGTACGGGTGGAATAGGAAAAAGTATGCTGATGCGACATTGCTTCTTAAACACCATTAGCAATACACAATTGATTCCTGTTCTTGTGGAACTTAGAGGATTAAATGAGTTTTTGCCTGAAGATATATCCATAGAGAGGTTTATTTATAACACTTTAAGAACCTTTGGGTTTAATATGGAAGAGGAATATTTTGAATATAGCCTTGAGACGGGGTGTTATTTATTTTTGTTTGATGGTTATGATGAGGTGAAGAATTTGTTGTCACCCAAAGTAGCTCAAGAAATTATAGATTTTAGCAACAAATATTCTGAAAATTATATTGTTGTATCATCTAGACCATTGGAAGAGTTTGTAGGTTGGTCAGATTTCAATGAATATTCGTCTATGAGCTTAACAAAAGATCAAGCATTGTCGCTCATATCAAAATTGGATTATGATAAAGAGTTGAAAGAAAAGTTTTATAAAGAATTAGATGATGAGTTGTATGAAAAATATCAGTCCTTTGCTTCAAACCCACTTCTGCTGACGATTATGTTGATGACTTTTGAGGGTAGAATTTCTATTCCAGATAGTAAAACAGACTTTTATGAGCAAGCCTTTTCAGCGCTATTCCACAGACACGATGCAAGAAAAAAAGGGGGCTATAAAAGAGAAATACTTTCTGGGTTGAGTTATGAAGATTTTAAAAAAGTGTTTTCTTATTTTTGTTTCAGATCGT
Source organism: Ruminococcus sp. (assembly GCA_017411385.1). Lineage (GTDB taxonomy): Bacteria > Bacillota > Clostridia > Oscillospirales > Acutalibacteraceae > Ruminococcoides. Next base: position 26,199 of record JAFQQF010000009.1, read on the forward strand.
TTTTTAAAGATCAATACGAATTCACAGAAAAAACGGCATTAGAGAATATCGCAAAAGCAAAAGAAAAGACATATACTTATGGCGATTTTTGTAATACTGATTTTTTAGATGATATGGTAAAAGCGGTGTGTGTATTAGTACATGAAGGGTTGAATTACAGATTTTCACATCGCTCTTTTCAAGAATATTTTGCAGCTGTGTATACAACACAATTAAGTGATGACGACCAAAAGAAATTTGTTACATCATGGTTAAAATCAAATAGTAGTAGATTGACTACTGATTATTTGGATATTCTAAGAGATTTACAGCCAGAGAGATTTGTCAAAAATGTTTTGTATGATCCTTTGAACGAATTGTACCGTTTGTATAAAGAGAATGGTTGTTCTAACGATTGGATACTTCAATATGTGTATTCTGGAATGGCTATAAGAAAAAAAGAAAATGAGTATTATTCTTATATATCGATTCAAGATTCGTATTATCACACTTTGATTATAGCAATGTTGAGATATTCACATTATCCTTTTAAAGAAGATTATGAATTTAGCAAAGACGAAATCAATAAGATTGCTAAAAAGCTATGCAAAAAATATAGATTAAATCGTCCTATAGATTTTGAAGAACTAAAAGAAGATGGAATGTACGAAGAAGCAAAAAAATGCATTAATTGGGCTTTGAAGAGATTTGATAGTCTTTTCGAAGAAATCCGTAAATTTGATCTAAATGTATTTGGGAAAAAAAGAACCTTTGAATCAATGTTGGATCAATTGTGATGTTTTTCAATAGAATCTGAGTGCTTAGATTTTTTTAGAAAAACTGCTATAAATCTAAAATTGATTTTATGTACTCAATTTATAGCAGTAAAATCTGGTCCGCAGTAAACAATGATATAGGCGAAAGAAAAAGCACTGAGGCGATTGAATCGCTTCAGTGCTTTTTGGTGGGAACAACAGGGCTCGAACCTGTGACCCTCTGCTTGTAAGGCAGATGCTCTCCCAGCTGAGCTATGCTCCCATACAACAACTTGTTTAGTTTATCATAAGTTCAAAAATAAATCAAGTATTTTTTGATACTTAAATGCGGTTTAATGTTCGGCACCACCAAAAGGTGGCACCGACACAAATGTCTATGGGCTACGAAAAAGATATTTTTGCTGTTTTTGCGTATGAATTCGAACTCTTACATAACCGTTCGTTTTTAGTGAAATCGTTCGCTTACGCTCACGGTGAAATAATTTACTCCGTAAATTGTGAAATTTGATGCTATCGCATCAAGTGAAATTAAATCCACCCACTCGCCGTCGAGGCGAATTTCACACGCCGTAGGCGTATTTCACATTGCAGAGCAATATTTCACCCACCCGCAAGGGTGGATTTAGTTGAAAACGACAGATTCCTGTCGGAATCTGTCGTTTTCTGGTCGGGGCGACAGGACTTGAACCTGCGGCATCTTGCTCCCAAAGCAAGCGCGCTACCAAACTGCGCCACGCCCCGATAGGTCATTTTTGTGGTGTTTCCGGGGTTTTATTGTGCTGGTTTTGAAAAGCAAATGACGTGTATTGAGGGCTTTTATGTGTGAAGCTCTCAAGGCATTTGTATGCAAACAGCTTAAATATTATACTAAATGATAGGAGTGTTGTCAACAGGCAATTTGACAGCTGTTTTCCAAGTCTGTGAAAGCAGATGTGGCTTTAGCGTTTGTGTTGCCCGAAATATTCTGTGGCTAATGATATCTGTCATACCGATTGATTAATAAAGAAATCTGTGGTAGAATTATGTATATTCTCGGCGCAAAGAGGTGTTGTTTTATGAAGATTAATTTGAATTCTTTTTTGAAAAGTCTGATGGCGGTTTTGATGTCATTGCTTCTGATTATGTCTGTGTGCTTTGGTGCAGGGGCGATTGCAGAGTCTACCGCTGATTCGGCACAGCTTGATTATGACGGAGAGTTTGTAACCGTGCTGTTTACTCACGATTTGCATTCTAACTTCCTGCCTGTTCCAAATGAAGATGGTGGTGAAGACGGAGGCTACGCCCGACTTATGACTGTTATAAATAAGCAAAGAGAAAAATATCCCGATGCAATCTTGGTTGACGGCGGAGATTTTTCTATGGGTTCTTTGTTTCAGACCTGCTTTAAAACCGATGCTCTGGAGCTTCGGCTTATGGGCAAGATGGGCTATGACGTGACTACCCTTGGCAATCACGAGTTTGACTATCTGCCCGAGGGTTTGGCTTCTATGCTCAGAAATGCTGTGGACAGCGGTGACAAACTGCCTCAAATAGTTGATGCTAACTACCTGCCTCCCGAGAAGGGTCAGGAGGGCTACAACGAGGAAATTGTGAACGCCTTTGATTACTACGGCGTTAAGAAATACACAATTATTGAACGTGGGGGAGTGTACTTTGTTGTCTTTGGAATAACAGGTCTTGACTCAAACGATTGTGCACCCAACTCGGGAATGATTCTTGAGGATGCGGCAGAGGTTTCTCAGCAGGTTGTTGACGAGGCTCGAGCTGAGTGTAAAGCGCTTTACGGCAAAGAGCCTGTGGTGGTTTGCCTTTCTCACAGCGGTACAAGTGACGGCAAGGGCGAGGACTACGACCTTGCAAATAAGGTTGACGGAATCGACCTTATTGTGTCAGCTCATACCCACACAACTCTACAGAATGCCATTGAGGTGAACGGTACCGCCATTGTGTCTGCAGGCAATTACGGCAAGTACTTGGGTGTGGCACACTTGAGTGTAGACTCAGACACCCCCGAGCTTGTAGGCTATGAGCTGATTCCTGTAGATGAGAATGTTGAAGAGGACATGGAAATTTCACAGCTTGTGCAGGAGTATAAAGATAAGGTAAACGAAACTTATCTTGCACCCTACGGCTTCACTTATGATGAGGTTATCCTTTCCAACAGCTACAAATTCCATACTGTCAAAGAGGTTAAGGATAAACAGCACGAATCAACCTTAGGCAATCTGTTCTCTGATGCATACAAGGCTGCAGCTGAAAAAGCACTTTCTGAAAACGTGGATGTTGCACTCACCGCAACAGGTGTTATCCGCGGTACAATTCCTGCAGGCGAGGTTACTGTAAGCGACGTGTTCAACGCGGCTTCTCTTGGTGTGGGTACAGAGGGGGAGCTTATCAGGGTTTACCTTACAGGCAGGGACCTTAAAAATGTCTTTGAGGTAGATGCTTCTGTTCAGCCTCTGATGAAGAATGCACAGCTTTTTGTGTCGGGTGCACGGTACAGCTTCAACACAAACCGAATGATTTTCAACAAGATTATGGAAAGCTGTCTGGTTGATAATGAAGGCAATGTGATTGAGATTGAAGACGACAAGCTTTATTCCGTAGTAACAGGTATGTATGCAGGGCAGATGCTGGGCTCTGTCAAGGAAAAATCCTTTGGACTGCTTACTGTCGTTGCAAGGGATGAAGAGGGAAATCCCATTGAAATCAAGGATTTTGGCAATTATGTTATCCGTGACGAAAAGGGCAACACAGTTAAGGAATGGTATGCTATTGCCTCTTATCTTGACGAAATGATAAACGATGAAATGGACAAGCGTTACGCTGAAACAGACGGCAGAAAGCTTGTGTATTCAAGTGTGAGCCCTTCAATGATGCTAAGAAACGCCAACGTGTTTACTTACGTTGCATTAGCACTTATATTGATTTTACTTTTTGTTTTGGTGCTTGTGATTGTGCTGATAACCCGCAAGATAAAGAAAAAGAAATCATCTAAAACAAAATAATTAAAGAGAAAAACGACCGTGGCTAAATAAAGCTGCGGTCGTTGATTTTTATTCCCTCAGTCAAAGCCCTCTTGCCTAAAGGGGGGAAGAATGGCGAATGCCATTCAGGGGGATTCACACGCTAAGTTTTTTCAACTTACAATCCCTCGCCAGCTTCGCTGACAGCCTTTCTGCGAAAGCGGCAACCCTTTTGTCGGCAAAGCCGACATTTCCCCTAACAGGGGAATTTCCTTTACACAAGGGAGCCCTTGCGAGGAGTCGAGGGCGTCGCCCCCTACAATAGTGCCGTTGACTTTTACTCCCTCAGTTTTTGCAAATGCAAAAACAGCTCCCTCAAAGAGGGAGCCTTTTCGGCAGGAGCTTGCCTCTGCCCTGCAAACAGGCATAAAACAGCCTCCCTTTAGACAAGGGAGGCTTAGTTTTATTCAAGCTCGAAGGCGCCTGTGTAAAGTCGGTAATACTGACCTTTTTCTGCAATCAAGTCATCGTGAGTTCCTCGCTCAATAATCCTGCCCTTGTCAAGCACCATAATAACATCTGAGTTCTGAACAGTTGAAAGTCTGTGGGCAATTACAAAAACTGTTCTGCCCTTCATAAGTGCGTCCATACCTCTCTGCACCAATGCTTCGGTACGGGTATCAATAGAGGAGGTTGCCTCGTCAAGAATCATTACGGGCGGGTCGGCAATTGCAGCGCGGGCAATGGAAATAAGCTGACGCTGTCCCTGAGAAAGGTTGGCGCCGTTGTTTTCAAGCACAGTGTCGTAGCCTTGAGGCAGTCGGGATATAAAGCCGTGAGCGTTTGCAAGCTTTGCGGCGGCGATAACTTCTTCTTCGGTAGCAGAAAGCTTGCCGTAGCGTATGTTGTCCATAACCGTGCCTGTGAACAGGTTTGTATCCTGCAGAACAATGCCCAGAGAACGCCTCAGGTCGTCTTTCTTAATCTTGTTAATGTTGATTCCGTCGTAACGGATTTTGCCGTCTTCGATGTCGTAGAAGCGGTTTATCAGATTGGTGATTGTGGTTTTGCCTGCACCTGTGGCACCTACAAAAGCAACCTTCTGACCGGGCTCTGCGTAGAGGCTAATGTTATGAAGTACTGTTTTGCCCTCAACATAAGCAAAGTCTACATCAAAGAATTTAACCTCGCCTTTAAGCTCGGTGTAGGTTACACTGCCGTCAGAGTGAGGATGCTTCCAAGCCCAGAGTCCTGTGTGCTCGGAGGTTTCAGTAAGTGTGCCGTTGTCAAGTTTTGCATTGACAAGTGTAACATAGCCGTTGTCATCCTCGGGCTTTTCGTCAAGCAGGTTAAATATTCGCTCGGCACCTGCCAGTGCCATAACCACGGAGCTTGCCTGCTGAGCAACCTGATTTATAGGCATTGTGAAGCTTTTTGAGTAAAGCAGGAAGCTGACAATGGCACCCAATGTCAGATTAGGGTCAAAGCCTGAGATTGCAAGCATTCCGCCTACTACTGCAATGAGAACATACTGGAGATGTCCCATGTTGCCTGTGATAGGTCCTAAGATGTTTACAAACTTGTTTGCCTTGTAGGAGGTTTCGCAAAGGCTTGAGTTGAGGCTGTCAAACTCTTCCTGTGCTTTTTTTTCGTGGTTGAATACCTTGATAACCTTCTGACCGTTAATCATTTCCTGAATAAAGCCGTTTTCTTTACCCAGAGCCTGTTGCTGAACTGAGAAGTATTTTCCGCTTTTGCCTGCAACGGAGCCTGTTACCATAAGAGTTAATGCCACAAAGGCAAGCACAAAGAGTGTAAGCCACAGGTTGGTTTTAATCATAAAAACAAGGTAGACGATAATTGTGATTACAGAGGACATAAGCTGAGGTATGCTCTGAGAAACCATCTGCCTTAGGGTGTCGGTGTCGTTGGTGTAGTGGCTCATTATATCGCCGTGAGTGTGAGTGTCAAAGTATCTGACGGGAAGCTTTTGCATATGAGAGAACATATCATTGCGGATGTCTTTCATAAGTCCCTGTGTGATAAACAGCATAAGGAGCTGTTGCAGAAGTGTTGCTCCGATACCGCACAGGAAGATAACCGCCATACGGATAATTGCACCTAAAAGTGCCGAGTAATCTGTGCTGTTGGATGCAAGAAGCACAGAGATGTAATCGTCAAATACTGTGCCGATAAAGCTTCCGCTTGCAGCGCTCACTATGGAGGTTACAATAATACACAGAAAAACAAGAGCATATCTGAATTTATATTCCTTCCAGATAAAGCCTAAAAGCCGTTTGAGGGTTTTAGCCTGACTTTTGTTCATGGTGGGCTTTTTTCCTGCCAAAGCAGGGTTATGCTTCATAGGACCTGCCATTATGATAACCCTCCTTTGTTCTGAGAGGAATAAACCTCTTTGTAAATTTCGCTTGTTTCCAAAAGCTCTGAGTGAGTACCCACAGCGGATATTTTGCCTTCGTCAAGCACAACAATCTTGTCGGCGTGCTCTATAGAGGAAATTCGCTGAGCAATGATAAGCTTTGTGGTTTCGGGAATGAACTCCTTCAAAGCCTTTTGAATAAGTGCATCGGTGTGAGTGTCTACGGCACTTGTGGAGTCGTCAAGGATGAGGATTTTCGGAACCTTAAGCAAGGCTCTGGCTATGCAAAGCCTTTGCTTCTGACCGCCTGATACGTTGGTGCCGCCTTCTTCGATGTAGGTGTCGTAGCCATCGGGGAAGGTGCGGATGAATTCATCCGCACAGGCAAGCTTGCAGGCTTCGATTATTTCTTCGTCGGTAGCGTTTTCGTTGCCCCAACGGAGGTTTTCTTTGATAGTGCCCGAGAACAGCACGTTTTTCTGGAGCACCATTGCAACCGAGTCGCGAAGTGTCTTTATGTCGTAATCTCTTACATCTGTGCCGCCCACAAGGACAGTACCGCCTGTGGTGTCGTAGAGCCTTGGTATAAGCTGAACAAGGGTGGATTTGGAAGAGCCTGTGGAGCCGATGATGCCAACGGTTTCACCCGAGTTGATTTTCAGGTAAACATCGGACAGGCAGAGCTTTTTCATATCGCTTGAGTAGCTGAAATCAACATCGCGGAATTCAATTGAACCGTCTTTGACCTCATACAGGGGATTTTCAGGATTGTGGATGTCGGGAGTTTCATCAAGAACCTCTACGATACGCTCTGCAGATGCTCTGGACATGGTAATCATAATGAAAATCATAGAAAGCATCATAAAGTTCATCAGAATCTGCATAGTGTAGGTGAACATACTTGTAAGCTCACCCTCTGAAAGCTCAGCTCCTCCTGAGCCTACAATCAGATGTGCACCTATCCATGAAACAAGAAGCATACAAGCGTAAACACACATAAGCATCAAGGGTGAGTTAAAAGCAACGATAGTTTCCGCCTTGGTTGCAATATTGTAAATAGAGTCGGAAACGTCGGTGAACTTCTTTTTTTCAAAGTCTTCACGCACAAAGGATTTTACAACCCTGACACCGCGTAGGTTTTCCTGAGTAACTCTGTTTAAGTTATCGTAGATTTTGAACATCTTCATAAACAGAGGGAAGGCAAACTTCATAATGAGCAGAAGTCCCAGAATAAGCACAGGCACAACGCACAGGAAGATACTGCCGAGCTTCGGGTGGATGTAAAAAGCCATGACGAAGGAGAAAATTATCATCATAGGGCTTCGCACCGCAATGCGTATGAGCATCTGGTATGAATTCTGCACGTTGGTTACATCTGTTGTCAGACGGGTGATAAGTGAAGAAGAGGAGAATTTGTCAATGTTTTTGAAGGAGTAGTTCTGGATTGAATAGAACATATCCTTTCTGAGGTTTTTGGCAAAGCCTGTGGAGGCTTTGGCGGCAAAATCTCCTGCCAAAGTGCCGAGTATCATAGAGATAAGACAACACGCTACAAGAATAAGACCAATCTTAATCAGGTTATCCGCGTTGCCCACAATCTCGCCTGCGGCGTTTTTGTAGTTGATGCCTTGGTTTATAAGCTCGGCAACAATCAAAGGAATTATAACCTCCATCAGAACCTCGCCCGAAATGAATATGGGAGCAAGGATAGAGGGAAGCTTGTATTCCCGAATGCTTTTTGCAAGTTTTTTGAGCATTCATATACCTCCTTGTATGAGTTTTTACACAAAACCATATTATACTAATTATATTATATTTTTGCAAATTTTAATGTCAAGAAAAAGAAGGCTAAATTGACAGAAAGTTAACAATAATTAAGATCCCTCAAGAGGCACTGCCCCCCCTTGCCTAAAGGGGGATGCACGTAGGGGCGGCGCCTTTGTGGCAGGAGCAAGCATCTGTCTGTAGGGTACGGTGATAGGGACAAAAAGCCCCCCTTGCCTAAAGGGGGGAAGAATGGCGAAAGCCATTCAGGGGGGATTCAAACCCCAAGGCACCGCGTACCTTACAATCTCACGCACCTTCGATGACAGCCTTTCTGCGAAAGCGGCAACCCTTTTGTCGGCAAAGCCGACATTTCCCCTAACAGGGGAATTTCCTTTACACAAGGGAGCCTTATAAGCCCTCCTTGTATAAAGGAGGGTGGGTTTTGCCCACGGCAAAACTCGGGAGGATTGATAAGGGTTCGGCTAAAGCGGACACTTCGGCTGAAATGACAGCATCAAGGTCAATCCCTCAGTCAGCTTCGCTGACAGCTCCCTCAAAGAGGGAGCCTCTATAAGCCCCCCTTGCCTAAAGGGGGGGAAGAATGGCGAAAGCCATTCAGGGGGGATTCAAACCCCAAGGCACCGCGTACCTTACAATCCCTCGCCACCTTCGCTGACAGCCTTTCTGCGAAAGCGGCAACCCTTTTGTCGGCAAAGCCGACATTTCCCCTAACAGGGGAATTTCCTTTACACAAGGGAGCCGTTATAAATAAGGAGAAGTCTTTTTGAACTACAAAAAACCGACTGCAGAAACAGTCGGTTTTGTGAAGATTTATTTGATTTCTGTAATGTCGTAGGGTGTGGTCTGATACACAAAGTAGTTGAGCCAGTTGGAGTAAAGGAGATTCGCGTGGCTTCTCCAGGACACAACGGGAGCCTTTGTTTCATCGTCATTGGGAAAATAGTTCTTCGGAATTTCGATGGGCTTGCCTGCAGTTTTGTCCCTTACATACTCGTTCTTCAGGGTTTCTGCATCGTATTCGGAGTGACCTGTAATGAAAATCTGTCTGCCCAGCTTTGTGCCCACAGCGTAAACGCCTGCCTCCTCGGAGGAAGCTAAAATTCTGAGTTCGGGTACTGCCTCGATATCCTCACGTCTGACAGTGGTGTGGCGTGAATGAGGCACCATAAACACATCGTCAAAACCGCGGAAGAGTATGGACTGCTTGTAGTCGGCGGTGTGGGGATATACTCCGAAGAGCTTCTGAGGCAAAGGCTGTTTGTTTATGCCGTAGTGGTAGTAAAGTGCTGCCTGTGCACCCCAGCAGATGTGAAAGGTGGAGGTTACGTGGGTTTTGCTCCACTCCATAATCTCGCACAGCTCACCCCAGTACTCCACCTCTTCAAAGGGGAGATTTTCCACAGGTGCGCCTGTGATAATCATTCCGTCAAACTTTCTGTCCTTTATTTCGTCAAAGGTCTTGTAGAACCTAAGCAGATGGTCAGAGGAAACGTTCTTTGACTCGTGGGTTGCTGTGTGAATAAGCTCAAGCTCTACCTGCAAGGGGGAGTTGCCCAGAAGCCTTACAAGCTGGGTTTCTGTAGCAATCTTTGTGGGCATCAGATTGAGAATTGCAATCTGCAGAGGACGGATGTCCTGAGTCATAGCTCTGGTTTCTGTAATGACAAAAATGTTTTCGTCGTTCAGAGTCTGGGTTGCAGGAAGCTCATTTGGAATTTTAATGGGCATATAATCGTCCCTTTCGTGAATAATAAGCCCCCCTTGCCTAAAGGGGGGAAGAATGGCGAAAGCCATTCAGGGGGGATTTATACGTTAAGGCTCTGTTCACCTTACAATCCCTCACCGCCTTTGGCGGAGCTCCCTTTACACAAGGGAGCCTTTTTTGTGGTTCGGAATTTATACTGCCTCTAAAGCGTTGTCAATATCAGCAATCAAATCCTCGGCAGCTTCAATACCGCAGGAGAAGCGAACAAGGTCAGGAGAAATTCCTGCTGCCTCAAGCTCTGTGTCGTTCATCTGGCGGTGTGTTGCGTTTGCGGGATGCAGACAGCAGGTGCGTGCATCTGCAACGTGGGTTTCGATAGCGGCAATTTTCAGGTTTTTCATAAAGGTTTCTGCTGCAGCTCTGCCGCCCTTTACGCCGAAGGATACAACACCGCATCCGCCGTATTTGAGGTACTTTTTGCCAAGCTCGTAGCACTCGTCACCCTCAAGTCCGGAGTATCGAACCCAAGCAACCTTGGGGTGGTTCTGCAGATGCTTTGCTACTGCAAGACCGTTTTCGCAGTGGCGCTGCATTCTCAGGTGCAGGCTTTCAAGACCGAGGTTCAGGTAGAAAGCGTGCTGAGGTGACTGGATGCATCCGAAGTCACGCATAAGCTGAGCGGTAGCCTTTGTGATGTATGCTCCTGCAAGACCGAAACGCTCGGTGTAGGTAACGCCGTGGTAGCTTTCGTCGGGAGTGCACAGTCCGGGGAATTTGTCGGGGTACTTTGTCCAGTCGAACTTGCCTGAGTCAACAATGCAACCGCCAACGGATGCACCGTGGCCGTCGATGTACTTTGTGGTAGAGTGGATTACAATGTCAGCACCCCACTCAAAGGGACGGCAGGTAACGGGAGTTGCAAAGGTGTTGTCAATGATAAGGGGCACACCGTTTTTGTGTGCAATATTTGCAAAGCGTTCAATGTCCAGCACTACTAAAGCAGGGTTTGCGATGGTTTCGCCGAAAAGTGCCTTTGTGTTGGGCTTGAATGCTGCCTGTATTTCTTCGTCGGAAGCTGTGGGGGAAACGAAGGTGAAGTCAATGCCCATACGCTTCATTGTAACCGCAAAGAGGTTGTAGGTGCCGCCGTAGATGGCACTTGAAGCAACAATGTGGTCCCCTGCGCCTGCAATGTTGAAAATGCTGAAAAAGCTTGCTGCCTGACCTGAGGAGGTGAGCATTGCAGCAGTACCGCCCTCAAGCTCGCAGATTTTCTTGGCAACGTAGTCGTTGGTGGGGTTCTGGAGTCTTGTGTAGAAGTAACCCTCTGCTTCAAGGTCAAAAAGCTTGCCCATATCCTCGCTTGTGGCATATTTGAAGGTTGTGCTCTGCACAATGGGAATCTGTCTGGGCTCGCCGTTTGCAGGGGTGTAACCCCCCTGAACGCAGGTTGTGTCTAAATTTTTGTAGTTCATAATATTACCTCCCTAAGGAATTGTAAAAGGGCAGTTACCCCATAGGGTATCTGCCCTCAAAAATTCATCTTTGCCGAATGATCGGTGTTCAATGATTTCTGAAGGCGGAGTTGCACATCATCATATGAGTTTTTTCGTAATTGATATACATTGCAAAGCTCCTGTGTTTCAAAATTTAAGTCAATTATACAGTACAGCTTGTGAGCTTGTCAACAGTTTTGATTGAATTAACAGGGGGGACTTGCTTCCAATAATATAAATATCCTTACTTTTTACATATATATGCAAAAAAATCTTGTATTATGCAGTCGTATTTGATATAATAATCGAATAAACTTTGAAAAGGAGGGTTGCTCCGTTTTTTGGCAACGGTTTGTCAAAAAACAAGAGTATAGACGATGTTTATTAAAATACTTTTTATTGTTCTGTTTCTGGTTATTACCATCGGGGTAGGCGTGTATTGCCGAAAAAAGGCAACCGACGTTAACGGCTTTGTGCTGGGCGGAAGAGCAGTAGGCCCTTGGCTGACTGCGTTTTCTTTCGGTACATCCTATTTTTCTGCTGTTATCTTTGTAGGCTATGCAGGACAGTTCGGTTGGAACTTCGGTCTTGCCTCCACCTGGATAGGACTTGGAAACGCACTCATCGGTTCCTACCTTGCGTGGAAGGTGCTCGGCAGAAGAACCCGTGTTATGACTCAGCATTTAGGCAGTGCTACAATGCCGGATTTCTTTGAGAAAAGATATGAGTCAAAGGCACTGAAGCTTGCGGCGGCGGCAATCGTTTTCATCTTTATGATTCCTTATACCGCCTCTCTTTACAATGGTCTTTCCCGTCTTTTTGAGATGGCTTTCCACATCGACTACTGGGTTTGTGTTGTTGTAATGGCGCTGGTCACAGCCCTGTACGTGGTGCTCTCCGGCTATGTAGGCACAGCACTTAACAGCCTTATTCAGGGCATTATAATGCTTATCGGTATTGTTGTTGTAGTTGTTGCCGCTCTCAATGTAAACGGAGGTCTTTCGGCTTCTGTGGAGCTTCTTTCTCAGGTGGAGCCTGTGGGGGATTACACTTCAATCTTCGGCCCTGACCCTGTGGCACTTCTGGGCGTTGTGCTTCTGACCTCTCTGGGTACTTGGGGACTTCCTCAGATGATTGGCAAGTTCTATGCTATTAAGAGCGAAAAGTCCATCAAGACAGGCACCGTGGTTTCCACAGTTTTTGCAGTTGTGGTTGCAGGCGGTTGCTACTTCCTCGGCGGCTTCGGACGCATATTTATGACAGCAGATGAGGTAAACGGTCAGTTTGACTCCATTATTCCCTCAATGCTTTCAAAGATTGACTCCGATGTTGTAATTGCACTTGTTATTATGCTGGTGCTTGCGGCTTCAATGTCCACACTTTCGTCTTTGGTGCTCACATCAAGCTCTACTCTGACGCTTGACTTTATTGCTCCTATGAAAAAGACAAAAATGTCTGAAAAGAGCAAGATGTCAGCTATGAGAATTTTCCTTGTGTTCTTCATTGTTGTGTCTGCACTTATCGCCATTGTTCAGGCAAGAACAAAGATTGCCTTCATCACAGACCTTATGGGTATCTCTTGGGGCACAATGAGCGGTGCTTTCCTCGGTCCCTTTATGCTGGGACTTTACTGGAAGCGTGCCACAAAGCCTGCGGTATGGGCAAGCTTTATTTTCAGCGTCAGCATCAATGTTACCTTTATGATATTTAAGCTCAGCGGAAACATTTCACTTCTTCCCAAGCTTTTGCAGGCATCCTCAAACGTAGGTGTTATTGCAATGCTTGCGGGTATTCTTCTTGTAGTGGTTGTAAGCCTTCTCACAAAGAAGCCTGATGAAAAGAAGGTTGATGAAATGTTTGAGTGCTACGAAAAGAAGGTTACGGTTTCCCAAAGGGAAGCTTTGGAATAAATAATCAAAAATCTATTTCCGTCAGGAGAGTTGAAATTATGAAAGAGTTACTTATCGGCAACGCGGCTGTTGCCAGAGGTCTGTATGAAGCAGGCTGTTCTATAGTTTCCAGTTATCCCGGTACACCCAGTACAGAGATTACTGAATTTGCCGCAAAGTATGATGAAATTTACTGCGAGTGGGCACCCAACGAGAAGGTAGCAATGGAGGTTGCCTTCGGTGCATCTGTCAGAGGCAAGCGTACCTGCTGCTGTATGAAGCACGTAGGACTTAACGTTGCTGCTGACCCTTTGTTTACTCTGTCCTATACAGGTGTTAACGGCGGTCTTGTTATCTGCGTTGCAGACGACCCCGGTATGCATTCCTCTCAGAACGAGCAGGACTCACGCCACTATGCAAAGGCTTCCAAGGTGCCTATGCTTGAGCCCTCCGACTCCAAGGAAGCTTTGGAGTTTACAAAGCTTGCTTTTGAGCTTTCCGAGGAGTTTGACACTCCCGTGTTCATCAAGATGTGCACCCGTGTTGCTCACTCCCAGAGTATTGTTGAAACCTCAGAGCGAGTTCTTCCCGAGGATAAGCCCTACGAGAAGAACCCTCAGAAATACATAATGGTGCCTGCAAACGCAAAGCTCAGACACCCCATTGTTGAGGAGAGAACAAGAAAGCTTACTTCTTATGCTGAAACTGCTGATATCAACCGCGAGGAGTATGCAGACAGTGAGTTCGGTATCATCACAACAGGTACCTGCTATCAGTACGTTAAGGAAGTATTCGCAGACTCTGTAAGTGTTCTCAAGCTCGGTATGATTAACCCTATGCCTGTTGAGCGTATTAAGAGTTTTGCACAAAAGGTTCAGAAGGTGTATATCGTTGAGGAGCTTGACGGCATTATTGAAACTCACGTGAAGTCCCTCGGCATTGACTGCGTAGGCAAGGAGCTTTTCTCAGAGATAGGCGAGCTTTCTCAGCTTGCAGTCGCTACTGCCTTCGGACTTGATATGCCCCGGTTTGCATCCGTTGACACCAACGTTCCCGCAAGACCTCCCGTAATGTGCGCAGGCTGTCCTCACAGAGGTATGTACTACACACTTGCAAAGAATAAGATTACAGTGCTCGGCGACATCGGTTGCTACACTCTGGGTGCAATGCCTCCTCTGAATGCTCTTGATACAACACTCTGTATGGGTGCTTCCGTGTCAGGACTTCACGGCTACAACAAGGCAGGCGGTAAAGAAACAGAGGGCAAGACCGTTTGCGTAATCGGTGACTCCACCTTTATGCACTCAGGTATCACAGGTCTTGTGAATATCGCCTACAATGCAACAAACTCCACAGTTATCATTCTTGATAACTCTATCACAGGTATGACAGGCCACCAGCAGAACCCCACCACAGGCTACAACATCAAGGGTGACCCTGCTGCAAAGGTTGACCTTGAAACTCTCTGCAGGGCAGTAGGTATCCAAAGCGTTCGCGTTGTAGACCCCTACAACCTTTCCGAGTGCGATACAGTTCTCAAAGAGGAGCTTGCAAAAGAAGAGCCCTCAGTTATCATCTCACGCAGACCCTGTGTACTCCTCAAGAGTGTTAAGGCAAAGCCTGCACTTGTAGTTTCCAAGGACGACTGCAAGAGCTGTAAGATGTGTATGAAGCTTGGTTGCCCTGCAATCAGTATGCACAACTCAAAGGCTGATATTGATGCAACTTTGTGCGTAGGCTGCGCAGTTTGCACACAGATGTGCAAGTTTGATGCTATTAAGTAAGGAGGATAAGCTATGACAAAGAGTATTATGATAGTCGGTGTAGGCGGACAGGGCTCCCTTCTGGCTTCTACACTTTTGGGTAAGCTTCTGGTGACAGAGGGCTACGACGTTAAGGTTTCTGAGGTTCACGGTATGAGCCAGCGCGGCGGCTCTGTTGTAACCTATGTAAAATACGGCGAGAAGGTTTATTCTCCCATTATTGAAAAGGGCGAGGCAGACTGCATCATTTCCTTCGAAAAATTAGAGGCGGCAAGATGGGTGCAGTACCTTAAAAAAGACGGTGTTATCATCACAAACACTCAGCAGATTGACCCTATGCCCGTTGTTATCGGTGCTTTGGAGTATCCCACAGAAATCCTCACCGAGCTTTCAGAGAAGGTTAAGGTTGACGCTCTGGACGCACTCTCTCTTGCAGAGGAAGCAGGCTCCTCAAGAGCGGTTAACATCGTTCTTATGGGCAGACTTGCACGTCAGCTTGACATCCCCACAGATAAATGGGAGGATGCGTTGCGTAATGTTGTAAAGCCTCAGTTCATAGATATTAACCTGAAGGCTTTCTCCCTTGGCTACAATTACGGCGAATAATTAATAAACTTTATTAAATATTTTTTCAAAAACAGGAGGCGATTGCCATGGCAGAGCGCTATTGGCAAAAAGAAATCGAGACCGCATCCAGAGAAGAAATAAGAGCTATTCAGGATGAGCGTCTTGTAAAAACAGTAAAACACGTTTACCAAAATGTGGAAATGTACCGCAAGAGAATGGATGAAGCAGGCATAAAACCTGAGGACATCAAGAGCATTGATGACCTTAAAAAGCTTCCCTTCACCACAAAGCAGGATTTGCGAGATAACTACCCCTACGGACTCTTTGCAGTACCCACAAAAGATGTAGTAAGACTCCACGCATCCTCAGGCACTACAGGCAAGCAGATTGTAGTAGGCTACACTAAGCACGACCTTGAGGTGTGGGATGACATTGCCGCACGTCAGCTTTATGCAGTCGGTGCAGACGAAAACGACTTTGTTCACGTGGCTTACGGCTACGGCCTTTTTACAGGCGGCTTCGGTCTTCACGGCGGTGCAGGCAGAATAGGTGCCACAGCAATTCCCGTGTCCTCAGGCAATACCGACAGGCAGATTACAATTCTGCAGGACTTTGGCTCAACGGTTCTTTGCTGTACTCCCTCCTATGCAATGTATATTGCCGAGCAGATTAAGGCAAAGGGGATTGACCCCAAGTCACTAAAGCTCAAAGCAGGTATCTTCGGTGCAGAGCCTTGGACTGAGGAAATGCGTCACCAGATTGAAGAAATGCTTGACATCAAGGCTTACGACGTATACGGCCTTACAGAGATTATGGGCCCCTGTGTGTCCTATGAGTGCTCCTCTCAGACAGGTATGCACGTAAACGAGGACCACTTCATTGTAGAAGCTATCGACCCCGACACCGAGGAAGTTCTTCCTTACGGTGTACCCGGTGAGCTTGTGTTCACCTGTATCTCAAAGGAGTGCTGTCCCTTTATCCGTTACCGCACACGTGACATCGGCGTGCTCACCGTTGACAAGTGCTCCTGCGGAAGAACCTTTGTGAAGATGACCAAACCTAAGGGCAGAACCGACGATATGCTCATTATCCGCGGAGTTAACGTGTTCCCCTCACAGATTGAAACAGTTCTTCTCAAGATGGGCTATTCTCCCAACTACAAGATTTATGTTGACCGCGTGAACAACACAGATACACTTCTTATCCACGTTGAAATGAACGAGGATATGTTCTCTGATACAGTTACCAAGGTTAAAGAGAACGAAAAGGCTCTGGAGAGTGAGCTTCGTTCACTTCTTGGAATCGGTGCCGACGTAAAGCTTGTTGCTCCCGGCAGCATCGAACGCTCTATGGGTAAAGCCAAGAGAGTTGAAGATAAGAGAAATCTTATAGGAGGTTAAGGTTATGGCAATTCGTCAGATTTCAGTTTTTGTAGAAAATAAGCAGGGCTCTCTTGTGAAGATTACAGATGTCCTTGCAAAAGAAAACATCGACCTGCGTGCAATGAGCATTGCAGATACTCAGGATTTCGGTATTCTCAGACTTATTGTTTCCGACACCGACCGAGCACTTGAAATACTCAGAAAAGAAAACTGCATTGCAACAATTACCGAGGTAGTGGGTGCACGTCTTAGAAACGAGCCCGGTGCTTTAGCAACTGTTGTCCGTGTTCTTTCTGAAAACGGCATCAATATGGAGTATATGTATGCTTTCAACGGTGCAACACCTCACCACGCTTACGTTGTGCTCAGAGTAGATGACAACGACAGGGTAGAGAAGCTTCTTTTGGAAAACGGCATCAAGTCAATCACAGAGGAGCAGGTATCAGAAATCTGATTGTTTGAGTGATTTTTTTTCAAGAAAAATCGTTGACAATCAGCAATAAATGCAATAAACTGAGTACAGTATTTTGCACTTTATATTAAATGTATAAAGTGATACATAACCTACAGGAGGTTTATATATGTTCAAAACTGTTAAAGAAGCACAGAAATTCATCAAAGACAACGACATCAAGATGATTGACTTCAAGATGATTGACATCGACGGTCGTTGGCGTCACATCACCATTCCCTCAAACAGACTCAATGAGGATACCATGGTTTACGGTATCGGCTTTGACGGCTCCAACTACGGCTATGCTGCTGTTGAGAAGAGCGATATGGTGTTCATCCCCAATCTTGAGTCCGCTCAGATTGACCCCTTTGTTTCTCAGCCCACACTTACAATGACCGGTGACGTTTGCATCATCGGTAAGGTTGGCGAGGCTAACAGACCCTTTGACCAGTATCCCAGAAACGTTGCAATCCGTGCTCAGGAATATATGAAGGAAATCGGCGTTGCTGATAAGATGGTTATCGGACCCGAGTTCGAGTTCCATCTTCTTGACCACGTTTCCTACGAGGCAAAGCCCAACCGCGTTGCTTACGAGGTAGACACAGAGCAGTCCGAGTGGAATTCAGGCGAGAACGAGGTTCAGAACCTCGGCTACAAGGTTCCCGGCGGCGGCGGTTACCACATTGCTGCTCCTCAGGACATTACCTACGACATCCGCTCCAGAATGTGCCTTATGCTTGAGGACTGGGGCGTAAAGGTTAAGTATCACCACCACGAGGTTGGCGGTTCAGGTCAGGTTGAAATCGAGGTTGAGCTTGGCGAGATGCTCGAGATGGCTGACAAGACCATGATTATCAAGTACATCGTTAAGAACGAGGCAGTAGCTTCAGGCAAAACTGCTACATTTATGCCCAAGCCCATCTTCGGCGAGGCAGGCAACGGTATGCACGTTCATATGCTCCTCTTCAAGGACGGCAAGCCCCTGTTCTTTGACGAGGCAGGTTACTCAGGTCTTTCCGATATTGCACATTGGTTCATGGGCGGACTTTTAAAGCACGCTCGTTCACTCTGTGCTATCACTAACCCCTCCACAAACTCCTTCAAGCGTCTTGTTCCCGGTTACGAGGCTCCCGTTACCATCGGTTACGCAACCTCCAACCGCTCTGCTGTTATCCGTATCCCTGCATACGCAAAGAGCCCCGAAACAAAGCGTTTTGAAATCAGAAACCCCGATGCAACCTGCAACCCCTACTATGCTTATGCTGCTATCCTTATGGCAGGTCTTGACGGTGTTATGAACAAAATCGACCCCGAAGCAAACGGCTGGGGCCCCTATGACTACAACCTCTACAACCTCTCTGACGAGGAGAAGGCAAAGCTTCAGCACCTTCCCACAACTCTTGACGAGGCTTTGGATGCTCTCGAGGCTGACTACGAGTACCTGACAAAGGGCGGCGTATTCCCCGAGGCATTGCTCAAGACTTGGATTAAGAGAAAGCGTGCAGAGGCAAAGAAGGTTAACCAGATTCCTCATCCTGCAGAGTTCGGTCTTTACTACGACCTGTAATGTGTTTGCCCTGTGTGGCAAACAGCGATATAAATTCCTTGTGAAATTTGCGATATGTGCATAATGCACGCGATATACCTTGCGGTGCGATATGTGCCTGTCGGCACGAGAATTAAACCAAACACCACAGATTCAAAAGCTGAGTCTGTGGTGTTTTTGTGTATCTGTCTGAAAGTTTTTATTGTCATTGACTTTTGGCGGAATTTGTAATAAAATAACCCTTGGTAAGAGGGAGTAGTTTGCGGGGATACCCGCGGTGTTGCTCGTCATCACGAAGAAATTCCGGGCGCACCCAAACCGACCTTTCGTTTTGTAACAAGACTTTTACTGCTCAAAGGGGCAGTATAGGTCTTTTTTTATTGCCTCAAAAGAAAAAAGGAGGAATGTTAATGTTCTGGAATGTAGTTTTATTGCTTGTAGGCTTTGTGTTGCTTATAAAGGGTGCCGACTTCTTTGTTGACGGCAGTTCCTCAGTTGCAAAGCTTCTTGGAATTCCCGGTTTTGTAATCGGACTCACCATTGTTGCAATGGGCACAAGTGCCCCCGAGGCGGCTGTGAGTATCACCGCAGGTATGCAGGGCTCAAACGAGATTGCCATAAGCAACGTTGTAGGCTCAAACATCTTCAACCTTTTGGTGGTTGCAGGTCTTTGTGCGGTTATTAAGCCCTACAAAATTGAAAAAGAGATGCTCAAGCGTGATTTCCCCGTGAACGTTGTTGTGAATGCTTTGCTTTTGGTATTGATGTTCATTGGCAAAGCGTTGGGACTTGTTGACGGTTTAGTGATGCTGGTACTCTTTATTCTCTATCTTTTCTTTGTGGTATTTACTGCCTTCAAGGATAAGGACAGCCAGTCTGAGGAGGAAGTAAAGACCATGCATCCCGTAGTTGCAGTTTTGTGCATTGTGGGCGGACTTACTGCCGTTATCCTCGGCGGAAACTTAGTTGTTAACAATGCCAAGGAAATCGCACTTGCTCTCGGTTGGTCTGAAACTTTCATCGGACTCACAATTATCGCCATCGGCACTAGCCTGCCCGAGCTTGTTACAAGCGTTGTAGCCGCTAAAAAGGGCGAGAGCGGTCTGGCTCTGGGCAACGTTATCGGCTCCAATATCTTCAACATTATGCTTATTTTAGGACTTTCAAGCTCTCTGAGCACCATTGCAGTTGACACAAGTGCTATCATCAACGTGGTTATCCTGCTGGCTGTTACAGCTTTGGTTTATGTTGCCTGCCTTGTAAAAAAGGGAATGGGCAGAATAGTAGGCTCAGTTTGTGTGCTTGGCTATGTAGCTTACACAGCATACCTGCTGCTAACTACTATGTAAATCCTTCTCCCCTTTAGGCAAGGGGGCTTTGTAGGTGGGCGGCACCTTCCTTTACACAAAAGGAAACGCTTGTGCTTATTACTCGCAAAAAAACCACCCGAAAAGTTCTGAGTAACTTTTTGGGTGGTGCTTTTTATATGCGGATATTCACAGAAAACTCCTGTCGGCACTTGGGGCAGCGTACTGTGTGCTTGCCCTTTCTGTGCTTGACTCTCAGCTGTGCTTTGCAGTGCTTGCATCTGATGTACCTGTGGGTTTTGATATCGCGGATTTTGTTTTTTTGTCTTACAAAAAACGCTTTCACAGGAGCTTCGATTTTCATATAAGCTTGGTTTTCTCTGCCTCTGCGGTAGAGGTTCTTTGAAAGTGTTCGGAACACTATGTAGCCTGCCAAAGCCAGCTCGATAAGATAAATAATCAGAGAATTTACAAAAATGTTGACTATAATGAGTACAGCATAAATCAGGAACAGAAACTTATTGAAGCGGTCAAGTCCGTTTCTGCCAATCATAAACTGCTGTATTTTGTAAAGAAATTTGTTCATTAGTATCACTCCGTTTTTGATACTACTATTTTAACACCCAAAGTTTGCGAAGACAATAGAAATTAGTAAACAAAATGTAAACTTATTGTGTTTTTCCATACATATATTTGACACGGGTTTATTATATTATGTATAATGAAGCCAAGGGAAAACCTTAATTAATAAAGGAGGAAATATTATGAAATATTGTGCTAAATGCGGTCAGGCTATCCCTGAGGGTGCAAAGTTCTGCTCTTATTGCGGAGAGGTTACAGAGAGTGCCAAGGCATCACAGCAGGGCACTACATACTATCAGAGCCCCGCACCTGTGGAAACTTCAAAGACCTACACAAGAGAAGAGGAGCAAAAGCACCTTGACTCTCTTTCAAACCGACTCAAGTGGGAGCGTATTGCGTGGAAGGTGTCGGGTATCATCCTTCTGGTGTGCTCAATCGTTCTGCTGTCCGTAAGCACCATTTTCGGCATTGTAGGTATTGCAGGTCTTGCGACTGCTGCAGATAACCCTCAGGTTAACGTTGAGGACTACAACTTTGATGACTACGGATATCACTTTGAAGAATACGGCGGTTCCGACGATTACTATTACAACGAGTTTGATAGTTCGGCAGATGTAGGAGTTGCTGTAGCAGGCGGAATGGGTGCTTTCCTCTGGGGAATATACCTTGGTATGGGCCTTGCATTCCTGCCTATCGCTATTGTAAACCTTGTTATGGCTAAGAAGGTCGGCAAGTACAGAAATAAGATTTACACCGACTGCACCGATGCAGTAAAACACGCGACTTCCGTAGGCTCCATTGTGCTGGGTGCACTTTTCAACGAATATGCTCTCATTGCAATTATTATCAACTTTATTCTCACAAAGAAGAATAAAGAAGTCTTTGACAGAATACAGGCAAACCAGTCAGCCTACAACAACACACAGGCTTGATTTATAAGCACGCAAAGCCTTCTGCACCGCCTCAAAATCGGGCGGTGCAGTTTTTCTGTGTTTGTTAATATGAATCCCCCCTGAATGGCATTCGCCATTCTTCCCCCCTTTAGGCAAGGGGGGCTTTTGTAGGATTGGGGATTTGAATTCCTCCCTGAATGGCATTCGCCATTCTTCCCCCCTTTAGGCAAGGGGGGCTTTTTGTCCCTATCACCGTACCCTACAGACAGGTGCTTGCTCCTGCCGAAAAATCCTTGACACTCATAAAAAATTGGAGTAAAATTATAGAGTTAAGAGTAGGCTTTGTCTGCTTTTGCATACTATAATAATACTGAGAGGTGAAAGTTAATGGACGCAGGAAGTAGTACCGGCACAGTTCCCGGGCGAAGTTGCACTTACTTTATATACCGCAGTTTTACTGCGTACATTACCTTTGCACTTTAATCCTTGGAACCGTGTCTTTTTACTTCCACCTATTAATTTTTAGGAGGAAAAGACTATGGAAAGGAACTATGTAACTGTCGATGTTACCATCGGCAAGCTCCTTGATGAGAAGAAATACAAAACTCTCAAGGACATCTTAAGCACTATGAATGCTTACGACATTGCGGTGCTTTTAGAGGATATGCACGACTCAAAAATTCAGCTTTTGTTCAGAATGCTTCCTAAAGAGCTTGCGGCTGACGTTTTCGTTGAAATGGACGACGACACGCAGGAGTTTCTCATTAAGGGCTTCTCTGATTCTGAGCTTAAGGATGTTGTTGACGAATTGTCTGCTGACGATGCCGTTGACATTATCGAGGAAATGCCCGCAAACGTTGTAAAGCGAATTCTTCGTCAGGCAGACCCCGAAACAAGAAAACAAATCAACGAGCTTCTCAAATACCCCGACGACTGCGCAGGCTCCATTATGACCACGGAGTTTGTATCCCTTCGGCCTAATATGACCGTAGAGGAGGCAATCAAGCGTATCCGCCGTACCGGTGTTGACAAGGAAACCATCTACACCTGCTACGTTGTAGGCTCTGACTCAAAGCTTATTGGTATCACTACTATCAAGGATTTGCTTTTGGCTGAGGAAGGCGAGGTTATTGAAGCCTTGATGGAAACCAACGTGATTTCCGTTGGTACACTTGATGACCAGGAGCTTGTTGCTCAGACAATCAACAACTACGACTTCTTGGCACTGCCTGTTGTAGACACGGAAGGCAGACTTGTAGGTATTGTTACTGTTGACGATGCTCTGGATGTTATGGTTGAAGAAACCACCGAGGATATCCAGAAGATGGCGGCTATCGGCTCCACCGACAAGCCCTATCCCAAGGTTGGCATTTTTGAAACCTTGTGGCAGAGAGTCCCTTGGTTATTATTGCTTATGATATCTTCCACCTTTACGGGCATAATAATTGCAAGCTATGAAGGAAGATTGGAAAGCGCACTCATACTTACTGCCTTTATCCCCATGCTCATGGGTACAGGCGGTAACGCAGGCAGTCAGTCCTCGGTAACCGTTATCCGAAGCCTATCCCTCGAAGAAATCGAGTTTAAGGATATCTTTTGGGTAGTGTTCAAGGAATTCCGTGTTTCAATTCTGGCAGGTATCATCCTTGGCGTTGTCAACTTCGGCAAGGTACTGCTTATTGACGGCTGGCTCCTGAAAAACGACGAAATAAACGTCTGGATTTCACTTGTGGTAAGCATTACCCTTGTGGTGACAATTATCGTGGCAAAGATTATCGGTTGCTCACTGCCGATGATTGCAAAGAAGTTAAGGCTGGACCCTGCAGTTATGGCAAGTCCCTTTATCACCACCATTGTTGACGTTGTTTCTCTGCTTGTATACTTCTTCGTGGCCTCTTCAATACTTAATATTTAAGAAGGTCATCCGCTTGAAAAAATCAATCACATTACTTTTCATCGCCGCAGCGGTTGTGTTATTCAGCCTCTGCGGTGTGTTTTTTTACGCAAAAGCACCAAAATCACAGCCGGTAAAGGCAGAGGTAAGCTTGGGTTCGGAGGCTTCCTGCTTTTCGCTTTCTCAGGCAAGAAAGTATATATATCTATGCTCCCTTGCATCTGACGAAGAAGCTCTCTGTGAAAAGCTTCAACTTATGGAATATGAAAAATTCAGGTATATATCCCGTAATCAGGAGGATACATTTGGAAGCGGAATCGCTTTCTCTGCTTGTGAAAAAACCGAAGGCGAGAAAACCACCTTGCTTTTGGTGCTTCGGGGCACTCACAAGGGTGAGTGGTACTCAAATTTTAATATCGGAGAAGGCACAGAGCACGCAGGTTTTTCTGCCGCAACGGACTTTGCTCAGAAAGAAATCGAAGAATATATAGCTGCAAACAAGCTTTCAAAGCAGAGCCTCGACGTGGTGATTACAGGCCATTCACGAGGCGGAGCGGTGGCAAATCTGCTGGCAAAAAGGCTTGTGGACTCAAAAGAGTACAAATCGGTCACCGCCTATACCTTTGCAACTCCCAACACAACTACAGCAGAAAACGCTAAAGCTTTGGAGTACAGCACCATCTATAACATTATTAATCCCGAGGATTTTATCGGCTACATTCCTCTTAAAAAGTGGGGCTACACAAGATACGGTATAGATATGGAATTTCTCAGAAACACAGATGAGAATTACGAGGAAAACTACACCGCTATGCAGAAAATTTTTGAGGAGCTTACGGGCTACCCTCACACAGGCTATCCCTTTGGTGCTTCAGACGTGCAGATTTTCCTTAATACTGCCTACAAAATTGCACCTACAGTTAGCGATTATTACAATAAAGAGCTTACCGTTGCACCGCACCGACTGACTCTCTATGACTATATGCAGAAGGTAGGAGCACTCCTTAGCGGCGACGACACTCTGGCAAACGGAATGTTTCTTCTTTCAAGCTCTGCAACCCCTCTTTTTGATACCCTCACAAGGTTTATGATGGAGGGTATTTCACTTGAGGATATGGCAAAGAGTGCAGACATTACTACCTCTGCCGTGAGCTGCGGACACACCTACGAAACCTATATGGCTTGGCTTGAGGTATTGCCCGAAGATTACTTCCTGTAGGATGCGCAAGCCCCCTTTTTAGATATAAGGCTCCCTTGCCTAAAGGGAGCTGTCAGCGAAGCTGACTGAGGGATTGAAAGTTGAGCAGAAACTTAGCGTGTGAATCCCCCCTGAATGGCATTCGCCATTCTCCCCCCTTTAGGCAAGGGGGGCTTTTGTGGATTGGGATTTGAATTGAATAAAAAGAACTCCCTCGGCAACACTAACAAAAAAGTTAAGAGGGAGTTTTTTATGGCGACAAACAGCAGAAAGGTTGTGCTTGTAGGCACGGGTATGGTGGGTATGAGCTTTGCCTATGCAAGTCTTAATCAGAATATCTGCGATGAGCTGGTGCTTATTGATATTGATGCTCTGCGTGCTTCGGGTGAGGCAATGGATTTGAACCACGGACTTGCTTTTTCACAGGCGAGTATGAAAATCCGAGCAGGAGATTACACAGAGTGTAGGGATGCGGACATAGTGGTAATCTGTGCAGGAGTAAACCAAAAGGAGGGTGAGTCAAGGCTTCAGCTTCTCTCACGAAACGCCGAGGTTTTCAGGAGTGTAGTAGCTCCTGTTATTGAAAGTGGCTTTGACGGAATTTTTCTTGTGGCTACAAACCCTGTGGATGTGATGACAAGGCTTACCTTTGAGCTGTCGGGGTTTGATGATTGCAGGGTTATCGGCACAGGTACCACCCTTGATACAGCCAGACTTCGGTATCTTTTGGGCGAATATTTTCATCTTGACCCAAGGAATGTTCATGCCTATGTTATCGGCGAGCACGGGGACTCGGAGTTTACTCCTTGGTCACAGGCTCTTCTTGCTACAAAGCCTGTGTTGAAGGTGCTTGAGGATAACAAGAATAAGTTCTTCTACTCGGATTTAGAGAGAATCAGTGTTGAGGTGAAAAACGCGGCGCAGAAAATCATAAGGGCAAAGCGAGCCACCTACTACGGCATCGGAATGTCTATTGCACGAATTGTCAGAGCAATACTTTCAGACGAGCACAGCGTGCTGACCGTAAGCGGCAGACTCAGGGGAGAATACGGCAGGACAGATGTTTTCCTCGGCAACCCCTGTATCATCGGAAGAAGTGGCATCGACCGCACCATTGAGCTTACCCTCACCAAAGCAGAGCTTGAGAAATTTCATCGTAGTTGCGACATACTTGCAGAAAGCTTTTCTCAGCTGTAATAAGCCCCCCTTGCCTAACGGGTGATGTTCTTAGCGGAGAATTTATGCTTTGAGCAAAGTGCAAGCATCGCATTTGACTAGTCAAACGCAAATATGGGCTAAGCCCAAACCCTTATAACGACAGAAAGAGATAACAAATCGGTTCATAGCCGAAATGTTATCTTTTTTTCTGTTGGTTTAATGAAATCGTTGCGCGGCAACGATGAAATCTTCACTTCGTTCAGATGAAATCCAAGGACAAGTCCTCGGATGAAATCAAATCCGTCTAAATACAACCCTGCGAAGCAGGATTTCATCGCAAACGCGATTTCATCCACCAGAGGTGGATTTCACCCGTCGAAGACGGATTTGGCTGCGTGTTCTCCGTTAAGGATAACACGCTAAAACGCAGGGATATTTTTTGTCTTTTGTGTTGAAATTATTTTACAATTATGTTAGAATACACATTGCTATAATGATATTTACTATTAGAAATTTGCTGAAAAGGGAGTTTTGTTGTGAACGAGTCTTTTTCAACAATAGAAGAAGCAGTTGCCCGCGAACACTTTGTTATTACTCCGCACGGAGTTAGTATGTGGCCTATGATAAGAAACGGTAAGGATACCGTGCTTATAGAGCCTGTTAACGGCAGACTGAAAAAATATGATATACCCCTTTATAAAGATAAAAGGGGCAGATATGTAGTCCACAGAATTATTGAGGTTACCGACACAGGTTATGTTATTTGCGGTGATGGTTTGTATGAAAAGGAGTATGATATCACCGACGATAATATCTTAGGTGTTGTGGACGGGTTTTACAGAAAAGAGAAATTCATCCCCTGCACAAACAAGGGATATATGAGATATGTAAAATTATGGGTAGGAATGATGTTTATGCGTAAGCCCATAATCAAAACGGTCAGAAAATGCAGGCGTGCAAAACAGCTCATCAAGGAGTACTTTCTTCGCATTGTAAAAGGCAAAGGCCATTATAACAAAAAGTAAAATATTAATCATTATGAAGCAGTCGGCAGAGGTTCTGTCGGCTGCTTTTTTGTGCCATATTAGCACGCTAAATTTTATACACGCTGATAACAAAAAAAGACAATCAAGGTTTAATTTGGAAATAAAAGATAAATTCACGCCATAATTACAAGTGAAAAAAATAGGAATGAACTTGTGCGATTCCATTTATTTTGCTAAAATCATCTTAAGGTTTTGAAATCGTTCAAGGAGGAATTAGCTATGCTTCGTAAAAGACTTATCAGCTTAGTAATGGTGTTTTGCTTGATTGCATCGGCTTTTTGCCTGCCTGCAGTTAATGCGGCAGAGCTTGACACAGCAGAGGTTTCTGCTTCTGCAGAGCTTTCACAGGTTGGTGCAAATTACGGATTGGCAAAAAACATACAGGATGGTAATATTCTGCACTGCTTCAACTGGAAGTACAACGATATTAAGGCAGAACTTAAGAATATTGCAGAGGCAGGCTTTACCTCGGTTCAGACTTCTCCTGCACAGCCTGCAGGCGGCGGTGAATGGTATTGGCTGTATCAGCCTTATGGCTTTTATGTAGGCACAAATTCTCTTGGCTCAAAGGGTGACTTGCAGTCCCTTTGTCAGGAGGCTGACAAATACGGCATCAAGGTTGTGGTTGACGTTGTTGCCAACCACTTAAACGGCGATACAAACCGCGTTCAGGACGACCTTAAGGATAATCAGTACTGGCACTCCCTCGGCGGTGTAAGCAACTGGGCAGACCGCTATCAGGTAACACACGGCGAAATCGGTATGCGTGACCTGAATTCTGAGCACAATTATGTTCAGCAGGTTGTTGCTAAATATATCAATGAGCTCAAGGGCATTGGTGTAGACGGTATCCGTTGGGATGCCGCAAAGCACATCTCACTTCCCTCTGAGGGATGTAACTTCTGGCCTGCAGTTACAAACAACGGACTTTATCATTATGGTGAAATCCTTGTTGGTCCTGACGACAGAGGCTCAGGCAACGAAGGTCTTATGAAGGAATATACCAACTATATGACTGTTACAGACAGCTCATACGGTATGACTCTCAGAAACTCTTTTGCAGGCGGCGGTGTGCCTTCCTCAAATGGTAACTGGTCCAACAGAGGAATTGCCGCTGACAAGCTCATCTACTGGGGTGAAAGCCACGATACATGGTCAAACGGTCAGGATTGGGGCTTCTCCAACGGAATGAGCCAGAATACAATTGACAGAGCTTACGCTGTTGCGGCTTCCCGTGCAGGCACAAACGCTCTCTACTTCTCACGTCCCGGTACTGCTGACAAGAACGGAATTCGTTCAGGTCAGAAGGGCAGTACTTCCTTCAAGAACAATGAAATTGCAGCTGTTAACCAGCTCAAGAACGCTTGCACAGGTGAGAAAGATTATTACACAACAGGCAACAACTGTGCAGTTGTTTGCCGTGAAAGCGGTGCGGTTATCGTTGCAGGTTCAGGCGGCGGCTTCTCTGTAAACGTTCCCAACGGCGGCGGTACAACCAAGCCCGGCACATATAAAGACCTTGTTTCAGGAAGCACATGGACAGTTACTTCCTCTAACATTTCAGGTCAGATTGGCTCTTCGGGTATTGCAGTTCTTCTCAACGCAAAGCCTGCAGGACCTTCTGCTACAGTTACTCCCGGTTCTCAGAACTATAAGACAGACTCCCTTACACTTACACTTAACTATTCTGATGCAACAAGCGGTCAGTATTCTATTGACGGCGGTTCATATCAGAGCTTTACAAACGGTCAGAAGATTACCATCGGTGCAGGTCTGAATTACGGCACAAAGACAACTGTTTGTGTTAAGGCTATGTCAAGCACAGGCACATCTGACGTGGAAACCTACACATACACAAAGACAGACCCCTCTGCAACAGGTATCTACTTTGATAACTCAGGCAAAAACTGGAACACAGTTTATTGCTACATCTATAAAGACGGAAACAATGCTCCCAAGGAATGGCCCGGTACACAGATGCAGAAGGAAAACGGAAACATCTGGTTCTTTGAGCCCCCTGCAGGCTTCGACAATTGCTTCGTTCTCTTCAACGACGGCAACGGAAATCAGGTTCCCGGTGCAAATGAGTCAGGTCTTCAGTACTCAGGCTCTCCCAAGATTTATAAAAACGATTCTTGGGAAGACTTTGCTCCCGTAAATCCTGTTAATCCCACTCAGCCTGTTACCAAGCCCACACAGCCTACACAGCCTACTCAGTCAACAACCGAAGCAACAGAAAAGCCCACAGAGAAGCCTGTGCCCGACAATTTTGTTATGCTGGGCGATGTGGACTCAAACACAATCGTAAACATCAAGGATGCAACCATCGTTCAGAAGGCAATCGCAGGTCTTGCTGTCTTCAATGAAACAGAAAGATTTGTTGCTGATGTTGATATGGACGGCAATGTTACCATTAAGGACGCTACACTTCTGCAGAAGTATGTTGCTGAAGTGCTTGGAAGCACCCTTATCGGAACAATGGTTTCTATGAAGGGTGAGGTAATAAAGCCTACACAGCCCGACCCCACAGAGCCTTCGCCTTCTCCTACAGCTCCCACACAGGGCAATGAAAACACAATGGACCTTTCATCCCTTGGCGGTAAGGTTGTTGCAATCAAAAACAACAGCTTCTCTACTCCTTATGCCTATGTTTGGAAGTCATCCGGCGAAAATGTTATGAGCTGGCCCGGCGAGGCTATGAAAAAGCTCAACTCAGATTATTACTATGCAGTTGTACCTGAGGGCTGTGACAGAATTATTTTCAGCAACAACGGCTCAAACCAGACAGGCGATTTGAGCATTGACGGCAATTATTTAATCTATAACTGCTCAAAGGGTCAGTGGGACGGAAAGCTCTCTGATGTTGCAGATGTGACAAAGTTCCCTCTGGGCGGCAACAGCAACAATAACAACAATAATAACAATAACAACACAAACGGCAATTATATCTACGTTAAGGATAATGCAAGCTGGGGTAATGTGTATTGCCACTCATGGGGTTCTGACGGCGCAGGCACAAGCTGGCCCGGTACCCAGATGGAGGCAATAGGCGGCGGATACTTCCGCATTGAGCTGCCCTCAGGTCACACAGGTGTTGTGTTCAATAACGGAAGCGGTGCCCAGACAGGCGACCTTTCACCTCAGGCAGGCTCCGCTTACAATAACCAGTCTAATAACTGGGAACCCTACAACGGTTGACGCAATTACACTTTTTATAGTGAATTTCTTCCTAAAACAAGCTGACTCATTTTGGGTCAGCTTGTTCTGTTTTTGCGTAATTATTGAATTTGAGAATAACAGGGGATATAATAACAACATATTATAAATTTTAAAGAGATGATAAAATGTTTGAGTTTGTAAAGCTTGGCAAAAACACATATTGTTATACTATGCCTACCAATGTGGGTTTTTATGTGACAGATGAAAATGAGGTTTACGTAATAGATACAGGGGTTAATGAAAAATCTGCAAAGAGAATACTGGAGGTTTTGGAAAAACATAGCTGGAGTATCAAGGCGATAATTCTGACTCATGCTCATACTGACCACGCAGGAGGCTGTAAATATCTTGTTGAGGCTACAGGATGCACAGCTTATGCCACAAGTGCAGAGAGGGTATTTGTGGAGCATCCCGATTTGGAGCCGGCGGTTGTATACGGAGCATACCCTTGCAGGGATTTCAGAGGGAAGTTTATGAATACCCCTGCATGTAAAGTGTCCGATATAAAGGAGCTTAGTCTGCCTGTGGGTTTTGAGCTTATTCGCCTGCCCGGACATTTTGCAGATATGATAGGAGTGAAAACTCCTGATGATGTGTATTTTCTGGCGGATGCTGTCATAAGCGATAAAACCCTTGAAAGCTGTCCTATGAGCTACATTTTTGATTTGCAGAGTCAATATGAAACCTTGGAAGAAATAAAGAGATATGAGGGGAAGCTGTGCGTGCCTTCTCACGCTGAGCCTACATGGGAGATAGCCTCTCTTGCAAGCTTTAACAAGGAAAGCCTTGACAAGGTGAACGAAATTATTCTGAGCTTGCTTGAAAAGCCTGTGAGCGTTGAGGATTTAGTGAGCGAGCTTATGAACCTTTGGGACCTGCCCGAAACTTATATGCAGTATGTGATGACCTCGTCAGGTGTCAGAGGGCACCTTGTGTATCTTCGCCATAACTCTCTTGTGGAGTATGAGGTTTCAAAAGGCAGAATGTACTGGAAAAAAGTGTAATTTTATTGATGAAATACTGGACTTTAATAACCCTGTGTGCTATAATATTCGAGCTTTCAAAAACGTGGGTGTAGCTCAGCTGGTTAGAGTACTTGCTTGACATGCAAGGGGTCGATGGTTCAAGTCCATTCATCCACACCAGGTAAAAACCGCTTTTGTCTATGGACAAGGGCGGTTTTTACAATTATATCCGTTCCCTGTGGTCACGGGTGATATATCTTCGATATGATATCACTCTGCGAGCGATGATATATGCTTTCGGCATATAAATGAAACGGATACATCATTGAAATGCATCGGGTTTTGTGGTAAAATAAAAAAACGAGGTGATTGCTATGAATTGTCCTAATTGCGGAGGACTTATAAATTTAGAGAAAAGGTATTGCGAGTTTTGTGATACTACCTTTACCGAGAAGGAGCTTGGACTTGCAACCGAGGATATACATACAAAATCTATTAAGGAAGAGAAACCCTCAGAGCCTGAGAGGGAAAAGACACTAACTGAGCAAAGGCAAGAGGAGCTTGCAAGGGAAAAGGCAAACCGCAAGACTCAGCCTGCAGATATCTCAGCCCGCGAGATAGCCACAGGTGCGGCGGTGCTGGGTGCGTTTGGACTTTTCTCGGGAATAAGAAGATTTTTCAGAAATCTGAAAAGAACCGTCTGCTTGATTCTCCTTATTATCCTTGAAATCGGCTTTGCGTTTTTGATGATAAGCGGTAAGGTGACAGAGCTTATGCAGGGTGAAACAGAGGGATTCATCGCTGTGAATATCCTGATTATTGCAAATGCTTTGCTTGCAGGACTTATAAGCCGAATAGGCAGAATACGTGCAGGCACCGCAATTACCGCCATTGTTAATTTTTTTGCAGTTGTGTGGGTGTTTGTGTATCCGCTCATAGCCACAGGCTTTGAGGGTGCTACTGCTCAGTCGGTTGCCCTTCTTGCGGTAATCGAGATGGCAGTCCTTGCGGTGAGCGTGCTGTTCTCGCACCTTATTTACAGGAGATGATTTTGTGACTGATAATAAAGCAAAGCTGGTAAAAATCCTCAGCATTGTTTCTGCAGGAATTATGCTTTTAGCATTGCTTGTGTTTTTTTGTTGCGTGATTCTGCAAAAGCCATTGGTAAGACTTTTTATGAAAGGGATTGAAAATGTTAGTGTGTTTTTGTTTCCTTTTGATGCTTTCTGTTCTCTTGCAGGAGGTGTGCTGTTGTCAATATCTTTGATTTTTGTAGCAGGAAACAAGAAAATCGGTGTATGGGCAGATGTGCTGGTTTTGGCTTTGTCTGCAGTTGTTAAGCCTGTTGCGGTGTATTTAATCAGCCTTCTGCAAAATTTATTTGTTACAAGAACAGTACTTGCAATGGGCAGCCAAGCAATAGCCTATAATTCAAGCTTGAATACGGCTGTGTCTGCATTTACCTCTTTTGCATCGCTTGGAGCCGTTATTTTGTATGTGGTTTGCGGAATGAGTATTATTCTGAAGCTTTCTGCAAAACAGAAAGAAAAAGCGTGCGTGCCTGAGAATTTTGTGTAAACGTGGATAATAATTTACTATGTGTTACCCCGACCTGTTATGAGGTTGGGGTTTACTTGTTAAAATAAACAAAACCTCAGGGTTACATTTGTAAATAATCTACATTCAAGGGGTGTCGTGTTTTGTTGACTTGTGAGTGGTTTGTATGATATAATTACGATGTTGTAATGTTTTCTGTAACTGGCGGATTTAGTGGGTTACCACGTGGGAGCAGAAAACCTGTTAATTGTCGACCGCCTGGGCAGACTTGTAGCATTACTACAGGTCTGCCCGGTTTTGTTTTTATTCACTATTTTTTGTGAACGGAGGTAATATTATGAAAAAAGTTGCAGTTGTAATGGGTAGCGATTCAGACCTTCCTGTTGTTAGAAAAGCAACCGACATTCTCGCTCAGTTCGGCGTGCCCTTTGAGGTGAGAGTTCTCTCTGCACACAGAACACCCCTTGAGGCTTCGGAGTTTGCACGCTCTGCCCGCGATAATGGCTTTGGGGTTATTATCTGTGCTGCAGGTATGGCGGCTCACCTTGCAGGTGCTTTTGCGGCAAACTGCTCACTTCCAATTATCGGAATCCCTGTTAAATCAAAGTATCTTGACGGTGTTGATGCACTTCTCTCAACTGTTCAGATGCCTACAGGTATGCCTGTGGCAACAGTTGCTATTGACGGAGCTGCCAACGCCGCCTTGTTGTCTATTCAGATGCTTGCGATTTCTGACGATGAGCTCAGAGTTAAGTACGATGAGTACAGAGCACAGGCAACACAGAAGGTACTTGAAAAGGACCGCGCTGTTCAGAGCGAGTTTGGTCTTTGATATAAATCAGTTTATTCAATTTACATTTTATTTAAGGAGTTTTTATTATGAAAGAACTTGTTTACAGAGGTAAGACTAAAGACGTATTCGCACTTGAAAATGGCAACTATGAGCTTAAGTTCAAGGACGATTGCACAGGAAAAGACGGTGTGTTTGACCCCGGTGAGAACTCGGTAGGTCTTACAATTGACGGCGTTGGCAAGGTTAACCTTGAAATGTCCGTGTACTTCTTTGAGCTTTGCAAGGCTGCAGGTATCAAGACTCACTATGTATCCGCTGATATGGATGCAGTTACAATGGAGGTTCTTCCTGCAAAGCCCTTCGGTAAGGGCCTTGAGGTTATCTGCCGTAAGAAGGCAGTAGGTTCCTTCCTCAGACGTTACAGCGACTACGTTGAAGAGGGTGCAGACCTTCCCAACTATGTTGAGATGACCTTCAAGAACGATGCAAAGGGCGACCCTCTTGTAACAGCTGACGGTCTTGAGGTTCTGGGCGTTATGAATGCTGCACAGTACAAAGCTGTTAAGGAAATGACTCAGAAGATTACAGACATCGTAGACGATGAGATGCAGAAGCGCGGTATGAACCTTTACGACATCAAGTTCGAGTTCGGTTATGTTGGCGATGAGGTATTCCTCATTGACGAAATCGCATCAGGTAATATGAGAGTATACAAGAACGGTGAGTACATCGACCCCATGACTCTCTCAAAGCTTTTCTTTGAATAATCAATAATTTTCGAAGCAGCTCCCTTTTTACTGAAGGGAGCTGTCGGAGTACTATATAAGAATTGTTTTTTTAGTAAATTTCACAGCGTAATCTCGGAGGTGCTCAGAGTGGGCGGATTTTTCGGTGCAGTTTCCAAGCGTGACTGTGTTTTAGATGTGTTCTTCGGTGTGGATTACCACTCACACCTTGGAACCTCCAGAGCGGGTATTGCTTCCTTTTGTGAGGAAGACGGCTTTCAGCGTCATATCCACAATATTGAGAATACTCCCTTCAGAACAAAATTTGAAAACGACCTTGACAAAACAAAGGGCAGGGTTTGCATAGGCTGTATCAGCGATACAGGTCCTCAGCCTCTTTTGATTTACTCCCACAACGGCATTTATGCCATAAGCATTGTGGGCGTGATTAACAATCAGGCGGAGCTTGCAAAGGAGCTTCTTGACACAGGTAAGGTTCACTTCGGTGCTATGGGCGGAGGCAAGGTTAACGCTACAGAGCTTGTGGCAACCCTTATTGACCAGAAGCAGGATTTTGCAGAGGGCATTGCTTATGCTCAGAGCAGAGTGGAAGGTTCTCTTTCAATCCTCATTATGACAGAGCACGAGGAGTTGATTGTTGCCCGCGACATTATGGGCCGTACTCCTGTGGTAATAGGCAAGGATGACGAGGGCTACTGTGTAAGCTTTGAGTCCTTTGCCTTCAAAAAGCTTGGCTACTCAACCGTCAGAGAGCTTGGAGCAGGCGAGATTGTAAGGCTCACCTGTGACAGCGAAGAGGTTCTCAAGGAAGCTGGCAAGAAGATGAAAATCTGCTCCTTCCTCTGGACCTATTACGGCTATCCCAACTCCACCTACGAGGGTGTGAACGTTGAGGTAATGCGTAACAAAAACGGCGAGATTATGGCTCGTGACGAAATTAAAAACGGAACTTATGAGGACGTGGACTTTGTGTGCGGTGTGCCTGATTCGGGTATACCTCATGCAATTGGCTACGCAAACTTCAGCGACAAGCCCTTTGCACGTCCTTTTATCAAATATACACCCACATGGCCTCGAAGCTTTATGCCTAAGAATCAGAGTGTTCGTAACCATGTGGCAAAGATGAAGCTCATCCCTGTTGAGGAGCTTATCAAGGACAAGAAGCTTCTTTTTGTAGATGACAGCATTGTCCGCGGTACACAGCTTCGAGGTACTGTTGACTTCCTTTATGACAACGGTGCCAAGGAGGTTCATATGCGTTCTGCATGCCCCCCGATTATGTATAGCTGTAAGTACCTTAATTTCTCTTCCAGTACATCAGAGATGGACCTGCTCTCCAGAAGAATTATTATGGAGCTTGAGGGCGAGGAAGGCTTTAATTACTTGGAGGAATATGCCGACAGCACCACAGAGCGCGGCAGAAATATGCGCCGTCTTATTTGTGAGAAGCTGGGCTTTAAGTCATTGGAGTTCCAGTCACTTGACGGAATGATAGAGGCTATCGGCCTGCCTGCAGACTGTGTCTGCACATATTGTTGGAACGGAAAGGAATAAATAGTATGAGTAATTCAAGATCTGAGAGCTATGCAGCAGCCGGCGTTGATATTACCGCAGGCTACAAGGCTGTTGAGCTTATGAAAGCCCACATCAAGCGTACCCGTAACGAAGGCTGTCTTGACGACGTAGGTGGCTTCGGAGGTTGCTTCGGTCTTCCTACAGGTATGGAAGAGCCCGTGCTTGTTTCCGGTACAGACGGTTGCGGTACCAAAGTAAAGCTTGCTATCCTTATGGACAAGCACGACACCATCGGTATTGATGCAGTTGCAATGTGTGTAAACGACATTATCTGCTGCGGTGCAAAACCTCTTTTCTTCCTTGATTATATCGCTTGCGGTAAGAATTATCCCGAAAAAATCGCTTCTATCGTTGGCGGTGTTGCAGAGGGCTGTGTGCAGTCAGGTGCGGCTCTCATCGGCGGTGAAACCGCAGAGCATCCCGGTCTTATGCCTTTGGAGGACTATGACCTTGCAGGCTTTGCCGTAGGTATTGTTGACAAGAAGAAAATGATTGACAACACACAGGTTAAGGCAGGGGACAAAATTATTGCTCTGAAATCCAGCGGTGTTCATTCAAACGGCTTCTCTCTTGTGAGAAAGGTGTTTGACGTAGACAACGCAGACCTTCACAAGACCTACGATGAATTGGGCGGTAAGTCTTTGGGCGAAACCCTGCTTACTCCCACAAAAATTTACGTTAAGTCCGTGCTGGCTCTGATGGAAGAGGTAAAGGTTAAGGCTATCTCTCACATCACAGGCGGCGGCTTCTATGAGAATATTCCCCGTTCACTTCCCGAGGGCTTCTCTGCTAAGATTAAAACTGAGGATGTGCAGATTCTGCCTATCTTTAAGCTTTTGCAGAAAACAGGCTCAATCCCCGAGAGAGATATGTTCAATACCTTCAATATGGGCGTTGGTATGAGCATTGTTGTAGGTGCTGACGAGGCAGACAAGGCAGTTGAAATCCTCAACGCAAACGGCGAGGAAGCTTACATTCTCGGCGAAATCGTTGAGTCCTCAGAGGGTGTTATCTTATGCTAAATGATAAGAAGGTGCGTATTGCGGTCTTGGTTTCAGGCGGCGGCACCAATCTTCAGGCACTTATAGATTCACAAAAAAGCGGTGTGATTACAGACGGTGAAATCGTTCTTGTGCTCTCAAACAAAGCAGATGCTTACTCCCTTACACGTGCAGAGAACGCAGGCATCAAGGCAGTGGCAGTTACAAAGGCTGAGTTTGGCACCGACTTTGAGAAGAAAATCGTGGAAACCTTGGATGAAAATAACATCGAGCTTATTGTTCTTGCAGGCTTTATGTGTATTCTTTCTAAGGACTTCACAGATAAATACAAAAACAGAATTATCAATGTTCACCCCTCACTTATCCCGTCATTTTGCGGAGAAGGCTTCTACGGACTGAGAGTTCACAGAGCGGCTCTTGAGAAGGGAGTTAAGGTATCGGGTGCAACGGTTCACTTTGTAAACGAAATCCCCGACGGGGGCGAAATTATTATGCAGAAGGCTGTTGAGGTTTGCGAGGGCGACACCCCCGAAACCCTCAGTGCAAGAATTCTTGAGAATGCAGAGTGGAAGATACTGCCTGCATCAACACAGCTTGTTTGCAAAAAAATCCTAAACGGAGAAATTTAATTGTATAGAGAGAAGGAGTCAAAGCTATGGATATCTACAAGATTAATTGTATTAAGGAACTGCTTTCAAACAACACATACCCCGGCAGAGGTATTGTAATCGGTAAATCCGATGACGGCAAAAAGGCTGTAACAGCTTATTTCATTATGGGCAGAAGCGAAAACAGCCGTAACAGAGTTTTCATTGAAAACGGTGATGAGGTTATCATCCATCCCTTCGATGCTTCCAAGGTTGAGGACCCCTCTCTCATTATCTACTCTCCCATAAGAGTTTATGAGAACAACCTGATTGTTACAAACGGCGACCAGACAGACACAGTTTACGACGGCCTTGCAAGCGGTATGAGCTTTGAACAGGCACTTACTCAGCGTGAGTTTGAGCCTGATGCACCCAACTTCACACCTCGTATCAGCGGTATGATTACCTTTGATGATAACGACTTTACATACAAGATGAACATACTCAAAAGTGCAGATGCAGAGGGCTCAGCTTGTAACCGCTTCAATTACGCTTACAAGTCCCTTGCAGGTCTTGGCCACTTCATCCACACCTATGTGTGCGACGGCAATCCCATTCCCACATTTCAGGGTGAGCCTGAGAGGGTGTTTATCCCCTCTGATATTGATGAGTTTACACAGGCTATCTGGAGCACTCTCAACGAGCAGAACAAGATTTCTCTCTATGTTCGCTTTGTAGACCTTGAAACAGGTGCAGTTGAAAACAGAATGATTAACAAGAACGCTTGATAAGGAGAAGAAAAAATGAAAGAATTTGAACTTAAATACGGTTGCAACCCCAACCAGAAGCCCTCAAAGATTTATATGAACAACGGTGCAGAGCTGCCCATTGAGATACTCTCAGGCAGACCCGGCTACATCAACTTCCTTGATGCTTTTAATTCATGGCAGCTGGTAAAAGAGATTAAAGAAGCTACAGGTATGGTAGCAGCTACCTCCTTCAAGCACGTAAGCCCCACTTCTGCTGCAGTAGGACTTCCCTTGTCAGACTCCCTTAAGAAGGCTTGCTTTGTAGATGATATCGAGGGTCTTGACGAGTCACCTCTGGCTTGTGCTTATGCAAGAGCAAGAGGCACCGACAGAATGTCCTCATTCGGTGACTGGATTGCACTTTCTGATGTTTGCGACCTTAAGACCGCAGAGCTTATCAAGCGTGAGGTTTCCGACGGTGTTATTGCTCCCGGCTATACTGACGAGGCACTTGAGGTGCTCAAGTCAAAGCGTAAGGGCAACTACAATATCGTAAAGATTGACCCCGATTATGTTCCTCAGGAAGTTGAAACCAAAATGGTTTACGGCATTACCTTTGAGCAGGGCAGAAACAACTTCGAAATTAACAACGCACTTTTAGAGAACGTTGTAACACAGAACAAGGAAATCCCCGAGGATGCAAAGCGCGATTTGATTATCGCACTTATCACTCTTAAATATACACAGTCCAACTCCGTTTGCTACGCTAAGGACGGTCAGGCAATCGGTGTAGGCGCAGGTCAGCAGTCCAGAATTCACTGCACACGCCTTGCAGGCAATAAGGCAGACATCTGGCACTTAAGACAGCACGAGAAGGTGTTGAACCTTCCCTTCAAGCCTGAGGTTGGCAGACCTGAGAGAGATAACGCAATTGACGTTTACATCTCCGACGACAGCGACGACGTACTGGCAGACGGAATCTGGGAGCAGTTCTTCACAGAGAAGCCCGAGGAGTTCACAAAGGCTGAGAAGAGAGCATACCTTGATTCCATCACAGGTGTGGCACTGGGTTCTGACGCATTCTTCCCCTTCGGTGATAACATCGACCGTGCAAAGCGCTCCGGTGTTTCTTACATTGCAGAGCCCGGCGGCTCAATCCGCGACCAGATTGTTATTGATACCTGCGACAAGTACGGTATTGCAATGGCATTCACAGGAATGAGATTGTTCCACCACTAATAGAAGCGACCGAGGTGCGTAGCCTTAAAAAATCAAGTACGACATCGAAATTGCTGAATAGTGAGTAAATGCGGTGCATTTGCTTACAGGCAATTTTGTGGAGTACGATGACTTTTTTAAGATTAGCGGAGCACAACGAGGCGTGACATAGAAGCGACCGAGCACCGAAGCCCCCAAAAATGCCATAGGACGGCGGATTTGCCGACAAGTACGGATTTAATACATCAAAAATCCGTACAGGCAAATCAGAGGACTGTGAGCATTTTTTTGGAGCAGCGTAGGTGAACGAGGCGTGACACAGAAGCGACCGAGGTGCGTAGGGGTGGGGCTTGCTCCACCCGAAAGAATCTGTTATAAGCGTTGAAATACACCGAAATAACGAAGATTTAAACGAGATTTATGAGGTGAAATCCATGAGAATAATGGTAGTAGGTGGCGGCGGCAGAGAGCATGCCATCATAAAGAAACTTAAGGAAAGTCCCAAGGTGACTGAGATTTTTGCACTTCCCGGCAACGGTGCAATCGCACAGGATGCCACCTGTGTGAACATCGGTGCAAAGGACATTGAGGGCATCGTAAACTTTGCAAAAGAGCAGAACATTGAATTTGCAGTTGTTGCTCCCGACGACCCTCTGGTGCTGGGTGCTGTTGATGCACTCCACGCTGTGGGTATTCCTTGCTTCGGTCCTGAGAGCAACGCCGCAATCATTGAGGGAAGCAAAATCTTCTCCAAAAATATGATGAAGGAAGCAGGAATTCCTACTGCTCAGTACGAAACCTTTGACAATATGGATAAGGCTTTGGAGTATCTTGAAACCTGTGCTGTTCCTGTTGTAATCAAGGCTGACGGCTTGGCTCTTGGCAAGGGCGTTGTAATCGCAATGACCCGCGACGAGGCAGTAAAGGCTGTTAAGGAAATGATGGAGGACAAGGTGTTCGGTGACTCGGGAAGTAACATTGTTATCGAGGAGTTCCTCACAGGTCCCGAGGTTTCTGTTCTTTCCTTTACAGACGGCAAGGTAGTAGTTCCCATGGTTTCATCTATGGACCACAAGCGTATCGGTAATGGCGATACAGGTCTTAACACAGGCGGTATGGGCACCATTGCTCCCAACCCCTATTACACACAGGAAATTGCCGACAGATGTATGAAGGAAATCTTCCTTCCCACAATTGAGGCTATGAATAAATTAGGTCGAACCTTCAAGGGCTGTCTTTACTTTGGTCTTATGATTACCGAAGCAGGCCCCAAGGTTATTGAGTACAACTGCCGTTTCGGCGACCCCGAAACTCAGGTTGTGCTGCCTCTGCTTAAAACCGACCTGTTCGAGATTATGCAGGCTGTAGAGGCAGGCACACTCTCTGAAATGAACATTGAGTTTAAGGATGAGTCTGCTTGCTGTGTTGTGCTTGCATCCGAGGGCTATCCCAAGAAGTATCAGACAGGCTTTGAAATTACCTACGATATGGACTTGGAGGCTGAAATCTTCGTTGCAGGTGCCAAGGCAGAGGACGGCAGACTCCTCACCGCAGGCGGCAGAGTTCTGGGCGTTGTTTGTACTGCCGAGAACCTCAAACTTGCTGTTGAGAAGGCATACCGCGAAGTAAAGAAGGTACACTTTGAGAATGCATACTGCCGAACAGACATCGGCGCAAAAGCATTGAAGGTTCTGGAGGAAAACTAAAATGGTATATAGATTATATGTAGAGAAAAAAGAAGGACTTACTGCTGAGGCACAGTCCCTTAAAAACGAAATTAACAACCTGTTGATGATTAAAAGCCTTACAGAGCTTCGAGTTATCAACAGATACGACGTAGAGAATATTGACAAGGACCTCTTTGACTATGCAAAGACCACAGTATTCTCCGAGCCCCAGCTCGATAATATAAGCGATGAGCTTCCCGATACATCCGATTGCATCGTGTTTGCAACCGAGTATCTCCCCGGTCAGTTTGACCAGAGAGCCGACTCTGCCGCTCAGTGTATCCAGCTTATCTCTCAGTGTGAGCGTCCCACAGTTCGTACTGCAAAGGTTTTCCTTTTGTACGGTGATGTAAGTGCAGAGGAGCTTGCAGTTATCAAGAACTTCATCATCAACCCTGTTGAGAGCCGTGAAGCACAGCTTGAGGCTTATGACTCCCTTGCATTCGAGTGCGAAATCCCCGAGGGCGTAGAAACTCTCACAGGCTTCTGCAAGCTCGATAAAGCAGGTCTTGCTGAGTTTGTGGAGAAGTACGGTCTTGCAATGGACGAAGACGACATTGCTTTCTGTCAGAACTACTTTATCTCTGAGGATAGGGACCCCACAATCACAGAAATCAGAATGATTGATACATACTGGTCTGACCACTGCCGTCATACCACATTCCTTACAAATATCGACAATGTTACCTTCTGCGATGAGCTTCTGGAGGGTGCATACAACAGATACCTTAAAACCCGTGAGGCTATGGGCAGAACCGAGAAGCCTAAGTCGCTTATGGATATTGCTACTCTTGCCGCAAAGTTTTTACGTGCAGAGGGTAAGCTTCCTAACCTTGATGAGTCTGAGGAGATTAATGCTTGCACAGTTAAAATCAAGGTTGAGGTTGACGGCAAAGAGGAAGACTGGCTTTTACTCTTTAAGAACGAAACCCACAACCATCCCACAGAAATCGAGCCTTTCGGCGGTGCGGCTACCTGCATCGGCGGTGCTATCCGTGACCCGCTTTCAGGCCGTTCCTATGTATATGGCGCAATGCGTGTAACAGGTGCCGCTGACCCCACAGTTCCTGTATCAGATACAATAGAGGGTAAGCTTTCTCAGAGAAAGATTGTTACCACCGCTGCTGCAGGCTACAGCTCCTACGGTAACCAGATTGGTCTTGCAACAGGCATTGTTGACGAGCTTTACCACAAGGGCTATATGGCAAAGCGTATGGAAATCGGTGCAGTTATTGCGGCTGCTCCTCAGGAGAATGTTCGCCGTGAAGTACCTCAGGCAGGGGATGTTGTAATCCTTCTTGGCGGTAAGACAGGCCGTGATGGCTGCGGCGGTGCTACAGGTTCCTCCAAGTCCCACACACTTTCTTCCATCGAAACCTGCTCCGCTGAGGTTCAGAAGGGTAATGCTCCCGAGGAAAGAAAGCTCCAGCGACTTTTCAGAAACAAGGAGGCATCCCTCCTTATCAAGCGTTGTAACGACTTCGGTGCAGGCGGTGTATCCGTTGCTATCGGTGAGCTTGCAGACGGTCTGAAGATTAACCTCAACGCTGTTCCCAAGAAGTACGAGGGCCTTGACGGCACAGAGCTTGCAATCAGCGAATCTCAGGAGAGAATGGCTGTAGTTGTTGAGGCTTCTGACGTTGAGCGTTTCAAGGAGCTTGCAGCTGCTGAAAATCTGGAAGCAACCTTAGTTGCTGAGGTTACAGAGGAGCCCAGACTTGTAATGACATGGGGCGACAAGGCAATTGTTAACCTTTCCAGAGAATTCCTCAACTCCAACGGTGCAGAAAAGCACATTGACATTGCTCCCGCAAAGCCTGTTCTTTATAAGAAAGAGGCTGGAGAGAGCTTCACAGAAAATATGAAAGAGCTTGTAGCTGACCTTAACGTTTGCTCCAAGCGCGGTCTTTCCGAGAGATTCGACTCCACCATCGGTGCAGGCACAGTTCTGATGCCCTTCGGCGGTAAGTACCAGAGAACTCCCATTCAGGCTATGGTAAATAAGGTGTCTGTTGAAAAGAAGCACACCGACACAGTTTCATTTATGTCTTGGGGCTTCAACCCCTTTGTAAGTGAGAAGAGCCCCTACCACGGTGCCTACCTTGCAGTAGTTGAGTCTTTAGCTAAGCTGGTTGCAACAGGCGGTTCTATGGATGGTGCCTACCTTACATTCCAGGAATACTTCGAAAGCCCCAGAACCGACGCACAGCGTTGGGGCAAGCCTCTCTCTGCACTTCTGGGTGCATTCGATGCACAGCTCGACTTTGAGATTGCATCTATCGGCGGTAAGGACTCCATGAGCGGTAGCTTTGAGGATATCGACGTTCCTCCCACACTTGTTTCCTTTGCTGTAACAACAGGCAAGGTTCAGACAGTTACCTCACCCGAGTTCAAGGGTGCAGGCAACACAGTTGTTGTGATTTCACCTGAGTTCAATAAATACGGTCTGCCCGACAAGGACGGCCAGAAGGCTGTATTTGCAACAGTTGAAAAGCTCATCCGTGAGGGCAAGGTTCTCTCTGCATACACTCCCGGCTTTGGCGGTATTGCAGAGGCAGTATATAAAATGGCAATCGGTAACGGCATCGGCTTTAAGTACGCTGATGGCATTACAAGTGAAGAAATCTTCGATTGCTCCTACGGTTCATTTATACTTGAGCTTTCCGAAAACGTTGAAATCGGCAAGGTTCTGGGTACTACTACAGAGGAAGCTTCAATTGTATTCGGTAACGAGTCTGTTGCTGTTGATACTCTCTCCGAGCTTTACGAAAACAAGCTGGAGGATGTGTTCAGCTGTAACATCGACCAGGGTAACCGCGAAATTCCCACACTCAGCTTTGAGGGCAAAGCAAACGTTGCTCCTGCAATCAAGGTTGCTAAGCCTAAGGTGCTCATTCCTGTATTCCCCGGTACTAACTGCGAGTATGACTCTGCAAAGGTTATGCGTGATGCAGGCGCTGAGGCTGAGATTATCGTTATCAAGAACCTGACTCCCGCTCAGGTTACAGAGTCCGTTGAGTACTTTGCAAACGCACTCAAAACCGCCCAGATGGTATTCATCCCCGGCGGCTTCTCCGGCGGTGACGAGC
Organism: Ruminococcus sp.; assembly: GCA_017411385.1. Taxonomy (GTDB): domain Bacteria; phylum Bacillota; class Clostridia; order Oscillospirales; family Acutalibacteraceae; genus Ruminococcoides. The sequence goes on from JAFQQF010000009.1 coordinate 70,194, forward strand.
CCGACGGCTCAGGTAAGTTCATTACCGCATTCTTCCGCAATAAGGCAGTTACCGAGCAGGTACACGAGCTTCTCAAGAACCGCGACGGTCTGATGTGCGGTATCTGTAACGGCTTCCAGGCACTCATAAAGCTTGGTCTTGTACCTTACGGCGAGATTATCGACACCGACGAAAACTGCCCCACACTTACCTACAATACAATTGCCCGTCACCAGTCAAAGCTTGTAAACGTTCGCGTTGCATCCAACCTTTCACCTTGGCTCAGATATTCACCTGTTGGCGAAACATATCTGACAGCTATCTCTCACGGTGAGGGCCGTTTCCTTGCAAGCGACGAGCTCATAAGTAAGCTTATTGCAAACGGTCAGGTTGCTACTCAGTATGTAGACCTTGATGGCAAGGCTACTGCCGATGTTCAGTTCAACCCCAACAACTCCGCTTACGCTATCGAAGGTATCACTTCACCCGACGGCAGAGTATTCGGTAAGATGGGTCACTGCGAGCGTGTAGGCAATGGTCTTTACAAGAACGTTCCCGGTAACTCTGATATGGGCATCTTCCGTGCAGCAGTTGATTATTTCAAGTAATAATCTTTCAAAAATTTAAGTGCAAAAGGCATCTGTAAATTGAGTGAAAAACACTTGACTTTTGAGGCCTTTTGCAGTAACATAGTAAAAATATTTAATTTTCCAAGAAAAGTGATTGAAAGAGGAGGACAAAATTATGGCATTCTATTACAGCGAGCCTTCACGCACATTCAGCGAATATCTGCTCATCCCCGGCTATACTTCCGAGGAGTGTATTCCTGCTAACGTAAACTTAAGCACACCTCTCACAAAGTTCAAGAAGGGCGAAGAGCCTGCAATCAAGCTCAACATTCCCATGGTTTCTGCAATTATGCAGTCTGTTTCCAACGATACAATGGCAATCGCACTTGCAAAAGAGGGCGGTGTTTCCTTTATCTACGGCTCACAGACTATTGAGGATGAAGCTGCAATGGTAGCTAGAGTTAAGAGCTACAAGGCAGGCTTTGTTGTAAGCGACTCAAACCTTACTCCCGATGCAACTCTGGCTGATGTGCTTTCTCTTTATGAGATTACAGGTCACAGCACAATGGCTGTTACCGAGGACGGCACATCAAACGGCAAGCTTCTTGGTATTGTTACAGGCAGAGATTACAGAGTAAGCCGTATGTCTGCTGAGGAGAAGGTTGCAGACTTTATGACTCCTCTTTGTGACCTTATCACAGCTCCCGAGAGCACAACTCTCAAGGAAGCTAACGATATTATCTGGGAGCACAAGCTCAACTCCCTTCCCATTGTAAATGACAAGGGACAGCTTCTTTACTTTGTATTCCGCAAGGACTACTCTTCTCACAAAGAAAACCCCAACGAGGTTCTGGACAGCCAGAAGAGATTTGTAGTCGGTGCAGGTATCAACACTCTCGACTACGAAAAGAGAGTTCCTGCTCTTGTTGAGGCTGGTGCAGACGTGCTCTGTATCGACTCCTCTGAGGGCTACACCTGCTGGCAGGCAAAAACTCTCAAGTTCATCCGCGAGAAGTACGGCGACACAGTTAAGGTTGGTGCAGGTAACGTTGTAGACCGTGACGGCTTTATGTTCCTTGCAGAAGCAGGCGCTGACTTTATCAAGGTTGGTATCGGCGGCGGCTCCATCTGTATCACCCGTGAAACAAAGGGTATCGGCAGAGGTCAGGCAACAGCTCTTATCGAGGTTGCAGCTGCAAGAGATGAGTACTTTGAGAAGACAGGTGTTTATATTCCCATCTGCTCTGACGGCGGTATCGTTCACGATTATCATATGACTCTTGCACTTGCTATGGGTGCTGACTTTATGATGCTTGGCAGATACTTCGCTCGTTTTGACGAATCTCCCACAAACAAGCTCATCATCAACGGCACCTATGTTAAGGAGTACTGGGGCGAAGGCTCCAACCGTGCTCGTAACTGGCAGAGATACGACTTGGGCGGCAAGACAAAGCTTTCCTTTGAGGAGGGCGTTGACTCTTACGTAACCTACGCAGGTCCTCTCAAGGACAACGTAGCAAAGAGCCTTTACAAGGTTAAGTCCACAATGTGCAACTGCGGTGTTACAAATATCCCTGATTTGCAGAAGAATGCAAAGCTCACAGTGGTTTCCGCAACTTCTATCGTTGAGGGCGGCTACCACGATGTTACTCTCAAAACTGCAGGTCAGTCAAACAGATAAGCCTATATAAAATAATAACGCTATGCAAGTTAAAACACCTGCATAGCGTTTTTTCTTTGTGTTCAGTTGAGAAGATATATTGCAAGGTTTAAGTATCCTGCAAAGGTTACCCACAAAAGGTAGGGGAGCATCAGATAGCCTGCAGGCTTTGAGATTTGATAAAACAGTATGGTGGTTGCAAGTATGAGTATCCACAGGATTACAAGCCACACAAAGGCGAAGAGATAAGCCTCGAAGCTGAAGAAGATAACAGACCAGCAGAAGTTGAAGAACAACTGAACAAAGTAAACGGTGAGAGCATTTCTCCTTATAAATCCCGTGCTTTGCTCCCACACGATGTACGAAGCAATCCCCATAAGTACAAAGAGAATTGTCCACACCACGGGGAAAAGCCAAGCGGGCGGTGATAAGGGCGGTTTGTTGATTGATTCAAAGCTCTCCATACTGCCCATGGTGATTAGAGCGGAAAATCCACCTGTCAAAAGTGGGATTGCAATAAATAATATAAGTTTCTTCCAATGTATTTTCAAATAATAACACCTCCATTGAATTATATTGCAAAGGCTTTGTTTTAATTCTAAAACCAATTACAATTTAATTACAATGCGAAGGTGTCCTGTTGATTTGTTTAGTATAATGTAGTAGAATACCTACAGGAACTACAGAGAAGTTAAGGCGGTTAGCACTCCCAATAGAATGGGGGTGATATGTATGGCTGAAACAGTTGTACTTGTATTATTACTTGTAGCTATTGCGGAAGTCATTAAATACATAAAAAAATAATCGCCCAACTGCCGACCAAAGCAAAGTTGAACGATTATTTTAATCAATTTCTTTCTTTAACAGGCTAACCGCTTTATACGGTTTTCTCTGTAGTTTCATTATATACTATGAAAAGTATAAAGTCAATATTATTGAATAATGAAGGAGATATTGAATATGAAGATAGTACAGAATATAGTTTTAACCCTGGTTACAGTATTAACCTTTACTCTTTGCAGTTGCAATCCTGCATCTGTGCCGGACGTGACACCTGATGAGATTCCTGTAGTGGCAACTGCAGAGGTCGCTCAGACCGAACCTACAACAGCTATTGAGGAAACAACAGTTCCTGAAACAACTGCACCTGAGGTTACAGAACCTACAAAGGTACAGGAACCAGAAAAGACAGAAAATAAACCCGTAAATAATAACAGTTCTGATAAACAGCAGAACAATTCAAATAACAGCGGTAACCAGACCGCAAATAAACCAAGCAATAACACTTCATCAGGAAGTAACAGCTCAAGCTCAAGCACAAATAAAAAACCTGCAGAACCCAAGCCTGTAGTAATTACTGATGATACACCTTTAACTTACGATGAGTTTGTGAATGACAAAAACATTCAAAGACTTTGTGACGATGTAATTGACTTTTTTGTTGCAAAAGGTATGAGATACGATACAAGTGTTAGTATTAACAACAGCGGTTGGTTCTATGGATACTGTTCTGCAAATAATGTTACTGCAGTAAGGTCATATAATCAGCAGAAGTCAAGAACAATTACTTGTCTTGATGAACAGGTAGAAGCTTGTCTACTCTCTGAACAGTGGTATTCAGATGGTACAACAGAGTATTATTATACTGTTCCTGTGGATAAATGGAGATTTAATTGCTATTATGGTATAGATGCCAACGGCTATTATAACATCTATTTTGCATACAGATAATAAGTTAACATTTTACTACTAAACTACTAATGTAATTTTAGTACTAAAATTACAAAGGTTAAGAGGTGTAGATTTAAGAAAGGATAGTGATTTTAATAAAGTAAAAGGCAGAGCCGTTAAGCTCTGCCTTTGTTGTTGCAACTGGTATCAGATTATGGTATAATACCAACGGAGCTACCATAACGGTAGGCGGTTAGCCCTCTAAACAGGAGGGTGTTTCTTTTAACCCTCCAGGAAGGAGGGTGGTTGCTATGGTTACATACGAAAACTTGTTTTTGTTTTGTTCCCTGATTGTAACAATTATTGTCGCAGTTGTGACTATAATAGAAAAAAAGAAATAACCGCCCTCGCTAAAGTCGCGGTTATTTCTTAACTGTCATTTGGCTAACCGTCTATTGGTAGCTCTTTCATATATATTATAATATATTAGTACTAATGTGTCAATAGTACTAATGTAATAATGCTACTAAAATGACAAAGGCAGAGCCGTTAAGCTCTGCCTTTGTTTTGTGCTTATGCAAATGTGTAGGTGTCGCAGGTGTACTTGCCTGAGCTTTCGCCTGAGATGTAGTAACCTACTCCGTCATCACCGGAAAGAGTGATATCAGCAGTCTGTTTGTTGCCGTCGGTGAAGATAATATTCTGATAATCTTCATAGCTAAAGGTTATGGAGTAAATCTTCTGGCTCTGACTGTTAGTTTTTACGTATGTCATAGCCTCTCCGGGCCAAGTGGCTTTGGTGCCGCTGCTGCCCCATACATAGGCTTTGACTGAAGACCAGTTTTCATTGTTTGTGAAGTAAACCGTAATCTCAGAGCTTTGTGCGGGTGCATCTAAATCCAGAAGCTTACCGCCGATGGAGAGGATAAAGTCTTCAAGCTCTTTTTCAAGCTTAGGTAAAACCTCGTTGTAGTTTAAATCTGTGCCGCCCCTGCAAGCATCCTTCAGAGCCATATACTGGTCGTAGGAGCTGTAGGTGTAGTAGGCTTCTAGGTATTTCTTTGCAAGCGCATAAGCAGGAGCAATAGCACCGGGGTTGTCGGTAGGCTTTTCTGTAGGAGCCTGAGTGGGAGCTTCTGTAGGCTTCTGTGTAGGAGCCTGTGTGGGAACAGCTGTAGGTGCCTCTGTAGGTGCATCTGTAGGCTTTACTGTATCCTCTGCAGGGAATTTTTCAAGAAGTCCTGCAACCCACTTCTGAATTGCGGTTGCATCCTTGACGTTAACTGAGTTGTCAGCAGTAACGTCTGCCTGTGCAAGTGCAATTCCCTCAAGGGTGAGAAGACTTGCAGCATGCTTCTGAATAGCTGTAGCGTCTTTTACGTTAACCGTATTGTTAAGGTCAGCGTCACCGTAAAAAGGAATGCTGTCACCTAATGAAGCAACAGTCTTGGCAGACTTGGCAGTATTATGAAGAACAATGAGCTTGTTTGTGCTTGTGTCAAAATTGAAGGTGTATGAACCGCCTGTGGCCTCAAGTGTGCAGTCGCCTTCACTTGAAGACATTACCCAGCCACCACTTGAGGAGGTGGTTGTTGTGTCAATGATGGTGCCGCCGTTGCCAAGCCAAGTGGAGCCTTCTATTACTTTGAAGGTGTAGGTGCCTGCATTAAGCTCAAGGGTACGGGTAACAACGTTTGCATCGGAGGTTTTCTCAAAGGCATCCTTCTGGTCCCAAGAGTTGAAGGAACCGGGGAGGTATACGTTGGCATACTCGGGAACAGCCTCGTTTTCCCAGTGTCCGCGTGCATCGCCTGTGATGTAGTAGTTAGTGTCCTTTCCTCTGTTTCCTGCAAGCCAAGTGTGAGAAACAGCACCGTTCTTCACCCTGTGGAAGGTGATGTCCTGAACGTTTGCAGGAACCTTAACCTCCCAACCTGCCGAGGTGAGAGTTGCGGTATATTCCTTGCCTGTGGCATTATCCACAAGTGTTACCACACGGCTGTCGCTGTTGAGCACCCAGTCAGTATCGGAGTTGCTTGATTTAAGTGTAATTGTGATGCTTTCTGCAGGAGTATCTGTGGGAGCATCCGTAGGCTCTGCGGTGGGAGCTTCTGTAGGCTCGTTTGAAGGAGTCTGTGTGCTGTTTTCTGTGGGGTCTTCTGCAGGAGTTGAGGTTTCGGGTTCTGCAGGCTTATCAAGTGCTTCTGTGTCAAAGGGAATGATGTAGCTGCACAAAGGCATAATACGGTTTGAGCTTGTGTTCATACCGTTGAAGAGAATGCAGTCTTCGTAAACCTCTACAAGGTAACCCTCGGAAAGTCCCGCAACAGGGCTTCTGTCAACAGAGCCGTTTACAAGGCGTCTTACACCGCCAACTGCAGAGTTGTGCATCATAACTGCAGAGGTGCCATTATTGTCAGAGTAGTTGCACTGAGCAGAAAGCTCCAGATGAGTGTGGCCTGTGATGATAACACACTCTTTGTAGGTTTCCATAAGACTTATGAAACGCTGAACATCGGGGTTGTTTTTCTTAAGTCCCAAGTCGTAGTGGTAGGGAGCAGTCAGCTTGTCGCCTGAGCCCCAGCCTTCAACATTGGCGTGCTCGATGATAAATATGTTCTTGCCGTCTGTGGAGTACTTTTTGAGCAGTCCCTCCAGCCAGTCAAGCTGTGCCGTTGAAAACTGAGTGCCCTTGTTGGTGTAGAAACCGCCCTCAAGAGCCATAAAGATGAAGTGGTCGCCTGTTACAGGTTCTGTAACCTCAAAGTAGGGCTTGCCTGCATTGATGGTTTCTGCCTTTGAGTCAAGACCTGTTGCCTTGATGAAGGGAGCGTTGTCGTTGTAGTAGTTGCCGTTTTTATCCCAAACAGTACCTACATCGTGGTTGCCCAGAGCCTCGTAGATGGGTTTTGAATAGAAGGAGTCAGCCAGAATTTTCTGATATGCCTTGTACTCGGCAGAATATGTCTGCTTGCCGTTTTGGTCGTTTACGGTATCGCCTGAGGAAACAATGAAGTCAACGTTTCTGCTTGCTAGTGTGTTCAAAGTGTTAAGCAGATGGTTTTCGTCATGGGGATAGCTGTTTGAACCATAGGAGTCGTTAGCAAGCTGAGGGTCGCTGATTGCACCGAAGGTATAGAGTGCATCATCGGAGTTAAAGCCCAGTCTGCGATTCTGAGGAATATTATAAACCGCCTCGGCATCAGAAACTCTGAGAATGGTAGTGTTACCGCTGATGTCTGTTTTGCTCAAGAATGCGGCAATTTTGGTAGCATCAGGGGGAATAACTGTCTGTTTGGGCATAGTAACCGTGCCTGAGCCTGATGTAATATTGAGCACGCTGATAGGCTTGTAGCCTTCTAGGGCGTCTGTATCGTCTGCCCAGAAAAGGTAGTAGGTGCCGTTGCCACCCGAAAGAGTGATTGTACCCTCGGCGTAGCCTGCTGTGTTTTTTGCAAAGCTGTAGCTGATAGTAGCCTCGGCGGCGGCAGTAGTAACAATACCTGTCACCATAACAGAGAGAACCATCAGAGCTGTCAGCAGAACAGCCAGAAATCTTTTTGATGTTTTCATAGCGGACCTCCTTATGAGTTTAATCCATTTGTACGCAATGCGTACTATCCGATATAATAATATCACACGGCATAACAAAGTACAATAGGAAAATACCATATATATGCAAAAACAGACCTGTGAAAAATGCACAGGTCTGTTGGGTTTAGTGGGGGTTATCAGAAGCTTCCGCTGTGGCCTCCGTGAGAAGAGCCTGAGGAGGAAGTGTGGCTTGATGAGCTACCGTTATCCTTGGGCTTTGCACGTCTTGAAACAGTAGAGTAAAGGAAAATATCCCTTCTCTCTGTAACGTTGAAGCTTCCGTTTCTCAGGTAATTATGAGCCTCGGACTGGTATCTGACTGTTTTAAGCTGTCCCTTCATAACAAGCACAGCAATGAAGGCGATAATCACACCTACAAACAAGCCTGCAAAAAGATACAGGATGCTGAACTGGAACTTACCATAGGTGGAAATTTCTTCCTCGCACAAATCAGCGAAGGTGTTGAAGGCTTCATAGTAGTCACCTGATGAAAGGTAGGGCACAAACTCATCCTCTATGGCATAAAGGTCAGAGTCTGTGAAAATATCCATAGCCTTACCGCAGGTGGAGGTTGCCCATTTACGCTCGGAAAGGGACACAAGCAGAAGAATTCCGTCACGGCTGTCGCCATAACCGTAGCCGTTGTAGTCATAGTAATCATCTGCATAAGCTGTTGGAGTTTTGCCCTCTAAGTTAGGGGTGGTAACAATCACCACGTCGCACTGATATTTTTCGCTGATTGTGTCCAGCTTCAGAGAAAGCTCGTCAAGCTCATCGCTTGTAAGCAAATCCTCCCAATCGAGCAAATGCTCACTTGGAAAAGCAAGGGAAGCAGAGGTTGAAAAAACGCTGGCAAGTACAAGCAGGAGAGCCAATAAAATTAAAGCAAATCTTTTCATATTATCAGCCTCCCAGATTCATAAACAAGGTAATAAGGAGTGTTACAGCCGCTGTGGCACAGCCTGCAATAACAGCCCAGTATTTCCAGAACAGGTTCTTATCCATAGGCAGGTCGCCTACGAATTTACCTGTCTGGCCGTTCATGGCAAAGGTGTATTTCTGTCCCTTGTAGGTAGTGTTGAGAAGCCACACGGGATAGAGAGCGTACTTAGCTTTGCCGTTGTGAAGGTTGACTGTACTGTGTTCTGTGGTAACCGAGGTGTAGCCTTCTACAGTAGAAGCAAAGGTCTGCTCGGTGCTTTTTTTGATTCGCTCGTTGGCACGGGTGATGCTTTCCTCAGCAGTTACGTCGTATTTGTCGGCAAGGTAGCCTGCAAGGTAAGCGGTCTGGAAATCCACGGCATCGGAGAAGTTAAAGGGCTCAATAGATTCCATCAGGTCGTCAGCCATTTTTGTAGAGCCGTCAACGGGAACTCTGTCAAATGCTACAGAGCCTCCGCGTATTGCAGAGTAGAAGCTGGTTTTTGTGTAGTCGTAGTTTGAGTCGCTCCAACATCTTACCTTTGTGCACTTGTAACGAATGCGAGCATTTGCATCTGCATCGAAAAGCCAGAAGGGCACGTAAACACCCTTGATTTCGTCGATGTGATTTTCACTTTTGAAAACCTTGGGCAGAAGTGCCTTGCCCTTCATATGCTTTTTGAGTCCTTCCTTTGCATCCTCCTTGGAAAGCTTAAAAGGAATCACAAAATCAGGTTTGAGGTCGCCCTTGAACTGTCCCATCATAACAACGGGATTGTTGCAGTAAGGGCATTCGGTGGCAGCTGTGTTGCTGTCGCCGATAATTTCACCGCCGCAGGAGTTGCACACATAAATTCGCAGGTTTTCGTTTTCACCCTCCTGCCAGTCGCTTCCTGCTTGGGTTTCCCACTCCATATTGTCCTGAGCTGTTGCTTCGTTTTGAAGCACGTCGTCGAATTCCTTGAGAGCCTCCATCTCGAATTCTGTGTCGCAATAGGGACACTTCATTTTCTGAATGGAGCTGTTGAATTCTATGGCGCCGCCGCAACAGGGACATTTGTATTCTTGTAATATTGCCATATTTATCTCCTATGAAAAAGAGTTGTTTATTTATCAGTTTGTGATGTCTGACTCGTCAAAGGTGTCTCCGCACTCGGGACAGAACTTGGGAGGATTCTTGGGGTCCTCAGGAGTCCATCCGCACTTGTCGCACTTGTAAAGGGGTGCGCCTGCAGGCTTCTTAGCACCGCACTCTGCACAGAATTTGCCCTGATTTACTGCACCGCAAGCACAAGTCCAGCCCTGTACCTCTTCTGGCTTCTTTGCACCGCACTCGGGACAGAATTTACCTGTTGCAGTAGCACCGCAAGCACATTTCCAGCCGTTTGCAGGCTTAGGCTCGGGCTTCTTTGCACCGCACTCGGGGCAGAAGTTACCTGTAGCTGTTGCACCGCAAGCACACTTCCATGTGTTCTGAGCAGGAGCCTGTGCTGCCTGCTGAGCTTGCTGAGCCTGCTGTTGCTGATTCATCTGGAAGAACTGCTGAGCGTTCATACCGCCTCCTGCGTTCATAGCCATGCCCATACCGATGAAGCCGTTCATAGCGCCTCCTTCGTTTTTAGCTGCTGCACGCATTGCATCAGACTGTGCACCTACAAGCTCTGCACCTGCAAGACCGGGATTCTGAAGTCTTGCTGTGTACTGAGCCTGCTTAATCATCTCTGCATCCTCGGGGTTGAGAGTTACAGGGTTAAGTGCTACGGATACTACCTTAAGACCGCGGAGTTCTCCCCATTTCTTGGAGAGTGCTTCGTTCATAGCAACGCAGATGTCTTCGTTGTGGTTTGAAAGCTGATTGGGACGGAGCTCCATCTCGGAAAGTTTTCCGAATGCAGGTGCAAGAGCACTAATGAACTCTGTCTTAAGTGTTGAGTCAATCTGCTCACGGGTGTATTCACGCTCAACGTTTCCGCAAACCTTTGTATAGAACAGAAGAGGGTCGGAAATTGTGTAGGAATAAATACCTGAGCAACGAACGGATACATCAATATCAAGGAAAATCTTGGAGTCAACTACACGGAAGGGGATGGGGTTAGGAGTACCGAACTTGTTGTCCATAATCTCCTTTGTGTTGAAGTAGTAAACTCTCTGGTCCTTGCCTGTGTCACCGCCGTATGTAAAACGCTTGCCTACAGCCTTGAAGGTTTCAAGTATACTTGTACCAAGCTTGCCTGAGAAGATTGAAGGTTCGGTGGAGGAGTCGTATGTGTATTCGCCGGGCTCTGCACAAACCTCAACAACCTTGCCCTGCTCAACAATGATCATACACTGACCGTCAGCAACTGCAATGCCGGAGCCGTTGGAAATGATGTTATCGCTTGCCTTTGTGTTGGAAGAACGACCTCCAACTCGCTTTGAGCCCTTTGTAACAAGAACATCGTTAGGAAGTGATTCGCAATAGAAAAATTCTTTCCACTGGTCTGCAAGCACTCCGCCGACTGCGCCTATACCTGCTTTAATAAGTCCCATAATAAAATCTCCTTTCAGATTTTATAATATTATAAGTTTTAACAATAAAGACCAAAAGGTCATAGTGTCACATATACACTTAATAAAGTATACAACTGTTTTTCGCAAAAATCTACCACAACAACAAAAAATCCCAAAAAATAACCATCTTTAGTATAGTAAATCAAAAACGGCATAGGGATGCAAAAATCACAGTCCTGTTTATAGTACACCTTCTTTGCTATGATATAGGTGTAGGGAGCAGACAGCACTCACAATATACCAAACGGAGGGATTTATTATGAAAAGCACATTTATAACAATAACAGGACTTAATCACTACTTAGGTACAAATCCCTTCAAGGTGGGCAGGCTTGTAAAGCTCATCAAGGAAGAGGATAATATCCACGATGCTGATGCAATCCGCGTGGCTATGCCGTATCTTGACACAGTGGGATATGTTGCCAACAGCGTGTATACGGTGTATCAGGGAACCATGAGTGCAAGCAGAATTTATGAGCACATTGGTAAGACAGCTTATGCACAAATTATGTTTATCACACACTCTTCTGTCATTGCCCGTGTGCTTACAAAAGAAGAGGCATTGGAGATTTTTTCTCAGGAGGATGACTTCTTCAGCGATTTTGTATCATCAAAAGGCAAAAACGAACCTGTTGCCGATGAGGAAGAAATCTCCTTCTGATTTTTGCCTGCTCCCTTTTTTAAAAGCTTTTTCCTTTCTCTTTCTATATACACACTAACGCAAGGCGCCGTGAGCTTTTTACTCACGGCGCCTTGTGTTTATCTGCTTATTGGTTAGTGCCACTTCTTAACTTTTTCTGAGATTTCCTTGAGCTCTTCCTTGGAAAGCTCATCAAGTCGTTCCAGCTTATCCAAAAACTGGGTGGTTGTTTCGTTTTTCTGTTGCTCCACAAGGTTTTGATAGAAGCTCACCACAACTCCTGTGGCAATGGCTATTACAAACAGAGAGTATATGGTAAGGAGGACAGAACACAGCTTGCCAATAAAAGTTACCGCAACAAAATCGCCGAAGCCTATGGTGGAAACAACAGCGTAGCAATACCACAGAGCGTCGCCGTAGCGTGTTATATCAGGCTCAACCAGTAAAATTATCAAAGCACAAATAAAGAAGAAGCCCAAGAAAACGCCGATTATCTCGTTTGCGTGGGTTTTTCTGAGCACAGCTCTGAGTATTCTGAATTTTTTCATAAACAATACCTGCTTTCTGAAACAGAAGTAGCTTTTTGATAATTTTATCACAGCCAAGGGTTCTTAACAAGTGAAAATTTACAATCTGTGTTGACACTAAAGAGATTATCGTGCTATATTTTTTAGTAGATTATTTAAGGAAGCGATTAAATTGAAAAAACGTATTATTATAATAGTTTCTGTAATTCTTATGCTGGGAATTGCTTTTGGCGTAGGTGCCTATGCGCTGCTTGACACAAGCAGGGAGCCGATGGCAAAAATTCTTTTGTCGGACTATAAATACCATGGGGCACAGACCTCTGACGGAAATTCTCTGGTGCAGGTTGGTGCAAGGCTTTATTACAGCGTTCCTTCAGACAACAATCCCGTGAAGTACGGTCTTTATGAGATTACAAACAAGGAAATCCACAGAATCTGGTGGGACGGAATTAAGTCCTCATCTTCCACGGGCAATTGTTTTAATAACCTTGCAGATTACAATGACAGCCTTGCTAAGGTGGACCCTGTAACGGGACAGATAAGCATTTTTGATTTTGATAAAAAAGAGTTTGTTGAAAGGGAAGGTGCTGTATCTGATTTTGTTTCTGCGAGAAGCAAGTATCAGCAGTATCAGACAGAAAGCGATTCTCCCGTGCTTTTCACAACTCTTTTCGGAGTTGATTACTACGTTGTTGACAGAAACGGCTCGCCTGTTTTATATATGAGTGAACCCGATAAGGATACTGACGAGGTGGTTTTTGATTTTTCTCAGATAGAAGGCGGAGCGGTTTGCCGTGATATTTACAGCCGTGATGCAACTGTTTTCGTAGAGCTTATGACCGAGTCGGGAGTTTGTGGCTTTGAATACCGAGTTGAAAAGAGAATCTGGGAAATAATTGATACCGAAAGCTACAAGGGTCGCTATGCTTCTCTTGAGTATTCCGTAAAGGTAAATAATCCCATAGGTGCCAACGAAGCAGACCCCTCGGTAGGTATATACGTTACCGAAAAGAAATCAGATGAAACAAAGAAAGTCTATGACGGATATGTGTCTGAGTATCATATCCTTGACAGCAAGTGGGTATACTTTACCCTTGAGGATTACAGCCTGTGGCGTGTAAGCGTTGACGGTGAAGTTACAGAGCAGGTGTTCTGATTTGTTTTTTATTACTTAGGGAATATGAATACCAGAGTGTGATAGTTTCCTTCTAAAGTTATGTATTTTATTCCGTTGTAGGTTGAGTCAGCTATGTCCTGCATTATGTTATCGGTTTTACTTTTGTCAAAATCATCAAAAACAATTAGGATATAGTCTTTGTCTGTATTTTCCAGAGCGGTTGATGCTTTTTCTGCAATGCTTTTATCGCTTGTTGATTTGAAAACACAGTCTGCAGTAATCATATCCTCAGTACATTCGGGAATGAATCCTGTGTATCTGTGCTTGTCAGATTGCTGATTGTCTGAATATCCAAAGCAAAATAATATACCTTTAAGGCTTCCTTCGTAATAGTTGGGCGAAGCGGTAGCATCTGCATTGTACCAGATTCCGTCAAGGCACATGGTATTCCAGGTGTGTCCTATTTCACCGTCGTCTAAACCGGTGTTCATTTTTTCGAAGCAGGGGATGTCTGCCATATTGCAAAGCAGAGAAAATGCGTTTGCATAACCATCACAGTTGGAGGAGCCTTCTATAAGTGTATCATAAAGATAAAACTGATATTTGTGTTCCTCATACTCTTTGTACTTAACCTTCTTTCCCAGATAATGGTAAATAGCTTCTGCTTTTTCTTTGTCGGTGCTGTTTTCGGTAAAATCAAGGCCTTTGAGTATGTCTTCTGCTTTTTTTACAGACTCTTCGATTTTTTCATTTTTAGTATCTGTGAAATCAGCAATGTTAACTTTTATGCATTTGCCGTTTTTGACCATAATTTTGTGAAGATATTGCTGATAAACTTGAAATTTTTCGTTGTAATATGTAATTGATGAATTCTGGTCAACAACAGCAGAATCAACGGAAAGCAGTTCGAGCATATCGTAAAGGTCTTTATAAGCAGGTACTAAGCTGGACTCAATGTAAATAAAAGGAGTACCGTTTTCCATGGCATACTCGTAAATTTTATAAATCAGCTTTTCTTCTTTGGTTTCAATGCTGTTGTAATGGGTATACGTATTGTAGTCATCCCATTTGAACTCATAGGTTGCCAATGCTTTTTTAAAGTCTTCCACAGGTATAAAGTTGGGGTTGTTATCGGCACTTTTCGCAAATGCGATATATCTGATTTTCTGCCATTGGGCAGTATGGTGCTCAATGTGTTTTTTTAACTGGAAATATCCTGCAACACCTGCGATACCTATAAGTATTGAAAGAACAGAAAGAATAATTCCTGTTATCAGACCTTTTTTACCTTTACTCATATAATCACCCCTTGATTATATAGTAGCATGCAGTAGACTAAAAAGCAACTTTATTTTATTTTTACTAAAATGTTGAAAATTCAACATATTTATTCCTGGATATGGTATATAATAACCTCAGAAAAGCAAAGGAGGAGGCAGAAATGAAACCAAAGATTACTCTTAATCAGGACAAGGAAGTAGTAAAAAGAGTCCGTGAAGGGCTCAAGGCAAAGGGCGGTTACTGCCCTTGCAGATTACCTAAAACCGAGGAGTTCAAGTGTATCTGCCAGGAATTCCGCCAGCAGATTGCAGACCCTGATTTTGAGGGCTACTGCCACTGCATGCTTTACTATAAATCAAAAGGTTAATATGAAAGGAAGAAAAATATGTCAGTATTAAGTGTAAATAAAGATAATTTCAACGAGCTTTTAAACGGACCAAAGCCTGTGCTTCTGGATTTCTATGCAGATTGGTGCGGTCCCTGCCAGATGGTAAAGCCCATCCTCTCTGAAATCGCACAGGAGCATCCCGAGTACGTTATCGGTAAGATTAACGTTGACGAGGAAATGGAGCTTGCTCAGAGGTTTTCTGTAGTCAGCATTCCTCTGCTTGTAGTCCTTAAGAACGGCAAGGTGACTTCTCAGGCAGTAGGCTTCAGGCAGAAGGAACAGATACTTGAAATGCTTGAAGGCTAAGCTACAACATAAATAAGATAACGGCACAGATTAGTGGTAATCTGTGCCGTTTGTGTTTATAAACCAATTCCGATTTCCTTTGCAATCAGCTCAATGGTGATGCCTGTGTTAAGCTCCATAGCATCCACAGGGTAGATTGCTTTAACATAACCCTTGTAGAATTTTTCTTTGAAATATTCTACACACTCAGCCTTGCTTCTGCCTTTTTTCAGCAGGCTTGCAATTTCCTCAAAGGTATCCTGTGCACTTTTCTTAGCAGCAGTAAGGTAGAGCTTTGTCTGCTCCTTGTCAAGAAGTCCGTAGTGGGGGAGCAGTATGTGTTCAATATCAAGCAAAGCAACCTTATCTATAGAGTCAAGGGTTTCTTTGATACCTATAAGGTAGGAGGGTACAACGGTTTTATCTCCGTCAAACACCCCTAAGGTTTCGCTTGACAGCATAAGCTTTTCACTTTCAAGGTAATAGCCCACAGAGCATCGGGTGTGCCCGGGCAGAGCAATAACTGTAAAGAGCATATCTCCTGCCTGTATTTTGTCACCGTCTTTTACGGTAATATCTACCCTTAGCTCATCAATCAAATCCTCATAATCAGTCACACCGCAAGCCTTAGCAAGCTTTCTGTCCAAATCTCTCATAACTGATTTGGCAGAGTCCTTTGCAAAGATTTTTGAAGTGTATTCACCTGCAACGACCTTTGCATCGGGGTAGTATCTTCGTGCATACACAGAGCCTAAGGCGTGGTCATAGTGGGAGTGCGTCAGAAAAATATAGTCAAGAGGTCTGTCATTAAGCTTATTTTTTATATTTTCTGCCACCTTGTAGCCCGTGAATGCAAAGCCCGAGTCATAAAGCACCGAGGCTTTTCCTGAATCTATTAGAAATGCACTGTCGCCTTTGTGCGCACGTACATCAGTAATCTTTATGTTCAATCTATCACCTTCCGCTTGTATGGTACTACTTGAATATGAATCAGTCAAGTAACAAAAAGTGATTTTTCGGCGGAATATTAAGCCGCACAAAAAAATAAAATAATATTAGGATATATTATGGTAAATTTCCCTTTATTACAAAAGCCGATAAATACTGACTTTTTTGCAGGGTGGATAATTTTTGGGTATGGTTACAAAATTGTATATACAGATTACACAAAAAACTGATTGACAATGTGTATTTTTATGATATATAATATAAGCGCAAAGAGGCGAATTGCGCCTTTAAAGTTGGTTTTTATATCTTCAGAACAATTACGAAGATATAGGGATAAATTTATTTTATGAAAGGAAGAACAAGCAAATGAAAAAGTTGTTCGCACTCCTTCTCGCTGTACTTATGGTTATCTCTCTGGTAGCCTGCACACCCGGCGAAGAGGAAAAAGGTTCCGTTTATTGGCTTAACTTCAAACCCGAATCTGATGAGGCTTTGAAGGAAATCGCAGCTATGTACACAGAAGAAACAGGTATCGAGGTTCAGATCGTTACTGCTGCTTCCGGTACATACAATGAAACTCTCACAGCAGAGATGGATAAGTCCACACCTCCCACAATCTTCGTTGTAGGTAACACTGCAGCTGTTGACCAGTGGGGTGAGTACTGCCTCGACCTTACAGGCACAGACATTGCTAACGAGCTTAACACAGATGCTTACATGCTCAAGGATGCTGACGGCAAGCTTTGCTCCATCGGCTACTGCTACGAGTGCTACGGCATCATCGTAAACACAGCTCTTCTCGAGGCTGCTGGCTATGCAAGAGATTATATCACAAACTTCGAAACTCTGAAGACTGTTGCTGAGGACGTTCACGCTCGTGCAGCTGAGCTCGGCTTCGATGCTTTCACATCTTCAGGTATGGATGGTTCTTCTTCTTGGAGATTCACAGGCCACCTTATCAACCTCGAGTACTACTATGAGTCCGTTGACGATCCCGCAGCATGGACAGAGTGTCCCGCAGAGATCAAGGGTACATACATGGACAACTACAAGGCTCTCTATGACCTCATGGTTGTAAACAGTGCTACAAACCGTGCTGACCTTGCAAACGGCGGTTTCGACGCTGCTGCAGAGTTCAAAGAGGGTAAAGCAATGTTCTATGTAAACGGTAACTGGGAGTGGTCCGGTCTTTCCGAGGCTGGCATGAAGGCTGAAGACCTCACAATGATTCCCTACTACTGTGGTGTAGAAGGCGAGGAGAAGGCTGGTCTTAACTGTGGTACAGAGAACTACTGGGCAGTTAACGCTAACGCTTCCGAGGCTGACCAGAAGGCAACTCTCGACTTCATGAAGTGGATGGTAACTGATCCTGAGGCTTCTGCTCTTGCAGTTGGCACATTCGGCGTTATGCCTTACAAGAACGCAGCTGAGTCTACTAACCCCTTCCTTGCACAGGCTAATGCTTATGCATCTGCTGGCAACTACACAATGCCTTGGGTTACAAACTTCCAGCCCAACGTTGATGCATACCGTGCAGCTGCTGTTGCAGCTATGAACACATACAACGCAGATCCTACAGATGCAAACTGGGATCTCGTTGAGGCTGCTTTCGTTGCTGGTTGGGCAACACAGTACGCTGCTGCACAGCAGTAATTTCTGCTAATTTCAGAATTATCCGATATTCAGAAATTAACTTAATTTGCTGACTAAGGACGGAGCGAGCTGAACTCTCGCTCCGTCTTTTGAAATTAGTGCTTGTTTAACTTTCACGAAAAAAAAGAAATTTATGCTGTGATCGAATATGTTCACAAAAGCATATACTATATGCCGATTTATCGGCGAAAAATACCTTCTTAAATCTTTCCGGAGGTGGAAAAATGAAAAAGAAAAAGAAAACGTACAGCACAGCGGCTGTCACAAGCCGATTGCTCAGAAGACCCATAAGGCGTGCAGGTTGGTTTTTCCTTATGCCTATGGTAGCGGCATTCTGCATCGGATTTGTGTGGCCTTTCCTGCACGGAATGTTCCTTTCATTCTGTCAGTTCAAAACCACAAGTAACTGGAAGTGGGTTGGCTTTGAAAACTATGCAAAAGCCTTTGCCGACCAAAGCTTCCGCTATTCTTTCGGCTATACTGCACTTTTTGCAATTACTTCCGTAATTCTGATTAACCTTCTTGCTTTCACAGTAGCTTATGCACTTACTCAGGGCATCAAGGGCACAAACCTTTTCCGTACAGTATTCTTTATGCCTAACCTTATCGGCGGTATTGTTCTGGGTTACATCTGGAGTATGATTTTTGACGGTATCTTAGGTGCATACGGTACATCCATTCTTATGGATACCCGCTGGGGCTTCTGGGGACTTATAATCCTTATGTGCTGGCAGCAGGTCGGTTATATGATGATTATCTACGTTGCAGGCTTGCAGGCTGTTCCCGAGGATATGATGGAGGCTGCAAAGATTGACGGTGCAAACGGTTGGCAGACATTAACCAGAATCACAATTCCCAACGTTATGCCTTCCATCACAATCTGCACATTCCTGTCACTCACAAACGGCTTCAAGCTCTTTGACCAGAACTTGGCACTCACAGGCGGTCTGCCTTATATTATCAACCCCGATGGTACAAGCGTTCACACAACAGAAATGCTTGCACTCAACATTTACAATACCTTCTACGGTCAGGGTGCAAACTCCAGAGGTACAGCTCAGGCTAAGGCGGTGCTGTTCTTCATATTGGTAGCACTTATCGGTCTTATTCAGCTCAAATCCACTCGTGACAAGGAGGTGCAGCAGTAATGGCAAAGGATAAAAAAGTAAAAGCTCCCAAGGCAAAGCCCAAGAAGCTTTGGCTGACCATACTGTTTTCAGCTGTATCACTTTTCTATGTGATGCCTATTGTTATGGTAGTTATCAACTCCTTCAAGAAGAACACCTTCGTAAAGACAGACACCTTCGCTCTGCCAAATGCTGAGAGCTTTGTAGGCTTTGATAACTTCACAAAGGGTATGACCTTCGGCGGTTATGCTTTCTGGAAATCCGTTCTTTACAGCTTGGTTATTACTCTGCTGTCAACCTTCCTGATTATTTTCTTCACCTCTATGGCAGCATGGTTTATCTCCCGAGTAAACTCGGTTTTCTGCAAGACTGTTTATTACGCTTGCGTATTCTCTATGGTTATTCCTTTCCAGATGGTAATGTTTACTCTTTCAAAAACAGCAGATACCTTGAAGCTGAACAATCCTTGGACAATCCCGATTATTTATCTGGGCTTTGGTGCAGGACTTGCTGTGTTTATGTTCACAGGCTTTGTAAAGAGTATTCCTCTGGAGATTGAAGAAGCCGCCGCTATTGACGGCTGCGGTCCCTTCAGAACCTATTTCAAGGTTGTACTTCCTATGCTTAAGCCCACCATCATCTCTGTTTCAATCCTTGAGATTATGTGGGTATGGAACGACTACCTCCTGCCTTACCTTGTACTGGACAGAACAAAGTATATGACAATTCCCATTCACATCCAGTACCTGAAGGGAAGCTACGGTACAGTAGATTTGGGTGCAACAATGGCACTTATTCTTCTCAGTATCATTCCCGTTATCGTGTTCTACCTCACTTGCCAGAAGCACATCATCAAGGGTGTTGCTGCAGGTGCAGTTAAGGGATAATTTTAATGTGATTTATAAACACCTGTGGCTTTTCGGTCACAGGTGTTTTTTTGCAAATATCAAGTTGAGAAACCTGTTGCAAGGTGGTATAATATAAATATACAAACGTTAAAGGAGATTGTTATGAGCAGTTTTGAAAATTTAAGAATAGTAGATAACTTTTATCAGACATCACTTTTCTTTCCTATGCCTACGGTGGTTATCAGCACTTTGTGTGAGGACGGCACTACCAACTGCGGTCCCTATTCCTTGGTTCAGCCTTATTATGTGGCAGGCAAGGATTACTATGCAATGCTTCTGTGTTGTCGTAATTCTTCAAATACCGCACAGAATATTCTCAGAAACGGCAAGTGTGCCCTCAACTTTATTGACGATAATCCTAAGACCTTCAAGGAGGCGGTAAAGCTTTCATGGCCAGGTGATAAGCCTGAGGAAAAAATGCCCAAGTGCAACTTCCGCTTGGAAAAAAGCCTCATCCAAGAAGAAACAGGAGAAGCAAGACCTCAGGTGCTCAGCGATGCAGTGGAGGTTATCGAGTGCACATGGATGCGTGAGCTTGACGGTGCAGACAAGGACGAAGCAGGCTTTTTGAACGGCTACGAGCCTCCCTACCACGACTTCAATGGTATTACCAGTCAGTTCGGCGCACACTTTATCCTCAGAGTGGATAAAATTCTTATGAAGAAAAAATACCGCGATGCAATAATCAACGGTGTAAAGGCAAAGGATTTTCCTGCACTTCCTGTTGACTATGGCTACCGCGATTCAAAGAACTTTTGGTTCCACAGAAAGAGCCGTATGAGAGCAGAGCTTCTGCAGATGCGTGAAGCATCCCTTGCATCTGTGCGATATGCGGCAGACAGGGCAGACGACAAAATCAAGTTCACAGACGAAGCTCTGAAAACCGTTCTTGCTGTGCCCAGAGTGTTTCTGCCTCTGGTGCTCAAGGGTTGCGTTGACTGGGCAAGAGAAAACGGCGTAGAGCTCATAACCGAAGAACATATGCAGATTATTAACGATAAGCGTGCAAAAGAGAAGAACAAGAAATAAGGTGCAAATAATGACAGAAGTTGTAGCGGCTCTTATATGGGATAAAGAGAGGTTTATGATTTGCCAACGGCCTAAGCACAAAAAGAGAGGACTTCTCTGGGAATTTGTGGGCGGTAAGGTTGAAGAGGGCGAGAGCAAAGCACAGGCACTTATACGTGAATGCAGGGAAGAGCTCGATGTTGAGATTGAGGTCGAGGATATCTTTATGGAGGTAGTCCACAACTATCCCGACCTGCTTGTTCACCTGACGCTTTTCAACGCAAGCATCAAAGAAGGTACACCAAAGCTCTTAGAGCATAACGACATAAGGTGGATTGCTCCCTCAGAAATCAAGAATTATGAATTCTGCCCTGCAGACGAAGAAATCCTGAAAAGGATAATGCTTGAGCACGGTGACTCGGAATGAAGGAAAGTTCGATTATGACACAGCAGATTCTCGAGTATATAAGCAAAGCCTACAACGCTCAGCCTGAGTATCTGTGGCTTTCAACCCCCACAAATGCAGCTCTCAGAAACCAAGCTACAGGCAAGTGGTTTGGAGTGCTTCTGGGAGCGTTGCCCTTGAAGAAGCTGGGAATGAATTCGGAGAAAAAATCGGACGTGCTGAATCTAAAATGCGACCCTATGCTCAGCTTTGCTTTAATTGATAACAAGAGGATTTTTCAGGGTTACCATATGAACAAGGAGCACTGGATATCCATCAGGCTCGATAGCGGAATTTCTTTTGCAGAACTAAAATCCCTTGTTGATATGAGCTTCGAATTGGTAAACACCAAGGCTTCAAAGCCCCATAAAAGCATAAAAAGTACCCCCAAAAAGATAAATAAGTAAATGAAGTGAAAACAAAAAAGGCAACCCTGCGTTTGATTTGCGGGGTTGCCTTTTTACTATTTATCGAAGGATACGGGGGTTGTTTCACCTGTGGCAAAGGCATTGGGACCGGGGTCGGACATAGAAAAATACATGCGTGCGGCTTTGGTGGTTCCGAAATCTCTGTTGGAGCCTGAGTTTTGCACTTTGTTGAAAGCATCGCGGAACATCTGGTTGTGTGCTTCCTCGCGATTTAGAAGAAAATCAATGGTTTCTCGAACCTTTTTGTCTTCAATTTGGCGGTAGAGGTATTCATAAACTACCTTTGCACGTTGTTCTGATGCAATGTTGCTCAGCAGGTCTGCACACAAATCTCCCGTAACGGTTACGTAATCGGCAGTCCACGAATAGCCCGAGGCGTTAATGAGTCCGGGGTTGAGCCCGAGGATTACGTGGGACTGGATTTCACCCGAAGGGACTTTTTGAGCATCCACATCGTGACCGTTCAATAGGTTGATGGTTTGTGCTACCATTTCCATGTGTCCTAATTCTTCTGCTGCAATGTCAAGGAACAAATCCTTGATTTCAGGGTCCTTGATTCTGAAGCTTTGGGACATATACTGCATTGCCGCCTTAAGCTCACCGTTGCCGCCTCCAAGCTGTTCCTGCAGAAGTGCTGCATATTGAGGATTGGGTCTTTCAACTGCAACAGGATGAAAGAGCATTTTTTCGTGTTTGAACATTTGGTTACCTCCATATATTTGCTCACAAGTATTTTTTGTGATTTTTGCAAATATATGCAATGCAGAATTATAGTTATATTGCAAAAGCAGACTTCTGTCGTATGCTTTTATATATAGTTTTTTGTTGAGTCCTTGACACTTCCAAACCTCACCGAAAATATTGCGGTCAGAACTGCTAAGGTGAAGCGAGCTGCTTAACATCTCGTCTAAGAAAAAACATATTGACAAATGTCGATGTGTCGGCTATAATCATATATAGATAAACATCTATGTGAGGTGCGAGATGGTAATCAACGAGAAGAACACAGCCTTGATTTTCAAGGCTTTTTGTGATGAAAACCGCATAAGAATACTTAACATTTTATCCTCAGGAGAGAAGTGTGCCTGCAAGCTTTTAGAGGCTTTGAGCGTTACTCAACCTACACTTTCACACCATATGAAAATCCTCTGCGATTCAGGAGTTGTTAAGGCTCGCAAAGAGGGCAAATGGATGCACTACAGTCTTTCTCAGGAAGGCTTGAAGGTGGCTGAGGAATACCTCGGTATTCTCAAAAACACAGGAAAGGAAAAAGAAAATGAATAAATCAGAAAAGGCTCTTGAGTTGTTTGCAAACAATTTCAATTGTTCTCAAGCGGTGCTTACCGCCTTTGCTCCCGACTTTGGACTTGACGAGAAACTTGCCCTCAAGCTCGGCACATCCTTTGGAGGCGGTGCACGAAATGCTGAAATCTGCGGTGCAGTTTCGGGTGCACTTCTTGTGCTGGGACTAAAGTATGGTCATCATATCGCCGAAGACAACGTGCAAAAGTCCCGTTCATATGCTATTGCGGTGGATTACACCAACCGTTTTAAGGAGGCTCATGGCTCTATTGTCTGCCGTGATTTGTTGGGATATGACCTGACAATCCCCGAAGAAGCAGCTTGCATCAAGGAGAAATACCTCTTTGCCGAGGTCTGCCCTAAAATGATTAAAAGCGCCGTGGAAATTCTTGAAGATGTTCTCACAGATTATCAGTAAAAGAGGAGAAGAAAGATGAACACGAATTTTATAACCTCTCTGTGTCTTGCAGAGAAATCAAAAAATCCCGTTGAAATTCTGCTCAACCTCATAAGAAGCCTTGATTGCCCTGTGCATAACCCTGTGCACCACATCCTTGTAGGCTCCGCCTTGCTGACAGCATATAAAAACGCAGGCGGTAATATCGACCTCGAAAAATCCCTTGCAGAGCTTAAGACTCGAGCCGAACAAGTACCGGGCGGTGCCTGCGGATTTTGGGGAGCCTGCGGTGCAGGTATCAGTAGCGGAATGTTTGTGTCAATCGTTACAGGTTCCGATCCTCTCAAGAATGAGGAATGGAAGCTTTCAAACCTTATGACCGCATCATCTCTCGGTGCAATCGGTGAGGTTGGAGGACCTCGGTGCTGTAAACGTAACTCTTACATCGCTATAACCGAGGCAGTGAAATTTGCAGAAGAGAACCTTAAGGTTAAAATGGAGCTTCCAAAAATTAAGTGCATTCATTTCGAAGAAAACAGTCAATGCATAGGAGAGAGGTGTCCTTTCAGATGAAGAAGAAAATTGCATTTATCTGTGTTCACAATTCCTGCCGAAGCCAGATTGCCGAGGCGTTGGGCAAGCATCTGAGAAGTGAATGCTACGACTTTTACTCCGCAGGCACAGAAACAAAACCTCAGATAAACCGCGACGCAGTACGTCTTGTAAAAGAACTTTACGGCATTGATATGGACTTATCTCAGCACAGCAAAACCTTCCAAGAAATCCCTGCTCCCGATATTGCGATTTCTATGGGTTGCGATGTTGCCTGTCCGTGTGTAGGCAGGGACTTTGACGATAACTGGAGCCTTCCCGACCCAACAGGCAAAAGTGACGAGGACTTCCTCAAAGTCATAAAGCAGATTGAAGAAAACATAAATAACCTCAAATACTAAACCAAACTCCCTGAGAATTTGAGCATTTTTACACGCTCACCCTCAGGGAGTTTTTCGCTTGTCGGATATTAATTTGCAGACTCAGTTTTGCCAAGGCTAAACCTTCATTTTCATCAGTCCGTGCTTATTGCAGTAAATATATAAATATCCTCTTGCACGAAGTTGAAGTCTTGTTTCAGCGTTACCTTCTGGATAGAACTTTACAAAGTGAACTCTATCAGAAGAAAGATATGCAATAAATGAAATAAAATGTGATTTTGTCATATCGTGATTTACGGTGATAAAATGTTCGTCCTCGACCTTTTCTACGGTTACCGTGTGTGCTTCGTCTATGTCTTCCACTTCAAGGGGAGGCAACAAAATACCGCAACAACTAATAACCGCATCACCCATGGTATGTATTGCATTACCGCACACAGGACAAACGTAAAATTTTGACCTGAGAATATTGGACGAAACATTTTTATTTACAACTGTATCTCCCGACATTAGCTCCATAACCGATACACCGAGAGCAGTACTGAGTGGCTCTATTAGAGAAATATCGGGCAGTCCCTTGCCTGTTTCCCATTTTGACACAGCTTTACTGCTGACACCAAGATTTTCGGCAAGTTGAGTTTGTGTCAGATTTTTGTTTTCACGCAAACGTTTGATAACACTGCCTGTAATATAAGTATTCATATCAACTCTCCTTTGAATTAAGTATAATACATAAATGACATAACCTCAACCTACTTTGCGTAGAATTAAAAGCCATCGGTAAAAATCCATACCTCTGTAATCAAGAAAACCGATGACATTTGAATTTTGATATGGTATACTTATACGTATATATTAAATGTGGAAAACAGAGAAATTTTGCGTTGCAAAATATAACTATAAACGAAAAAGGTGAACGCTGTGAACTTTACAGAAATTGCAAATAACAGGCAGTCCTGCAGAGCATATAATTCCGAGCGTATGGTAGAACAGGAGAAGCTTCAGTCTGTTTTAGAGTCAGCAAGGCTTTCGCCCTCTGCCTGCAACGGTCAGCCTTATCACATCACAGTCTGCAAGGGTGAGGCTGCAAAGAAGGTTGCAAAGGCTACTCAGGGGATGGGTATGAACAAATTTGCTACACAGGCACCTATAATGCTTGTAATTTCAGAAATGCCCTATGTTAAGTCTGCTGCTCTCGGTGCAAAGGTTAAGCACAACGACTACCGCTCCATTGACATCGGAATTCTCTCTGCATATATCACAGCAGAAGCTACAGCACAGGGACTTTCCACTTGTATCCTCGGCTGGCTTGACGATGCAAAAATCCGCGAAATTTGTCGCCTTGACGGACAAGTACGATTGGTAATCACCTTGGGCTATGCCAAGGATGACGACAAGCTCAGAGAGAAAAAACGCAAGGATATTTCAGAGCTTGTGAGCTTTATGGAGTAAAGTGGGATTCATAGGTGGAGTATGAGAAAACTTAAAGAAAGCAGAGCCTTGAGCTTTGCTGTTATCGCTATTATATACATAATTGCAACTGTGGCGGGAGTAGCCATATACCGAATGCTTGATTTGTCTTGGTGGCTGTCCCTTCTTGTTGCCGATATTGCGGCAACGGTTGTAACATTTGTTTTCAGCGTGATTTTTGGTAACGCTTCGGTGTACGACCCTTATTGGAGCGTTCAGCCTCCTGTAATTCTTATAGCCTTTGCTGTGGGCAAGGACCTTAACTTTTTGGGCGTGATGCTTATATTTGCAGTAAGCTTCTGGGGTATACGCCTGACCGCAAACTGGGCTTATACCTTTGGTAACTTAACTCATCAGGATTGGCGGTACACAATGCTCCATGAGCAAACAGGGGTGTTCTATCCCATAATCAATTTTGTGGGAATACATATGGTACCCACCCTTGTGGTGTACGGCTGTATCCTGCCTGCTGTGTATGCACTCAGAGAAGGTCTGACTGCAAACGCGGGAAGCATTTTCTTCCTTTGCCTTTCAGTAGCTTCGGCTACTATGCAGGGCATTGCCGATATTGAGATGCATAAATATCAGCACAACAGAACTACAAAGTTCATCCGCACAGGGCTCTGGAAGTACTCCCGACATCCCAATTATTTGGGCGAGATTCTGATGTGGTGGGGAGTAGCTCTGGCAGTAGTCTGCACAGCACCCGAAGCCTTCTACCTCTGTGCAGGTGCCGTGGCAAATACTGTGCTTTTCTTTTCTGTCAGCATCCCTATGGCAGATGGCAGACAGTCACACAAAGAAGGCTTTGCCGAATACAAAAAGCAGACCAGAATGCTTTTGCCTATAAAGAAATAGCAAAAAATATTGAATAAAAGCTTGACTCTGACGCTTCGTTATAGTCTATACTTTGCTTCAGAGGTGATTTGATGAAAATGTATGTAAGTGAGTTTGCAAGGCTTTGCTCGGTAAGTGTGCGTACCTTGCATTATTATGATGAAATAGGGCTCTTAAAGCCTTCTTTTGTAGATGAGCAAAACGGCTACCGCTACTACGACGAAACGTCTTTAGAGCGAATGCAGGAGATACTTTTCTATCGTGAGCTTGACTTCCCATTGCAGAAAATTTCAGAGATTCTATCCTCCGAGAATTACGACAAAAGGCAGGCTTTAACGGCACAGAAAAAGCTTCTTACTCTTAAAAAAGAGCGCCTCCAGAGGCTTATAGATGCCATTGACCTTGCCGAGAAAGGACAAAACATTATGGTTGTATTTGATAACACAGAGTTTGAAAGCTTACGCAAAACTTACGAAACGCAGGCAAAAGAAAAATGGGGACACACCGAAGCCTCCAAAGAATACGAAGCTAAAACCGAAAGCTACACTGAAGAGGATTTTTGCAATGCTGCATCAGGTTTAGATGCGATTTTCAAAAAATTTGCAGAGTGTAAATCACAAGGCAACACTCCCGACTCGGATAAAGCTCAGGCACTCGTCAAAGAATTGCAAGAGTACATCACCGAGCACTACTACACCTGCACAGATGAAATTCTAAAAGGCTTAGGTGCTATGTATGTTTCCGATGATAGATTCAAAGAAAACATAGATAAACACGGCTCGGGCACAGCACAGTTTGTAAGCTCAGCCATAAGGAGTCACAGACAATAAGTGAACCGTGAAATTAAGGGTAGGTGTTTGGTGTTGGATAAAAATTGGCATCCCGACTTTTTTGAGTATATGGACTTTATTGCTGCACATCCGAATTATGCAGGCCTGCCGATAATATTGCGTACTTGAGCAATATTTGCAAATAGTATATGTTAAATCTTTTGAGTTTAAGATTTAAGAATGAGCAACACAAAATGACACTTAGTAGCGATAGTTGAATAAATTACTGTTAATGAATGACACTCTATGTGGTGAAAAAGTGCCACTTTTTTGAAAATTGTGTACCTAATTGTGGTCAAATGCGAATAATGTGTATTAAAAGATTTTTGTTGATAGCTTTGTTCAAAAGAATGAAAATAAGCTAAAGATGTTTAATGGAAGGTGATAGGGCTTTTTGGAGAAAGCGGAGATTAAAAATTTTCAGAAAAATTTTCAAAAAAGTATTGACATTTTAAATGTGTTGTAATAATATAATTAACAAATTTGAATATCACAAATAACGACTATGATGAAGACGGTCGGGATGTTTAGCTTTACAGAGAGTTGTCGGGTGGTGCGAGGCAATAGTAAAATGTTCCAAGGACTTATCACTTCTGAGTCGGAGGACCGAAAGCGAAAGCCAGTAGATTCCTTCCGTATTGCTGCGTAAAAGCAAAGGGCTTGTTAGAGCTCGGTAAGTGACGGAAAGTATTTTCCGTAATTTGAGTGGTACCGCGGGTTTAATAACTCGTCTCAAAGAATTTCTTTTGAGACGGGTTTTTTTGTTTTATTCAAATTCGTAACCATAAGAATATGTCAGTATGAAAGGGGACAGCAAAAATGGATTACAGTTTGAAAGAGGTTGCAGGCAGAATCAAAGGCCTGCGCGAAGCAAAAGGCTATACACAGGAAGAGCTTGCAAAGCTTACAGGTGTATCAGTTGAAGATTATAAGGTGCTTGAGGAAGGCGAAACCGACTTTAGCTTTACATTTATTTATAAGTGTGCCAAGGCTTGCGGAGTCGAGGTTGTTGACCTGTTGGAAGGTACCAGCACAACCCTTAAGTCTTTTGCTATTACAAGAAAGGGCGAGGGTCTTAAAATTCTCAAAAAGCACGGTGTTGAGTACAACAACTTGGCTCCAAAGTTCAAAGAAAAGCTTGCCGAGCCTTTCCTTGTAAAATTTCCCTATATTCCCGAGGAACAGAACGCTCCCATCAAGCTCAGCTCCCACAAAGGACAGGAGTTTGACGTAATCGTAAAGGGTTCACTCAAGGTTCAGGTTGGCAATCACATAGACGTGCTTCACGAAGGCGATTCTATTTTCTATAACAGTACAATCCCTCACGGTATGATTGCAGTCAGCGAAGGGGGCTGTGAGTTCCACGCGGTTGTACTTAATCCTCAGGATGGCAGAGTAAGCGAGGAATACCCTGAAGTTCCTTATGTTGCACCTAAAATGGCAATTAAGGAAGCTCCCACAACAACAGTTGCCGATAATTTTGTTGAGTCTGAATATGATGAAAACGGTGTGTTCTCAGGTATCCGCTTCAAAAATGCCGATAAATTCAACTTTGCATTTGATTGCGTTGATGCTATCGCTCAGAAGACTCCCGATAAGCTTGCAATGATGTGGGTGGCAAACGATAAGAGTGACCGCAGATTTACATTCAGCGATATGAAGAAATACTCAGCAAAGACCGCTAACTATTTTGAATCCCTTGGTATCAAAAAAGGCGACACGGTTATGCTTGTTTTAAAGCGTCATTATCAGTTCTGGTTCTGTATGCTGGCACTTCACAAGATTGGTGCTATCGCTATCCCTGCAACAAATCAGCTTGTTGAGCACGATTTCACCTACAGATACAAAGCCGCAAAGGTAAAAGCCATTGTTTGTACTGCTGACGGAGATGTATCCGCAGAAGCAGAGAAGGCTGCCCGTGAGTTCCCCGGTATGATTAAGGTGCTTGTAGGCGGCGAGAAAGAGGGATGGAACGACTTCAATGTTGAAATGGAGCGTTTCAGCACTCACTACTTCCGTAATGAAAACACTCCTTGCGGTGATGACCCCATGCTTATGCTCTTTACTTCGGGCACTACAGGTTATCCCCGTATTGCAACCCATTCCTATAAATATGCTTTGGGACATTATCCTACAGCAAAGCATTGGCATAATGTTAACCCCAATGGTCTGCACTTCACAATCTCCGACACAGGCTGGGGTAAAGCTCTCTGGGGTAAGCTCTACGGCCAGTGGCTTTGTGAGGCGGCAACCTTCACTTATGACTTTGACAGATTCCATTCAGAAGACATCCTTCCGATGTTTGCTAAATATAATATTACAACATTCTGTGCACCGCCCACAATGTATCGCTTCTTTATTAAAGAAGACCTTTCAAAGTACGACCTTTCTTCCATTGAGTATGCGACAACTGCAGGCGAGGCTTTGAATCCTGAGGTGTTCAACCAGTTTAAGAAGGCAACAGGACTTACAATTATGGAAGGCTTCGGACAGACAGAAACCACGCTGTCTATTGCAAACTTCGTTGGTTCTACTCCCAGAATCGGTTCTATGGGTAAACCAAGCCCCCTTTATGATGTTGTTATTCTTGACCCTGACGGCAACGAGTGCAAGACAGGTGATACAGGCGAAATCTGCATCCGTACAAAGGATGGGGCTCCCTGCGGACTTTTCATCGGCTATTATTTGGATGAAGAAAAGACAAACGAAGTATGGCATGACGGCTACTATCACACAGGCGATCAGGCTACTATGGATGAGGATGGTTACCTCTGGTACGTAGGTCGTATTGATGATGTTATCAAGTCATC
Source organism: Ruminococcus sp. (assembly GCA_017411385.1). Taxonomy (GTDB): domain Bacteria; phylum Bacillota; class Clostridia; order Oscillospirales; family Acutalibacteraceae; genus Ruminococcoides. The sequence continues at coordinate 100,471 of JAFQQF010000009.1, forward strand.
AGGATACCGTATCGGTCCCTTCGAAATCGAAAGTGTTATCATGGAGCTTCCCTATGTTCTGGAGTGTGCAATCACACCTGTTCCCGACGAGGTTCGCGGTCAGATTGTAAAAGCAACCATCGTTCTCGTTAAGGGCAAAGAGGGCTCTGATGAGCTCAAGAAGGAAATTCAGGAGTATGTTAAAACACATACCGCACCTTACAAATACCCCAGAATCGTGGAGTTTGTTCAGGAGCTTCCCAAGACTATTTCAGGTAAAGTAAGACGTGTGGAAATCCGCAAAAACGACTTGGAGAAAATGAACAAGTAATAAAAGACAACACTACAAATTCATAGCACAGCAACAAAACACCCTGAGAAGCTGAGCATTTATTGGCTCGTTCTCAGGGTGTTGTTTTTTATTCTGTATTTATTAGTCTTGCTCGCGGAAAGTGATTGTACCGCTTTCTGCGTCCATAGCATCTACGATTGCAATGGATTCAACGTGGTAGCCCATATTGCGGATTGCTCGACCGCCGTACTGGAAGCCTTTTTCGATTGCTATACCGCAACCCTCAACAATTGCACCTGCGGACTCTGTGATGGAGATAAGTCCTTGTAATGCACAGCCGTTTGCAAGGAAGTCGTCGATAATCAGAACGTGCTCTCCTTCGCTGAGGAACTTTTTGGAAACGATAACACGGTTCTTGTTTTTATGTGTGAAAGACTCGACCTCGGCTATATACATATCGCCGTCGATGTTGATGGATTTGGATTTCTTTGCGAAAACCATAGGTACACCGAATTCTTTTGCCACAAAAGCGGCGATAGCAATACCTGATGCCTCGATAGTGAGAACTTTGGTAACTTTTTTGTCAGCAAAGCGGCGTTTGAATTCGAGTCCGATTTCTTCCAACAGGGCAATGTCCATCTGATGATTCAGGAAGCTGTCCACCTTAAGCACGTTGCCGTGCTTTACAATGCCGTCTTTCATAATTCTTTCTTCTAAAAAATTCATATATCTGAAACTCCTTTATCTGAGAATTACTTTGCAATATTTCGTGCTACGTGAACACCGCTTGCAGATGCGTGAGAAAGTGAGTGGGTAATACCGCTACCGTCGCCGATAATGTAAAGACCGGGATAACAGCTTTCAAGCTGTTTGTTAACCTCAACTTCCATATTGTAGAACTTAACCTCTACACCGTAGAGCAAAGTGTCATCGTTTGCTGTACCGGGTGCCACCTTGTCAAGCGCATAAATCATATCGATGATACCGTCAAGGATTCGCTTGGGAAGAACCAAGCTTAAGTCACCCGGAGTTGCCTGTAAGGTGGGGGTGATGAAGGCGTCTTCCATACGGCCCACGGTTGAGCGGCGTCCTCGGATAAGGTCACCGAATCGCTGAACAATAACTCCACCGCCCAACATGTTTGAAAGGCGGGCAATGGATTCACCGTAGTCGTTGGAATCCTTGAAGGGCTCTGAGAAATGCTGAGAAACAAGCAAAGCGAAGTTAGTGTTGTCCGTCTGCATTGCAGGGTCTTCGTAGCTGTGGCCGTTAACTGTGATGATACCGTTGGTGTTTTCGTTAACAACAGCACCCTTGGGATTCATGCAGAAAGTGCGGACCTTGTCGCCGTACTTTTCGGTTCGGTAAACAATCTTGCTTTCATAGAGTTCGTCAGTAAGATGTGCAAACACAGTAGCGGGAAGCTCCACACGGACACCAAGGTCAACTCGGTTGGATTCGGTGGGGATGCTGAGCTCCTTGCAAATCTTTTCCATCCACTTGCTACCGCTTCGACCAACAGAAATAATACATTTCTTGCAGGAGTATGCGTTGTCCTTAACCCTTACCTCATATCCTCCGGGGATAATCTTAATGGTTTTTACAGGAGTATCAAAGAAGAAGGTTACCTTGTCTTTAAGCTCATTGTAAAGGTTTTCAAGAACTACATAGTTGATGTCTGTACCGAGGTGACGGACAGATGCGTCAAGCAAATGCAGATCGTGCTGAATGCACAAGGTCTTGAAACGAGTGCCTGCGGTGGAGTAAAGCTTGCAGCCCTCTCCGCCAAATTTCATATTGATTTCGTCAACATAATGCATCAGTTCTAAGGCATGCTTTTTGCCGATGTACTCATACAAAGTGCCGCCAAAATCGTTGGTAATATTATACTTACCGTCGGAAAATGCGCCTGCACCGCCAAACCCGCTCATAATAGAACAGCTTTTGCAACCGATACAGGATTTTACTTTGTCGCCGTCAATGGGACAACGGCGTTTGTCAAGGGCGTGGCCTGCCTCAAATACGGCAACCTTAAGCTCAGGCTTAAGCTTCATAAGCTCGTAGGCGGCGAAGATACCGCCGGGGCCTGCGCCTATAATTACAACATCAAAATTCATGGTAATCCTCCTGCTTAAAGCTTTATTTAACAGTAGATTTGCGTCAATAATAATTATATCATAGTCCGCCTAAAATGCAAATGAATTAATACAGTAATCCGTTGGGAGCTTCAAAAATAGTGATTGTGATTTCCTCTAAAAGCTGATATAATATTCTAAAGGAGCGAATACTATGAAAAAACTAAAAGGATTGATTATAATGCTTTTGATTTCACTTTGCACATTTGGATTTACTGCCTGTCAGAGCGACAGTGGCAATGTTAACACCAACAAGGATACAACTACCAACACTCTCGGCTATGAACAGATAACTCAGGTAGAGGCGAAAGAGATTATGGAAAGCGGTGTGGAGTATATTCTCATCGATGCCAGAACTGACGAGGAATTTGCAAGCGGTCACATCGAGGGTGCCATCCTCATCCCCGAATACGAAATTGCAAGTCGTGCAGAGCAGGAGCTATCCGACAAAGATGCCCTTATCCTCGTCTATTGCCGAAGCGGAAGACGAAGTAAAATTGCCTCCGAGGAGCTCGCAAACCTCGGTTATACCAACGTAAAAGAGTTCGGCGGTATCATCGATTGGCAATACGAAATAGTAAAGTAAATAAATATCAAATCAAAACTCCCTGAGGTAACCGAGCATTTTCACATGCCCACCCTCAGGGAGTTTTTTTTCGTTTGTATGTTAGCTTAGATTTGGGATTTAGTCAAGAAGTGTTTACTCGTCTTCGCTGACAAAACTAATGAAAACTAATTCGTTGAAAGCTTCATCAGGTAATATGAAATTCCAACGGGCTTGCATGAATTTTAGCAAATGAACAGAACGATTGTAAATAGCTTTGGCATTCCATATATCGATTTTAGAAACTTCTATTTCTGAATGAGAGCCATTTTCGTAACCACTACGTCCAGAGTTCGTTGGGTGCTTTTTATCGTCAAAACTGTCGTTTTGCAAGGATGAGTTAACACTCTGTCTTAAAGGCAACAGGTTTCCTAAAGCACCGGATAATACTTTGACTCTATCAGGGAGATAATCGTGAAAATGTGTTTGCCAATATTCTTTAGAGGAATCCTGTGGAAGTATATGTTCTACGGAAACTTTATCTCGTTCTGATTTAGAAAACAGTTCCCAACTGATTTTTGTTATTCCGTTTCTCTCGGCAAGGCTGAATTCGTATTCGTATAAGAAATATTTAATAGCGTTCCAACCGTAATAACCGTCTCCTGAATCAAAACGTTTCTTAATGCGAGCTGCAAATTGCTTAATAGCATATTCAGTATCTTCAGTAGAGTATTTATTCAGGGTGTCAGTTACTTCTGAAATATTTACGCTGTTAAGGTAAATGTTTCTGGCAGCTTTATAAAATTCACTGCTGTGATAAGAGTAGTTGATATTACCCAGTCTGAATAAGATGAAAATAAAACGTTCTATTGCTTTGAATAATTCAATTCTCTCTGTGATAGTAGTGGTTTGACGTTTGCTTAAAACTACCGTTACAAGGGGGCGGAAATAACCTATACCAATACGATTAAGCCTGTCTATCCATATTTTTTCTTCTTCACTTAAAGTGGAGCTTTCATAAGGGAAATATGAATCGTACCAGTGCTTTGCAATATCTTTTATGCTTTTTATATAATTAGTAATTTCATTTGGATATAAGATATCATCAAAGGCATCATCAACATAATCCGACGTTAGATTATCGTCAGAATAGGTATCATCATAGGGTTGTGTATCAAAGTCGAAACCACTTTTAATACCATATACAGAATTAGCTGTAAACATTCTGTTTAATAAGAAGTTTATATAATCGTCGCCTTTGTTTCTCGAATAAGCAAAGTAGATAATCCAATGGTTTTTTAGATATTCATCATCGTTAAGGGGATGTTTTTTATTTCGTCCTAACTGATAATAAATTTCTCTCCATGTATCATTAATGTTAAATCGCATTTGTTGTTTCTCATTGATATCGAGAACATCTTCAGGGAAAATAGTGGTCAAATAAATAAGTCTATTTTTAAGAATTTCAAGATTTGACAGAGATTTGCCTCGATTATTCATAGTTTCAAAAGCTACAAAAACATCAAAGTCATCATCAATGTTGTGGATATTAAACTGTAATTTGTTCACAAGTTTACTAAAAAGAACCTCTAATGCTTTCACTCCACCGACTTTGTATAATTCTGCAACTTTGTTATCAAAAAAACATTTTGCTTGTTCAAGGTTAAGAGTATAAAAGGTTTCTTGTAATGCGCTTGGGGACTCTTCTCCTAAGATAGAATACCTTAAAAACTGAAAGCTGGGATTATCTTTTTCATAACCGAATTTATATGCTTTTAATATTTTGTGAGGTTTTTGATATTCGACTATATATTTTGTTTTGATGTCCTCAAGACTGCTGTTGTTAAGATATTCGATTTTTTCACTAATTGCTTTGCTTATTACAGCGTTAACAAGGATGATGAAAGTTGTTAATCTTTGCTGTCCATCAACGATATGATAAGCTTCGATGGAAGGATCTACCTCCATAAGCCATTTTTCTTCTGTCCAGCTTTCGTATTCTTGTGGCTTCAATTTTTTAAGAGACAGCATGCCTGTATAGTGGTATCTGTTGTCGGTAAGATTTTTCAAGTCTTCCCAAAAATCGGTAAGTTGTGATATCTGCCAAGCATAACCACGCTGGTAATCAGGAATTCTAAAGATTTTATTTACAAATAAGCTTGATAAAGAAACCAAATTATTCATAAGATGCCTACTTTCTCTCTCAGAAAAGGTGTTTAATTGATTATAACATACAATTTTTTACTATACAATATAAATCAAAATATGCACCGCTGTAATCAATGAAAAACAAAAATATTGCATAGAGAAATAATAAGTATTATAATAAAATTGATCCGAATCCTTTGAAATTTTCAGTTTAAGGAGGACATTATGAACGGTATAACCATTATGCTTATATCCATTGCCGTGTTGCTTTTAGCATACATTTTTTACGGCAGATGGATTGCTAAAAAATGGGGAATAGACC